>CAMCMU010000008.1 GCA_945876035.1 Schlesneria paludicola DSM 18645 | reverse complement strand
CCGAACATCGCCGACAGACACCCCAGAGTATCAATCGGCCATTTTTTTTGACTTTAATAAACACTTAAAACACGAAAAGCAGCAACCTCACCTAAGTTAATCTGGGTTGCATGTATTTTATTGGGATTTATCGGTGTTACGAGTATGATACGGGTTGTGGATCGATCGCCGTGCGAGGAGTCTGGGCCGATGCGGCCAGAGATGACTGCCGTGCATTGAAGAATAGAACCCACGTTCAGGATGTGACTCACACGTCCGTTGCTAACCCTCGCGATGCAGATCAACGTTTTTGCTCAAGTTCCCCGATCACCCACCGAGTGCGGCCGAGTCCAGGGCACTTATTTCGATGACTTGGCATCTATTGAGACGAATATCGGCTTTCGCTGCGGTGCGAATTCCGTAACTCCGGACGTTCATGGATCAAGACTGGATCGAGCCTATTTCGATTGCCAAACGGTGATGAGACTAGTGGTTCACCGCCGGGTTTCCTTTCACTGAGGGTCTAGGCAACCGTTTCGAAATGCCTTTTGGCACTCGGCGTCACGCTGTTTTAGGTCAGAACAACAACTCTCACCGTTGGTATTGGCCGTGAGTGAGTGCCATTTTTTTGAGGACTGCGTTTGAAAATCAAGAACGGTAGTCCGGCGATTGAGTCGGAGCGTGGTGAAACCCTTTCTGAATACGCCCTCGCTCACGGGAGAAATTCACTTTAAATCCACACTGGTCAAGAGTCCTGCAATAGACGAGAACGGACGGTGTCGGAGTGAGGTTGAGACACGACGGCGGTTGAAATACAGGAGGGACGATGATGAGGGGCACTCCGGCGGATCGGTTTGACGCGTTAGTGATTGGCGGCGGGCCGGGGGGCGCGACGGCCGCGTTGTTATTGGCTCAGGCGGGTTGGTCGGTGGTCCTCGTGGAGCGGAAGGTCTTTCCACGGCGGAAGGTTTGTGGCGAGTATTTGTCAGCGACAAATTGGCCGTTGCTAAAACTGCTCGGTCTGGCGGAGGCCTTCGGCGAGATGGCGGGACCTTCTGTCACGCGGACCGCAATTTTTGTTGGCCGGACCAGCGTCCAAGCCGATTTGCCGAGGCCGCGGGATGGCCCGTGGGGACGCGCGCTGTCTCGCGAGCATCTCGACTCTTTGCTACTCGCTCGTGCGGCGAGCGCGGGTGTGGATGTGCGTCAACCGTGGCGTTGTGCGGAATTGCGGCGTGAGGGCTATGAGTATGCCTGTCGCATCGAGTCGCAAGCCACGCGGCAATCTGTGGAGTTGCGTGCCGGACTGGTGATCGCCGCTCATGGTTCTTGGGAGCTGGGTCCGCTGGTGACGCAACCGCAGCCTGTCGCCGCGCATCCGCATGACCTACTGGCCTTTAAGGCTCACTTTCGTGACGCGTCGTTGCCCCCCGGGCTGATGCCTCTATTGAGTTTCACCGACGGATACGGCGGCATGGTCCAGTGCGATCATGGTCAGACGAGTCTCTCCTGTTGCCTGCGACGCGGACGTCTGGAACGGTTACAGCGTGCGGACGGGGAAACTGCTGGTGAAGCCGTACTACGGCATATCCTCATTTCGTGTCCGGCCGTGCGTCCAGTGCTGGACAAGGCGATTCGAGACGAACCGTGGCTATCGTCCGGGCCGATTCATCCCGGCCTCCGCCCGTGTTACCGTGACGGCATTTTTGTTGTGGGGAATGCCGCGGGCGAGGCGCATCCGGTGGTGGCCGAAGGGATCAGCATGGCGGTTCAATCGGCGTGCCTGCTGACTCGCAGGCTGATTACCGCACGAATGAAACTGCACGAGCGTCACGTTGCTGAAAATGTCGGCCGGCAGTATCAAGCCGAATGGCGTCGTTGCTTTGCTCCTCGGATCCGAGCGGCTGCCGCAGTCGCGCACTGGGCGATGCATCCTCAATGGGTGGCCGCGACGGTTCCGCTCCTGCGCCGCTGCCCTCGTCTGCTGACATGGGGTGCCCGCCTCAGCGGCAAGGCCCGTCTGGTGATCGATGAAACCGCGCCCCGCTCGTAAGTCTCCGACGATTGTTATGCCTCACCGTATCCTAATCAAAATCCGGCTGATCTCCGATGGGGGCAGCGTCATTTGCGACGAACACCAGCCGTTCGATAACCAAGACTCTGAAACCTCACGACAACCGGGTCCGTTCAATGACGGGGGCGGCTCCATTCCAACAAAAAACGGCAGGGCCAACGCCGATTCACATTGGCACCTTCGAGACCGACCTTGGCCGCCAAAGCGCGCATCTCACACAGTGTCAACGCCGCTTGGACACTGAGCGGTGCATCGGTATGAACGACATCAGACCTTGTGAAGAGTCGCGACGCCGCATGCGCCAACAGCCATCCAGACAAACTCCGCCTGAGATCGCTGACGAGGACCAGCCGATTTGCCGCAGCCGCCATCCCACGCAGCAATTCCGCGGCCTGAGGGTTGGACAGATGGTGAAAGAACAATGACGAGATGACCACGTCAAATCCGCGAGGTAACTCGCCATTCAACACGTCGAGTTGACCGAATTTGATATTGGCTCCCTGAGCCTCGGCATTCTGTCTGGCGAAATCGAGTGCTTGAGGACTGATGTCAATCCCATGAATTTCGAGTTGCAGATTGGCTCGACGAGCCTTTCGCCAGAGCCTGAGCGGCAGATCGCCAGCACCCGTCGCGACATCGAGCACGCGCAGTCGGTTGATATTCTGTTGCTGAGCCAATCTCGCGATCGGCGACCAAACGATGTTCGTACTCGCACTCAGACCATTCAGCCGGGTCAAGCCCCGCAAGGCCGTGAAGTGACGTTGACGATCCAGTTCCGGATCATCCATGACTTCGAGCTCACAAATTCGTTCGGTCAGCCACGGGAAATGCGCCAATCGAAAAACTCCCCGTAAAGATTCACCAAACAGCGGCGTCACGATTTTTCGTACGGAATCCGACAAAGTCAACACGCACTCAGTAGCATACCTGCGTCACGTGGTTATCGACCGTTTTTTCGATGCACAAAACCCCGCCCATCAAGAAGCATTGTCATCGAAGATGGCAAACAGCGTGGCTTCGCTGGTCTCGAGAACGGGTGGAATTTTCCAAATTCTGCTCAGTGCTGCAATGGGGTGGACAATTTTTGAAGCCTTCAGGAAAGGGTGGTTTGCGAATGAGTGTGTCCATTGCCGGGTTGGGAACAGCTCTTCCAAGTCATCAAATTCCTCAGGATTTGGCGGGGGAAGCATCGGTTTCCTTCTGTTGTGAAGCGGCGGGACAGGAACGGTCTGTCGCTGCTCTGTATCGCATGTCCGGCGTCGAGACTCGGCGGTTGGTGATCTTGAAACAATCTGCCGGGACATTAACGGAACGCCAAGATTTTTATCCACCCCGCACATCCGAATCCCCTGTCGGTCCGACCACAGCTGAGCGATTGAGATTTTTTGAGAGAGCGGCGGGGCCTTTGGCGGTCGAGGCAGCGAGAAATGCGTTGGAACAGAGCGGCATCGAGTCTCGGTGTATCACTCATCTGATCACGGTCAGTTGCAGCGGTTTCTCGGCTCCGGGCTTCGATTACGACTTGGTCGACCAGTTGCCGTTGCGGCCGACGGTGGCGCGGACACAGGTCGGGTTCATGGGTTGTCACGCCGCGCTCAATGCGTTGCGGGTGGCCCACTCATTCGTTGTTGCAGATCCCACAGCCGTTGTCTTGGTCTGTTGTGTCGAACTGTGCAGCCTGCACTATCAATACGGTTGGGATCCGGAACAGATCGTCGCCAACTCGCTCTTCGCCGATGGCGCTGCGGCGTGTGTGATCCAATCCACCGATGCCGATCGTTCCGGTTCGTTGCAGCGGTTTCGCATCTTGGCCAGCGGATCAACGATCTTACCGGACTCCCGCGATGCCATGACATGGCGTGTCGGCGATCACGGCTTTCGCATGACCTTGTCGTCAAGTGTTCCTGGACTACTGGCTCGGCACCTCTACCCGTGGCTGTCGGAATGGCTGGGAAATCTCGGTCTTCGACCGGAGAGCATCGGAGCGTGGGCTGTTCACCCCGGTGGACCGCGGATCCTGCAGGCTTTTGCGGAGGCCATGCGACTCGATCCGAGTCATCTCGATGTCTCGCGTGATGTCCTGCGCGAACATGGCAACATGTCGTCACCGACATTGTTATTCATTCTCAACCGATTACAGGCCTTGAAGGCGGTGGGGCCGTATATCGCGATTGGTTTCGGGCCGGGACTGGCAGCCGAAGCCACGCTGTTCGAATGAGGGAACCTCTGCGAATGAGGGAACTAGGCGGAATCGATACCCTCACAGGGACAGGCCTGTTTGCTAGGGCTGGATCGCGCACTCAGGCAGCGACCGACTTCGCAGCAGTCTTTTTTGAGCCGAATGACCGAATTTTCGACGTCAGAAACCGGAGACGATGGAATGATCAACACCTCCATCGTAGTCTTCGAATCGCATGGATTCACGCCGCCATTGAAGGTTGACAATGCCTGTGGGGCCTGAGCGGTGCTTGGCGACGACGATCTCAGCCAAACCGGGCCGATCATCGGGGTTGTACGCTTCCGGACGGTGGAGAAACATGACGATGTCGGCATCCTGCTCGATCGCACCACTTTCACGCAGGTCAGCAAGGCGTGGTCGCTTGTCTTCACGCAGTTCCACTCCGCGATTGAGCTGTGACAACGCAATCACAGGCAATTCGCATTCCTTGGCAATCCCCTTAAGACGCCGGGTGATCTGTGCGATCTGCTGTTCACGGTTGGCCCGCTTGTCATCGGACTCGATCAATTGCAGGTAGTCAATGATCACAAGTCCAATATTGTTACGCCGCTTCAATCGCCGACAAATCGCACTGATCTGACCGACCGTTCGTCCGGGTTGATCGTCGATGAACAAGGGCAGCCTGCTCAACTCCGAAGAGGCTTCGAGCAGGGCATGTCGTTCGGCGGGTTCAAGTTGCCCCTTGCGAAGGCGATGTCCGTCAAGCTTCGCACGAATACACAGAAACCGTTCGGCGAGTTCGAGCTTCGATTGTTCCAAGCTAAAGATCAATGTGGCGGTCTCACCCGCTCCCGCAACCCATTCCGCAATATTGCAAACGAACGCGGTCTTTCCCATCGAAGGTCGGGCGGCGATGATGATGAATTCCGAAGGCTGAAAGCCGTTCGTCTGACGGTCGAGTTCGACGAATCCTGTCGAAAGTCCACTGATCGAGCCGTCCTTGCCCAGTCGCGTGTTGATCCGATCGAGCGTCGCCAGCATGATCTCGTCCATGCTCAGCTTGACGCCAATTTCCTGGTTTTCCAAGATCTGAAAGATTCCCTGCTCCGCTCGCTGCAACACCTCGGCGGTGTCGTCCGAACCATCGTAGCACTCTCGAAGAATTTCCGTACAGACGTTGGTCAAACTGCGTTGAATCCACTTGTCACGGACAATCTCTGCGTAGTATTTCGCGTGTGCCGCATGCGGTACCGTTTCCAAAATTTCGAGCAGGTAGGGAGCACCTCCAATGTCTTCCAACTGCAGACGCGCATCGAGCTCTTCCGCCAGCGTGACGACGTCCGAACGGCGGTTGCTCTCATGCAGTCGCAGAATTCCGGCATAGATCGATTGATGAATATCGCTGTAAAAGTGCTCGGGCCGAAGAATGTCCGCGATCTCATCGATCGCATGATTTTCCAGCAGAACACTCCCCAACACGCTGCGTTCAGCAACGAGATTTTGTGGCGGAAGATGCGTCCCGGAAAAATCCGCTCGCGACCGTGACTCGGACATGACAACCAGTCCTCATTTGACAGGCAACGCTCACCGAAGGATTCACCATCGGTTATTTTCAGCGGAAACGAAACGACGCGCCACAGGGCAGGGCGCGTCGTCATCGAAACACAATTGGAATCCTGTCGATTACTTCTTCGCGGCAGGGACAACCCAGACTTTGACCTCGGACTGTGCCTCAGAATGCAGATGGATCTTGACGGTGTACATTCCCAATTCCTTCAGCGGGCCATCGAGACGAACATTGTCCGGTTCAACCGCATATCCTGCAGCCTTCAAAGCCTTGCTAATCTCGTGACCCATGATTGATCCGTACAAGTGGCCTTCTTCGTTGGCGTTCGCTTCCAGCGTGACACTGTACTTGCCAATCGCTTCGGCTCGTGCCTTGAGTTGCTTCAGACGATCCACTTCCAAGGCTTCGAGGTTTTCCTGGTGTCGTTTGACGCGCCGTTTGTTTTCTTCCGTGGCGACTGTCGCCAGACCATTCGGGAGAAGATAGTTCCGTGCATAGCCGGGGCGTACACGAACGACATCCCCCCGCTTGCCGAGCGACTCAACATCGTCCGCCAAGAGAAGTTCAATTTGACGGGTGACTCGTGGACGACCGGAAGCGGTATGTGTACTGCGTGGCATCGTGCTCAATCCCATGAAAAGTCGACGACCCTGATCGAGTCGCCACTGGTTACTGTATTTCAAACAAGCTTGACCGCCGTTGGCGATCATCATCCGACTGACAGGCGGTCCTCAAACAGGAATCGATCCGTCAGCCAATCTCATCTCGGTCAAAAGGGTACTTCATCGTTCGGTGGACTAACGCTCGACGGGCCACTGGAAGTTTCTTCAAAGCTGGGATAGTCCGTCGGTTCCTGCGAAAATCCAGCCTGATCAGCCCCACTATTTTCTCGTGACGCAGGAGAGGCACGACCTGTACCCCCGCCGGCACCATCCGCTCGGCTGCCCAGCATGGTCATGTTATCACCGACGACCTTGAGCTTACTCCGCTTCTGCCCCGTTTCGCGGTCATCCCACGTATCGAGTTGAAGCCGGCCTTCGATCAAGACTGGCCGGCCCTTGGCCAGGTATTCACCCGCGATTTCCGCAGTGCGGCCCCAGAGGGTGATATCGACAAACGTCGTTTCTTCTTTTTTGGAATTCGACTGTTTGTCAAACCACTGGCGGCTGACCGCTAGACCGAGTTCGGTCACAGCCGTTCCACCAGTCGTATACTTCACTTGAGGATCACGAGTGAGATTGCCAATCAAAATGACCTTGTTGAAGCTCGCCATGACTTAGTTCCGTTCGCGGCCAGTTCCAAAAACACGTGACACGACAATTCCGCAGAATCGCGTCGTTCGATTACTGAAAACGGTCACTCAGCGACCTTCGTCGATAGAATCCGGTGTTCGTTCGCGTTCGCCATATCCACCGGAGCGGGGGTCACGAGGATCGGCACGTTGTTCGGGGCTGTGCAACGCTCCGTCATGCGAGGTCAAAGCATCCACCATGGCATCAAAAATCACCTTCGAATGTCGAATCACCAACTGCCGCAGAACGGTCTCGTTCAGCTTACAGAGGCGATTCAGTTCTGGCATCTGATCTCCCTCCATGGTGAAGCAGGTCAGGTAGTACAACCCTTTGCGTTGCTTCTCGATGGGGTAGCAAAGTCGTCCGTCCTGCCAAGGCCGGGAGGCCACAACTTTGGCACCGACGCGATCAAGAATGCCGTGAACAACTTGCTGCGTCCCTTCGGCATCCGCTGCAAATCGGTTGCTGTCGAGCAGAAACATCCCCTCATACTGATACTCTGCCAAAATAAACCCCTTCGAGAATTACTGCCGACTGAATACAACAACCGTGAAACCGGTTTGTTTTTGTCTACTGAAAACCGATTGAATCATCACGTCAAAATAAGGACATCCTTGACGAGTCAAACCAACACGCAGCCATCCGTCACGAAATTGTCAACTAAAGCAAGTCAAACTTTGTACCGCATTCGCAGCGATTTGCAACTCGGTCGAGGTCTCAATAGCTTTTCTACACCAAAATTCACTCTTCGAGTGATCCACACGCCAAGCAAAACCCGCTGTTCGCGAATCCGCCAGATCAGGCATCGAGTTTTCATTCTGTCCCGACGCCGGATTCTCCGTTGAACAGATTCATCGCTATCGTCATTCCGTCCTTGGCCCACACTTCGATGGACGAAGCCGCTCGACTGATTGCTTCATCGATTTGACCCAATTCCTCTTTTCGGAACCGCGATAGCACATAGTCAGCCGGATCCCAATCCGGTGGGGGGCGACCGACTCCGAGTCTCAGCCTTGGGATCTCTTCACTTCCCAGACATGTCAAAATGCTGGAAAGCCCCTTTTGACCGCCAGCGGAACCCGATGGTCGCATTCGCAATTGTCCCAATCTCAGGTTCAAATCATCACAAACAACCAAAAGATCCACCAAGGGAATCTGAAAAAAACGGGCAAATTGGTGCACGCTTCGCCCACTCAGGTTCATAAATGTCTGGGGAGCGACGAGCAGGAGCTTTTCAACCCCACAGGCAATCTCGGTAAACTCCGCCTCAAATCGAGACTTCGGCCTACTGAAACCCCAACGCTTCCCAAGCTCCGCAAGCACATCAAAACCGACGTTATGTCGCGTCCCCACATACTTGTCGCCGGGATTTCCCAACCCGATGACGATCTTCATCGGCGGCCTCCGCTGAAGATCAGATCAATCCACCCGTGTTCTTCCCCATCATTTTTTCTTCTTGTCGTCCTTTGCTGAGGCATCCGCATCCGCCACCTTTTTGCCAACCACTTCAGGCTCGGCAGAACCGGCGTTGTCCTTGGCTTCGTCTTCACGGACTCTGACCACATGCACCACAATCGCATCTGGCTGAGCGTGTGGGTGGCATCCCTCTGGCAATTCCAGATCACGAACGTGGATCACTTGACCGACATTCAACGCGCCGACCCGAACCTGAATCACATCGGGGATTTGGTAGGCCAGGCAATCAATCAGCAACGCGTGCATCGGTTGCTCGAGAATTCCACCAGCCAACGAACCGGGGGCAGTCCCCTTGAGCTCAATAGGAACGCTAATGTTAACGCGTTCGTTCGGATCGACTCGCAGCAGATCAAAGTGTTCGATGAACCGACCAAACACGTCCCATTGAACGTCGCGAATCACCGCTTTATTGTGTTTTCCGGAGACTTCGAGATCGACGACTCGCGAGCCAGACTTAATCACCGAAGTTAAGACCTCGGATGACACAACGACGGCAAGTGCATCGGCATCATGTCCGTAAACATTGCCGGGAACCAGACCGCGTTTGCGGAGTCGACGACATGCCGCAGAACCCAATTCAGCACGCGGCTCGACAACCAACTTCGCTTCCTTCGACATGACGCTCTTCGCCTTTCGAGTTGCAAATATTCAAAAACGGCCCGGCTCGTTGGACACGAGTCGAACCATAGCCGCTCATATCATCCACCGCAAATCCAAGCATTAATATTAAGACCCATCAGTGTAGCGATGCACGCAGGAGCCTGCAACGAATCGGTCTGTCCAACAACAGAAAGTCAAAAACATAGCCATCCGCTGACGTGAAGAGTCCCTAACGGAACTCGGCCTGCGGGCAGTTTGGGTTATTCTTGATAAAATCGGCGATTTCATTAAGAAGGCTACGGTCGATTGGGTGAGCGAGGAGCGAGCCCGACGAAACCATCCGCTGATTTATTGCATTTCGTGTCACCGAGGCGTGCCGATAGACTGAAGATCCCCGTGATAACATCCGAAAATTCGGAGAACCACAGGGGGGGGGTGTTGTGTACGGACGAAGTGATCCGTCGTTCCGAGAAAGTTGACCGAATTTCTGAGCTTTCTTCAAATAGGCACGTGGCTGCGTGCGTCGGGGCTGGACTCGACCTGTGGCGTGGATTTGTCAATAATTCCGCGAGTGACGGATGATCGGTGTTCGTCGCTGCGGGGACTTCGATAACTCCCTGTTGTCATGCCGAGTCGGATTTCGAGGCCTGCAAGACCCATTGAGGGACAGTCGGATGACTGAAAATCGTCGGTATCGCCGTGAGAGATTCGGTTTTTCATTCAACTCCTGTTGTCGATTCACGCTGTTGATGAACCTCGTGTGGCACGTATTGGGACGTGGATCCGCCGTCGCAGGCTGTCCATTTTTGCTGATGTTTTCCACCGAGTTCAGCAGCGCCATTCTAATTCAAGTCGGCGACGCCAATCCCTCGGAGAGCACGGCTGTTAACGACGCGAAGAACACACCGCAAGCGGAGCCAGCACCGGCCAAACCCGACAATCAACAAGAACCGCGCGTCGACCCTGAGCCGCTACGAAAGTGGATTCAGGGATGGTTTCAACCTAGGCGGGGTGCCCTACGAGCGAACGAAAACCCGGGCAACACAGACCACAGCCGTTCGAGTGAACACGACGTCATCGACAGTCGTGCACCGCGCGACATGAAAGTGGAGCAAATGCTGCGGACGGCGGAAACGGCCATCCAACGCAAGGATTGGAAGGCTTCGGGGGAACTGTTGCAGCGATTGCTCGACCTTCCCGAGGATTCACTGCACCGATTGCCGGACGGTCACTGGCAGTCTGTTCGGCGTTCTGCAAAAAAGCTCCTTGGATCGGCATCGAGCGAGTTGTTGAACGATTATCGGGCGCAGTATTCCGGACTGTCTCAGCGGATGTTGGCGAGCGCAAAGGGAACCGGTCGTGTTGCTGACTATGTGACCATTGCCACTCGTTTTTTCCACACACCGGCAGGTCACGAAGCGGCGAATTATCTTGGCAGTATGCACCTTGATCGCAGTGAATTCGGTTTGGCGGCAGCGTGGTTTACGGAGCTCTTGGAAGCCTCTGCGGACGTGACCAACAACGGTGCATGGCGTCTCAAAGCGGCGTTTGCTTTTCGGAACGCTGGTCACGAAAAAGCGAGTCTCGCAATGATTGCGTCCCCAAAAGGCGGTGCTTGGAAGCCGGTGATGATCGGCACCGGACCCGTTGACCCGGCGACGTGGCTGAACCGTCTGTCGCCCAGTCGTCAACGCAGCGTCCCGTCCTTGTCGGACTGGCGTCAACTTCATGGCACTGCCGCTCGAGTCGGAAAGTCCATCGGCGGCGATCCATTGCTGTCACCGATCTGGTCCGTTCCGATGACGACGAGTCCAACTGTGAATCGGCAAGTGACGGGGTTGCTCCAAGATTTACTCGACCAAGACGAAACGCCTCTTTTGACGTCGATGCCTTTGGTCGTCGAGGGCCATGTCCTCTACCGTGACCTTCGGGGAGTTCGTGCCGTTGATATTGAAACCGGCAAGACACATTGGGAGAGCATTGAAGGAATCTCGCCCGAACAAATCATCGGTGGACTTGCACCTCAGCAAATTGAGCCTGGCGACGATTGGCGAGGTCCGCAGAAGCGGGTTCCGCCGATCACGGATGATGTTCTCGGTCAGACGGCTGAGTATCACCCTCTCACAAGCCTGCTTTTTCGAGACGGGACAACAAATCTCATCAGCAGTGATGGAAGACAGGTTTTTATGATTGAGAATCACGGAGTTCTCTCGGGGACACAGCCGGGGCATCACTGGGGCTGGGACGGAGAGAATGCGGTTCTGGATTCGTATGGCGTCCCGTGGAGGACAAACCAGATTGCCTCTTACGACCTTCGTTCGGGGCGACCGTTATGGAGCATCGGTGGAGCCGAATCGCAGGAGGCCTATAGCCTGCCGATGTCGGGCTCCTATTTTCATGGTGTCCCGACCATCGATCACGACGAATTGCTCGTCGTGGCCGAGAAGGGGGACGAAATTCGTCTGTGGACACTGGATCGGACCACTGGAGTTCCTCTGTGGTCACAACTCATTGCCTACTCTGACACCAAAATTGAAAAGGACATTGGTCGCCGCTGGTATCTCGCTCAGGTGGGATCTGAAGGCGGAATTGTCGTGTGCCCGACAACCGTCGGGTGGCTGGTCGCAGTGGATCGATTGAGGCAATCGGTGATGTGGGCTCATCGCTATCAATCTGCCAGCACAAAACAGGAACGCGACCCCGGGACACAGCTCGTCTCACAGCGGAACCTCAGTTCCCAGTGGCCGCCGTCCGCACCGATGATCACCGCTGGCGTGGTGGTGTTCACTCCCCCCGAGGAACCTGTAATCCTAGCACTCAACGTCTTAGATGGTCGATTACTGTGGGAAAAACCGAAGGAAACGTGGCTGTATCTAGCGGGAGTTTTCGATGAACAAGTCCTCCTCGTCGGTCAAACTGAGATCGGAGCGTTCGCACTCACTACCGGCAGGCAGATCTGGACGGCATCCCTGAGAGACGTCGGCCGACCTTCGGGAAGAGGACTCGTTGTGGAGAACCTCTTCTACCAGCCCGTCAGTACGGGAGAGATGGTTGTTCTCGATATCAAAGCGGGCAAGATGCTCCATCGAAAACAGGCTTCCGACCGATTCCAGGCTCTCGGTAATCTGGCGATGCACAAGGGAAAACTGGTTGCACTCGGGCCACAAGGGCTGGTCGGATTTGATCAGCGTGAAGCAACTCTCTCAGAGATTCGACGTCGCCAGGCTCTCAATCCAACCGACGCTTGGGCGTTGTTGCATGAGTCCGAACTTCAGGAACTCGACGGAGCGCATTCATCGGCGCTCCCCTTGTTGCGTGCGATCGACGTCACGAAGCTGACTGAGAGCGAGAAGATTCGGCATCATGCGGCTCTTGTGGAATCGCTGGCAACCGTCATTCGTCTCGACCCTCAAGCTCGGAGCGACGAGATGGCGGAGCTCGAGCGTCTCGCTGTCACCGCGACAGAAAGACAACTTCACCGCGAACTGATCGCCGAGAAATTCGTTATCGAAGGACGATCGTCAGACGCATTCCATGCGTTGTTAGTCATGAATGATATCGGCACGGAGAGATCGGCTGCCGGAACAGGATCCGAGATGACTCGTACGGACGATATGCTCGTGTCGACCCAGCGCGCTCCGTGGATCTCTGGTCGGCTGTGGAATATTTGGTCAACGGCGACAGGTGATCAGCGGGCGAAGATCGACTCGACGGTTGAGAGTCTCGTCGCGGAAACGCTGAAAACAGGCATACCCCAAGAACCGACAGCGGTGACGCCGCCGAGGGGATCCGCCACTTCCATAACGGCGAAGTTGCTGGCATTTCACCCGGCAGCCACCAAGCTTCGAGAAGTGCTTGTGGATGACCTCGCGGCCAGCGGCCACTTTGGAGCAGCTCAAATCGAGTTATTAAGTCTGGCCGGATGTTCCGATCGTACGGTCGCAGCGCGGGCCGTCGAACGACTGGCGAGATTGATGGAACAATTTCAACTGCCGTCAGATGCCGCCTACTACATTCAGAAACTCTCCACCGATTTCTCCGATGTCTCATTGGGTGATGGCCGAACGGTCGCCGAGTTCGTGCAGCAGCGACGCACCGCAGGGAAAACGGGCTTGCAGGACTCACGTCGCTTGTCGGCTTGGGGAAATCAACCCTTGGAAATAGTCCAACAGGGCGCGGCCTCACAGCATTTTGCGTCACCCGCTCAAGACGTTTCCCCCTCCCTTCGATTACCGTACTATGACTCATTGTCTGTCGAAATTCATTCGCAGGAGCAGGAGCAGCGTTTGGTTTTGGAGTCTTTGGCCGATGGGTCCTATGTCTCCTTCGCACCCCTGCGCGGAAGCCGACACAATCTGAATGAGACACTCTGTTCAGTTGACTTTCTGGGCCATCAGATCGTGATTGTGAACCGCGACGTGTTGCATGTCTATTCACCCATTGAAGGACGGCACTTGTGGTCCAAGACGCTGGATGAAACAGGCGACGGTGGTCCGTCTTGGCGACATGTCACCCGTCCGCAACCCCAACCAATGGCGGAAGCCAGTCGCGACACCGGTCATCAATTACCGCTGCTGCAGTCCGCTCATTTCACCGGTCGCTTAGCGATCGTGCAGCCTGGGTATCTGTGTGTTTATGGACGTCGTTCGATCTCGGTCCTCGACCCATCCAATGGCGAGGAAATGTGGCGACGAGAGGGATTGCCTCAATACTCACAGGTCGTCGGACATCGCGATGCGATTTTCATTCTGACGCCAGACACCGACACGGCTTGGGCGTTTCGAGCCCTTGATGGTCAGCCGCTGGTCATTGAGGGGCTTCGTACGCTGCTGACCAATACGTTGACAACTTCCGGCGATGCGTTCGTGGTCTTGGAACAGGGGGGATCGTCCCAACGCCCGTCGAAGACCGTGCTGCGACTCGTCAACCCACTGACTCAGGCGGAACGGTGGAAATTCGAGTTCCCGCTGGGAACGTTCGTTTCGTTGCTGGACGGAGAAGAACTGCTCATTGTCTCACGGGAGGGCAAGGCGGAGCGGATCGAGATCGTTACCGGTCATCGTTCGATGCTGGCAACGCTCCCCACGAACGCACTGTCCGGTCATCGGGATCACAAGTATGCATTGACCGATGGCGACAAAATTTATTTTGTCGCGAACAAATTGGACACAGAGCGGCACATCCACCATTTCGGTGAAACGTTGCAGTCGATTCCGGCACATGGCAGCGTTTCTGCTTGGAACCGATCTGACGGCGGACTGATTTGGAGCCGTGAATTGCAACATCAAAACCTGATTGTGGAACGGTTCCGCTCGTTGCCGGTGCTGCTGTTTGTCTCACGCAGTTCTGAGCAGAAACGAAGAAAAGGAAAGATCCATCACGCGATGATGTCGGTGCAGGCCATTCACAAGGAATCGGGCACCGTTTTGCACGATTCGACAAATCCCAATGCCCAGTCAGGATTCCACAGCCTCGAACTCAATCCGAACGAACCGTCGATCGAGCTCAAATCGTATAGCCTGCGTGTGAAACTGCGGCCACGCGATCATTCCGCAACGCAGACTGCGCCTGATGCAACGCCGAGTCCGGACAACAACTGACGCAAGGCCTTTCACCGGCGGGTGAAAAAGCGTGGGCGATCGTCTTGGTGTTGCGGAGTGTGACGCGAGCCTCCCGTCCCTTCAGGTACCGTGAAAGTCTTGCCCGCCCTTCATTCTTTTTTCAGAAGGTGGTGATACCTCACGAGACCGTTTCCGAAAACCGGGAAATCGACGGCCGATCCTTGTCCTAGATTTTGCGGCGATGTATCACAACCTCATCACTTCCGCCCAGTGTTTTTCCTGAGGCATGCCGATGTGGCCGTTACGGTACATTCCTCAAAGATCGATTCGGGTGCGTCGACAACCGCGTGACACGGGTTGTTTTTCGGGGCTGGGAGAACGGCTCGTTCTGCTCGCCTGCTTTGGATCGACACTCGGTATTCCCACCGGCGCGTGGACGACGTGGACTCGATCGGAGTTCGCGTCAACCGCTGGGTGCCGTTGTTCAACGAATGCCCAACAATCCGGTCGCTGTTGCTGCAAGAAGAGATTCGGGGGAGTTGCCGCCAAGAGTTGTTGTTCCACTGGCCATCAAGGGAGCACGCGTATCGCAGTTCGATCCACAGCTTCGGTCCCCGTTCCTGATTCCTCGAGCGTGCCTCGTCAATGTTGTTCAAAGACTAAATCTCGTTCGAAGACCGGGTACGGCAAGACCGACGCCGCCCGTCCCGAAAATGTCCTCACTTGGAATCCGGTCTGTGGATGCGGGCCGACTGATTTGCCGATGCTCCTCAGTTCTGTGGAGCATCGGATTTGCGTTCAAATGACGTCATTCAATACACTTTGCCTACCGTCGGATCCGTTTTTCACCGATGAGGAATCCTCTTACGGCCAACGGTCTCGACCCGATATTCCGCCTCCGAAATGGGCATGCGTCGCCTGATTTGGTTGTCTCGGACAGAGTGAACCGCCCGTGCGGGGATGCGACTGAAGCCACTCTCCGAAGCGTTCGCTCTCACAGCGACGAAACAGGTTCTCAAGTACCACGAGTCGTGTGGGTCTTCGTTCGAGGAACGGATGTCTTCCCGCACAACACGAACGCTCAACAATCCAGCCGCCGGTCGGGTCAACTCGACGCACCACCACCAACGACGGGGCAATCCTCCGGACAGGCGAAATGGTCCGCCGGTCTTCACGGCCCGCATTGTTTATTCGGCACACCGCATTGTTTATTCGGCACAATTTAAATACTTCAAAGGTAGCTCATGTCAGCATCCATTCAACGAGTCCGTCAGCGCGGCTTTACTCTGATTGAATTACTCGTCGTGATCGCCATCATCGCGGTTTTGATTTCATTGCTTTTACCAGCGATTCAACGCGCTCGGGAAGCCGCGAGGCGGACGCACTGTAGCAACAACCTCAAGCAGATCGGATTAGCGATTCATAACTACGAATCGACGCACGGAAGCTTTCCGCCGGGTCGGGTGGGCTATCCGATGGTTTTCTCGACCCACGCCGCAATCCTGCCCTATCTGGACAAGGGAAGTCTTTACAATCTGATCGACTTCAACACCGCTCCCGGTTCATTTCCTGAGCCTCCCGTCTCGCCTTTCGCCACGAATACGATCGCGGCGATGACGATCATCCCCACGTATCTTTGCCCCAGTGATAGCGGGAAATTTTTCGGGAACACATACGCACCGACAAACTATGTTGCTTGCACGGGAAGCGGCAAAACGGCTACGACGCGTTACATTCGCAAAGGCGATGGCGTGATGATGGACCTGAAGTTGTTGGGGATCGTCAGATTTCGCGATGTCCTCGACGGGATGTCGAACACCGTCGCCTTCAGTGAGCAAACCCTGGGGATGGGATACAGCGGTGGGAGTGGATCCAGCACCGCTCCGTCGATTGCGGCGACAACCACTCCGATCAAGCCAGACCAACAAGTACTGACACTGACCGCGAGTCAGAACGATACGATCACCGGAACGGATACCAGTCCCACAAATTGCGTCGTGGGAGCCACAGGGTTCTGGTCTGGTATTCGCGGCGCGCGGTGGATGAATGGGCATTTCGGCGATACGCTTTACAACCATGCCTTGACGCCGAACTCGCAGAGTTTTGATTGCGGCAATAAATCTCACAATTGTGGGCTGACCGCGGCGAGAAGTCGGCATACGGGCGGAGTGATGGTGCTCTACTGTGACAGCAGCGTCCGCTGGAACAGCGACAACATTGACAGCGAAACATGGTTCGCCCTAGCAACGAAAACAGGGGCCGAGATATTCGGCGGTACAACCAATCAGACTTCGGGTCTGTGGGGGGGCGGCTACTGATCGTCCGCGATGGCATTTTTGAATTTGGCGTGCCTACAAACATGTGAAACCCCTGTTTGCAGGCACGTCTCATAACCTTTCCAACCACTTGGGTCGAAGGTCGTGCTTCACGAGAGTCAACCCCATTTCCGTCGGAGCGGATTTTATGGGCTCTTCCACCGCAGAACGGATAAGGTAATGGATTGACTGCGGAATCCGTGGGGTTCGTGCCAACTCCGCTGCTTGTTCATGCCTCGCCGGGCCGGACGTTGCGGGAAGATTCGAAGAGATTATCATCCGCTCACGGTGTCTCACTCAATCGTGGCAATCGTCCCGCTCGATAACGCATCACTTGAATCCGATGCTCGCGAGAGTCCCGAGCCATTCCACACCGAGCAGCACACGTTTTTTGGTACCTTTGAGATCGATCGGGCTGAGGGAATTCCTTCCGCAGGCCATGCGGGATTGATGCGGCACCGAAAACCCGAGGAATTGGTTGTGCCACGTTGGTCGACTGGGGTACGATCCCCGCATGTGGAAAGTCGTGCCGTCCGGCAGTTTGGCAATCCGGTGACGATGCCAAAGCGGGATTTGAACTCTCCTAGGATTGTGTCTGCCATGATTTGTCGATTTCGATTATCCACGACGCAGGTGGTCTGCGTCGTCTGCCTCACAAACGCGTTCTTCATGGGCGTAGCGGCCAACGCTCAGCCCGTTGATTTTCAGCGAGAAGTCCAGTCCATACTGGCCGAGCATTGCCTCCAGTGTCATGGAGGCGACGAGGCCAGTCGGCAGGGGGGATTGCGGCTGGATACTCGCGAGTTCGTCCTCAAGGGAGGCGATTCAGGAATACCGGCCGTGGTCTCTGGCAAATCGGGGATGAGCGAAATGATTCGTCGAGTGACATCTCACGATCCGGATCAGGTCATGCCCCCTCCCAAGGAAAACAAACCTCTGACAGGTGATCAGATCGAGACATTGACGAGATGGATTAGTCAGGGGGCGAACTATTCGCCGCATTGGGCCTTTGTTTCGCCGCAAAAACAGCCGCTTCCTGCCAATGGTCCTGCGCATCCCGTAGACGCTTTTGTGGCCTCGCACCTTCAGTTGTTACAGTTGCGGCCTTCCGTACCGGCGAAGACATCGACGCTCTGTCGCCGATTGTATCTCGATTTGGTGGGGCTGTGTCCTACGCCAGACGATGTCGATGCGTTTGAAAAACAAGGAATGACCGTGACCATCGAGACGCTTCTGAAGAGCGAACGTTACGGCGAAAAATGGGCTCGACACTGGCTCGACGTGGCGCGTTATTCCGACACCAACGGCTACGAAAAAGACCTCAAACGAGACCAATGGATCTGGCGAGACTGGGTGATCAATTCACTCAATCGCGATCACCCCTATGATCAATTTCTGATCGAACAGATTGCCGGGGATCTGCTCCCAGGCTCCACGCAGGAGCAGATGATTGCCACCGGATTCCTCCGCAACAGCATGATCAACGAAGAAGGGGCGATCATCGCCGAAGAGTTTCGAACGGTGGAGATGTTCGATCGAATCGACTGTCTCGGAAAAGCTGTCCTTGGCCTTTCCACTCAATGTGCTCAGTGCCACTCCCACAAATTTGACCCGATCTCCCACGAAGACTACTACGGAATGTTTGCATTTCTCAATAACTCTTACGAAGCCCAATCGTGGGTTTACACCGCGGAGCAACAGCAGCAGATCGATAAGATCCACCAATCCATTCAGGAGATCGAGGGACGGATCCGGAGCCAGCACCCACACTGGAAACAGGAACTGTCCGACTGGGAGGGTCACGTTATCAAGCACCAAGTGGACTGGATTCCTCTGGAAGCCAGCGAACTCGGCAGCAGCAGCGGCGTCAATCATCCGACGCAATTGCCTGACAAATCGATTCTGATGCAAGGTCATGTCAGCGGCGATATTTTCATAATTTCCGAGCCAAACAGACAAGGCCTCACAGGCTTGCAACTCGAAGTTTTGACTCACGGGGACTTACCATTCCGGGGGCCCGGACGTGGCGTTGGAGGAGCATGGAGAATCACAGACCTCGAACTCTCGTCGCAGAAACCAGGATCCACGGATTGGGAAAAAATCCAATTGATCAATGCGAGTGCCGATTTTTCTGAGTCGGAGCAGAAAGAAGATAAGACGGTCAAAGGCCCTGTGGCCCTTTTGATTGACGGGGTCGCTGACACGTGGTGGAAAGCCGATCGCGGGAATGGATGCCGAAATCAGGCCTCCGTCGCTGTGATCCAATTCCCGACCCCGCTGGACCTGCCCGCAGGAACGAAGCTGAAGTTCGCTCTGCGAACCAGTGGGGAGGAGATGCTCGGCCGTTGCCGAGTGAGCCTGACAACAGCACCAGCGGTGGTGGCTCTGCCCGTCGATTACTCAGCCATCTTGGCCATGCGGATTCCGCCAGCGGAACGCACTCCCGATCAAGACGCATCCCTTTTTTCTGCCTGGCGTCACACCGTGTCTGACATCCAACCGCTGAATGCGGAAATCGACGCGGAATGGAAAAAATATCCCTCGGCCCTGACATCGGTGCTCCACGTCACAGAACGACGGGACGAGTATGTTCGTCCGACATATTTATTGGAACGGGGAGTGTGGAATCAGTCGGGGCGGATGATTCAACCGCGGATCCCGGCCGCCTTTCATCCGATGGACACTCCGTCGGTCCCTGATCGCTTGGCATTCGCGCGCTGGCTAGCCGACAAACGCTCTCCCTTGACGGCTCGCGTGGCCGTGAATCGCGTCTGGCAGGCACTCTTCGGCGAGGGATTGGTGGAGACATCCGAAGATTTTGGAACGCGCGCTGCTGTGCCAGAGTATCTCGATCTGCTCGATTGGTTGGCTGTCGATTTCATGGAACACGGGTGGAGTCAGAAGCATCTGATTCGAAGGATTGTGACGAGTTCCACCTATCAACAGAATTCCAATGTCACGCCAGAATTGAAAGAACGAGATCCGCACAATCGTTTCCTTGCACGGGGTTCACGATTTCGAGCAGAAGCGGAAGTTGTCCGGGATATCGCCTTGTCGGCCTCGGGACTGATGACCCATAAGCTAGGTGGAGCAGGAATCATTCCTCCTGTTCCCCAGAATGTTTTGGAATACAACTTCTCCTATCCGAAGTATTGGAAACCTGCAGAGGGACCGGATCGTTACCGTCGAACGGTTTACGGATTTCGCAAGCGTTCCATGCCAGACCCGGTCCTATCAAGTTTCGATGCTCCGAGCAGTGACTTCTCCTGCGCGCGGCGCATCCGTTCCAATACACCGATGGCGGCGTTGACTGGATTAAACGAGGTCATTTTCATGGAAGCTGCTCAGGCGATGGCCCTAAGAATTCTGAGAGAGGGGGGATCCGACGACTCCCTGCGAGCCAACCATGCTTTTCGTCTTTGCACCTCAAGATTACCAAACTCGGTCGAACGCGAAGAAGTTATGGCCTTACTGAAATCTCGGCGGAAACGTCTTGCGGAAGGGTGGCTCGACATCCGTGAAGTGGCAACCGGTGATTCAACGAAACTTCCGCAACTTCCGCCCGACGTGACGCCGCAAGACGCTGCGGCATGGACACTAGTGGCTCGCGTTCTCTTGAACCTCGACGAAACAATCAGCAAAAATTGAAGGTCCCCATGAATCTCGATCAAGCGCTTCGAACCGCACGGGCACAATACCTCAGCCGCCGTTGGTTTCTGAGAGATTGCGGGATCGGTCTTGCAGGAATTGCAGCGAGGTCATTGGCTGCGGGTGAGGCGACGTCGCCTCCCGGAGCGAGCCAATCACTGTCCGTGCGAGAGCCACACTTTCCCGCCAAGGCCAAACGCGTGATCTATCTGTTTAACGCAGGTGCACCGAGCCATCTGGAGTTATTCGATCCAAAACCTGAGTTGACCAAACGAAACGGCGAACTTCCACCGGCGGAGCTGCTCAAAGGATATCGCGCGGCATTCATCAACCCCAATTCGGCCCTCCTTGGAGCAAAGTACAAGTTCGAGCGGCACGGTCAGTGTGGCATGGAATTGAGTGAGTTGCTGCCGTTTACAGCCAGCCTTGCTGACGATATCTGCCTTGTTCGATCGATGCAGACCGACGCGGTGAATCATGCTCCTGCGCAGATCATGATGAATACCGGATCGCAACAATTCGGTCGTCCGAGCTTCGGATCATGGACCCTGTATGGACTGGGCAGCCATTGTGATGACTTGCCGGGATTTGTCGTGCTGACAAGTGCCCGAGGAACCAGTGGCGGCGCGAGCAACTACGGTTCTGGTTTTCTGCCAACACCCTACAGTGGCATTCCCTTTCGCAGTGCGGGTGATCCGGTCCTCTATTTGTCGAACCCTCACGGCATCGATCAGGAAACGCAACGTGCCACGCTGGATACATTGCAACGACTGAATCATATGACGCTGGAAGCGGCCGGTGACCAAGAGACTGCGGCGCGGATTCAAAGTTATGAAATGGCCTATCGACTGCAATCGAGTGCGCCCGAGTTGATGGATCTCAGTAGCGAATCGTCAGATGTTTTGGAAATGTATGGCATCAAGGACCCCAAGGAGGCCAGCTACGCACGCAACTGCCTGCTTGCACGGCGGCTGATTGAGCGGGGCGTTCGATTCGTGCAATTGTTCAACGAAGTCTGGGATCATCACAATGGTCTCACGTCTCGAATCAAGCAAAATGCTCTTGAAACGGACAAGGCGAGTGCCGCGTTGGTACGTGACCTGAAACAGCGCGGTCTGCTCCAAGAGACGCTGGTCGTCTGGGGCGGAGAATTTGGTCGGACACCAATGGTGCAAGGTGGCGACGATGGTCGAGACCATCATAACCGCTGTTTCAGCATGTGGATGGCTGGCGGCGGCCTGAAATCCGGCCACATCCATGGGCAAACCGATGAGTTCGGATTCAATGTGGTCAAGGATCCGGTGCACGTTCATGACTTGCACGCCACGCTACTGCATCTTCTGGGCTTTGATCACACGCAGCTCACCCACCGTTTCCAAGGCCGCGATTATCGCCTGACCGACGTCCGGGGCAACGTCGTCCAAGGTCTCTTAGCCTGAATGGGCAAGTTTTACACCCATTTCTTGTCAGAACTCGAATCTTCATTCTGACCGCATGGAATCAGCCGCTGCGTAGTGACGCTGACGCGGCCCGATAGCTCAACCTTTTAAAATTGTCGATAACGTACGGAGAAACGTTTCGATGTCTTGGTGTGTGTTGTATCCGTGGATAGCAATGCGCAGCCGTCCGGCATGTGACATGATGTGAATTTGATTGTCCCGAAGCTGTTTGCTGAGCGACTCGGCGGAAGGATGCCGGAATCCGATAATTCCGGCGATTGCGGAGTTGTCGCGTGGTGTCAGCAGTTCCACAGGTAGCTTTGCAATGCCTTCCAGGCATTGTTCCACCAACGGCTTCGCAGCAGCATCGATGGCCGAGATACCGACCTCCTGCAGATAACTCAGTGCCGCACGCACCATATAAATCGCCGGGAAATTCGGCATCCCCACAGAAAACCCGGCAGCCCCAGGAAGTGTCACGACTTCCTCAAATCGATTCGGGCCAAAGGGGTCCTTCAAGTTGTACCATCCCCCCGCAGGAACGTGCCAAGTTTGCTCTCGCGCCTGGGGGACACCCACCAACCCTCCCCCGTGGCTGGCTAAGATCCATTTGTGTGTACTGCTGACAATCAGGTCGGCTCCGGTGAGAACCAGAGGAATGCGGCCAAGCGCCTGGGTCACATCAACGCTCAACAATGCGGAGGAATGTCGCTGGACGATTTCTGCAACTTGTGGAATAGAGAGACGAAAACCGTTGAAAAAACTGACGAGTGAGACCGCCACCAATCTTGTTTTTGGCGTCAGTAATCCGGCGAGGTCTTCCAATCGCAGAGCGCCCTCTCTCGATTTCCAAACACGAACAGTCGCAGGGCAGGTGCTTAGCAACCACGGAGATGCTCCTGACGGATAGTCGAGATCATTGATGATGACTTCATCCGTGTCACGCAACTGCAGCGCCATTGAAGCCAGATTGAACGCCTCAGAAGAACATGAGCAAATGCCTATTTCCGATGCTGTCAAACCGTACAGATCAGCCACCAGAGCTTGCGTTTCCGCGAAGGCCTGCTTATGCAAGATCCGACCGTCCATGCCCAATTGCTTATCACGAAAATATTGTTCCAAACCCGCTCGAACAGCGAGTGGCGGAATCCCTTCCGCCGCCGTATTGAGATAGGTCATGCCCGTCAAAGAAGGAAAGTCACGCAGTCGCGATTCAGCAGTTAACATCACACTCTCCGGAATTGATCAGAAGCGGCCTAACTGTCGTAGGCATTCTTCCTGTATAGCCGGATTGTCCGTTCGAGTGCAACACTCCCACCGAAGTCAACACGGCACTGTAAGCGGCCCAAAAACCTGTGACCCACGCACCGTATGGAAGGATTGGATGTCCCCCGAAATCACTCTCTTCGCTGATTCCCCGGACCGATCCATCGCCCCTCTCAATGCTGTTTTTTCGAAATCAATGCTGTTTTTTCGAAATGCGTTGAAACGCTGTGTCGGCCGCCACTCATGCACGGCATCTGACAAATCGCATTTCTGCAGAGGGTGGAACTCCCCGCGAAACCCCTTTTTACCTCCAACCATCCGCGTGTGTGAAAACTCGTCTAACGGCTTGTGGAACGAGCGAGCGAGCAGCTGCCACCGATCCACAATCCACTCTGGACACGCATTGCGGGCGGCCATAGCTTTTCTCTAACCCTTTGAGACTCTTTCCGAGCCCGTGGCGCATCACAACCGCGGAAAGCAGGGCGCGATTGGCGAGCTGTGCCTAGGCGTTGACCGCAGCAACGTCATTGGGCCGCATTCCTTATTTCCATAGGTGGCGAGCTCTCTCGTGCACGGTGTCGCGTTCGTGCGGATTTGACCGAAGATCCTCCCCAACGCGTCCGTTGGTTTTGATCGGGACCCACAGAGCCGCAACGGGCATCGTCGTAATCGCTGTCTCGGACATCTCCACGGGCGACTCGATTTTAACGAACGTGGTATCCGAAAAATTGCCGGACGGACACAGAAAACTCGCCAAACATCACATTCACGGCGGCGTTTTTATCGTGCCCGATCGGCAGGCTACCCTCGAAACTCGCTGACGAGGAAGGCTCTTTTTGAGCCTGCGTAAAACCAACTCGACGGGACATCGCAAACAACGGTCATGGATCTGGCATATCGCCGCTGCCGCTGCCTCAGAATGTTGGTATCATCTGCTCGATCGTGAAAAACCGCGGCGATATTTTCGCACCGTTTTTGCACCACTGCGTTCCAGTCTAGGGAGAAATGTCGTGCGACGTCCATTTGTCTTTTTGACCTTATTGCTAGGGCTGGATTTGACATCAAATGCCCATGACACCTGGGTACAAACCAATACGAACATTATTCGAGTGGGGGATTCTGTTCACGTCGACCTGATGCTTGGCAATCACGGAAACGATCATCGCGATTTCAAACTGGCCGGCAAAATCACGCTCGCCAATGCTTCGTTGAAAATTCATGACGTGACAGGCAACGTGTTCGACGTCAAGGATCGGCTGGTGGATCTCGGCTACGTGCCGAAGGAAGGCTATTGGACCACGAAATTTGCCGCTTCAGAACCCGGGCTGTATATGGTGGACCATACCCTTGACACGATCGTGAACCATGGTCAACCGACCCGCAGCGTGAAAAGTGGCAAGACATTTTTTGTCGTCTCAACATCAATGCAGAATATTCCACACGAGCATCCCGGTTACGAGAAGATCCTCGGCCACACACTGGAGATCGTGGCCGAGGCCAATCCTGTGACTCCGATGGCGCCCGGTATCCCGATTCGAATCAAAGTACTCTTCCGGGGACAGCCGTTGCCGGATGCTCGTGTCTCATTCATTCCGCGAGGGGAGTTGCTCGCGGAGGGTTTCGATGCAAATTACGAACGGAAAACCAACGAAAAGGGCCGCTGTTCGTTTACGCCAAAAACCGGCAACTATTATCTCGCCGTCACACGTCACAAGATCGAGGAGAAGGGCGAGGGATATGACTCAACCCATTATTCCGCGACCCTCACCGTCTTCGTTCCGGACATTTGTCCCTGTTGTGGGGACTGAGTCTAACGGAGCGGAGTCGTTCAATCGCACAGACTCGACATCGATGCCGATTCCGTTCAGAATACTCGGCTGGCTGAGTCTCAGGATTGACAGACGGGTCCCCTTCCGCAATGTTGGGCTGGAAAATCCGTGTGATTCACGAGAGTCGTCTGAGGCGCTTCGCTAGGAATCGGTGGGGAGAGAATTGTTCATGACTACTGATGGTGTCACCATTTCCGCGGATCATGCATCCAATTTGACAAACGAACCTGCTTCCGAAGGAGGCGGCATGCGTTTCGAAAAATCAGAACTCCACGACTTTGCTGAGAGTGATCGATCCGCTGGGGAACATGTCGGCATTTTGCTGGCACTGGTGTTCTGTATCTCCCTTTTCCTGATGGTCGGCGTGACCTGGTGGACAAGTCAGCACCAATCGCAGGGTCACGATCCGCACGCCATCAGCGGAGTCAAAGAGGTTGCACACCCAGAGTGATCAGGGGGCGGCTAGGAATCGAGTCGTTGTCTCGCCATTTCGGCCCAAGGTCCCCGTCGGTCAAATTCGAGATAACGTCGCCAGTGAGTCCCGGCCTCTTCGCGTTCGCCGCAGCGTTCAAGAAGCTCTGCTAAATGAAAGTGCGCATCGGGGAAATCCGGATGCAGTTCGAGAGCCACTCGAAGTGCATCCAACGCCGCGTCCAGCTTACCGATCTCTGCCAGCAGACATCCGAGTTGGACCCACGCTTCGAGAAAATCGTGATCCAACTCGACAACCATGTAATATCTTTCGATGGCCGCCTCCGTTCGTCGCTCACGATAGAGGGCATCCGCAAGGTGGAAATGGTGTGCGGGATTGAGCGGATCATCGATCAACGCCAATCGAAATGCTTCAATGGCCGCATCCGTCCGCTCCTCTTCCGTCAGGCGACAGCCTTCCCGAAACCAATCGTCCGCAGTCCATTCCTTGTGATCGATTGCCCCCGGTTTCGGCTCGACGGGATCGCACGGACGCAGTGGAATGATTGCGACTTCCTCGTCAGGGCAGGGGATCGCTGCCGGCTCGAAGTCAAAGACCCGTTGCCCGCTCGAAGGTTCCACCAGACCTGCTGCGTCGCGATACAGAATTTTCGTTCCGCGTGAAAGAATTTCCAGCTGAGCCAGCGGTCGTTCGATGTCCGGAAGAATTGATTTCAAACGCTCTAGCCCAGCAGCCAACTCGTCAAGACTAACTCCAGAATTGGCCAACTCGGAAAGCCGCCGAGCGCCGGTCACTTCTTGAAAATCGAAGTATGGCAGTCGATAAACTTTCTTCACGGAACGAATGAGTCCGCTGCGTTCCCATCGACGAATTTGGTGAACTGGAATGTTCAAAATTTGACTGAGCATCGCAGGCGTATAGAGTTGTTGCTGTTTCCGTTCTTGGGGTTCAACAGCCATGAGTCTGAGCCATTCCGATTCGGACAGAATGCGCAGCGGTTTCCCCTGATCAAAGAGCAGGCGAGCCTGCTCCAGCTTAGTGGAAATGCGACCATCCGCTTCCAACGGCCAACCTTCCTCACCAATCACCATCAGGGTCGTTTGTTGGCTGACATTCTGTCCTGCTGAACCGCCATGCTGCTCGACGAGACTCATCGCTTGGCGATGAGTCATCGAGGCCAGAGTCCCCGTAAAGGCAACATGCTCACCCAGCAAAATTGGTGCATGGGGGATCGGCTTTGCAGCAGAATCGACGGGATTATTCATGGTGTTTCGCTGGAGGGGTAGCCTACAATTTGGTCGGGAGAGTATAAGGCACTGAGAGTCCGGAAGTGAACGTCGCGGATACAAGAGGAATCGGTGTCTTGACCACGAGAGATCACGACAGTTTTGTCTGACTACGGCGGTCACCTCAATCGTTGTTTTAGTGAACAAAGGAATTTGCACGTCATGTCAGCACAACAATCGAATGATCCCGCGTTGTGGGATGCCATCCGCGCTGAACAAATTCGCCAGCATGATGGTCTGGAACTGATCGCTTCCGAAAATTATGCGTCGGCGGCCGTACTCGAAGCGACGGGGACGATTCTCACAAACAAATATGCGGAAGGCTACCCTGGTCGCAGGTACTACGGCGGGTGCGAGTATGTCGATCAGATTGAATTGCTTGCCATCGAGCGCGCCAAGCAGTTGTTTGGGGCCGAGCATGTCAATGTCCAGCCGCATGCGGGGTCTCAGGCAAACATGGCTGTCTATTTGACACTGATGAAGCCGGGTGATTCGTATCTCGCCATGAATCTGTCTCACGGTGGTCATCTGACTCACGGTCATCCACTCAACTTCTCCGGGCAGTTATATCGGCCAATTCCGTACGGCGTGCGTGAGTCCGATCACCGGATCGATTTTGACGAGGTGGCGGCATTGGCTCGCGAGCACAAACCTAAGCTGATCTTGGCCGGGGCGAGTGCCTATCCTCGCGAAATCGATCATGCGAAATTCGCCGATATTGCCCGTGATGTGGGCGCCAAGTTGTGGGTCGATATGGCTCACTACTCGGGACTCGTTGCCGGTGGTGTCCATAATAGTCCCGTGCCGGTTGCCGACTTCGTGACGAGCACCTCACACAAAACGTTGCGTGGACCTCGATCCGGTTTCGTCCTGTGCAGAAAGGAGTTTAGCAAGGATCTGGACAGATCCGTCTTCCCCGGAGTGCAAGGCGGGCCGCTGATGCACGTGGTGGCGGCCAAGGCCATTTGTTTTGCGGAGGCGATACAGCCCTCGTTTAAAATTTATGCCCGACAGATCGTCACCAATGCGAAGACGCTAGCGGAGACTCTGATCAGCGGCGGGATCAGACTCAGCAGTAACGGCACAGATAATCACCTGATGCTGTGCGACGTGACGTCCATCGACCTGACTGGCAAGATCGCCGAGAAAGCCCTCGATCAGGCCGGCATTACCGTGAATAAGAACATGATTCCATTCGATCAGAGGAAAGCACTTGACCCCAGTGGAATCCGAATCGGTACGGCGGCGCTCACGACTCGCGGCATGACGCAGGATGAGATGAAACTCGTGGGGCGGTGGATTCTGTCCGTGCTGAAATCGCCGGATGACGTCGAGGTGATCGCACGCGTGCGCGGCGACATTCAATCCTTCTGCAAAGCCTTCCCGGTGCCTGGCATCGGGTGACTGGATCCGATGCCAGCGGGGCCGACACCACCGTTGGAATCCTTCTGCTTTCGGCATGGGGAAGAACTGCGACCGATGCTCTTGAAGCGATCCACCGATCGCGGAAATCCGCTCGATGGAACGGCTATTCGACGGTTCCGGTTATGCCGCAAATTCGGTTCGGGCTGTCACCCCGATCATCTGCAGACGATCGGCAGTGGGGTTGACGGGCGAACGTGTCGGCGACGATTTGACTCCGATGCTACGTTCGATCTTTTCGGTACAAATTTCGTTTGATTTGAGATCTGAATCGAGTCGGCCGGTAACTTCTTGACCTACTTGGTCGATATTAGAGCACCGTGGTGAGATGACCTCTGGGTTTTCATATCAGTTACTAAGCTGCGTGACTCAAAGAAATAAATACAGGGGGAGCCGTGTCGCTCGTCAGTGCCCCTCGGGATGACTGGGAATCGATAGAAGCGACTCTCATCGGGAGGAGCATCGATTTTTGTTCGACCTTGGACCCTCATGAGGTTCCAAGTCAGAGCACCACTCCGGATAGCATGGCGTCAACGAGTCCGGCCTTCGGCCTAAGAATCCCTGAAGACGACAGACGAGCAGCAGCAGCAGCCGTCGGCGACCCGATGGAGTTATTTCAATCACGTTTACAGGCCGCATCGATCATCAGCCTTGCCTGCTTACTCGTCTTTTATGGGCGGGCGATGTTTCTTGATGTTCCCATGATTTCGTTGATGCGCAGCGTCAGTCTGGTGATTTGTGTTGGCTGCCTCGGCATGCTGGCTTCACCGGGCGTACTCTCGACCCGGAAGTTGCGTCGAATCGAACTTTTGTTGTTTGGGCCACTCTGTGCGTTCGTGGTTTTCTTTCAGATCGCCTTTCTGATCAGAGCCATCGAGGCGGGCGATGTCCCTCAGCAGATTGCCGTCTTCTATTCGGGAACGTTGGGACTCGCCGTGATCATGCTAGCCTACGGGATGCTGATGCCCCATGGGTGGAAACGAACGGCGTTGATGATGATTCCGCCCGTGACCGCTCCCACAGTTGCCATGTTTGTCGTCTGGTGCGTTGCGCCAAAAATTACCGAGGTCATCGACGCGATGCGACTTGTTGAAATCGGCTTGGCATTGATCGTCACGGGAATCGTTGCGACCTACGGGACCTACGCGTCGACGTCCCTGCGTTGCAAGTCTCACCCAACAGACCATGTCGGGCAATACCGTCTGAAGCAGGAGTTGGGACGAGGAGGGATGGGAAACGTCTTTCTTGCCGAGCATAAACTTTTGAAACGCCCCTGCGCCATCAAAGTAATTCGTACAACTCACGGGGCCGACCCTTCGGCGTTGAGGCGATTTGAGCGGGAAGTTCGCAGCACCGCCCGCCTGTCTCACTGGAATACCATCGAAATTTTCGACTACGGCCACACCGATGATGGAACATTTTTCTACGTGATGGAGTACCTGCGGGGTTCGAGTCTTTCCGATTTGGTCGAAAAGTTTGGGCCAATGCCTCCGGCTCGAGCGATCCATTTCTTAAGTCAAACCTGTTGGGCTCTGCAGGAAGCTCACAATCTGGGGCTGATCCATCGCGATCTCAAGCCGGCAAACATTTTTGCGGCGAAGAGAGGCGGTGTCTATGACGTGACGAAACTGTTCGACTTCGGTCTCGTCTTACAGCGGAATGAAAGCAACAACTTCCATGATCCTCACGCAGAGACGCCCTTCGCCGGTTCGCCGCTCTATATGTCCCCAGAACAAGCCGCCGGACAAAAGCTCGATGGACGTACTGACATTTATTCGTTGGGGGGTGTCGGATACTTTCTGCTCACCGGACGGCCGCCCTTCGAGCGGAAATCGACGTGGCGACTGATGCTGGCGCATGCCAAAGATGAACTCCTGCCGCCGTCACACTGGAATTCCGAAATTCCGAAAGACCTCGAGAGCGTATTGCTGCGATGTCTGTCGAAGGATTCCGAGCAACGTTTCAACACGCCCAGCGAGATGGCACAATCGCTCGCAGGATGTCACGACGCCGGACGCTGGCGATACGAGAACGCCGCGGAATGGTGGAAAAGACACGCCGTCGAAATTGATCCAACACTGTTGCAGGGATGACCGGACTGTCTCGAGCAACGCCCACCGTTCCTCGGACTACGATCACCATTCGAGGTACCGTTTCGCCGGACGGTTGGCGCCAGATCCAAGGCCGTTCGATGTGACGCCGAATGATCGAACGGCCTTCGGTTCTCCCCTCAGGGCAAAATTTCCAAATTCACGGTATCAATCGCAGCGTTGAGACTACCCGATCGGAATCCATCTAAGTCCAAGGTGACATAGCGGAAGCCGAGCCGATGCAGCTCGGCTCGGACTCTTGCCAGCAGGGCAGGGGATGTTACCAACGGAATGGCGTCGGAGCAGACTTCAATCCTCGCCAATTCATTGGCCTCGCAACGAACGCGTAACTCACGCAGTCCTAACTCGCCGCGCAGGAACCGTTCTGCGGCATCAATCCGGTGAACGCGTTCGGCCGTGACCTCAACACCATAGGCAATCCGGCTCGACAGACAGGGGCTGGCAGGTTTGTCCCACACGGGCAGGTTCCAGTTCCGAGCCAACTCGCGGACATCAGACTTCGTAAACTCCGCTTCGATGAGTGGCGACCGGACTTGGAACTCTTTGGCCGCACGCAGACCGGGACGATAGTCACCCTGATCATCCAGATTCGCACCATTCGCGAGGACATCGACACCCAGAGAGGGTGCCCGTTCGATCAACCTCGCATACAGTTCTGACTTGCAGAAATAACAGCGGTTGATCGGATTCTTTAAATAGTTTGGGTCCGAGAATTCGCCCGTTTCGATCACTACATGCCGAATCCCGATCAGACCCGCCAATTCTGCCGCCTGCTCACGTTCGCCGATTGCCAAACTGTCGCTCACGGCTGTGACCGCGACAGCTTTTTCACCACAAGCCTGCTGGGCCGCCATGGCAACCACCGTACTATCCACCCCCGCAGAGAAGGCGACTGCAACACGGCCGTAATCGGCGACGATTTCCAGCAGTCGATCGCGTTTTCGTTCGATATCCGAGAGGTCCGTTGTCATCAGCGGGTTCCAGTCACATGGCAGAGCAGGGGGGAACGAGGAGCAAACATTTCCAGTGGATTCCGCATCTGACATTATCGCGTTGGAGGATGCGTCTCAATGGGATCGTCGACACAAATCTGCCGTACTGTGAAAGATTGTGCAGTCTGTTGCCAGGTGAGGCAGCCGGCTAGACTGTTGGTCACGTGCTGTCCGTCTCGTGAGTGTTGTTCCTGCGATGCGGCGGGCAGAGGCGCAGAGCCTCCAAGGGAACTTGATGCCATGCCACGAATCCGCACTTTTCGGACTGAGTGTTTTACGATCCTGATGACAGTTGCGGTTTTCAACAATTCCTTAGCAGCAGCAACTCTCGAACAGAAAAAGGAATTGAAGATTATCGGTTCCGAGATTACAAGGGCTTCATCGCTGACTACCCAGCAGAAGTTTGAGGATGCGGCAGCGGCCTTAACCGAGGTCGAGGAAAAACTGGCCCACTTCATCATCCGTTCATCAATTTCCGAAACCGACTCGGCACTGAAGCCAATCCGCCTCCAACTCGAAAAAGCCAAAACTCGGTTTGGTCGGGCGATCGGATCGTTGCCGCATCCTCAGAAACAGCCAAGCCCCACGACAATGATCGAGATTGCCAGACCCACCGGAAATGAAAAGGTCTCCTTCATCAAGGAGATTGCCCCAACTCTAGTCAACATCTGCGCAGGATGTCACAACGAGGACCAGAAGCGCGGTGGTTTGTCGATGACAACATTTGAGAAACTCATGCAGGGTGGAGACAGTGGACGAGTCGTCATTGCCGGGAATCTCGCAGGGAGCAAGCTGTTTGAATTACTCACGAGTGGCGAGATGCCTCGTGGTGAGGCGAGATTTCAGAAACAGTGGTATGCGGACGTGGGGACATGGATCGAGGAGGGGGCCAAATTCGATGCTTCCGATGCCAAGCGACCGCTCCGCCAACTGATTCCGACGGACGAAGAGGTGACCGCCGAAAAACTGGCGAGACTGACTCCGAAAGAGTTCGCAGCAAAACGATTGCGGGACTCCGAAGACCAATGGAGACGGACATTCCCAACAGAGACACCCAGTCAGATCACCAGCAACGCGTTCCTCGTCATGGGAAACGTCACGGAAGACCGCCTGAGGCAAATCGACACGTGGGCATCAGACTATTCGACATCGCTCCGTCAATCATTCAACGTACCGACCGACCAACTCTGGAAGGGACGGTTAACCATTTTTGTTTTCAAGGAACGATTCGGTTACGAAGAGTTCAGCAACTCCGTTCACAAGCGGGACGTTCCGCGTGAGATCATCGGCCACTCGCAGGTCGTATCGACGATGGACGAGGCATTCATCGCCATCCACGACGTCGGCGATGAGGCGAGCGACTCGTCGCCCGGAATGCAACTGAGTCTGATTGAGCACCTCACTGGCGCGTTCCTAAAACGCAGCGAAGTGACTCCACCCGACTGGTTGGTTCGAGGTGTGGGACTGGCCCTCGCCAATCACCATTCGTCGGCAAACCCCTACCTCGCGGCACTCCCCAGCCAAGCCAGCCGAATCCTCAAGGCAGCTCACCTGGCCAAGCCCGAAGAAATTTTTGTGAACGGCACATTCGCACCGAGCGATGTCGGTCCCATTGGCTTCACGCTGGTCCGTTTTATGATGACACGCGGCGGCCCGAAAAAATTCAATCAGTTCCTACAACGTCTCCAAGAGGGTGAGACCCCTGAAGCCGCTCTCCAAAAGATTTATCAGACCGATGGTAAAGTCTTGGCTCTGGCCTATGCCAACGCACTCGCCACTCAGAAAGGTAAAAAATAAGGTGACTCGCCAAGAGCCAAACACCCTTCATCAACCGCTGCTCGCCGCACCATCAACGGGATTTTCCATCGAATCACTATTTGACAATCAGACACACACGAGAATCCCTGCGTTTGCCCGCGTGCAACAGAGATGACTGAAATCATGAACAAGAAAAAAAGGCAAAAGCCCCAAATTGCGGCGATCATTGCGAGTGACGACCCGAGCGTGGAGGAGGGCATGAGCAGGTTCTTGGATCATTATCCATTGGTTTTTCAGGCCCCGTATGATGCCACGAAGTTTGCCGACTTCCGTTGGAACGTCGAGGACGTGATCGGTCTCGGCACATCGCAAAACGACGAGCCACTTTGGGAGACTCAATCCGCCACTCGGAAGACGTCTGAATTACTCGCCCTCAAACGAGATCTCCCTGGCCAATGGCGGGTGCGTGGTGATGAAGACGGGGCTTGGCAGCAACACCGACATTCGATCTCTCTTGGGCTGACCGAGATCCCCTCGGAAAACGAAAAACTTGGCCAATTCGGCACGGCGGCACGATATCGGAGCCTCGATCATCAACCGTCGGTCGCCCTGCCCGATCGTGCCGTGATTGACGCATCTTCGGGGTTGTCGCTCCACACACAACGAGGCCTGGCCCCCCGCTGCACTGCAGTCGGGGTGCTTTGACGGAGAGTTTAATCAATGTCTGCGATGTCCTCCAATTCCAAGACTCACACTCCGCGCCCTGACGTCATCATCATTGGTGGTGGAGTCATTGGTTTGTCGATGGCGTGGGAATTGGCCGGGCAGGGGGCATCGGTGCGCGTCCTCGAACAGGGTCAGTTTGGGAAAGAAGCGAGTTGGGCCGGTGCAGGAATGCTGCCGCCAGGCAATCCCGAATGGGCCACAACACCAGACGCAAGACTCCGGTCTGCGAGTCACGTCCTCTGGCCGAATTGGGCCGAAATACTACTCCAGGAAACGGGCATCGATAACGGCTACTCCCGAACTGGCGGACTGGAAGTGCGTTCAAACGGCTCGGAACTTGCTGCGGAAGTCACTGCTTGGCGAGCCGAAGGCGTACAGGTCGAAGTCCCGAAACCCGGGGAACTTCGAGACCGTTTTCCGGCTCTCAATCCGAACATCACTTCCAGCTATTTTCTGCCCGATTTCGGGCAGATTCGAAACCCGCGTCATTTGAAGGCGCTTGTCGCGGCCTGTACCTTGCGTGGAGTGGATCTGCGAACGGGATCTCCCGTGCTCCACTTCAATTTTACCGGAGATCGGGTTCTTGCCGTGTCGGCGGCGGGTGAGGAACACTCTGCAGCAGAATTTGTCGTCGCGGGCGGGGCTTGGTCACGCGAACTGCTTCGACACGCGGGGCATGACATACCGATTGAGCCCGTTCGTGGACAAATCGTGTTGCTCGAAACTTGTCCCGCTCCGTTTGACTGTGTCATTCAGGAGGGATCGAGATACCTCGTCCCGCGAACCGACGGACGGATCCTGATCGGCTCAACGGAGGAACGGGTTGGCTTTGAAAAACAGAATACCGCCCAAGCGGTCTGCGACCTGATTGAATTCGCCTGCAGACTGGTTCCTCAACTGGGATCGGCCCGTTTTCAGAAATGCTGGTCAGGACTGCGGCCGCATGCGCGCGACGGACATCCACACATTGGTCGACTGCCGGGGACGACTAATCTGTCCGTAGCCGCTGGCCATTTTCGAGCGGGCCTCCAACTCTCACCGATTACGGCGATGATCATGGCCAACGAGCTTCTTGGCCGCTGCACATCTCCCGATGCTCTGCGGGGAATCAAAAGACCAACGACGGTTGATCTGAGCAGTTCAACCGAGGGCGCATGTCCGTGAGGTGGTTTCGAATCTGAGGAGTCCACAATGCGAGCTGTCGTTCAACGCGTGTCCCGCTCGAAAGTCACGGTCGCCGGTGAAGTCACCGGTGAAATCGGATTCGGGTTGATGGTGCTACTTGGAGTCGCGGAAGGGGATACTCAGGAAGACGCCGTCTATCTTGCCGAAAAACTGGTCGGACTGCGCATCTTCCCGGACGTCAATCAGAAGATGAATCACTCGCTGGCGGAGATCGGTGGTGCGATGCTCGTGGTCAGCCAATTCACTCTTTACGGCGACTGTCGCAAAGGGAAACGACCAAGCTTCATCAAAGCCGCCCGACCTGATCAAGCTGAGCTTTTGTACCAAACCTTCGTGGCCGAGGTATCCGGTCGAGGGATCCCAGTCGCGACCGGCCGCTTCCAAGAACACATGGAAGTTGAGCTGGTGAATGACGGTCCTGTGACGCTACTGATCGACAGCCATAAAGACTTCTGACGTTGCTTCGCCGCAGCCGTCCATTGCCGATCGATTCGGATTCATTATTTTTGGCCCTGTAAAAATAGGCTTTTTTTTGACGCAAAAGAAACATAACGGACATTATCGGACGTTGCCTATCGGGTGGAAGATGGCGTTTTAAGAACGATCCAATGCCCGCCAATCGCAAACCCTCACGCCCCGCACCCCCAAAAAGCCAGACCAACAACAATCGGTAGGCAGGCGATTCTGAGAACCAAACGTTCGGCAATTGGTGGCGACACGATAGATGGCAAACCGATGGCAAACCGAGTCCCTCGCAACGGAAAGCGAAACGAGAACCGATTTACGACTCTGAGGCGTCAACTCCTGAGGCACCGGCGGTGGACCCGCCAGTCACCTGCTCTTCGAAATCGCCAATGCGTCGAAACTTTTGGTAGCGTCTCTCTAGTAATTCATCGGTCGAGATCGCTAACAATAATTTTAGGTTTCGAATGATCGTCGACTTGAGGGTCGCGGCCATCACTCGATGATCCCGATGCGCCGCACCGAGCGGTTCGGGGATCACTTCATCAACCACTCCAAGGTTCAACAGATCGCGACTGGTAAATTTAAGTGCCCGCGCAGCCTTGTCGGCGTGCTTGACGCTTTTCCACAGAATGCCCGCGCAGCCCTCGGGGCTGATGACCGAGTAATACGCAAACTGAAGCATCGCGACGTGATCGCCTATCCCCAATCCCAAGGCACCGCCGGACCCCCCCTCACCAATCACCACACAAATAATCGGTACCGGCAAACGCGACATTTCACGGAGATTGACTGCAATCGCATAGGCCTGACCCCGTTCCTCGGCGCCAATCCCCGGATACGCACCGGGAGTATCGATCAAACACACGATCGGCACTCCGAATTTCGCTGCCAACTGCATTTTGAGCAACGCTTTTCGGTAACCCTCGGGATGAGCACAGCCATAATTACACTCGGTCCGTTCCTTCAGCGTCCGTCCTTTGTGCTGACCAATCAATAGGACCTTGAAGTCGTCGAGCTTAGCGAATCCTGTCAGGATCGCGCGATCGTCGCCAAAGGCTCGATCACCATGCAACTCCACAAACTCGCTGCAGATCAGTTCGATGTAATCTTTCGCCTGCGGTCGTTCCTGATGCCGTGAGACTTGAACCGTTTGCCAAGCATCGAGATTCTCAAACACCTCTCGTTTCAGCTTCACGATTTCGACCCGCACAGCGCGGATGGCATCGAGCGTTGCCGGAGTTGGGCTCGGCTGATTTTCCAGAGTTACCAATTGGTCTTCAAGATCGGCAATCGGCTTTTCAAAGGGCAAGACTGACTGAGGTTTCATCGGATGGACCACACTATCAACGCAAGCTCGACCTCACGTGAAACGGCTGTGGCAAAACCTACCGCATCAACGAATGATGAACTTGAACTGGGATTGAGACGGATGAAATTCGTCCGGCGAAATGCCCGAAGACCAACTTCGAACAAGGGTGATTGGTACCGCAAACAGATTCTTAAATCGCATTCACTGTACTGGCCCTGCGGAAACTCACTGTTCCTATATCAGATCAATGAACATCGGGCAATTCAGTCATGAATTCAAGTTCTTGAGGTGAAACCGGCGGTGTGACTGCAGCGGGCGGATTCACTCCAGGCGAGGCCGGCGGTTGGGTATTCGGTGCAACAAGAGGCGATGTCGGAACCGATAAACGTGGCGGCAGCGGTAGTGATGGCGTCTGCTGAAACGGATGCGGGCCCGCGGCTATCGGAGCGGCAGCACCAGGATACCCCTGAGGCATGGGCATAATTGGCGGCATGGCATAGGGAGGCGGGAATTGGGGCGGATACTGCATTCCGGGATAGACCGGCCTGCCTGCAAATCCGGGCATCATTGCGGGGGGCGGACCCATCATCGGCATCATCGGAAATGGATATTGTCCCTGAGGCGGATAGAAAGGCTGTGGGGGAGCGGGAACGGGTTGAGGCATCGGAACCGGGTCGGATTGTTTGGGCTTCGGTGAGGATTTGAGAATGCTCGCTTTTCGCTGATCCTCGAGAGTCGTCTTTTTCGCGGCTTTCGCTCGCTTATCCTCTTCAAACTGCTGAGCCATCTCCGGATTTGACTCCAAGATCACGCGTAACTTGGCATCGGCTCGACTATCGAGTCGAGCCTCGGTCAGTTCACTCATTGTATCGCTCGACTCGGTCTTCCGTTTCGCAATTAACTCCTCCGTGACGTCCTCCTTGAAGATCTTGATTCGCCTCAATTCCGACAGAACCTCATCAATGCTCGCGGGACGGTCTGTGATTTTTTTCTTCAGAAGTTTGCCGATCAATCGATCCATTTCCGCGGAGACATTGGTATTAAATTCTGAGGCATTGGAGGGGACGGAACGCAAGTGTTTCTGAAGCAGTTCATCCGGTGTTGTTGCCTGAAACGGTGTTTTTCCAGTCAGGACCTCAAAAAACAGAATGCCGAGACTGTAGAGGTCCGTTTGAAATCTCGGAGTCTCCTTGCGTATCGTTTCGGGAGCAATGTAAGTGCGTGTTCCCCGAATCGAGGAGGGCCGTCCGGCACCGATCATTTGGACGAATGAGTTGACAGACTTGCTGGTCAGTGAAAAATCGACCAGCCGAATTTCACCGGCTTTGTTCATCAAAACATTGTCAGGTTTGATGTCCCGATGAATCCAACCGTGCGAATGTACGTACGAAATTGCTTGGCAGATGCCTTCAAACAGTTGACGCGCTCGGACATGAACGGCGGTCATGTCCATCTTCAGTTGCAACTTCAGATTGGCAGCACGAAAGTGCTCCATCGTCATATAAGTATTGTCACGATTAGAGGAAAACGATTCAAACTTGACAATTAAGGGGTGATTGAGCGTCTTCAAGATACTGGCTTCGTTTTTCAGACTGACCTTGTTCTGCTTGAACTCTGACGAGCCCGCCTTCAGCAGTTTCATGGCGAGGTTTCGCCCGGTTGATTTCTGGACAACCTCCCAAACTTGGCTGCTACCACCCGTGGCGATACACATCACAAGAGTGTACGTTCCATCGATCAGTTCTTCGTCAGCCATCATGCACTCCCCTGCTGAATCGCCATGAATGTTATGGTCTCAGTCGTCGTTGCCTGATCCGGCTCTGGAACCACGACATGGGCTAGAAGCCGATTCCTGTCTTCGGTTTTTTTGTTCCGCCGGCACTCGCCGGCGAGTTGTCTGAACCGGATCCATTCGTTGTCGACTGTTTCAATTGAAAGGCGTCACCGAGTTGGTGTGAAGATTCGGTGATCACCTCGTCGCCGTCGGCAAAGGGACCACTGACAAACACGCGGTTCACACCAACCGATCCCATTAAAAGCACTGGCACATCACGGACCACCGACTGGCGAACGACTTGAACCTTGCGTTCCCCATCAGGCAAATTGCCGATGGAGCCCGCTTGAACCTCCACCACCGGCTGACGCGGAATCAACGGGACGTACACCGATTGCCCGGGCTTGAATCGACCGTCTAGGTTTTCGACGACAATCACCGCCGAAGCCACGGAATCAAACAACTCACGCAGTCCATCAAACCGGCTGTTCAGCGGCAGTACCGCATCCACCTTCCCCTCCATGTCCGTCGTTTCGATTTTCAACGTCATGGTCTTTCCGACTTCGACCAACGAGCGTTCCGCCGGAATCTCAATCAGCAGTTTGCCGACATCGACGACAATCGCAACGGGATCCCCTGCTTTCACAAACTGACCGTCCGTCACAAGTATTCGCTGCAACTCGCCGGCAAACGGTGCTCGGATACCGCATAATTCGAGATTATATTTGACGATTGCCAGCTCGGCATTGGCGAGTTCCAATCGGGCCGCGGCGACCGCCTTATGAGCATCGTCTTTCTCACTGACCAGTTTTGCTTCACCGGCGACAACTCTTGAATTTGCTTCCGCACGCAGCAGTTGCAATCTGGCAATTGTCGTGTCGAGTCGAACGATCTCACCTTGTGGTTGAACTTTTGAATTCGGCTTCCCGCTAATCTGTTTGACAAGACCGTCAAAGGGAGCAGTGAGCGTGACTGTTCGGATCGGTTCGAGAGACAACGGGATACGATATTTATGCGGATCGATGATGCGCGAAGCCTCGCGTTTCACGATCACCTGATCACCGGCTGCGGCAACCGGCAGTCCCCCTTTCAAACCAGATTTGGGTTCCTGACCGTTCACATCCGGATCGGACACCGTCAGACAGCAGGCGGCGACACACAGGCGGATGACATTGAATCGACTTCGAGGCATAGTGACTCAATCCTTGCCGTTCAAAAAACATGAAGCGTTCCGCCCGGAACAGGGGAAATTTAATCTCGTCTAAGCTATCGGCTTCCCGATGGCACTGTCAACGAGTCTTGCGGAGCTTTATGATCCGCAGCCCCATGGTCCATCATCAACGTCATACTTGGACAATCGATTGTCAACACCTCGATTGCCGATGTCACGTCGCCTATTGAAATGGAGCGGATTGGGAACCTCGTTTCGATTCCCCTGTGTCGGAAGAGTTGCATCATCACAGCCGTCGAACACGTTCCATCAGCGGCTTGTCGTGCTGCCTCCGTTCGATCAAGATGACTCGTTCCCAAGGAAGATCTGAAATCGCGAGAAATCCCCTAACTCCCTGAGAGGCGACGTGAATGAGTTCTCTGATGATTGGACTGATGCTCATCGTCCCTGCCGTATTTAACCTGCCGGCGGGAACAGAACTGCAATACACAGGCACGCTCCTGCAGCAGACGAAGACGGGGCCGAGGGAAGCCAAGACATTTTCTATTTATGCCGTATCACTTCCCTGTGGCGACAGTGCGACTCATCTGGCTTGGAGTCTCGACGAACAAGGCGACGGATGGTCTTGGCCGGAGCGATTTGGTTTGCTCCTGTCGGGATCATCCAACACAGAAAGATCACGCTCATTGCAACTTCTGCATACGCACGACGGAAAGCAATATCCCCTGCCCCTCCGTTCTCCGCTGTTTGAATTCCGCGAAAAACTTTCCGCCCCAGCCTCATGGAACGATGGTCTGGTGGAATACTCCGTCTCCGGCAAACGTACTGTCAATGATCGAGAGTGCTGGATCGTCAACGTTGACTCTCGACTTGGACGTTCTCAATCCCTGGCCGTGGATGCGGCAACAGGGATCTTGGTGACTCTGGATGAGAAGCTCTTTATGGGTCAAGGTGACGAGTTTCAGCTAAAAATCGAACTCCAGTTTCAGCGAACACAACCGGCAAGCGATCTGGAAAACTCGCACGTCGTCTTTGACTCACTGCATCAAATTCAGTTGTCGCTGACCCGATCTGGCGATCAAAAAAATGTCGAATTGACGGCGGAGCAGTTGAAGTCGTCCCAATCGACGATTGGCAAAATTCAGAAGATGTCCGAGGCCACGCCATGGTCGCGTCTGACCGCGGTCATTTCCAAAGATCTCATTCAACAAGAACTCCGATTGGAAGGCGCACACGCACTGGCCAAAAAATTTGTGGGGCAACCGGCTCCTCCATTCTCGCTACAGCTGCCCAACGGATCCCACATTCCCCCAGCGGAACTGCAGGACAAAGTTGTTGTTCTCCACTTTTGGGAGTATCGAGGTGAAGCGTTGGTCGAGCCCTATGGTCAAATTGGCTATCTCGATTTTCTGAACAACAAACGCAGCAAACGAGGAGTGAAAGTGGTTGGAATCAACGTGGACGGTCGCTTTGCAGGGGGCGACAAATCGAAAGCGGCAACACTCTCTCTAAAAAAGATACAGGAGTTCATGAATCTGGGTTACGATGTGGCGGTCGATGACGGAACAATTTTGACACAGTTCGGCGACCCACCGAGCCTCGGCTCCCCCCTCCCCTTATGGGTCGTCATTGGTCGTGATGGTACGGTGGTTGATTATCACATCGGATTCTACAAAATCCGGCCTGATGAGGGTTTAAAACAACTTGACGACGCTGTTGTCGAGGCATTACGGCGTCGGGGTCGTCCGTAGGCGAGGTGCCGTAAAACTGCGTCTAGCCACATCCGTTGTCATCTGCTATCAACCGGCTGAAACTGCCGGTCGGTTATCGAGCGGATCTCGTTTTCTCGTGCGATGGATTGCGCAGGAAAGTCCCCATGACACGGATGTTACTACTCGGCGCAGGCATTTTATGGCTCGTTTGGGGCGTAGGATGCTCGAATGGCCTGATGGGGCCACGCATGCCTTACGCTTCTGGCAGACCACCACAAATGGTTGCCCCCCCTTCCCGTCATCCGATCGCCAGTCAGCCGACGCTTGCACCGGGACAAGCGGCGTCCTCAATCCGAGTTTTACCGTTCGCCGCATTGCCCCCCTATACCGTCGTTCAAACTCAGAACGGGTTGATGGCGAGCGGCGGATTCGCAATTCAAGGCGGTCCTCAAACACTGAATTTACTGGCTGCGAACGGACATTTCGTGGATGGGCGCCCTGTCCCGCTGTTGCAACGCGAAACGAAACTCCCTTCCGCGGGCGGTTCAAAGTTGCGTCAACAGGCAATACGAGCAGCGGAACTCGGACGTCCCACATCCAATGCCCAAGTATCAGATCTCCCGTCGACACCACAGGAAGATCTAAAGTATCGCGGCGGCCGAACGATTCGCGACCTGAGTTACGTCAATCTGTATGTCGGCGGTCAGGATTCGTGGGACCCGCAGGATTGGAGGAGCATCGACAAGATGTTGGCTGCAGCGATGGCCGACGCTCATTTGAACAATGTCATCGTCCAGTACTTTGGAAACAAGTCGATCAGTTCGACTTTTAAAAAATCTTTCTTTCTCTCCGGCTGGCGACCGCAGTTTGTTGCCAAGGGAGACATCGAACGCCAAGTTCGCGGCCTGCATTCTGGCGGCGCGTTTAGCAGTCTTGACCTGCCGAACACGCTCGTCAACTTCATCCTGCCGCGTGGGACGATTCTGGGCGATCCCAACGGCGGGGAACAACTCGCCCTGTCCAACAAAACGATTCCGCAGGAAGAGGCCGAAGATTCTTCGGGTGGACTGGGTGGGTACCACGGTTCGGTGCATATCGGCAGTGCGACGGTCTATTATTCGACTGCGGTGTATTCCGAGCGGCTGCCGAATGGCGGGACGAACGGTATTCCGGTCTATGACCAGAACTGGAAGAACGTCGTCGCAACAGTGTATCACGAGTTACAGGAAGCCCGCACAGACCCGGACGTCGATGACGCGATCCGCGATGGTACGACGAACGGCACACGGTTTCTCGGCTGGACCTCCGACAGCGGTCTGGAAATCGGCGACTATCCGATCGCCGAAGCCCGGCAACTCAAACAAGTCTTTGTCGAAGTTCCACTGGCCGACGGCAGCGGCCTAGTTCCGGTACAGTTGCAATACTCGAATGCCGTCCACGGGCCGGAGGGACCGATCCCCTACCCTCACGGCATGGAACCCCCTCCGGGAACACCGCCAATCACACCCAGTCCGGGACCAACACCGACTCAGCCACTGACCCCCATCACGACCGATCCCGAACTCGCCAGAGTGATCGCTCAATGGAATCAGCTCGAAGATTTTATCAAGAAGGCAATCGTTCGATTGGCGAATTCGAAATAGTCCCGCAGAGCGTGATCGTCGAATCTTTGCGTTCTCGGTTTGCTGATCTTCCATTTTTGGAGGGGGATAGGCCGTGGCAGAACGACAGGCATTCGGGCGTTGTCACGAATCAACAAGAGCCGACAAGCACGATAGACACCGTGTCCTGCTGACGGCAGTCCTCTAGAAACGCAAATTAAAACAGGACGAAAGGAAAGCCGACTCTAATGAAAACCATTCGCGGCAAGCGGGCGCTTGTCACAGGCGCTGCCTCAGGCATAGGACGCGGAATCGCTCTGGCTCTCGCCCGGGAGGGAGCCGATCTCTACCTTCTCGATATTGATCAGGTCGGCCTCGCCTCAGTGGCTGATGAAGCAACGGCACTCGGTGTCTCCGTGTTGACGGATCGATGTGATCTGGCTCAGCCGACCGAGATTACTCACGCGGTGCAGACAATGCTGATGAAGTGGGAGCACATCGATATCTTGGTCAACAACGCAGGGATCGCGTATTACGGGCCGACACAATTGATGACAGACTCCCAATGGAGCCGGCTGATGGGAGTCAATCTCCTCGCGCCAATCCAAATGACACGTGAGTTACTTCCCACCTTGCGAAGCCGGCCCAACGCACACATTCTCAACGTTTGCAGTATCTCGGGATTGGTCGCTGGCGGACGCTTCGCGGCCTATCACACCAGTAAGTTCGGCTTGATCGGATTCACCGCCGCACTCCGGGCGGAGTTCGGACGGCAGGGACTCGGCGTGTCAGCCCTCTGCCCCGGTCCGGTTCTCACCAATTTATATCGTTCCTGCGATTCCTTACGACCCGACAAACCGACCCCCGAACCACCGCGCTGGCTCTGTTGTTCGATTGATGCTGTTTCGATGGGGGCGATTCGAGCAATCCGCCGAAACAAACGCCAACTCTTGATCGGACCATTGGCACACCTCCTCGCGTGGACCAACTGGCTGGCACCCGATGTCCTCGACTTCTTGAACCATTTCAGTCGCAAAAAAAATGCGTGTCGTCCACAGGATTCAAGAATCAAGACACGTCGCGTGGCCTAGAGATTGTGTCTCGCAGAGGCCATCCGAAAATCAATGACGTTTTTGAAGACGCTGCGATCACGACTCGCAACGGTAACGCGTTGTCCTCGCAGACGCCGCGTGTTGGCATCCGACGCGTTGTTTTCTGCACGAAACGTCCGTGAATCATGAAACAGCCGGCGGGAACGCTCCTGCCTCTTTCGTCGATCGGCGGCGGGCAGTCTCAGCGGGGACTTTTTCCGGCCTGCTTCAGGAATCGTGTGGTTGTGCGTCGTACAATCCATTCGCCGACTCTTGGAAACGCCGCCGTCAGCGCAAAGATCGGGCGCAACGCTGGCTGGTTCACAATCAGGTCCGGGCGGTCGCACTGAATCGCTTTGACCACGGCGCGAGCCACTGCGTTCGCAGTCGTCGAACCGAAATACCAAGGTGTACCACGACCAATTCGCCGTTTGATGACTTCGTAAATTCCGCCGTCTGACGCGAACCCTGGACAGATCGCCGACGCACTGATTCCTCGACCATGATACTCGCCACGCAGAGCCTGCGCAAAGGCGATCAATCCCGCCTTGGATGCCCCATACGCTGCGCCATACGCCGGGCCGTGTTTACCGGCAACCGAAGCCATATTGACGATATGACCTCGCCCCGCTTGGAGCATGTGTGGTAGGACATAACGGGTCAGCAGCAATGCCGCGGTGAGATTCACATCCACGGTGCGACGGATCTCGACAGGGTCAATCTCGTGATAATTTCTAAAGGCTTCGATCCCGGCATTGTTGACCAGAACGTCGATGGCCCCGAATTCATCCCTCGCGCATTGGACCAACCGCTGCAGATGCTCTTCGTCCGAAACATCCGTCGGAACTGCGATGGCCTTGACTCCTAGTCCGCGCATCTCGACAGCGACGCATTCCAATGCTTCCACGGAACGAGCCGCCAGCACGAGGTTCATCCCTTCGTGAGCCAGCGCGCGCGCAACGCACACTCCAAGACCGGCCGACGCTCCTGTCACAATCGCATTTCTTCCCCGCAGATCTCGCATGTTGGTGGATTTCCTGATCGATTGACATGTTTCAATGGCCGTGCCACTCAAGCACGGAAAAACCGGATTCGCTGTCGTCTGTTATTTCGTGTCGATGACTCACAAAAAGCGTCATTGGCAATGGTCCCGAAGTTCCGTTACCGGTTACGCTGCGGTGCCAACATTCGTGGCAATCATCTTTTCAAGCTCTTCGGCGATCTCTCCGTTCAGTGTCTGCTCTAACTCGATCAGACAGTCCGCGACGGTCGAGCCGTCCATCAGGCGATGGTCATAAGAGATCGTCACCCGACAACGTCCGTGTTTATCGAGCGGCCCATAGGTCAGGTTACTCGTGAGAAATGCGGGCGGATCCTGAATCTCAACCCCCTTCCCCGCCAACGTTGTCAAAAAAAACGTACCAACGCGTTCTGCCCGTTTACCGACCGCGATGTTGAGAATCCACCACCAGAAACAACGTCGCACAAATGTCGGAAAGCCACTGAGTTGCCACTGTCGCTGAAAGATCTTCTTGATAGGTTCCGTTTGAAACCGTTCGAGACTCTGCTGCATTTCTGCAAGTGAGCATCGTGCCGGCTGCATGAATCGTGACCAAAACAGCCAAGGTTCCCCCCGATACTCGCGTTGCGTGGCCAGCATCGCGATGCTGTCAGGTTCTTCCAACACGTGCGGCCATGGCCAATCGATATATGTCTGCCGCAACACTCGATGTTTCTCAGCCACCACAGCGAATGCCTTGATAAACAACAGCGACCACGAGATGCGAACGACCAGTCGCGACCGCAGCTCGGCAAGACGAGAGAGATCACACTGCCGATCGTGAGCGCACGTCGGCATTCGGCGATGATAGTGCAGGACATCAATCGTCAGCCGTCGGCTACGTGACAGACCCAGCCTCCGTGACCGCTCTGAACTCGGCATCGCTATCTCCCGCCTCAATGAGGAAGAAGGAGCACTCCGGCCCCTTCTCATTGTGAACCCGATTGGCAACAGCGGACAAACAGAAGTGCCCATCCACCGGCTCCATCTTGACAGAGTTCTATCAGGGACCGCACAGGCTCGGAAGATCAGCCAGCATGGCCACAACCCCACAGCACGAGGATCGGTCAATCGACAGTTGTCGCGTCGCAGCGAGGAATAAACACCTGAAATGCTCGTTCTCTTCCGAATTGATGATTGTGCCGGTGGAGTACCTGCTTGCATTTTCTAGGTTTCAAGGCACGGACGACGTTGCCTGGCATGTCGGCGATGTCATCTGTTCGCAGATTCCGCCAGATCCGATGCGTCTTCGTGCAGATTCAGCCATTCCGCAGTAGAAGCTGATCCAATGAATGGCGGAGTCCGGCACGGAAGAGAATTCACGTCAAGCACCCGGCTTGCAGCAGCATCACGGTTTGCGCACGTCGAGGCAGAGAATCTCACGACCGTCTCGCAAGTAGAGATATCCGTTGGACAATGCGGGAGGTTGTCGCGTTGTCTCCATGAGGGTGACTCGTCCCAATTCGTCGTACTTCTTCGAGGACACCCGCGCTACGACCAACTCACCAGCCAGCGTCGTCATGAACAGTTTACCGTCGGCGGCGATGAGATTGCCCTTACCGAATCGTAGCACCTGCCACGCGCGCACGCCGGTCATCGCGTTGACACACGTCAGATGTGTTACCGGACCGGCACCGCCGACGTTGTCCATACCGTACAGGAAACCATCGAGCAGCAACGGCGTCTGCCATTCACTGCGTAGGACGCTCTTCGGTCCGAACGACTGCCAGACTTCGGTGATCTCAAACTTGTCACCCTTCGGTTTCAGATCGAGTAACACGCTGCCGTGATTTTCGCCTGCCGACAGAAAGAGTTGTCCTTTGATTGCAAGAGGCATCGCGATGTTGCAGTCGTAACTTGTTTCGAAGGGATATCGCCACAGCACCTCACCCGTCTTAGGAGCGACTCCGAATGCCGCTTGGCCCGTGTACGACACGATTTGAGAGCGGCCGCCAAGATCCAGCAGGATCGGTGACGAGTAGCCTGCCGAATCCTTGCCCGCCGCCCAAATCTGCTTTCCGGTTTTCGTGTCGTAGGCCACGAGAGTTCCCTTCGCAGCGCCAACGTTTACGATGACTTGATCGCCAATCACGAGTGGAGAACTCGCCATCCCGTACTCCGCCTCTGTGCCTGACAAATCCGTCAACGCATCGTGCGACCAGAGTGGCGAGCCATTCTTAAAATCGATCGCGGCCAGCCGACCCTCACCGCTAAAGATAAAGACTCGATCACCGGAGACGGTTGGCGTCGCACGGGGACCGTCTCCCATCGAATTGCGGTACGCGTTCGCAATCGGTGCATTCCAAATCGACTCACCTGTCGCAGCATTCAATGCCACCAACCACTGCTGTCCCTCGCGCTGAAGCATTGTCAGGACACGACCACGACTGATGGCCAAACCGGACATGCCCACTCCACCGCTGACTCGCCAGACTTGTTTCGGGCCACCATCGGGCCACATTTCCAGCAACCCGGTCTCACTCGATAGACCGTTGCGTTGCGGGCCGAGGAACTGCGACCATTCACCCGCTACGGCCTCTTGAGATAGGGCGGACGAAGACTGAGCGGAAGAGCGATCTGCCGCAACAAGCCACAACAACACGGCCACAAATGCCCTGACGAAGCTGATCCAGCGACTGCGGTAAAAGAACACGAGTGACATCGACTTGCCCTCTCTTCTGATTGAAGATTGACGCGGACGGCTGCGGGCTGACCGCCCGAAGAGTCTATACGAATGTCTCTGCTCAATGCGAGTCGCTGGAAGTGCTCTCGTGACTCTCAGGCTCGGCGTGGGAACTGACCACCGAGTGGCAGACGGCAAGCCGCGAGAACGTGGCGCCGACCCCCGTCTCCGCACGAGGACAAGACACGTATGAACCGGACCCTCAAGCGGCAAATCAAGCGGTGGCACAGAGGACTCCTGTGCCCAGATTTCGCCGGTCGTGGAGCGACTGCGTTCACCGTGGCAACTGCCTCAGCAGATCCGCTTTAAATCCGTGGCGGGGACCAGACATTGCCTGCTTGAACATCGAGGCAATCCGTGATCGCCTTGACATTCCAGCAGTGTCATTCCGTCAGAGGACGTTGAGTTCGTCGATGCTGGTCCAACCGACCGGACTCACATCGTTGGATGACTCGACGGGACTGGTTGCGGCATTCAGAGCGATTGTACTCGGCGGGTGTTCGGCGGGCTCGTCAGCGATTGCCGGACGATCGTCTGCAGGGGGATACGTGATCGATTCGGCAACGCTGTTCAGTCGGCGTTCAGGCTGCGTCAGTTCGGCGATTCGTTCTGGAGAGAGGACCCCATACGGGCGGAATTTGTCGATCGTCCCGAGATCACCGCGTGACAGCAGAGCGCGGTTTGGCCCCAACTTAGAGGCGGCGGGGCTGTCAATCAGGTTACTGGAATCGTTGGCGTTCATGGCAAAGAGGATTCGTGTCTCGAAGCGGTTGAGCAGTTCACGACCCAGCCAGCGTTGCGCCGTTTGAAAGCCGTCACACCATACGATTGGAAAGACTCCGGCGGCGGGCCCATCCTTGACGATCTCGGACCAGAGCGCAGAGGGATTCACAACCTGTTCCTTATCGCTTCCGCCGTAGCCTCCATAATCGTCCTCGGCCTTCTTCAGATCACGGAAGCGGGAGATGTCGTACACGATCACAAAGATTGGTTCGGCAACGGTATTCGCTCGCTTTTTAATCTCCTCCACAACAGACTGCAGCGCGGCGGTTGTTTCACGCGGCCCGGCGACTTGACAGCAATCTCCTTTGCCAAGTTTGGCAATCTCCAGCCAACACTTGTTCGCGTTACTGTCCGGAAGACTGCCGTCGAGAACCACGAACTTTGCTCGAGGCAACCCCGGGTTGACCGATGCCCCCTGCCCCATCAACGCCAAGACGGTTGCCGTCAAGACACCGAGAGCAGCATCGTCGTCACGACCAATCAACATCACCGGCCCACCGTCACGGGGACCAAAACGCAGATCAAGTGGCCCGGTCAACGAAACCGACTCACCCAACCAGCATCGGAGCGTTGACACGGTGTTCGAGGACGCGCTCGCCAACGATGAATCGGACGGTGCCGAAAAAGCCTCGATGATTTCAACCCACTGCGGATTCGCCTGCGGATCCGCAGCGATGTTGCCTTCAAACACGACCGTCTCCAACCCAAGCGTCCGAGGACTGGCGTGAGGACGCTCATTCAACAACTCACGTACCAAACCGAGACTTGTTTCACGTTGTGAGTCGTCCAGCCATACGACCTGAAACGGATGATTCCCTTCAATCAAACCGTTCGCATCGTTGTAGATTGCCTCTCCAGGACGAGACAACAGCCGTGCGGCTGTATTATCCTCACTGAGAATCAGATGCGCATCGGCTTCGCTACATTGGAGCGCGATACGGACCGCGATTTGACCGAGAGTGCTACGCGCCAGGGAATAGGCTCCGGCCAGTGTCTGGCTGCCGAGTAGAACGTGAACTCCAAAGGCACGACCCTGTCGAATCAGACGATCGAACAGCAGGTTGGCCTGCTGCGACAGGACATCGTCTTCAACGAAGAACTCCTGAAATTCATCAATGACTAACATCACACGCGGCATCGGACTACCAGGTTTGGCGTCGCGATAGCCCGCTAAGTCCTGCACTCCCTCTCGACGAAACAAGTCGCCGCGATCCTTGAGTAATTCGTCCAGCCGTTGAAGCACACTGACGCCGAATTCGCGATCACTCTCGATAGCGATGACGCGCGCGTGCGGTAGTCGCTGAGTGGCATAGGTCTTGAATTCGACACCTTTTTTGAAGTCAATCAGGTAAAACTCCACTTCATTCGGGCTGTAATGAAGTGCGGCATTTGTGATGAGGGCATGAAGCAAAGACGACTTTCCCGATCCGGTTTTCCCTGCGACAAGCACATGTTGCGAGGTTCCCTTTCCCAGTCTCAGATGCTGTAACTTCGTAGCCCCCGCTCGTCCAATGGGAACGTCCAGGCCTGCGCGACTGCTGAACGTCCAGTACAAGTCTTTCTGGGGCATGACTCGCTCGAACGGAACTTCCACACGACGTACCGAACGGGCCAGTTCACCCGCAAGACGCACGATTCTGCCAAACTGGTCGGCGTCGGGAGGCTCATCCATGTGGAGTGGCCACACACTCAATTCAGGATCGGCGAATCGAAATGGCGAAATGAGCATTCCCGTTCGTTGTGACGCGGTCTCCCGACCACGCCCCTCGATGTGACTCCGGGCCGCCTGTTGACTTTGCAGACCTTCGGTTATGCGGTGCACGCGGTCAGGAGACCGACCCACCACCGCCTCGGATTCCCCGATTTCGTCACTGAGGAGATCTTGATGGAATCCCTTCTTCTCTCCGGCGGCTGTCACCGCAGGAGGGACGCGTAAAACGACGGCATGGCGTTGGAGTTCAGAAAGCGAGAATCCTCGCGGCAACGGTTGAGATTCATCGAAGCTGACCAGCATGAATACGCCACACTTGACCCCACCCTCCGCGATACTGACCATGCGACGCAGTGACACTTCCGTAAAACCGGCCGGAAAATTGGCAACGACCAACACGCGGTACGGCTCGGCCACTTCACCGGCCTCGCGGTTATAGTCATCGAGCGTCGAATACTCATTGCGAAGATAGGTTTGAAGAACTGTCTCCATATGCTCTGTCAGATCAGCGAGGCGAGTCTCGATGTGCGCCGCTTCCGTCCAGATACGACTGGTCACGAGTTGCTCATCAATGTCGGTGAGATGCATGAACGATGCGAAGTTGGCTCCGAGCCCCACCGGATCCAAAATCGTGAATCTCACGTTTCCGGCGGGGAGCGAGGTGAGAAATCGAAGCATCGCCGTCTGCAAGATACCGGTCGCGGCCGTACGTGTCGCTTCTTGAAAATGGACGAACAGCGACGGCCGATCGGCCAAGGCAACAATGACGGGAAGATCAAACCAAGTCCGATCCACTGCCAGTTGGGGATCGCTCGAAACCCCCTGCTCGATGTCTTTTAAATCCGCGATGAGCCGGCCGAGAGACAATCGCAAGCGATCATCGAAGGCCTCTCCCGTGGCGGTAACCGAATCCACGTCCGCCGCGCTGAGTCTGCTGGAAGAGCGTGCTTTGGAAGATGCGATCTGCTGCTGCAGATTTTCAACGACTTGACTCCATCCGGGACTGTTGCGAGTCATCGCCTCTTGGAATGAATCCGACGACTGCAGCAACTCACGCAATGTGCACTGCCAATCGCGGATCAAATCAAGCTCATTCTGTCGGTGATTTTTCAACTGTGTTGAATTTCTTTCCTGAAACTCCTCCTGCAATCGTCGAAGGTCATGGTCCTGTCGTTCGTGACGGATCCGTCTGGCAGATTCAAACTGTTCCCCTCGTTGCTGACTTGCGAAAAGACCCGTTCGTTCGATCTCCGCCAACCGAACCGGAAAATCGGCAAGGGTGGATTGACGATCTGTGTCGCGTTGTCGGTCAGCCGCTTGGAGCCGTGCTGTTCGTCGCTCTTCGGCGTTGGCTATGGCCTTCCCTCGCTTCAGCTGACGAGCCTCGTGCAAACGCGATAGCTCGACCTCGCTCTTTTTCATTTCTCTTTGAGAAACAACGATCCATCTCTGGTAGGCCGCGGCGGCATCAACCGAGAGCTGCATCAGTTGTTCGTAGAGGTGCAATGTGCCGCTTCCGGCAATGAGATGCAGGAAAAACAGAGACAGCAGACTGATCGCGGCACCGGTTCCGCCCGCGATGAAAACCCAGTCAAGAGTCTCGGCCCGTAATTTCAGTCCAATCAGTTTCGGGTCAATAAACACGCGAATCGCGACGAGCAAAACAGAGCCAAGAATCAGAAACCAAACGACTGGCCAGACACCTGAAAACAGACGCGGTAACACGCTTTGAGCTAGTTTGCGATCGAGCAACTCCGCCTGCCGGAGAGATTCCACACACAGGCGATGCAGTTTTTCGGCATCTGCAGGGAGATCCGACGCCGTCGGTGCCTCGAATCGGCTCAGTAAGCGGCAGCGTTTCAGATATTCCGTGGAATGTTTGCACCATCCGGTAATCGAAGTCAACGCTGTCTGCAACTCGGTGCGACTCGCGAGTGCTCCCGATTGCAAGGCCTGCAAACGCGTCAGAGGGCTATCGTCCGTATCGTCGTCCAAGAGCGATCCGACCAACCATGTGGCTTCATCAAATTCGCGAAGTGCCAAGCCCGTTTCTTCGGCATGAAGCGAATCAACCTCCACGGTCGCACGCCGATACTCATCCGCCACTGTCTCGGCCTCCGCGCGCCAACGACTCTCCAACTCGACTTGCTGGGTCCCTTGGTCCTGCTGCAGTGAGGCCATTTCGGAGTGATAGGCCAACGTTAACTGATTCAAGACTTCGTCATGCTGACGTTGGTCGTTTAAAACTGCGGCAACGTGGTGTTTCTCGACCGACTGTTCTCGCTGTACGCGATCCGCCACCAATGCGAGTAAACGACGCAAAAGAACGCGCACTTGTTCGAGGGTCAGTTCTGTGGTCACAGTTGCAGACTCAGTTGGAGACTCATGGGAATGAAATCGCCCGTTGTCCACCCAACTGCTGACAACACGGAACGATTGCGGTTTTGACGATCTGTTGGGAGGTGGCGGAAAATGACATCCCACATGACCCCACAAGGTGTTTACTGATTTTCTTGACAATCGCGGCAGGCGGTTGTCAAAACGCTATTGAGCCGAGTGATCGCGTCCAGTGTCGTTCGAACCTGACTGAACAGCGGTTCGATATGATCTTCCTCCAGCCTGCGGCTGACATCGTCATTCCAGACCGACCGTGTTACGGACCAGACCTCTTCAAGCCTGTCCGTCGTTGACTTAAGCTGTCCTGCTCCGTCGATCAAGCTACCAAACGCCATGTTGTTGACTCCGTCCTTCGATGTGACACCCAGCCGGTTTCAGGAGAGAACGCCGAACAAACCTAGCGATCCAACCAGCAAGAATCACTGGCCGACACTCCACAGTTCAGCGGATGTTGTCATTTTCGACCTTTTTTTTTTGTGATCTCTGACTCTGCCATCTTCTGTTCCAATTCAGGATTCGAGTTCGTTGCAGCCGTTAGATCGATCTGGGTCACCCGTTCAGCCACGGCCTGAGTTTCCGTTTCCGGAACACGGATAGGACGCGAGTCCATGGAATTGGCGGTAGAAATTCCAACGTCTGCATAGCCTTCGATCGCATCGATCATTCGAGACAGCTTTGCAAGCATATTCGGGACATCCTCTTCGAGTTGTCGCTGCATTGGTCCCGTTCGGCCTCGGTAGTCATCCACTTCCTGACCGACTTTAACGGACCATCGGCGAACGGCATCGATCTTCTGTTGGCAGTATTCCAATCGGGCTTTGGCACGCTGCTTGGCGACTCCTTCCTCAATACACTCCGAATGACGACCGCCCACAGTCCGGAGGCGACACAGATCGTACGCGATCCGTGTCTTTGTCACCTCATCGTAAGCCCGCCGCTGCTGCTCCCGCCAATAGAGCGGTCGGTCTTGGTCGATCCAGCCCTTCGTCCGGTCAATTTTCGCCCGCAATTCCGCCATTGCGGTTTGAGCCCGCTCATGAAACGCCACCAACGCCAAACGAAAGTCTCGCAAGGCATCGAGGGACTGCACGTTGGCGTTGCCGGGATTGGCCATAATTTCAGCTTGATTGTTTGTTGGGGAACCTAAGGATCGAGAGCGCAAGAAATATCCCGACGGCGTTCGAAGATGATCGGACGATCTGCTCCAGCGTCATTCCCCTCCTCGATGCCGATCCTTCATCGCTGCTGCATGTACTCGTCAATCCGTTCTGCCTTTCGGAGCAGATATGGGACATGCCGTTCATTCGCTTCAACAAATCGGCTGAGTAGCTTTAAATGTTGGCTGAATTCTTCCGTGAACTTTTCATGCTCCTGATCACGCCAGGTTTGATTGAGCGAATTGAGCTGTCCGGAAACGGTCCCCAGTCTCGCTTGGAGATCGTTGTTAAATTCTCGCAACATCCCCGCGAATCGCCGCAACTCGGTCGCATCGACGACGGCTTGTGACATGACTATTACCTTACGCATTTGGAATTCGGCCGAATTGACCAAGCCACGCCTTGATGATACCCCGACCAATCATCGACGGGAAGCAACAACAACCCTCGGTCACAAAGGATGCGTCTCAAATCAGATCCGATTTAAAACCGAATGACCGAAGCGATGGCAGACACGGCTATCCGTTTGAAGAGCAAGATCGGAATTGTCACACCTCCTCTCAGAAAATACAAACTGACTCTCAGAAAATACAAACTGATGAAGGAAAGCATCCTCAAAGCCTGCCCAAAACTAAACACAACGTCAGCGATGCATCCTCCCAGGATTTCCATTCTAACATTTCCACTCTAACTCTGTCCCGCGCGAACGCAGTCAGCAAGAGTTCGGTGATCGCGAGTCACCACGATGACGATTCCTCCAACGGAACCCTGGCCGGGATCGCCTGAGAGTCGGCAGCCTGTCCCCATGCGCCATGCGATGTCGACCCTGTGGACCGTGATGGACCGAGGCTCAACAGAACCCCAACGCACCCGACCCGCCCCGATCAATGTTGAAACAAAAATTCCTTTGAGTTCAAGATCGCCCAGCCGACATCCTCCATGGCTTGCCGTCTATCCGACTGCGAAGCGATGTGGGTTTGGGACGCCGTCATTTCTTCACTGGACGGAGTTCTCGCTAAGGCGGCGAGATAGAGAGCAGAAATAATTTCCGCGTCCGGCTTCCCCTCTTTGAGCATCGTCGCGATCCGACCGTTGTCGGCCCGAAGCTTACCATGGACCGTTGGGCCGTTGATCATCTGCAGAGCCTGCGACAGGTTGGATTCCGAAGATCGTTCGCATTGACAGGCCATTTCTCGTTGTGGTTGACCAAACACTTTCAAGAAGTAATTGTCGACCGGGGGATCGGCCAATTCGCAGGCCCGTGTGCCAAGCGGCATCCCCGGAAATTGTTCTGGGACATCTGTGACTGCGCAAATCCCATCCAGCAGCTGCTCTGCGGTGAGCAGTCGAGGGTTGGCGTGTGAACAATAGATCTCGTCCTCTTGATTGAATGAATTCTTTCGACCGCTGAGTTGATAGGTGCGACTGTTGCAGATCGTGCGAATGATCCACTTCTGGCTGAAGTCGTGTGCCACAAATTGCTTGGTGAGGTCGTGGAGCAGTCGTGCGTTGGAAGGGGGATTGGAATCTCGAAAATCATCGACCGGCTCGACGATTCCTCGTCCCATGAGATGACCCCAGATTCGGTTCGCAACGCTTTTCGCAAAAAATGGATTCTGCGGGGATGTGAGCCACGTCGCAAAAACGTTTCTGCGATCTTCGCCTGCCGGAATGTCCACATCACCGGTGAGCAACAGATGGACTTTCATCTGCTTGTTCGTTCGTGGCTGAGTTACTTCTCCGGTCGGTTGAACAAAGATCACTTCCTCGTCCGCATCGACTGAGTTCTTTCGGCCAACCCGCGCGAATGCGGCCGCGATTCCATAATAGTTATCTTGTGTCCAGCGTTCAAACGGATGGTTGTGGCACTTGGCACATTGAATTCGGACTCCCAGAAACAACTGCGCTGTCGTTTCGGTCGCGTCTTGTGGATCGCGACTGGCCCTCCAGTAATTAGCCGGGGGATTCTCAAACACGCTGCCGTTGGCTGTCAATAATTCACGAGCAAATGCGTCGAGTGGCTTATCATTGCGAACCGATTCGTAGATCCATTCCCGAAACTTATGGACACCTGCTGATTTAAGCCTTTTGCTGTTGGACCTCAATACGTCTCCCCATTTGAGCGCCCAAAATGCCGCGAACTCATTACTGTCGAGAAGTCGATCCACGGCGGCGGTACGGCGGTTCGAATCGGCGGCCGCGGCAATGAATCCTTGCGCTTCGTCTGCTGTCGGCAATCGCCCGGTCAAGTCCAGAGTCAGCCGACGCAAGAACTCGTCGTCAGAGCAAACATCCGACGGAAGAATTTGCAACTGCTTGAGCTTCTCGAACACCGCATTGTCGATGAAATTGTTTTCTGGAGGATTGCTCCAGACAAATCCGGGAACATCTTCGAGAAACGCCAGAGAGGTGGTCGACATCTTATCGAGATAACGCGCCAAAACCGCAGTCTCACCACGGCCGTGCTTTGTCACCAGTCCCTGAGGACTGACCGATCCAATTGTTTCGCTTGACGAACTGAAGTCTGTGAGTGCCGTTAAATCGCGAACCGAACCGTCGCTAAAATGTCCCATGACCAAGATCTGTTGTCGGTCTGCCGGGGCGTGCAACACTCTTTGAGAGGGGACCGTCTCAATCTTCATGAGGTCCGGTTCATTCGGTTGACCGAATGGCATTCCCTCGGCAATCCATTGTTCGAGGACACGATGAGCAGCGTCTCCCTTCTTGAGTCGCTTTCCCCCGCCGTGAGCCACTTCCATGAGTGGCTTCCGAAGCAGCAGACTCGCATCTGGCTCCATAATGTTGGTTCTTCGGCCAAAAAATTCTGAACGGACGGTCATGATATCAAGTTCGGAATCGTAGGCGCGTAATGACAACCGGAACCCACCCTTACCAGACGGTGACCCGTGGCAGGCTCCCGAGTTGCAACCCGACTTAGTCATCGCCATCTGCGTCTCATTTTTAAAGCTGACCGGCGCGGGGGCTTCAAAATTTTTCACCGTCACGGGTACCGTGGCCGTCTGGCCACCGACGGTGACTGTGACGCTGGCTTCACCGTTGCCAACCGGAAAGACAATGGAACGCTCGATCTTCACGACGGTAGAATTGGACGAGGTAATGGTCGCAAACGAGGTCAAATCACGAACGTCATTGCCAGCATAGTTGCCCGTGACGAGCAGCAGTTGCTGTGATCGATTGCTGAGCAGGACACACCGCTCAGGACTGATGATCAAGCCGGTTGGTTGACCAATCTCCGTCGCCGAAGGGGCGGCGGCAGCGATGACTTTCATCGAAAGGAGGCCTAAGGCCGCCACAAACAGACAGCGGAGAAATCGTTTCGTTTCCATAATCGTCGTTCCCGTCTTGGAATAGCGAATGATTGCAGCTCAAATTCCGAGCAGAATAAATCATCAGAAACTCATCACGCCCGACTCGAGTGTCTTTACCGATCAATCTCCATGAAACTCTACTCAATCGTCACCGGCACGACTTCTGAGATCGCCTCCACCTTCGCCGTTCCGACCATCCCCTCACCCTTGGCCGTCATCGTGTTGATACTCGCACTGGTCGCCGGGGCGTCGTTGAGAGCCGTGAGTTTGATCTCAACAGAGGTTTGATCCGCAGCGATCGTTGCGGAAGTCGCCGAAACTCCGACTGGCAAATTTTGAAGAGTAATCAACAGATCACCGGTGAAAACCGGGTTTCTCACGACAACCGCCTTCAGAATAAAATCCCCTCCCTTCGCGATCTTGACCGTGGCTGGTTCCAGCGTGATCGTCATCGACGGATCGAGGTGCAAACGCAGCATCAATCCTTGAACGACCGTTTTGTCTCCTTGTTTCAGCGTGCCGCTGAGTCCCACGGTAAAGTCGCCGAGCAGAGCCGGAGGATTTGCAGAAATCGTGATTTCCGATTCCGACTGACCTTTTTCAATATTTTTCGCAACGAGGCTCATCCCCGCCGGGAGGCTGTTTGCGACCGTGGTCACGGCCACTAATTCATCAAATCCGCTGGCTCTGGTGACGATCAATTTGGCTTGTGCTGACAGGCCTTTGACAAAACCAACCTCCGTAGGTTCGATACGCCAAGTGAATCCCGGAGCGGGTGCCGAAGAGGCAACCAGATCCTTTTTCAGGGAGGACGGAGGCCACCGCATGTTGTTGTTGCGAGCCTTCAGAACTCCACCAATCTCAGCCGGAATGACAACGACAGTATCACCGCTGCGAGCAGTCCCGACGATGGAAATACCGTGCGATTGACCGGCTGCGAAATCCGAGGACGCCTGCAGCGTCAGGACGGCGTCGTTGCGACCGAGACCAATCACCGACGGACTAGCCGTCACACCGGCGGGCAGTTTGAGGACGCTTAATTCAATCGGTCCCGTATGACCTGTTCGAACTGCCGTGACTGTCGCCAACACAGAACCACCGACGGGGATGTTGAAGGTATCCAGCGAAGAGGCCAACGAAAATTGGTCCGGATTCGTCGTGACACCGATCCGATACGCATGCTCACTTCCACCGCGGTGATTGAGGTCTTTAACCACCAGCATGTAATCTCCATCGGCGGGAAATTTGAACGTTAGTGAACCTTCATTCGTTCCGGAATCTTCCGCAGCAGCAACCTCGACCCCCTGCTTGTTTAAAATCTTGAAGTCTAGATCGGTGGGTGAACCTTGCTGTCGAGTGATTCCAGTGAAGGTCATTGACTGACCCGCCTTGGCCGCAAACACAAAGTGGTCGATGTCACCAACCTGCTCCAGTCGGCCGTTGACGTCGTGACCCCATTCGATTCGGTTCGCTTGTTCAGGGGTATTGTTGGGTTCGAGCTCCAAGAATTGGGGTGTCGAAACGACGGCGACCATGCTGAAACCGCTGGCACCATTCGCGGCGCGTTTCAGACTGATAGGCAGCCATTCGTCGGGCTGATCCGATGCCAGCACCACCGCCAGTGGCACCAATCCCTCCACACCGTACCCTGCCAAAGTCACATTCGCGGCGGTTCCCCGCTGAACAGCCAGGGGATACGCAACCGTTGCTATGGGAAAGTCACCTATCCTTAACCGATAGGATCCCGGACCGTACTTGATATCTCGCAATTCGAGCGTGTAGTCACCCGACTCTTGGAATTTATAAAATATCGAGGCATCACCATTCAGTCCGACCGTATCGTCGTTGTAGGCGATCTCTCGACCTTTCAGATCCAGCAAACGAATCAGAGGATCGAGGCTGGAACCGATTCGTCGGGCGAGGACTTCGATCGATAATGTCTGTCCCGCCTGAACCGTGAACTTGAAGAAATGCCGACCCAGACTGGGAACGCTTCCATCAACGGCCACCGGAAAGGAAACCGCTTCAGCCGCAGAAAAACTCGTGTTTTTCCCAGATGATGCAATGGTCGGGAGATCGTCTACCACGAGAAAACTTATCGGAGTGACACCTTTGTCGGTGACAACACGGATTCCATGAATGCCGCAGGCAATGCCGGGTGGAACAGTGATTTTGAACGTCACGCGTGAGGGATCATCGCCGTTTTTTTCGACCCCCTCTGCCAGAACGGACTCACAGGAAAAGCTCGTCCATAAGGCCTTGGCAACGGCAAGGCCAGCACCATTGATTTGCACTGTCGTCATCGCACCCGGAGGGATGGCTGCTGGGACAGTCGACTGGATCACCGGTTCCTGACCGAAACACAGAGCGGTCCGTGAAAGAAAAAAACTGACGAGAATGAAGGACCACTTGACTCGCCCGTGGAGATCGTGCAAGGACATACAGGCTGGCTCCTGAGGGCAGATCCAAAACGCTGGCGGGTTGGATAAAGCAGGTAATTCATCAGGCAGGACTTGATCAACAATGGTAGGTTACACAGGTACCAGTGTCAATTAGCCGAAACACCTCCGGCGAAAAGACTCGGAAACTTCATCTACCGTACCATCGACGGTCCATCCTTCGGACGGCGGGCCACGGTGAGACTCCTCGACCAGGTCAATCCGCCTCCGGATGCCCCAACCCTACGGTCAGGAACACCCCTTAACCCTCGTCCCGAGGCATACGGCGAACGGTACGTCGACAAGCCGCCACCCTCTGGCGATGACGGATCTCCACTTCCGGCCAGAATATTTGTGGTCGGGGCGAGGCATTCTGCGACACAGGAGACGTTCAATATCACTGGACGCCTTGCCAACAACGGTGAGGCTTCCTCGCTGCAGTCAAGAGGTCGGACTCCTGTTCCGTTGTCTTCTTCATGCCTCAGTCCCGAGACACCCGGATCGATTTCCGGGCTGACGCTGGTGGCCGTCTGGAACGCATGTCTCGGAGTCGCCCTAGGGCTGTCCCGGATGGTGATTGACGTGCGGCCAAGTGATTTCCACGAGAGTCCTGCCGTGAGAAGTAGACTCGATTTGAATTTGGCCGTTGTGTTGTTGGACAATCCGCCAACATTTGCTGAGGCCGAATCCCAAGCCGCGACCCGCTTGTCTGCCGGAGAAGAACGGATCGAAGGCATGTTGCTGTTCAAGGTCCGTGAATCCTCGTCCATTGTCCTCCAGTTGAATGGCCGCGGACTTGTTCTTCAACAGAGCTCGTACGACGATTGCCGTTGCCCCGGCCTGTCTTGCGTTTCGAAAAAGCTCTGAGATCACGATGGCGAGTTGAACGGAATCCGCTCGTAGCACGATCTCCCGCGGGATATCCAACGTGACCTGGCAGTCGACCTTGGAAAACTCATCCGCATGCTTGAAACAGATATTAGAGACGGCGTTGGCCAGATCGACATCGGCCAACTCGGGGGCGGGAGGGCGACCGAAGAGCATGGCATCACCAATCATGTCGCGGATGCGGTAGGCCTGCGTTCCGATCGACAGCAGCATCTGGCGACGCTGTGGATCGCGTTCGTCCTTTAAGAGCAGTTGAACACGACCAATAATTGTCGCGAGCGGATTGTTGATCTCGTGCCCGGCTCCCGCAGCAAATTCAGCCATCGCCTCGAGTTTCGCAGCATCGGGCAAGACAAACGCGGTGATGCAGCGAAATGGTTCGGCGAGGTTTGAGGACTCATCCATTCACAGAGACCCAAAAATAAAACGAAGACGGCACTCTCGAGTTGCCGTCTTCGGGGACGCCTGGCTTGTCTGCGACAATCGGCTGACAAAATCTGATCGCTGAACGAGGGTTGGCCTCAGGCACGCGCCGGCTCGACATCCAACAGTTTGCACATCCGCTCAATGAGAACGTCTACTTCGAACGGTTTCTGCAGAAATTCGTTTGCACCACATTCAATCAGTTCTGCGATCTTGTTTGACTCTACCATCCCACTGATGCAAATGATCTGAGTTCCATCGAGAGCGGAATCCATGCGGACGCGCTGACAGACCTCCTTGCCATTGATATCCGGCAACATCACATCCAGAACAATGATGTCCGGACGATACTCCTTTACCTTCATACCTGCATCAAAACCATTGTTTGCAACTCGAACCTCAAACCGACCATCCGCTTCCAAGGCATCTCGAATCAATTCCACGAGTTCTTCGTCGTCATCCACAATCAATGCTTTACGGCGGCCGCTTTCGAGTGCGTCCGTCGGGATGCCGTTGTCTTTCATAAATCGGAATAAGATATCGCGAGGAATGCGGCGAAACCGTGATCCGGGGACGCGAAATCCACGCAATTGACCGGAGTCGAAACAACGAATGATTGTCTGTTGGCTGACTTTGCAGATCTTGGCAGCCTCGCCAGTGGTAAATACGGTTTTCATGCGGCAGTCTCCTTACCTTCCGAGGGCAAGTCGCTGAACACGACAGCCAAACCCCCGATTCCACCCAGACACCTAAGGCACACCCCCAACCATGAGAGAGGCAACAGCTACAAAAATAGCGTGATACTACAATCATTCTGGATGCAGCTAAATTGATGATTGTAATGGACTTCATCCAATATTCAATTATCGGAATTGTATCTATTCTGACAATTCAGTCAATACCCCGCCTCTCATCCATAGGCCCAACAGCAGCAATCCACCCGAAACCCCCCATAAGCACGTATTTTTTACATAAAAAACGCATTAAAAACCGTATGGGATGCACAGGAGGACTCGGTGGCCCATGCGGTTTGCGCATTCTTGTAAAAAAGAATGAATCAACATTGAGTTCGCTGATTACGCCAAAAAACGCCTCGCTCAACCGGAAACCGATTGTCGGCCGAGCAAATTGAGTGATTCCGCTGGAGCGACGACGAACGCGATCTGAAAAAACTCAGACGAACTCCACAACAAACGGCTGTTTAAGGATGAGTCACCCGCTTGGGCTCTTTAAGATAAAGGAGCACGATAGACAGGTCGGCAGGGGTGATACCGCTGATTCGACCAGCCTGACCGAGGTCGGCCGGTCGAACTTTCGACAGCTTTTCTTTAGCCTCACTTCTTAACTGAGGAACGGCGAGAAAGTCGAACGTCGAGGGAATACGTACGGCTTGAATTTTTGCTTGTCGTTCGATATCCGCAGCCTGTCGGCGAATATAACCCGCGTATTTGGTTTCGATTTGGACTTGTTGTTTTGCCCGTGTCTGAACGTCGAGTGTGGCGAGATCCCCCGACATGGATTCGAGATCCTGCCACTCTATTTCAGGGCGACGCAACCACTCCTCCAAAGTTGCCCCTTCGTGCCGAACCGAATGGATCCGTTCTGTGGCCAACGCGATTTCCGCTTCGTGTCGTACAAATCTGTTCCATCGAGCAGGTTCGACCAGCCCGATGCGTCGCCCCAACGCTGTCAATCGACGATCGGCATTGTCTTGTCGCAGAAGCAAGCGATATTCGGAACGGGAGGTGAACATACGATATGGCTCATCGACCCCCTTCGTGACGAGGTCATCGATCAACACACCGAGGTACGCCTGACTGCGATCAATAATAAACGGTTCCTTAGCCGCCAGTTTGATCGCTGCGTTGCTGCCAGCCATCAACCCTTGACCGGCCGCTTCTTCATACCCCGTTGTTCCGTTAATCTGCCCTGCAAAATAAAGTCCGTCCACGCGTTTGGTCTCGAGCGTCAACCGGAGTTGCGTTGGAGGAGCGAAGTCATATTCGACAGCGTATCCGTACCGCATGATTTCCGCTCGTTCGAGTCCGCGGATCGAACGGATCATCTGATCCTGCACATCACGCGGCAGGCTGGTCGAGATTCCGTTGCAATAGTACTCCCAAGTATTCCGCCCTTCCGGCTCGAGAAAGATGTGATGTGACGGCTTGTCCGCAAATCGAACGACCTTGTCTTCGATGGACGGGCAGTAACGCGGCCCGGTGGATTGGATTTGGCCACTATACATCGGTGATCGATGCAGGTTTGCTCGAATCAGTTGATGAACCTGCTCACTCGTTTCCGTCAGCCAGCACGGCAGTTGAGTCTGGGTGATCTTATCCGTCAAAAACGAGAACGGACTTGCCTCGGAATCACCGGGTTGCTCATGACACGCTTTAAAATCGATTGTTCTCCCATTGAGTCGGCAGGGCGTTCCGGTCTTGAATCGCTGCAATTCAAAGCCGAGTTGGCGGAGTGAGTCGGACATTGTTCCTGTTGTCCCGTCCCCCGCCCTGCCCCCCGCTGTTTTTGCTTCACCGGTATGCATGATCGCCTGCAGGAAAGTCCCGGTCGTTATGACAACCGCCCGACAACGATAGACGGCCCCGCCTCGAACTCGAACTCCCGTGATGCGTTTCGTCGCCGTCGATTGTTGGCACGGCGGAGGATTCGCGATTGGTGACGCCGCAGAGGGCTCTTTTCGGCGTGGGACCTCGCACTCCGGCCCCGGCTCCGCGATCTCCTCCACCAACAACTCTTCCACCGACTCCTGCCTTAAGGTAAGTTCTTTCTGGTCTTCGATGCGTCGTTTCATCTCGAACTGATACGCCTTTTTGTCAGCTTGGGCGCGGGGGCTATGCATCGCCGGGCCCTTACTGAGATTGAGCATGCGAAACTGAAGACCTGTGGCATCAATCACACGCCCCATTTCACCGCCGAGCGCATCAATCTCGCGAACAATTTGGCCTTTCGCCACGCCGCCGATCGCCGGGTTGCAACTCATCTGCCCGACGGTATCGCAATTCATGGTGAGCAGGACCGTTTTTGCGCCCAATCGCGCTGCCGCCAAGGCCGCCTCGCATCCAGCGTGCCCGGCCCCAATCACTGCCACATCGAAATCGTAAAAACTTGTTGTCATACCTCATACACTATCACGCACGCAGGAAGTCTTGAAGAGCACGTCTCGTACTCGAGTCTCTTCGGCTAACTCTGCCCAAAACTTGCCCTCCCCTCCACCGGTCCACAATCACAAGTGGACGGGCTATCACAAGAGCCAGACCGATGACTCATGTCTTACGCGTCATCGGTCTGGCGGCCTTCGCGTTGCGGGATCTGTGAATCCTCGAAAACCGCATGTCCCTCGATCCACTGCTGGCAAATCCAAGAATGAAGTCATCGCCGACGACGTGAACCGTACCGAAACCCAAAAAAACGACTATTCGTCGCCTCAAGATCATCCGGCCATGAATGACCGGATTGCGACGACTGCCGTCCGGTCGTTTGATCCATCGCACGTCCCACCACCACAGGCTTGGAACAACCGTTGGTCTGAATCCAAAACATTCGCGAGGACAACGCACCTATGCAGTTCCATGCTCCGGCGGATCTCGGCAACGGATTTTTCCTCGATGACCATGCTTGCAACTCAATCCCAGCCTGAGATACTGCGTCCCGTGACGAGTCGCTGAAACGATCCCACATCTTGAGCTCTGACGAAATAGCATTCTTTATAAGGAACACGACTGATGAAGCGTATGGCAGCCACGACCCTGAAGGGAAATTCTGTTGATCTCAAGGGCCGGGAATTGAAAGTTGGCGACGACGCACCCGATTTTAAGCTTCAGGACAACAGTCTGGCCGAAGTGACACTTGCCTCAAGTACGGGGAAGACTCGAATCATCGCCACGATTCCGTCGCTCGACACCCCCGTTTGCCATGCAGAGACCAAGCGATTCAATGACGAAGCCAAGAAACTGCCGAACGCCGAAGTTTTGGTCGTCAGCATGGACTTGCCGTTTGGTGCCAAACGTTGGTGCGGAGCCGAAGGCGTCGAGACCGCGAAGACTCTGAGTGCACACCGCTGCACCGAATTCGGGTACGACTACGGCGTGCTGATTGCCGGCGGCCCTCTCGACCGCTGCTTTTCCAGAGCAATTTTTGTGGTCAACGCTGCCGGAAAACTGACCTACGTTGAATACGTCAAAGAGATCGCTGACCACCCGAACTACGAAGCGGCACTGGTCTCAGCCAAGGGTTAGATCTTCGCACGTTAAAAACCGACTTTGAATCCGCTGCACAACGGACGGAGGGTCTCACGCTAGATGAAAATCGTTTGACAAAAACAGGCTCCTCTCAGTGGCTTGATCGCGGGATCAGGCCACTGAGGAAACCACCAAGCCATGACTCCTGTGTCTGACGTCGGTCACCGACACAAATGGCAAGCAAGAGCCTCCTAGTCGTCACCGGTCGGATCGCCAGCGAACACTCCTCCCGAGGTCTTGGTTGTCACATCTTGGCATGAAATCCGGGATATTTTCGAGTGACGGTGAATAGCCCAGAAACCTGAATCCTGCCCTGTGTGAACCGGGAAAGCCACCGTTGTGGTCAGCAAAACATCCCAGACTTCGTTGCAAATCCTGTATGCACTGAGCTTTTCGCATCTGCTCAACGACACGATTCAGTCGGTACTTCCAGCCATATTTCCTGTCTTGCAGGAATCGTTTCAACTCAGCTTCACGCAAATCGGCTTGATTTCATTCACGCTGCAGATGACCGCATCGGTTTTGCAGCCGATGATCGGTTTCTATGCAGACCGTCGGCCGCAACCCTACTCACTGGCAGTGGGAATGGGGTTTACACTCGTTGGCCTGCTGATTCTTTCTCAGGCAGTCCGCCTAGAAGCGATGCTCCTCTCGGCCGCTTTGGTTGGTATTGGGTCATCCGTGTTTCATCCCGAGGCATCACGGGTGGCACATCTGGCCTCGGGGGGCAGATACGGTTTGGCACAGTCTCTGTTTCAGGTCGGTGGAAATCTGGGGACCTCGCTGGGACCGTTGCTCGCCGCCGGGATCATCGTCCCCCACGGTCAGTCGTCGATTGCTTGGTTTTCGCTTCTGGCCATCCTTGGAATGGTCGTGCTCATACGCGTGGGTTCATGGAGTCAAACGCATGTTCGCCGAGCCAAGCAGAACCCTCAAATTTTGCAGCGCCTCCACAAATCGTTCCTCCCCGCTTCCCAAATCGTTCCTGCATTACTGATCCTGCTCGTGCTGATTATTTCTAAGTATTTTTATCTGGCAAATTTCACAAACTTTTACACATTTTATCTGATGAGCAAATTCCGTCTTTCTGTCCAAGCCTCTCAGGTCTGTCTGTTTGTGTTTCTCTTTTCGGTTGCTGTGGGTACGATTTTTGGTGGGCCACTCGGTGATCGATTTGGTCGCAAGGTGGTGATCTGGTTTTCAATTCTTGGGGCCGCTCCTTTTTCGATGGCTCTGCCTCATGTTGGCTTGGTAGGGACCGTCATTCTGAGTGCCTGTGCCGGAGCGATTTTAGCGTCCGCCTTTTCGACAATCCTCGTGTTTGCTCAAGAACTTCTGCCGGGAAATATTGGCACGGTTGCCGGCTTGTTCTTCGGCCTAGCCTTCAGTATCAGCGGAGTGGCGTCGGCAGCTTTAGGCCGGCTAGCAGACCAGACGAGTATCGAATACCTGTTTCAGGTATGTGCCTATCTTCCCTTATTCGGCATTTTAGCAGCTGGCCTGCCAAAACTACCCTCGGCACCTCCGGCCGTGATCGACCCAACCTCCACGCGCTAACTAACGCGATTCCGAACAACGGTTGTGGTGCACAACCATGTCCACCCTCGATGACAAACCGACTGCCAAAATTGGCTGGGCAACGCAGGTTTGCCACCGCTCGAGCTGCCGTGCACTGTGCCGAATCTCGCGTCACAAACAGCGTGAGTGACCGTTTAGGGACGGCTTGGTTCTGAGTCTCGCGGAACGAGGTCTGTCGAGTGGATCGGACGGGATGCATCAGCCCCCCACAAGGGAACCCACGGTCACGCCCCGAACGGCGTGTGTGTCACAATCCGCATTGCGAGGCAGTTGGATATCGGTCAGGCCTTACGTCGGAGAGGCCGATCAAGAGGGACAGGGATCAGGTTCGTGGGCGGCTGGCAAAATCCTCGTTCGTGGCCTGAACCTCCTCGGAGACTTGAAGTTGAGCTTGAGCTTCTGTACTGTCCCGCATGGTTCTCTGAAGGTCCGTTGGTTGGTGGAAAGCTGCGTCAAGAGCGGCAGATAACAGTCCAACTGACGTTTCGATTCTTCAGGATGTTTCATTGCTAATGGCTGTGGAATTGCAGTCAGGTTTGTGAGGGATTGGCATGGCAACTCAGTACGTTTATTACTTCGGCGACGGTGCAGCGGATGGCGATGCGAGCATGAAGACGCTGCTCGGCGGCAAGGGTGCCAATTTAGCCGAGATGTTACGCATCGGACTCCCCGTTCCTGCCGGCTTCACGCTGACGACCGAAGTCTGCACCTATTACTATGCGAACAACCGGACCTTTCCGCCGGAACTGAAGCAGCAGGTCCTCGACTCATTGAAGAAGGCCGAGAAGTCCATGGGGGCTGAGTTCGGATCAGCGACGAACCCACTGCTTTTCTCCTGTCGATCCGGTGCCCGGGAATCGATGCCGGGAATGATGGACACGGTGCTTAACATCGGTCTCAACGATATCACGGTCGTCGCTTTGGCCAAGCAGACTGGCAACGAGCGTTCGGCTTGGGACAGCTACCGCCGGTTCGTGCAGATGTACGGCGATGTCGTCCTCGAACTCAAGCCCAAGGACAAGACGGAGGGCGACCCGTTTGAAGTCGCTCTGGAACACAAACGCGAGAAAGAGGGGGTCGCTGAGGATTCGGGACTTTCGGTCAAAGCACTCAAGGAGCTGGTCGCCGAGTTCAAGCAACTGATCAAGTCTCGCGCCGGGAAGGACTTTCCTGCCGATCCGATGGAGCAGGTATGGGGCGCGATCGGTGCCGTGTTTGGCAGTTGGATGAATGACCGAGCGATGGTCTATCGACGGACGTATGGCATTCCTCACGAATGGGGCACTGCCGCGAACGTTCAAGCGATGGTCTTTGGCAACTTGGGTGACGACTGTGCGACAGGCGTCGGCCTGACGCGTGACTGTGCTCTCGGGACCCCTGGCTTTTGCGGTGACTACCTGATCAATGCCCAAGGCGAAGACGTCGTGGCCGGCATTCGTACTCCAAAACGGATCGAGGAGACGCTGTCACAGGACATGCCCGAGTCGTATGCTCAACTGAATGCGATCGGTAAGAAGCTCGAAAAACACTACAAAGAAGTACAGGATATTGAATTCACGATCCAACGCGGCAAGGTTTATATGCTGCAAACTCGAAATGCCAAACGCACCGGTTTTGCGGCCGTTCGCATTGCCGTCGATCTGGTGAATGAGGGACTCATCACCGATGTCGAAGCGTTGCAGAAACGCCGCATTCCAGCCGACGATCTCAACCAATTGCTGCAACCGATCTTCGATCCGGCCGCCAAAACTGCGGCGACGAAGGAAGGCCGTTTCTTGGCCAAGGGGATCAACGCGGGTCCTGGTGCGGCATCGGGCATCATCTGTCTGTTTGCCGACGAAGCCGAAGCGTTTCACGAGAAGAACCCGAACATCGATATCATTCTGGTCCGCAAAGAGACCAGCCCCGAGGATCTGCGCGGGATGAAAGCCGCCAAGGGAATTCTGACGGCAACCGGCGGTGCGAGTTCACACGCCGCTCTGGTTTCGCGTCAGATGGGCAAGGCCTGTATCGTCGGTTGCTCGGCGATTGCTGTCAATTACACCAGCAACACAGTGACGGTCGCGGGCAAGACGCTCAAGTCTGGCGACTTCATCAGCATGGACGGCTTCACCGGGGAGGTCTTCGAGGGCAAGTTGGCCACCAAGGCCAGCGAAGTGATTCAGGTTCTCGTGCAGAAGACTTTGAAGCCAGAAGAGTCCGAGACCTACAAACGTTACGCACAACTAATGAGTTGGGTCGATAAGTACCGCAAGCTAAAAGTTCGTACCAACGCGGACACGCCCGGTCAGGCGGATGAGGCCGTTGCATTTGGGGCCGAGGGGATTGGCCTGTGTCGTACCGAACACATGTTCTTCGATCATCTCGACGAAATCCGACATATGATCGTGGCGGACACCAAAGATACGCGAGAAGAAGCGCTCGCCAAACTTCTGCCTTTCCAACGTGCGGACTTCGCTGGACTGTTTCGCAGCATGAACGGTCGTCCCGTGACGATCCGCCTACTCGATCCACCACTGCACGAATTCCTTTCGGATCGGCACCTCGAAGAACAACCAGACCTCGGTCCGAAGCTTTCCAAGTGGACGGGTCTGACACTCGATGCTGTAAAACGCCGCGTGGAGGAGTTACACGAATCGAACCCGATGCTCGGCCATCGTGGTTGCCGCTTAGGGATCGTTTATCCGGAAATCACGGCGATGCAGGCCCGGGCGATTTTTGAAGCGGCGGTCCTCGTCAAGAAAGAAGGAATTCATGTTGTTCCCGAGGTCATGGTGCCACTCGCCGGATTCCTTGCCGAGTTCAAGCACCAGGAAAAAATCATTCGCGAAGCGGCCGAACGGGTCTTCAGTGAGACCGGCACGACGGTGGAATACCTCGTCGGCACGATGATCGAAGTTCCCCGCGCGGCAGTCCGCGCGGACCAGATCGCGACCGCGGCCGAGTTCTTCAGCTTTGGCACGAACGATCTGACACAAACGACACTGGCCATCAGCCGCGACGACTACGGCCCGTTCATTGGCTTCTACCGCGAACATGACATCATCGCCAATGACCCGTTCCAAACGATCGATCAAGAGGGAGTCGGCGACATCATGCGGATTGGCGTCGAGCGCGGCCGCTCAACCCGACCGGACCTGAAGATCGGCATCTGCGGCGAACACGGCGGCGACCCTGCCTCCGTCATGTTCTGCCACGAAATCGGCCTCAGCTACGTAAGCTGCTCCCCCCGGCGAGTCCCGGTCGCGAAACTGGCCGCCGCTCAAGCCGCATTGGCCGCGAAATAGTTGACAGAGGATGCACCGACCCATGGTCGCAGTGACTTGATCAGCAGGCTGGCATCACCCCGATGCTGGCCTGCTGACTTTGAGATCTGACGACTCCGGCGAATCAATGTCTTGGTTTGATCGCGTTCCACCGTTGGACGCCCGATTCCGCATGTGGCTCGCCGTGTCCAGCATGAGCGGTGTCAGCCTCGATTCGATCGGCGTGAGAACCCATGTGTTTCGAAAACGGGGGGGGGATGCATCGCAGAAGCGTGACAGCCTCTGACCCGCAGAACAGCGTCCAAACCAACCGCATGCTGTCAGCAACTCACAACGTTAGCTCTGGAACTGAACGAAACCTCGTCTCAGTGCGAGCATTGAATTCCGAGGAGTTCCTCCGTTTTTGTTGCCACACCTTCGCTCGCTTTTCCAATGCGCCATCAAGTTGCCGTCTCCACACCACGGGCCAGAGCCATGCAGAGTCTCCTTCGGAAAGGATGGTTCGGTTGGCACCCACCAAATCCGTGGGCGCGATTGCTGAGATTCGAGCGACTGGTTGATGTCCTACCGACAAGGAGTGCACTAACGCGTGTCCAAAACCTTGTGCCGCGACTGATGCACGGAGCACATTCAGCCCCAAGAGTCGCGAATCCCCGAGATTTGCTCAAAAAAGCAGAGGTGTACACTCTTTTTTGATGACGGGCTTGGTTTGATCGCGTCCCCTGAAAGGAAGCCCTATTCCTGAGTATGGTTGCTCTGATTGGCCGCAACGAGCAATTGTTGTTCTTGTAGAGGCACCTGCTGATAATGACTGAAGTCGAGGGTAAACGAGCCTCGTCCACCGGTGATCCTTGACAGAGCACGGCCATAGGTCGTCAATTCCGCCAGTGGCGCGCGGGCTTGGACAATCGTCATTCCGTCGGGGAGTGTGTCCATCCCCTCCATCCGGCCTCTGCGGGGATTGAGTTCACTTGTTACCGCACCGACGCAATCGGAGGGGATCGTCACCTCCATGTGCATCACCGGTTCCAAGAGGCAGGGCTTGGCCTGAAGAAACACATCACGGAAACAACAGCTTCCGGCCGTACGGAACGCCACTTCATTACTGTCGACCGGATGATCCTTGCCAAAGAACAGCGCAACGGCAATATCCTGAACCTGATAGCCCGCCAGAACCCCCTTCTCCATCCGGTCGACGATCCCTTTTTCAACAGCCGGGATGAATTGATTTGGGACCGATCCTCCGGAGACACAGTCGAGGTAGGCAAAGTTCAGCTCTTTGTTGTAGTGATATTCGCGGAGAGACTCAAATTGAGTCCGCGTGAAATACGTTTCAGGTTCAACATCGGGCGGCAGGGCATAGATTCTCAGGTGGACTTCGGCGAACTGGCCTGATCCTCCCGACTGTTTTTTATGGCGATAGGCACCTTCTGCCCACCCCGAGCAGGCTTCTCGGTAAGGCACTTTGGGTACGTGGGTCACGATATCAACTCGGTCTCTTTTGTGGAGTCGTTCTTGAATGATTTGCAGATGCAAATCACTCATTCCTCTCATGACCATTTCGTGGGTTTGTGAATCTCGCGTGATGCGGAACGTCGGGTCCTCCTCTTCAATCTTATGCAGTGCTCCTGAAATCTTCTGCTGATCTGCGTGGCTCTTCGGTTCCACGGCGAGTCCAATCATTGGATTCGGAAAGCGGAGAGCCGGTAGAACAAAATTTTTGTCACTCGCGACGAGCGTATCGCCCACCTGAAACTCATCGACTTTGGCCACGACCACCACGTCGCCAGCATGCGCTTCATCGATCGCCTCAACCTGCTCACCCTGCACGTCGAGCAATTGATGGATTTTGACAGGCTTTCCTGATCGCATATCCTTGACCATCGAATCCTTCGTCAGTCTTCCTGATAGCACTCGGATGAAGCTCATCTTCGAAACGAATGGATCCATGCGCGTTTTGAAGACCTGTGCCACCAATGGCGCATCTTCAACGGAGGCGACTTCAACATCTCCTAAGCCATCCAAGGTTCCATGGCGGACGAGTTCACTCGGTGTGAGGGCAAAGTCGGCAATCGCATCCATCAATTCCGAGACACCAACGCCGGACTTCGCGCTGACACAGAAGAGGGGAATTAGCGATCCCGACGCGATCGCCTTGTTGACTCCGCCCCAAACCTCGTCCGCCGAAAGTTCCTCACCGGCGAGATAACGTTCCATCAGTTCTTCGTCCGCTTCAACAATCGCATCCATGACAGCGGCGCCATACGCCGCCGAATCGATACGGATATCATTCCGCTCCGTGGTCGTCACAGTCAGCGTACTGGTCACAGACTGAAAGGCGGCTCCTGTCCCACAGGGGATATTCAGGGGAATGCAACGGCGGCCGAAGATGTCTCGTACGCGATCGACGAGGCTCACGAAGTCGACATTTTCAGCATCGAGTTTATTCACCACGATCACGCGCGCCAGATGAGCCCTCCCGGCCAGCTCAAACGTGCGACGTGTGTTGGCTTCAACACCGGCGGTTGCATTGATGGTGACGAGTGCCGTTTCTGCCGCACAGACGGCGCTGATCACCTGCCCTACAAAGTCGGGATATCCCGGCGTGTCGATCACGTTCACGCGTACTCCGTGGCGTTCAAAGTGAATCATCGCGGCCGAGGTTGAAAAATGATGCCGGCGGGATTCGTCATCCATATCGAGTCGGCTTGTGCCGTCATCGACCGAGCCTGGCCGCAATCCGACTCCCGACCGGAAAAGCATTTGGTCGGCAAGTGTTGTCTTGCCGACAGCACAATGGCCGACAAGCACAATGTTGCGAATATTTTCCGTGGCGTACTTGGACATACTGGCTCCCCTTTCGTCGAGTGACAAATTGAGTTTTTTGAGCTCAGGCCAATCCATGATGTAACTCGGATTGTACGACTGAACAACACGGAAATGCCAGCAATATCCGTAGACGGCGATTGGTAGCCGTTGAGCAGCGGACAAAATTGTCCGTCGGACTCTCGCATCAACTCACACGACAGAATCCCTAAAACTCTTGTGCACAACGAACAAGGCAATCTCAATTTTTCGTCCTCAAGCCGGATCCTCCGCCTCCGATGGAATCCGAGAGTGTGCCTCAAAACCATCGAAATCAGGCGGATGAAGAGGCACCAAATGGTGGTCAGCAGGCCTCGACGGCTTGAATTTATCACCCCGCGACCATCGCATTCTGGTACACTTCAGGAAGGGACTTGACGTCCCTGCGGCCGTACTCAGGAACGAACTGACCGAAGGTCATCGCGTTCAATCGACGGGCGTGCTCGCGACTACGGTATTCCCGTAAACTCTAAACAACGTGTGTGTGGCTGCGATGACTCGCCTCGCGAGTTCTGGTACCTCATCGGTCGTCGATCTCTCGGCCAGAATTTTCGACAGGCTCGGCATCGACTCTGTTCAGGAAGCGCTGACGCCGCGTGACCATCCGCTGAGATCCGGTTCCGGATCCCCTGCCAACGATTATTGTGACCGGCGTTCGATTCAGTTCGTTGTCAGGACTGACTATAATGGCGGCCCCATGCCACACAGACCACATTCGTCGTTGTTGGAAGAGACCGTCGCCATTGTCGGCGTTGGACTGATTGGCGGTTCATTGGCGGCGGCTTTGCGTCAGCGGAAGGCGACATGCCGCGTGATTGGCGTCGGTCGAGATTCTTCGCGATTGGCGTTGGCCAAAAAGGCGGGTTTAATTGATGACGGTTTCACGGACATTGCCTCCGTTGTTCGTCTCGCCAACATGATTGTCTTTTGTACGCCGGTCGAACGGATCGCGGAGGGTGTTCGAGAGGCGCTCTCGGGTTCTCCTACAGACCCCTCGCTGCTGATCACCGATGCTGGCAGTGTGAAGGGACCGATCTGTAAGGCACTGGCTGACGTTCCAAACTTTATTGGAGCGCATCCGATCGCTGGTTCGCACCGGCATGGCTTCGAAGCGGCCGATGGTCAACTGTTCGAGGGCAAGGTTTGTGTGATCACGCCGAATTCTTCCACGGCACAGGATCCGGTTCATCGACTCGAGCGATTCTGGCAATCGATCGGCATGAACACCGTCACCATGGCTCCCGACGAGCACGATCGTACGTTGGCAATGACCAGCCATCTACCGCACGTCGTGGCCGCGGCCTTGGCGGGAACACTCACCCCGGACAAACGGTTTTTTACAGGAACCGGCTTCCGGGATACAACACGGATTGCGGCCGGAGATCCTGCGCTGTGGAGTGGAGTTCTTCTACAAAATTCCGAATACGTTGTCGCCGGGATTGACGCGGTTCAAAATCGTTTGGAATCCATCCGCTTGGCGTTAACGCTGGGAAACACAGCTATTCTGCAACAACTACTGGAGGAAGGCCGCGCGAAACGCGAGGCACTCAATCCGTAAAACTGTTTTTTTTCGGTCGGTCCAATGAACGTCATCTCGCCTCCGACTGTCAATTCCTCCTCAGACAAGAACGCCGAGAAACCGAATGCTTTGGGAAGTGGAAATTTGTCCTGCGGTACAGGAGATCGATCGCGAGGCCATTCGTGTGATCAACGAGGCTCAGGCTCTCGGCGCATTGACCGTGACACACGTTCGGAGTGCGCGCGCGTTTCTGCTTCAATCCTCCTCGATCACCGAGGCCGAGCTCCATCGAGCGGCACAAACACTGCTCGTTGATCCCGTCGTCGAAACGTTCCAATTGATCCGGATTGATACCGCTAACTCCGGTTCGTCACGCTTGCCAATCCTCAACGTTCTCTTCAAACCGGGTGTCACCGACAACGTGGGAATGAGCACTCAGAAGGCGCTCGTCGATCTCGGTTTCGACGTTGAGGCAGTGGCCACCGGGCGGAAGTACTGGTTCAATCCCTCCACGTCGTCAGCCGATCTCGATCGGTTGGCGAAGCGAGTCCTCGCCAACGACGCCATTGAACGCGTCATCCCAGGCCCACTCCAGATGGACACCATCGGAGCCGGAAGCACGTACACGTTCGAATTGCGCATCGTCCCCATTCGAACGATGAACGACGACGCTCTGAGGCATCTCAGCCAGCAGGGTCAGCTCTATCTGAGCCTTGCCGAGATGCAGACAATCCAGCAACACTGGCTCGATCAGCAGCGGGATCCGACGGATATCGAACTGGAAACAGTCGCTCAAACTTGGAGCGAGCACTGTTCGCACAAGACCCTCAAGGGCCGCATTCGTTACCGCGACGAACACGGTGAACGTCTCTTCGAAAACATGCTCAAAGAGACCGTCTTCGGCGCGACGGTCGAGATTCGACGACGACTGGGCCAAGACGATTGGTGCGTCAGCGTTTTTAAAGATAACGCCGGTGTCGTGAAGTTCGACGACCAGCAGCATGTTTGCTTCAAAGTCGAGACACATAATCATCCGTCGGCAATCGAACCCTACGGCGGTGCCAATACGGGTCTGGGCGGCGTGATCCGCGACCCGCTCGGTACGGGCCTTGGAGCGAAACCGATCCTGAACACCGATGTCTTCTGCTTCGCACCGCCTGAGACGCCGATCGATTCGCTGCCACCGGGGACGTTACATCCAAAAGCCGTGATGAAGGGAGTCGTTTCAGGCGTCCGCGACTATGGGAACCGCATGGGAATCCCCACGGTGAACGGCGCGGTCTTCTTCGATGAACGATATCTCGGCAATCCGCTGGTCTACTGCGGCACTGCGGCGATGATTCCGGTTGACAAGGTCGAGAAGGAAGTCCATCCCGGCGATTTCATCGTCGCGGTCGGAGGCCGCACGGGCCGCGACGGGATTCACGGCGCGACATTCTCTTCTGCCGAATTGACTCACGAAAGCGAAACGATCTCGGGTGGCGCTGTTCAAATCGGCAACGCCGTCACGGAAAAGATGGTCTTGGATGTCGTGCTCCAAGCCCGCGACAAGAATCTCTACAATGCCATCACCGATTGCGGTGCGGGCGGCTTCAGCTCGGCCGTTGGCGAAATGGGCGAACACGTTGGTGCAGTCGTCTGGCTGGAGAAATGTCCACTGAAATATGCCGGCCTGTCCTACACCGAGATCTGGATCAGCGAAGCACAGGAACGAATGGTCCTCTCGGTGCCGCCCGACAAGTGGGACGAGTTTTTTAGTTTGTGCGCCGCGGAAGGAGTGGAGGCGTCCGCGATCGGCCAGTTCGGAAATGAAGGCCGTCTGCAGTTGACCTATCACGGCCAGACTGTCGGCGACGTGGCGATGAGATTCCTCCACGATGGCCGTCCGCCGGTCGTACGCGATGCCGTCTACCTGCCGCCTCAAGAAATCCCGCTCAGCCGAATCCTCTCCCCCCAAGCTGGGAACCCACTGACAAGGCGATCGACATCTACGGCTGTTCAACCCTCAACCCTCACTCATCAACAATCCCTCACGGCCATTCTCGGTTCGTTGAATGTTTGCTCGAAGGAGTGGATCATTCGGCAGTATGACCACGAGGTCCAAGCAGGCTCCGTTGTGAAACCGCTTGTGGGTGTCGCCTGTGACGGACCCTCGGATGCCGCCGTCGTCAGGCCCGACCTGACATCGCAACGCGGCGTCGTGGTCTCCAACGGGATGAACCCGCACTATGGAGACTTCGATCCGTACTGGATGGCTGCCGCGGCGATTGATGAGGCTCTGCGGAACTGTGTGGCGGTCGGAGCCGATCCGAGCCGGATCGCGATTCTCGACAACTTTTGCTGGGGCAACACGGAACGTCCTGAAACGTTGGGGTCTCTCGTGCGGGCGGCGCTCGGTTGTAAGGACACGGCCATCGCATTCGGTACTCCGTTCATCAGCGGGAAGGACAGCCTGAATAATGAGTTCTCGTATGTCGATCCCACCACGGGTGAGAAACGCACGGTGGCCATTCCGTCTTCATTACTGATCAGTGCCATTGGGCAAGTCGCTGACGTGCGACAGTGCGTCACGATGGACCTCAAACAGGCGGGCAATCGACTGTATCTCGTCGGCGTCACACGCGATGAACTGGGCGGCAGCCATTACGCGTTGGTCAATGGACTCCGCGGAGGCACCGTCCCGCACGTCGATCTCGTTCAGGCACCGCAGATCTTCGCTGCCGTACATCGCGCGATGATCAGCGGTCTGGTCCGCAGTTGCCACGACCTCAGCGAAGGGGGGCTCGCCGCTGCCGCTGCTGAGATGGCGTTTGCAGGGGGACTCGGTATCGAACTTGATCTGTCTCCGGTCGCGAGATCGGCCGGCCTGAGTGATCCCGCCGTGCTGCTCTTCTCCGAGAGTCCGACTCGGTTCGTGTTCGAGGTTGAACCACTGAAGGCGGCGGAGTTCGAAGCGGCGTTCACCGGATTGCCACTGGACCGGATCGGTCAAGTCACGTCGAGCGGAAGCGTACGCATCACGACGATCGAGGGAGCGTCGCTGATTGACGCAACGCTCTGTGATCTGAAGGCCGCATGGCTCAAGCCACTGGCTTGGGAGTGACGCAGTCGTCGCGGTTTGCCATCGACCCGCTGGCTGCCGCTGTTAAGAGATGATCTGCTGAACGACGTTGCCCTGAACATCGGTCAGGCGATAGTCGCGGCCTTGGAAACGGTAACTGAGCTTTGTGTGATCGAAGCCAAGTTGGTGTAGGATCGTCGCCTGCAGGTCATGAACGTGAACCTTATCTTTGGCGATGCTGAAGCCGAGCTCATCCGATTCGCCATGTGAATACCCTCCCTTGATGCCTCCCCCGGCGAGGAAGATTGAGTAACAGTCGGGGAAGTGATCGCGGCCGAGGATGCTGCCTCCGGACGTGCGGCCCTCGCGAAATGGTGTGCGACCGAACTCACCACTGCAGACAATCAGCGTTTCATCGAGCAACCCGCGTTGCTGGAGATCTTGGATGAGTGCCGCAATGGGCCGATCCACCGTCGCACATTTCTTGGTCAGGCCGTCGCGAATGTCGTCGTTGGGTCCGGTGCCGTGGAAATCCCAGCCCCAATCAAACAGTTGCACGAATCGTACTCCCTTTTCGACCAGTCGGCGGGCGAGGAGACAGTTGTTGGCAAAGGTCGCTTGGCCTGGCATCGCGCCGTAAGCCTCCTGCGTTTTCTTGGTCTCCTGAGTGATATCCATCACATCTGGGACTGAGGTCTGCATCCGATAAGCCATCTCATACTGCGCGATGCGCGTCAGCGTTTCGGGGTGACCGAGTTCCTTGGCTTGGATCTCGTTCAGATCGCGGAGCGCGTCGAGACTCGCTCGACGCAAATCGCGGTCCATTCCCGCCGGGTCGGAAGCATACAGCACCGGATCACCTTTCGAGCGGCACTGCACTCCCTGATAGACCGACGGCAGAAAGCCGCTGCCATACGAATTTTTGCCAGCGTTGGGCTGCACGCCGCTGGAAATTAGAACCACAAATCCGGGAAGATTATCGGATTCTGAGCCGAGTCCATACGTGACCCACGACCCCATCGAAGGCCGTCCCGAGCGGGCCGATCCGGTGTACAGCAGCAATTCCGCGGGAGCGTGATTGAACTGCTCTGTAAACATCGACTTGACCACGCAGATCTGGTCAGCCACCCCCTGCAAATGCGGGATCGCATCCGACAGCCACAGGCCACCCTCCCCGCATTGCTTGAACTGACGTCGCGTCCCCAACAACTTCGGCACACCGGTCGTGAACGCGAATCGCTTCCCCTGAATGAACGAATTGGGAGCCGGTTCGCCATCGTGCTTCACCAATTCCGGCTTGTAATCGTACAGGTCCAGATGCGGAGGCGACCCGGTCAGGTGCAAATAGATCACCCGCTTGGCCTTCCCCGTAAAGTGCCCTTGCTTGGCCGCGAGCGGATTGGAATCGAATATCGCAGAAGCGTAGCCGTCCCGTTTCATCAACGCCCCTAACGCTACGGCTCCGAGGCCAACCTGACCCTGCTCGAGGAAGTGACGTCGCGTCATGTGCTGCAAGGTGCAGGAGTTCAAATTCACGAGCAAGCCTTCCACAGGATTGGAACATTGTCTGCGCGATCAACAGGACTTCAGCGTTTCATTAACATTTCATCTAGATTAAACAGAACGTTGCCGACAACTGTCCACGCCGCGAGTTCAGAAATCTCCGCTCCGTGCGGAGCAGGACCAAGAGGTTCGGTGGCTAGTTGTTGAGCCTCGGTAGTCTGTTTTTGGAGTTGCTCATGCGCGGCGTCAAACAGTTTGACAAGGCGGTTTAATTCCTCGTCGGTCGGATTGCGAGAGGTCACTTGGCGGAAGGCAAACAACGCCTTGTCACCTACGGCGAGACCACTCACGGCGATGCGGCGGGCCAAGGCTTGAGCGGCTTCGACGTAGACCGGGTCGTTGAGGGTCACAAGGGCTTGCAGCGGCGTGTTCGTACGCGAACGGCGAACCGTGCAGACCTCTCGGTTCGGGGCATCGAATGTGGACATCGACGGGTACGGGTTCGAGCGTCGCCATTCGGTGTACAGCCCGCGACGAAATTTGTCTTCGCCGGAACTTGTCTGCCAGTCGATCCCGCTGCCGAACGCCGCGGTGAGGCCGCTGATCGGTTGCGGTGGTTTGGCAGACGGGCCGTACATCTTTGGGCTGAGCAATCCCGCGAGTGCCAATGCCTGATCGCGGATCATTTCAGCGGAGAGACGAAAACGCGGGCCGCGAGCCAACAACCGATTTTCCGGATCGCGTTCGTACAACTCGGGTGTCACCATCGACGACTGGCGATAGGCCGCGGACATAACCAATAGCTTCAGAAAACTCTTCATGTCCCACTGACGTGCGACAAGTTCTGTGGCGAGCCAGTCGAGCAACTCAGGATGGTACGGCTGATCGCCCTGCGCACCAAACTCTTCGCTGGTCGAGACGATGCCGATTCCGAAGATCTGCTCCCAAAACCGATTCGCGATGACCCGAGCCGTCAGCGGGTTATTGGAATCGATCAGCCACCTCGCCAGTGTCAATCGATTCTTGGGAGCGTCTTGAGGAAGTGGATGGAACGTGGCGGGAATTCCCTCCGTCACTTCCTGACCGAGGTCTAGGAAGTTGCCTCGATGCTGAATCTGAGTCTTGCGACGCAAATTCTCGGCAAGTTCCTTCATGATCGGCACAGTCATCGCGGGCTTCAGTTCCGCAAGTTGCTGAGTCAACATCGCAAGTCGAGATCTGTCGGTTTCCAGCTCTGGGGCGATCGAAACGTAGTGCTTCGCCAGCTGGCTCTTCTGGGCGTCGGTCCGCAAGTCCGATTGGATGTTCAGAATGGCCAGGGTTACGGCAGGAGTCTGCGCGAACTCGGCAACGTGGTTATGGTTGGTCCAACTCAAACGAAACTTACCGAGGACGTGTGACTCGTGGTTGGATGACTGGTCAATCGTCACCACGAGCTTCGATCCCGCCGGGGCCTCGACCGGCACGGCGGCAATCGCGATCAAAGAGTGTGCTCGGCCCAGCGATCCACCCACAGCCCAGCCCGAATTGGTTTTGCCCTCGATCACATTCTTGACTTCAAACATCGGCTGTTCGTAATCCGCAAAAGCAGCGACGAACTTCACGTCGCGGACGATCCGGCCTGCCTGTGGAATCGCCGCCGGTAACTCGACCACCGCGGTGATTTTCGAAATGATGAAGTTGCCTTCTGCAAATCCCGGCCCCTGCCCCGGCAACACGTCAGCCGGTAACGCCTCAAGTCGCACGGCCTTGACGTCGGTTGGTTCCAAGGAGTTGAGCGGAATGCCGATCACATACGTGGCTGTCTTCGCTGCGGTGGCCGTGATGATTGAGTCGCCGCAAATTGTCAGCAGGTTGCCGCCGGTTGAGACCGCGCTGTCAGGCGGCGGCGTCTGCCACGTGATGTCGAATGGGAATGACTGCTCCCACTTCGTTTGACCGGCCACCCGTTCGGGTGTCGGCGTGGCAAGCGTCTGTGTCAGCCTGGCGATCTCAGTTTGAAATTGCGATTGCTGCTGAAGTTGACTCTCCGTGAAACGCATCAGCAGCGGAGACTCATCGAACCGGTCGGCGTCGTCGGTGTTGTTGAAGAATGCGAAGAATCGGAAGTACTCTTCCTGTGAGATTGGGTCGAACTTGTGCGTGTGACACTGAGCACAGGCCATTGTCGTTCCCATCCAGACGGCCATCGTTGTATTAACACGATCCACGATGGCGGCATTCCGAAACTCCTCGTCGTTCGTTCCTCCTTCGCTGTTTGTCAGTGTGTTGCGATGGAAGGCGGTGGCGATGATTTGGTCGTCCGTCGGCGAGGGCAACAGGTCGCCGGCGATCTGTTCGATGGTGAACTGGTCGAAGGGCTTGTTGGCGTTGAGCGATTTGATGACGTAATCGCGGAAAGGCCAGATCGTGCGTAACGGGTCGTCCGCGTAGCCCGACGAGTCGGCATAGCGTGCCAGATCAAGCCACATGTGGCCCCAATGTTCACCATACGACGACTGCTGCAACAGCCGATCGACCACCTTTTCGTAGGCCTTCGGATCCCCGTCATTGACGAACGCTTGAACTTCGGCCCACGTCGGCGGGAGACCGGTCAAGTCGAGCGACACGCGGCGAATGAGCGTGTGTCGCTCGGCTTCGGCCAGCGGCGTCATCCCCTCACGCTCTAACCGTGAAAAGAGAAACCGATCGATGTCATTCGTGGCCCATTCCGGATGCTTCACACAGGGGACGTCCGGACGAACAGGCTTCGAATACGACCAGTGCGCCGTGTAGTTCCCGCCCTGTTGGATCCATTCTTTGAGCAACAGGATCTCGCGTTCAGTCAGCCGCTTGCCGGTTGCTTCTGGAGGCATCTTCTCGGTGGAATCGACGGAAGAAATTCGGCGTACCAACTCGCTCTTTTCCGGCTGTCCCTTCACGACGGCAAACGTTCCTCCCTGATCCGCAAACGCTCCGGATTCCGTGTCGAGCCGTAACCCGTTCAAGCCTCCCTTGCGTTCATTGGCATCGGGACCATGACAAAAGAAGCAATTGTTTGACAGTACGGGCTTGATCTCTCGACTGAAGTTGAGCCTCTCGTTCACTTGAGCGAGTCCGAGTTTGATGTGATGCAGATTGGCCACCAGAACCAGTAGTCGGAAGAGGGGCAACCAGCGGAACCGAACACGTTGCATGGCAATGACGATCTGTGGTGAAAAATGGCGATCTGTTGGGCAAGGAATTTTGTGACGTCCAGAAGCTCCGGCGTCACAGTCGCTTGGGTGGCCCATATTCTCGTTTCACTGTTTGTTTTTTAACAGCGAAAGCACGAAACGGATCGCAGCACGGCGGCGATGGAATCTCAAAAATCGTTTGATCAATCCGAGTCAGCCGCGATGCGACAATTCACTACAACGAATCCAGTGGCAGGACATCCAACGGCGGAAGATCCTGTGGAGGGAGATCCTCACCGTTGGCGATAACCAAAATGTGATCACTACCGACTCCGAAGAGCACGTCCCGGATCGCCCGGTTCAGCGCCTTGCAGATCACTCCCGTGAGGACAAAACCTGAGGCACCAACCAAGGCCCCGGCGACGATGAGCCCCGTGTTGGAGAGCAGAATCCCCGTCGCTGACGCAGCAAATCCCGAAAATGCGTTCAACACGGAGATCGCAATCGGCATGTCTTTCCGAGCGATAAAGACCAACTGGAAGTAACCCAATACCAACGCCACAAGCACCATGACCCAATACAATAGGACATCTTGAGGATGAAGAATGATCCATAACGAGGCGACAAGACAGACGGCGAGTAGACTGCCCGTGATTCTGTGTTGAACTGAAAATTTCGGATTGCGACCGATGGGCATCTTTTCCAGTTTGGCAAATGCTGTCAAACTTCCTGACAATCCCACGGCACTGAGTAAACCCGCAATGACCGCGGCGACGACTTCTATGGTGTTCCGGGGGCTACTGCCAAACCCCAGACCCGCGACAAGGAGCGAGGCACCCGCGCCAAATCCATTCAAGAGCACAACGTGTTGTTGGATTGCGGTCGACTGGGTCTGCTGCGCAATCCAGAATCCCCCTGCAATCCCGCCTAACATGCCCAAGACGATCCAAGTGACGTCTTTGAAATTTCCGGAACACAGCAGTACCCCGACGATCAGCAGGAGAGCACCAGCACTGCAGAGATTCCCACGGTTCGCAAACTGGGGCGTGGATAACCACCGCATTGCGGCAATGAACATCACGCACCCAATCAACTGAATCAACTCCACGAGTTCGATCATTGTGGTGAATCCCATTGGTTTCGTTGTTTAGGTCTCTTCTTTGGTATTCTCTAACGCTTGATGCGTTATTAATAATCCCCCCACAACATTCATCGTTGCCAATGCTACGGCGATGCCACCCAGCATCCTCACCAAGACGTAGTCGCTCCTGCCCGCCAAAACAATCGCGCCCAAAAGCGTGATTCCGGAAATAACGTTGGAACCCGAAACGAACGTCGTAAACATCTTGGGTTGAATCTTGGCGACGGTACCAGCACCGACATAAAGAGCCAGCACAAAAATTGTGAGCAGAGCCATGGACATGGAAGGGGCTGAAAACGTTGCTCCAGCCTCGGTGTCGGCCAGACCTTTTTCAACGTTCGCTAGCACGGTCAGCGTGTGGAAGACTCGCATTGAATCTGCTTTCTCAAAGACGTGTTTCGAATACGGAGTCGATCTCCCCGCATGGCTTGGTGTCCTGTAACGGATTGCGGCGGGCAATTTGAGAGAATCTTCCACCGAATGCGGTGGTACTCATTTTCCTCGACGACCGAACGTCGATCTGACATCGCAGATCTGTTGTCCCTCCGTCGAAAATTTCTCCTGCATCGATGGCCAACGGTGAAACGTCTTTTTGGTGACCGGTTGAGTTATACGCTTTCAGATCACGCACCAAAAGGATATTGGTTGATGCGTGCGTTTTTTCTGAAATATTGACCGTGACTTCTGGAAGCGGATCCACCTCTGGAAGCGGATCCACCTCTGGAAGCGGATACTTTGTCTCTTGGAGACGGTCCTGAGGTTGTCGAGGCGGAGTCCCTTTCGGCAAGTCCTCGCGATTTCACGCGAACGATTCATGACTTCATGAGGTCACTCAATCAGCGATCTCGGAGTGGTTTCGCCACATCAAAACTGCTTTAGAAATGGCAGTTCGTTCTCATAGAAGTGCCTGATATCATTGATGCCGTGCCTCATCATGCAAAAGCGGGCAATCCCTAGGCCAAATGCGAAACCACTCACCTTTTCAGGATCATAACCACAGGCGGTGAGCACATTGGGGTCGACCATTCCCGCCCCCCCCAGTTCCAGCCAACCGTCACCGCGTCGAGCATCGAATTCGACGCTCGGTTCGGTAAAGGGAAAGAACGAGGGCCGAAAGCGTACAACCGTGCTTTCCCCGAGATACGAAGTCGCAAAGAGTCTCAGAACCGTCTTGAGTGATGACATACTGACGTCGGGACCAATCCTCAGGCCGTCCATCTGATGGAACATCAAGTGATGTGTGGCATCGACCGGGTCCGGGCGATAGACCCGTCCGACGGAGACGATGCGAACGGGAGGCGGACGGTGTTCCATTGTCCGAATTTGGACAGTCGACGTCTGACTTCTCAGCAATCGCGCACTCCCGTGCGCCGCAGACGCAACGGAGAGATAAAAGTTGTCCAGCGGGTTACGTGCAGGATGGTCAGCGGGAATATTGAGGGCCACGAAGTTATGCCATTCGTCCTCAACCTCCGGTCCTTCCTCCACATCGAATCCAAACCGAGCCATAATATTTTTGAATTCGGAAATTGTCTGAGTCAGCGGATGTTTTTTTCCGAAATCCGGCGGAATTCCAGGCAGTGTCACATCCAGACAGGATTCGGCCTGTTTTGGCTTGGCAAGCAGGAGTTGTCGACTTTCAAAGGCTTGGTTCACACGATCTTTGACTTCGTTGAACTGCTTGCCGATGACCGGCCGTTGATCCGAGGGCAACCCGCTCAGGACAGCCTGCAAATCTTTTAGTCGCCCCTGCTTCTTGCCAAGAAATTCAATTCGAACCGATTCAATCTCGGCGGCGGTACGCGCTTGGGAGATCGCCAGCAAAGCATCTTTCTCGTAGCTTGAAAAGCCTTGGATGTGGTCCATGAGATCTCTATCAATGCTCCTGAAGTCGATCCAGAGAACAACACTCGTTAGCGCAGGACTTCGGCGTCGGCCAATTGGCATTCGTTTGCCACGGAACCGGTTACGGTCAAGAATACCGCAACCCGACTCCGTTGTCCGGCCGTCAGATCTTGAATCAAACACAAACACCGCCAACGGGCTTCCCGTGGCGGTGCAGCGAAATCAAAAGTGATCCACCAAACTCAGATCAACTCTTGCTGCCGACGGCCGAGAGTGCATGTCTCACGGCCGCAGTAACTTCGTCAAAAACTAGTGGCTCGTGGATCGCCAACTCACTGAGAGTCTTCCGATTGAGACTGATATTCGCCAGATTAAGACCGTAAATGAATCGTGAATACGACAAACCGCGCATCTCAGCGGCAGCCTTGACTCGAATGATCCATAATGCCCGGAACTCACGCTTTCGAACCCGTCGATCTCGATAGGCGAAACAACGATTGCGGACAACAGTCTCTTTGACTGTTCGCAACAAATTTTTCCGACCGCCGTAACTGCCCTTGGCTTCACGGAAAAGTCGCTTGTGTGCCCGGTGGCGTGCGACGCTGTAAGAAATTCTCATTTGGGATTACGCTCAACTGGTACAAACCGAAAAATACGGACGGCTGGGACACCGATCCACACAGAATGACAATCTATTTTACTGCCGCAGACATTTGCTCAGACACTAAGATTTTGCAAACGTCCGAGGACTCAGCAACTCCTGAACCGAAAAAGATGCATCACGAGGGGATTCATCACTCAGGAACACGGGCGCAGAGCATCGACGATCATACGAGCGTTTGCTCCGATCAGAACCGGATCACAACGGTTTTGACGCTTTCGCTTGCTAGGCTTATGACTCAACAAGTGACCACGAAAGGAGCTACGACATTTAACCTTGCCGCTGGCGGTCACGGAGAATCTTTTCTTCATCCCTTTATGGGTTTTTTGTTTCGGCATCGCTTATTTTCCGAATCCAATACCAATCACACTTTTCAGAAACAAATCGACCGAAGGCGAAAACTAGTCTGACACCCACGGGACGCGAAGTATAAGCAACTGGGACAATTGCTTCCAGTCCGTCACACCCGAAAAATCACAAAGTTCGCCGTAAGCTCCCCAGCGTTAGGCTTTGGGAGCCAATACAGCAGTCATATTGCGTCCCCCCTCCATCGATGGGGATTTTTCGACTTTGGAAACATCTTGCAGATTTTCGATGATTGAAACCAAAATTTCACGTCCACGCTCGTGATGCGCGTTTTCTCGCCCTTTAAACTGGACGTTGAATTTCACCTTGTCTTTGCCGGTTAAAAACTCGCGCGCCTGCTTGACTTTAAACTCGATGTCGTGCTCACCCGTTTTGGGACGTAACCGAATTTCTTTCAGTTGCACTTGGTGTTGCTTCGCCGAGTTCGCGGCCTTTCGCTTCTGCTCGTACTTGAACTTGCCGTAGTCCATGATACGACAAACGGGCGGCCGCTCGTTTGGCGCGACTTCCACCAAGTCCAACCCAACATCCGCGGCCAGACGTTGTGCCTCAGACGTGGGAATGACGCCGAGCATTTTTCCTTCTTGATCGACAACACGGATTGGTGAAAGTCTGATTTGCTCGTTGATTCGATGCGTGGTTTCGATTGCTCGCGACTCCCCGAAAACAGGTACGATACTGCCGCATTCGGCCGAGATCACACTCGGAAGATTCCCCGACGGCAGATGAGGTCAACATGGGACGAGGGCAATAGTATTAGCTCCGAACTTGCGTTCCGTCAAGGAGTTGGCGTAATTCGCCGGAAAAGGCCCGTCACTCGCAGGATGCGACAAGCGGTTTTGAATACGTTCCCTGCCTCGACTGTCGCGCTGACTGCCATCGAATCGAGATATCAAATCTCAATCGGATTGCGGCAGGTCGCCGGTTGAGGCCGAATCTGGATTTTTGTTGGGTCGCTTTAAAAGTCGCACCGCTTTTTTACCTGCCAACGTGCCGACCGCAGCCTGATAAAGATTTTGGTTCGCAAGTCGAAGTGTTGCCACGTTGAGTTGCCCCACGTCCGTAAACAGGACGTCGCCTACCGCCAAACCGGCGAGTTCTGAAGTTCGGAGTTTGAGAGTGGCCAACTCGGCGATGAGCTCAAGGCGCGTTTGTGGAACAGGTCTCGTCTGGCGGTCTTCATTGGGGGAATTGAATTGGGGTGTCAGATTGGCCTGCGTCGAAAGCCCTCCGACCTGATGCACTGGGGCCTGTGAACGCATCGGCAACCAACATCGAAACATTCCACAAACATGATCGAAAACGATTTCAAAGCTGACACAAAGGAGCCGGACATGGCGAAAATCCGATTCGGCGAGCATCTGATCCGAGACAATGGGTATCAGGCGAAGCTCGCGGAATCTTGATAAGTTCGGCGACAGATCGAACTCGTCAAGAACGATATTACACAGTCGAGTCAAGAGTTGCGTTTCAATATCCGTCAGGACGTCCGTCCAATCCCCGTGATCCTGTCTCGATTTTCCGCCAAGCTGACGTTCGATGAGCACCATGGCGAGAGGCGTTTGCCAATCAATCAACTGGGGAATCGACGGAGGCGAATTTGAATCATGAAAAAACAAGAGGGACTGCAACAGATCTGAAAAAGACTCACTTAAAGTTGTCGTTTTCAAGCCGACCGGTCGAACTTTCATACGGACGTGAGCCAGTGCGCCGAGTCGATGTTCTAACCTCTGACACAGTCCCGACTGCAGCAACTGAACCAGCTCAATGACATCATCTGAAACCGGTTCAGATTTCCGAAGATCGCGTGCCTCCTCCAAGCCGGTGTCCGCTCTCGATGGCCTCTCAAACTCGTCGACCGGATTCGCTGCAGGATTGGAGTCCGGCAAGAGGGATTCGGGTTCCGTCTGGTTGAGGAATTCATCCATGACTGGCCTCATTCTCTCACCTGACGTGGCATCCGGATTGAGAAACAAGAACGGCGATCGTGAGGCCCGATGGTTGGCACGTTGCGTCTCAATCTCGAATCTGTCCAACTCCGAAGGCAACCCATTTGTAAGACATCAGTTCGCGCAAGCCACAGGGGCCCCTCGCATGAAACCTGTCCGTACTGATACCAATCTCAGCCCCCAATCCCAACTCGCCACCATCATTGAAACGTGTGCTCGCGTTGACGAACACCGCGGCCGAGTCCACCTCTGCAACAAACTGGTTTGCTGCGGCAAGAGTGTTGGTGACAATCGTGTCTGTATGATGCGATCCATAACGTCCGATATGCTCAATCGCGTCCTCGATACGATCCACAATTTTCGCAGACAGAATCAGATCAAGATATTCTGTCCGGTAATCTTCCTCAGTGGCACGAGTGGCCCAAGGAATAAATTGGCGGGTTCGTTCACATCCTCGAAGCTGCACATTTTCCTGAGAAAGCATTAACGAAGCCAGCGGCATAAATGAGGATGCGATGTCGGCGTGAACTAACAGGCACTCTGCCGCATTGCAAACTCCGGGACGCTGACATTTGCTGTTTCGCAGAATTCGCAACGCCATCTCGAGATCCGCGGATTTATCAATATAGACGTGGCAAACTCCATCAAAGTGTTTAATGACCGGCATTGTGGCTTCAGCAACCACTCGTTGGATCAGCGATTTTCCACCGCGCGGGATTGCGACGTCAATTTGGTCGCCGCGTTTGAGCAGCTCACCAACCACCTCGCGTTCACCGGTCTCCACCAATTGCACCGCATGCTTGGGAAGTCCGGTTTCGCAGAGAGACTCTTGAATCAGACGGTAAAGAGCAATATTACTATGCAGAGCCGCTGTTCCTCCACGCAAGATGACGGCGTTGCCACTCTTCACGCACAGTGATGCCGCATCAACGGTCACATTGGGCCGTGATTCGAAAACAAAAAAGACGACACCCAGCGGAACGCGAACGCGACTGACTCGCAATCCGTTGGGCTGGACGGTGGATTCAATGGTCTCTCCAACCGGGTCCGGCAGTCGCACCACGTCTCGTAACGCCAATACCATATCCGCGATTCGACTGGGTGTCAGCTGCAATCTGTCGACGGCTGCCGGACTCAGTCGGTTTTCAGAAGCCCGCACAATGTCCCGTTGGTTTTCCGCCAGAAGAGCGGTACTGCGATCGGACAGCAGTTCGGCAGTTCGGCTGAGCCAACGATTTTTTTGCATCCCCGTAAGGGTTGCAAGCGTTTGCGACGCCGATCGAGCTTGTCCAACAAGCTCATTGGCATAAGCGGTCCACGATGACATCACACGACTTCCGCATTTTTTTGATACAGGATCCCGATCGGCCGCGAAGTGACAGACCGTCTGGGGAATGTCCTGACGGGGCTCCATCACTCTGCCCCCCTTCGATGTCACAAACTCACCGACCGTTTTACGGGACACGGCGGAGGATGTGGATTTTTCCAGTGCTGCTATTCCTCATCAATCGAAGTCACCTCATATTTCAGTGTGCCTCTGGGAACAGAGACTTCGACGATATCACCAACTTTCTTGTTCATCATACCCGTGGCTAACGGGCTTGTCGTCAGAATCTTCATAACGTCATCCGAGTAGTCTTCCTCACCCGGACCAACGAATTCGTATTGTTCGAATGTGCCATCACTGAGGTCCTTCACGGTGACCCGAGAACCAAACGTCACGACCCCTTTAGGCAAGCTGGATCGATCAACGATATAGCAACTGTTGAGCTTGCTTCTGAGTTGGTTGATCTTGGCTTGCGTCATTCCTTGGGCTTCACGCTGCGCATGATATTCGGCATTCTCACGCAGGTCACCCTCGGCCCTGGCATCGGCGATCGCTTGCGAGATTTTGGGCATCTCCACGTCGTCCAAGAAGCGCACCTCTTCCTTCAATTTATCATAACCCTCACGCGAAATCGGCTGACGATCCATTTCAAATCCCTCATCTCCGCCGCGTCAGGAAGAGACATAAAACGCGGACGGATTCGGACAGAAAACAACGAAGCACGGACGATCCCTGGTGATCATCCGTGCCCTTCAATCTTTCTACAAATTATAACGCACGACTTGGCAAACGCTATCCGACTTGAGTCCAACTTCCCAACTTTGCACTTTTCAGCACCGCATCGCAAATCTTTTGTGTTTCAAGAGCTTGGCGAAATGTGGGGCTGACAGGAGTTCCTTGGGCGACTCCCGTCAGAAAGTCGGCGACATGGTGCACAAACGTATGCTCGTAACCGATTTGCAGACCTGGTACCCACCATTTATTCATGTAGGGGTGATCGCCATCCGTCACATGAATCGAACGCCAGCCCCGAAGATTCCCTTCGTCACGGTGATCGAACCATTGAAGACGATGGAGATCATGGAGATCCCATTTGATTGAGGCATGTTCGCCATTGATCTCCAATGTATAAAGAGCCTTGTGACCGCGGGCGTATCGCGTCGACTCAAACAGACCGAGCGAACCGTTTTCAAACCGGCAGAGGAATGCACACGCATCGTCAATTCCCACCTTTTCAATTTTCCCGGTGAGCGTGTGCTTGCGTTCCTTGATGAACGTTTCGGTCATGGCCGTGACATTCTGTACGCTTCCGTTCAGCCAGATCGCGGTATCGATGCAGTGCGCAAGCAGGTCACCCGTCACGCCGCTTCCTGCGGCGGCGGCGTCCAATCGCCAGAGGGCTGTCCCCCCCTGCGGCAGATCCGCCGAAATCGTCCAGTCTTGCAAAAAGTTGGCCCGGTAGTGAAAAATGCGGCCGAGATTGCCCGAGTCGATCAGCTGCTTGGCAAACGTGATGGCTGGAACGCGGCGGTAGTTGTACCAGACCGTATTCATGACGCCGGCCTTCTCGACGGCCTGACACATCCTCTCGCCTTCTTCCGCATTCATCGCCAGCGGCTTCTCACACAAAATCATCTTACCGTGAGCGGCCGCGGCGATCGCGATCTCGTAATGCAGGTTGTTGGGAGTACAGATATCGATCGCATCAATGTCCTTCCGCTCGACCAGTTTCCGCCAGTCGGTTTCTGTCGACTCGTAACCCCAACGATCAGCAAAGTCCTGCAACTGTCCCGCATCTCTTCCGCAGACGGCTTTCAACACGGGTCGGTATTCCGTGTCAAAGAAGTTCGTCACACGGTTGTACGCATTGGAGTGCGTACGCCCCATGAAGCCATAACCGACCATGCCGATATTGAGTGGTTTCGCCATGTCCTTGATGCCTTTTCCAAGTTGATGGGTCGGAGCTAATGAACGTATTTTTACACGACTGCGGAACGCAATCAATCGCCATTCCCAAGGGAAACTAGGCCTTCCATCCGTGAGCCTCTCGAACCTGGATCATGGCGGCGAGGATCGCGTTCCATGTCTTGGAGTTTTCCAGCGTGGCGTTGGAGAACATACAACCATCCCAGCAAATGTGGCGAAGACCCCGATCCGCAGCTCCCGCAAGCCAGTAACCGGCGGTGGCCGTGATATCCAGTTTCCCGTTCGGATCATCCGCAAGACAATGTCGCCCCGTCTTATCGTGTGACCCCGACCCATGCACCGTTCCATCGTTTTGAGCCACATGGAAATCAATCGTCCACGGGCGCAAAGCGTCGGTCATTTTCGTATATGCGGCCGCAAATTCCGCCGCCGAATAGCCTTCGTTCAGCAACGCATGTTCGGGAGCATTATACCCCATTAAATAGAGATACGTATGCGCCTGATCCGCTTGAAAACCGACTGTTCCTGGCATGTCAGTCTGCTCCAGCAGCTCCACCATATTCTTCCAAGAATGCATCCCAGCCCAGCAAATTTCGCCCTCCGCCGCAAGTCGCTCACCATGCGCCGCCGCAACAACTCCCGCTTCACGGAACGTCGACGCGATCGTCTTCGTGCCTGTGATCGGATTCTCCAACCAGTGACTCGGTCCGACAGCGGCATCAATCCGAATGACTCCGTAACGACGAACACCATGCTTATTGAAAATTCCGGCAATCCGGCAGGCCTTCTTCACCGCGAGTACGAATTTCGCCCGTTGTTCGGGGCCGCCCATGGCGCTGTCGCCGACTGTCCCCGGCCAGACGGGAGCCACGAGCGAACCGACGGCCAGTCCCTTCGAGGCAATCTTGTCCGCCAACCGCTTCACGTCATCGTCGCTCAGATCGATGTTGATGTGCGGATCGAACAGGAACAGGTCGACGCCATCAAACTTTTGTCCGTTCACCTTGGCCTGAGTCGTCAGTTCCAGCATCCGGTCGAGCGCAATGCTCGGTTCGCCTTCGGAAGAGCCCTTGCCAACGAGTCCGGGCCACATGGCGTTGTGAAGTTTGGGGAAGGCATCGGCCATCGTTGCGGTTCCGTGGAGGAGGAGGTTGATATCAGAAAACACGAATATGGAAACGGTGAAAGACGCACAAGGAGGAGAGAATCGTCAGAGAAGAATTCTCTCACCGAACGTTTTCCAAATCTCTTTCGAGGCTTTCCCGTCTGGTGTGGTTCAACCAGCCTTACTTCTGCTGATGATCGCCGACATTCGGTGCGGCAGGTTGGGCGTTGGGGCCAAAGTAACGCAGAGAAACCAGCGGATCGGAACCCGTGTTCTCGACGACCACCCCCTCGGCAGCGGCCCTCGCAGTCACGAAGACTTCGTCATCGGTCATCTGACCGAAGCGGATCATGGACGGCGTTTGAAGCCGCATTCCATTGATCTTGCCTTCACCCTGCACCGTGATCCAGCTAAATGCTCCACTGTCTTTGATCGTCACCTTGGTTCCTGGATTGACCGTGAGTTCCTTGGCGGTGAAGAGTTGTTCGCCATTGACCTTGCCGTAGACGATCCAACGATCGAGATAGCCTTCTTTTTCCGTGGCTGCGACGGGGATCGGTTCGAGATAGTTATTGTCCTTGAAGTTCGGATCGACGTTCTTTTCCCAGTCCAAGGCATCAACGAGGTATTGATTATCGTGATGCTTCTCCGCCGGAAAATCTTTGGTCAACAGCGATCGTGGCACGGCGCGGCCTTCGACCATGGATTGATACATCCCAAAGACATCGCTACCCCATTGTGGCTCATAAGTCAGCAGGCTACCCGGCGCATGCAGGACGCATGGCGGAATCAGCCAGCCGGTCCCCGGCTTCAAACGGTAAGCCTTTGACAGATCGAGAATCCCGTTATCACCATCATTCCAGCGGTCGAGACAGTCAACAACCTGCTGCTTCGTCGTCCCTGGCTCCAGTCCCATAAACGTGTAGGGAAAATTGTTGCCGGTCGGGTTGAGCTGCGGCGGAAAGTAGTAACTTTCTGGCTTCCCCTCCTGTCCCACCAGTTTGGCCTGAGCCGCATTTTGGTGCATGTGATGAGGAATCGGACCCATGTTGTCGAAGAATTTTGAGTAAACGGGCCATCGCTTGTATGTCTTCCAAATGTGGTCGCCAACAATTTCTTCGGCGAGTTCTGCAATGGCATCCTTGAGCGTGAATCGTTGGCCCGCATGAACGCAGTACGACAGACCCTCGTCCAGCGGCGCACCTTCGTTGGCTGCAACAGTCGTCGATCCGAACCACCGCTCGTCGATACCGCCTCGGTGCGTCCCGAGTGCATAGTAATCCGCCGGATGCAACTTGAGTCGGCGACCGGGCTGAAGAAATGAGCGGGGAACCCATGTCGGAGCCAAACGCAAGACACCTTTTCCTTCAGTCAAAGCGGCGGACACCAGTTGCTTTACATTGGCCATGATGTTTGCGGTCTCCTCAAGCGGAAATGCGTGAATGGATTCTTAACGGAAAGTCGAGCAGACTGAACACCACAGAGATCTGCACATGGTCTCGGAGTGAACCGGCAGTGAAACCCTCATTCTGGTGGGGGTATTCTGTCGTTTTCACGCCGGATTGCAACGCCGAGTGGACGCGTGGCCGGAGTTCCTTGTCGGCTCCGCTCAGTCCCGGCAGAATAGCCTCTGTCACTCACGCGTTTCTTTCGAAAGGGACTTCGTTCTCATGGTTACAGTCGGCATCCTCGGGGCGACCGGGTACACGGCGCTCGAACTGCTTAAGATTCTTGTGAATCATCCCGAGGTCCAAGTCACGGCCCTCACGTCGCGGCAAGACGGATCGCGGCCGATCGCGGCCGTTCATCCGAGCCTCAGTGGAAGGCTCGACGTCCGCTGCGAAGACTTGAAGCCGGCGGAGGTGGCCCAGCGGGCGGAATTCGTATTCTGCTGTCTGCCTCACGCCGCGAGCATGGCTGTGGTCCCCGAATATCTCGCGGCGGGATGTCGCGTGATCGACCTCAGTGCCGACTACCGGCTGAACGATCCCGCCGTCTATGCCCGATGGTACGGTCACGTCCATACCGATCCGACTCGACTCGGATCGACGCCCTACGCGTTACCGGAGCTGTTCGCCGATCTGATTCCCGGCGCAGACCTCGTCGCCAACCCTGGCTGCTACACGAGCACTGCGATTCTCGGACTGGCTCCTGCTCTATGCGGCAAGCTGATCGAAGCAACCGGCATCATCATCGACGCGAAGAGCGGCGTCAGCGGAGCTGGGCGAACTCCCAAGCTAAACACGCTCTACGCCGAGTGCAACGAAAGTTTCTCGGCCTACGGCGTCGGCACTCACCGCCACATGCCCGAGATCGAGCAAGTCCTCTCCACCGTGTCGAGGCAACCGGTCGACGTGATCTTCCAACCACATCTCGTCCCCATGGATCGAGGCATCCTGGCCACGATCTACGCCACGCCAACGCGGCCCGTCACGCAGGAGGAACTCCTCGCCGAGTACCGCAAATTCTACGCCGGCAAACCGTTCATCCGCGTCGTCGATCACCTCCCGACGACGAAGGACAGCGCGTACACCAACTTCTGCGACATCACCGTCCGCGTCGTGAAGGGTAAAGTCCTGATCGTCTCATGCCTCGACAACCTGATCAAAGGCGCGGCGGGTGTCGCCATTCAAAACCTGAACCTGATGGCCGGACTCCCCGAAACGATGGGCCTGCTTCCGTGTGTGCGGTGATCGTGGTCGGTCATATCGATCGTGAATCTGGGCCACGATCGTACACCGACTCGATCGTCCTCCTAGCCAAGGACTTTAGCTCGATCCGGTGCGGCATGACGCCTGAGGAATGATTGAAAGGCAATCTGCATCCCTCAATCCTGGACCACGAGTGGATCGTCTGGTTTGACGGATGCGATGCAACTGGACTATGAAGGAACGTGGCGTTCGTTAGAGAGTCTTGTGGCTCACAGGCACAACCTGTCTGTATTTTGTGAACCGCTGACGACGTGGATAAAACCCGTATGACTTCCGCGAAGTGTCCTGAGCGACGATTGTGCGAAGTCGCGACTTGGTAAGGGCCGAACGCCAAAGAATTGCGATTAAAACAACTTTCAGAGACCGAACACATGACCGACCTGCCACCTCTTCCTCAAGGCTTTTCTGCTGTTGGCATTCTGTGTGGGATCAAGACTGATCCGCAGAAACTGGATCTGGCGTTGTTTGTGTCTGACCGGGTGTGTGCGGCGGCGGGGGTGTTTACGACCAATTTAGTGTGCGGTGCGCCGGTGAAGGTGTCTCGCGAGCGGTTGCCTCGGGCGACGGCGCGGGGGGTGGTGGTGAATTCGGGGAACTCGAATGCCGCCACCGGACTGAAAGGGATTGCCGATGCACAGGCCATGACGGCGTTGGTCGCTGAGCAGATCGGAGCTTCGACAGAGGATGTGCTTGTCTGTTCCACGGGTGTCATCGGACGATTCCTGCCAATGGAGAAGTTGCAAACGGGTATCCCTGCCGCGGCGCAACAATTGGCCTCCTCAGCGCAAGCCTTTCACAATGCGGCCCGAGCCATGATGACGACCGACACGTTCCCCAAGCAGGCAACGCAGACGGTCACGCTCGGTGGAAAGACCGTACGAATCAGCGGAGTCTGCAAGGGAGCGGCGATGATCGCGCCGAACATGGCGACGATGCTCTGCGTGATCATGACCGACGCCCATTTGAATCCGGATGATTCCACGACGATGCTGAGGCTTGCGGTGGCCGACTCTTTCAACTGTATCAGCGTCGATGGTCACGAGAGCACCAGTGATTCCGTCATTCTGCTGGCCAATGGAGCAACGGGAGTTGGCCTGACGACCGACTCGGAACGACTCGCGTTCCAACAGACTCTGAACAGCGTCGCCATGAAACTAGCCACCGACATCATCCGCGACGCGGAGGGTGCTTCTCACTTTGTCGAACTGAACGTCATCGGCTGTCGTACTCGCGATGAAGCCTTTCGAATCGCCAAGTCGATTGCCAATAGCCCGCTGGTCAAGACCGCGATCTGCGGGGCCGACCCCAATTGGGGACGCATCGTCTCAGCCGCGGGATACGCTGGTGTCCCGCTGAGGGAAGAGGACATGTCTCTCGTCGTCAATGGGTTTTTGCTGTACCAAGACGGCGCTCCCGTCGCGTTCGATCCCCAGCAGGTCTCGTCCAGTCTGAGAGGCAACCGCGAGACGACGATCACTCTGACGCTGACACATGGCAAGTCGTCCATCCGCTTCTGGACCTGCGACCTGACGAAAGAATACGTCGAACTTAATGCGGACTATACGACGTGAGTGGCGCACGCGCGAGGCGTCGAAAATTCGTTCAGCGGCAGATCGTGACATACTTTTCGACCGCCTTCGTCAGTCCGAATTCGAGAGCATCCGCAACGAGCGCGTGACCGATGGAAACCTCTGCCACATGCGGGACACGCTTCAAAAACTCGGCAAGATTATCGAGGTTCAGATCGTGTCCGGCGTTGACTCCAAGGCCCATTCGATGCGCCTTCTCTGCCGTGGCGGCGTAGGCCGAAAGTGAAGCCTCTTGGTCAACCGTTGAGAACGCGCGAGCATACGGTTCCGTATAAAGTTCGATCCGATCCGCTCCGGTTGCGGGGATCTGCGAAATCGATTCGGGATCGGGATCCAGAAACAGTGCGACTCGAATTCCGGCAGCCCGCAGTGGGAGGATGATTCGCTGGAGCAACGCTTGGTGAGCGACCACATCCCAACCGTGATCCGATGTCTTCTGATCAGGGGCATCGGGGACGAGCGTGCATTGCGTGGGATGGACTTCGTGGACTAGCCTCAGAAAATCGGCCGTCGGATAGCCCTCAATGTTGAACTCCACGCCGAGAGTACGCGTCAGCGACCACAACTCGCGGACATCGCTGGGCCGCGTGTGGCGTTCATCCGGTCGAGGATGAACGGTGATTCCATCGGCACCCGCGGAGACGCAAAGCCGCGTCATGCGAGCGAGATCGGGTAGGCCGTTGTCACGGGTATTTCGCAGCAACGCCACTTTGTTTAGATTGGCACTGAATGCCGTCATAGTTCACGTGTTTCCTGTGGTAGCGTCGTTGAACTGTCGTTTCATTGTCAACGGGCATCCAGCCTTGTCAAAACTCAATCAGCAGACCTTATCAGTCACACGACATCTTCGGAAAGATCAAACTCCGGCCTCAAACGCGTTCTACTGCGCCACAGGGTGATTTGTTGTTTTATCCGAAAAAGGTAACCTTGGGGATCTTTTCTCAGAAACGGGCAAACGTGACACATCATCCGGTGACACACGATCGATTCCGGAAGTGGATCAACATCACTCCGGCCAACGGAGTGCCGGGACTCAATTCGTTCCGTCTCTCTGAAGACCGGTCCATTTCCTCGGCAGGTCCTTTCGCTCGACATCGGCCAAGAAAAGAAAACAAGGAATCCCTGTGGTTGTCTTGCAAGCGACCGTTTTCAGCGGACATACCGTCCGTACCCCCCCTGCCCCTTCGCACCCTGCTGCTCTCTGTCGCATGCGAATTGGTCAACAATCGCGATTGCGTTAAAACAGGATAGTCGACTCAGTCTTATGGAAACTCACGAACCCCGGCCGGCCTTCCCGACACCGTTGCTGCACATTGTTCTTTATCAGCCGGAGATTCCTCCCAACACGGGGAACATCGGCCGAACGTGTGTCGCAATCGGTGCAAAATTGTGGCTCATTCGGCCACTCGGGTTTAGCCTCGAGGAACCACAACTTCGCCGCGCCGGACTGGACTATTGGCCATTTCTGGACTATGAGATCGTCGATAGTTGGCTTGAAGTCCTGCGGAAGATCCCCGGACGCAATGTCTGGTGTATTGAAAATCCCGCCGCGCGTTCGGTCTGGGAGGCCGACTTCTTGCCAGGCGATATCTTGTTATTCGGCCGAGAAACAAACGGCCTGCCGCGTGAGATCCTCGACGACATGAGAACGACGACGGTCCAACTTCCCATGCGTTCCGAAGTCCGCAGTTTGAACCTCGCCAATACTGTCTGTGCGGTGGCCTATGAAGCCGTTCGACAATTCGGTGGGCTGGATGGCGGAATTCCGTGAACGATGTTCGAACATCGGGCGAAAACATGCCTCTTGTTGTGTTTGGTTTTGGATTTCTTTTGCGTCTTGAGTTCCTGCAACGAGTGAATTTTCTGTGTTAAGCGGAATGCGGGGAATCTTTCCCGACTTCACTCGACAAAACCTCACGCTCTGAAGATAACAAACGAAAGTCTGATGAGAAACATCGTACACAGGAACAAACAATCAGCCTCTTTTTTCTTTGAACGAAGAGGCTGACATTGTCGAGAGAGTCTGTGGCGTGCCCCACCTGACGCTCGGCGTTAACACGACGTTCTCGGACTCCGAGTCGACACGGAAAACGAGTCCTTTCAAAAACCTTGTGCTGGGGAAGCAACCGTGTTCGATCTTTCTAATCCGTTGCTCGTTCAAATCACGTCATCGGATCCTGGTCGTCATTGGCAGAAGGAATCTCTGGCCGCGATCGATGCGCCACCGGACACCGAAACTATCCCTCTTCCCGAAGCACGCTGGTCACCAACCGACCGACGAACCGGAGTGTGTGGCGTCGTCAGTCCGCGAGTCCTCGCTCTGCGTGAGGGCGGGTTTCGCATGTACTATTCGCAAATTTTGCCCCGTTCTGGCTTTCCCCAAGGTGCGAACGACTACGACAATTCAACGACACGCATTCTGAGCGCTCGTTCCTCTGACGGAAGGGTTTGGATTCCTGAGGCGGGAGTCCGATTGTCGCCTCAGACGGGTGGCGCCGGTGATTTCCGCGTCGTTTCTACGGAGGTCGTTCCCTGCTCGACTGCAGACGGATCACTACGAATGTACTACGAATGTGCGTGGGGACCTCAATCAGAGCCCAACACGATCAGAAGTGCGTTATCACGTGACGGTGGATTGACGTGGGAACCAGAATCTGGAATTCGATTTGAGGTGGAGGGATCGAATGTGTCCAGCCCGCGAATTTGCTACTTGGAGGATGGGCGATGCCGACTTTATTGCCATCTCAGAGGTCAGGGGATTATCAGCGCGATTGCCGACAAAGTCGGCCTGACGTTCCACCGAGAAGCGGGCTGCAGAATCGCTCAAGACGGAGAATATGATGCGTTCACGGCCTTTGCACCAGAGATCCTGCGAGTTCAAGATCTGGGATATATCATGTATTATGCGGGGTATGCGACGTCCAACAGAGCCTATATTCTCAGAGCTGTATCTAAAAACGGTCTCGATTGGCACAAGGAATCGAATCCTGTGATCAGACCAGGCGGAGGAACTTGCGACGACGCAAAGTGTACCGAGATGTGTGTCTTTCCGATTCCACAGAGCGGCACAGAAAATCCTGTCTATCGCATGGTCTACGAAGCCTGTGACGGAACGGCCAATAATGAACGAGGTGTCTGGCGCATTGCCAGTGCGATTTCTTTTTCGTAGCTGTTTGATGCAATACGCGCCGGACCGATACGCTGAAAAACATCGTCGAAGACAGTCGCCACTCGGAAACCAGCCGCCGACTTTTCAGATCCCCAACAGGGCTATTCTGTCACGAGCGAGTGGCGCATCGCCAATTCTAACGGTCGCAAAGTACGGCCCTAAGAACAGTCAACGACGACTTTTCTTGGGGAACGGCGGCCTAGAATTCAACCGGTCTCCCTGCCGGTGACAGGGGCTCCAAGACGAGGACAACCGTTGGACGAGATTCTGAAAACAAGGGACACCAAGCGAGGAAACTCCGGCCGACTACAGAGGCTCAATCTTGCCTCTCGACATTTTCGAAGAACCAGAAATCCCCTTCGGCCCCCGAAAACAGCAAGCACAGAGCATCCTTGAATGCCGAAGATCACGGTGTTACGGAGACTGACGAGGGGCTACGCTGACCCTCCATGAAAGTGCCCCATCTGTCGGCGGGTGTTTATTGCGGCCCCTTGCCTACGATCATAAATGCGAGACTGTCGAGAAACTTGTGGGCGGCGATGTAATCGGCTATCGACAGGCCGCGGATGTTTTCCTTAAGTGTGGTGATCATCTGCTCTGCAGCCGCATGCGCCTTCACGGAGTTGTCATCGCTGATGGCCGCGGGGCGTTTCAGCAAGCGTTCCAGTTCTTTCCGCGGTTGCTCGTACTCATCTGCCAACAACAGTTCGGGCCAAGTGACCTTTCCGGTATCCGGAGCGAATTGTGACACGCTCAGCATACGGGGAGACTCCTCACGTACAACCCTGGCAATCGTCTCGGGAGAGACATAGTCCTTGGCGCGTTGCTCGGCGACTTTTGCCTCGTATTTCGCCTTTTTCTCTTTTTTGTCTTCCAACTTGGCTTTTTTGTCTTCCAAGTTGGCTTTTTTGTCTTCCAACTTGCTGGCGTGGGTTTGCTGTGTATTTTTCGGGGGCCCGGCATTGCCGAACATCTTGACTTGAATCCATTGGAGACCGAGATACGTCCCGATCAGCCCGAACAAAACTACGACGAGCAATGTAATGAGGCGGCCATACATCCGAGGTCATCCTTTGGTTTGTGCGTCGTTCCTCGCTCGATGTAACACGATGTCATGACATCGTAATCGATGTCGGATCATCTCCGGAATCACACTTCCGGTTGAGAGGTTGGTGACACGGCCTGTTGCTCTTGTGCCGCAGCATGCGCTAACCACCACGTTTCGGCCTGCCGCGAGTTCCAATCCGCGGCACAGCCGCAGGCATCGAGTGCCATCGCCAACTCGCGAGCGTCAGCGTAGCGATCATCCGGCTTCTTGGCCAGACAGCGGAGAACAACCGCCTCGAGGTCGGCGGGCACATCAGAGCAGATCTCAGAAGGCGGCCGGACCGGCTCTGAGACATGTGCGATCATCAGTTTCATCGGGTTGTCGCGTTCAAACGGAGGCTTACCCGTGAGCAGGAAATACAGAACCGCACCCAAGGCGTAGAGGTCAGCGCGGCCGTCGATATCGAGTTCGCCTGTGGCCTGCTCGGGCGACATGAACGAGGGTGTCCCGCTGACCGTGTAGTCGGCAGTTAATTGCAAACCATCGTCGGGCCGATCTAGCTTCACCAGTCCAAAATCGAGAACTTTGCTGACATCGCACTCGCCGCCGAGAATCGCCACCAGAATATTAGCCGGCTTCAAGTCCCGATGAACCAAACCCATTCGATGAGCCTCCGCCAGAGATCCGCAGACCTGACGCATGAGGTAGACCACACGGCCCGGCGACAACGGCCCGCCCTCACGCACCAAATCGGCGAGGCTGAGGCCCGGCAGATATTCCATCACGAAATAAAATGTGCCGTCCGCCGCACGGCCGTAATCATAAATCTCGATCGTATTCGGATGCGACAGCATGGCGGCCGAACGCACCTCACGCTCGAAACGAGCCAATGCGATCGAGTTGTTTTTCAGATCGGGGCTGATCAACTTGAGAGCGCAGGGCCGTTTCAAAAGCTGATGTTCGGCGAGATAAACTGCTCCCATCCCTCCCTCACCCAGTTTCTCCAAAAGCCGATACTGACCGAGGCTACGGACCGCCTGCAGTTCACGTCGCAGCCCGTGCAACACATGCGCCGTGAAAATCGCCATGCCCGCACCAAGCAGGAGACCCATGACGTTGGAGCCGAGATGCTCAACACTTGCCAGAACGTTGCCTGTCACGTTTTTTTCAAGTTCATCGTGCAGCAAGATCGTCAAAATGACAATCGGCAAGGCAGCCATCGTCAGGACCACCCGTGCTGTGGTCTTCGGGTTGTTCGGAATTAACAGGCCATACATCATCATCGTCAGGACTTGGCGGATGACACCGTTCTTCTCAAACGCAATCATGTTGAGGCTATCTCCGTGATCGATCAATTGGAGATTGACCAGATATTGAATAGTCATAAACAGCAGCGTATCGCTCCCGAAGAAAAAATATTCGCGTCGACGCAGTTGCTCGTAAGTCAATGTGAAACGATTGGAAAGCGATCCCAAAACGACGAGCGCAAACAGGCAACGCAACGCCGTCCAAGGGGCGACCATGACAGGAACAGGACCGGAGCAGGAAAAGTTGAACACGGTGTAGGCGAAGTAGGCGACTGCCGAAAAGGCGGTGGCATAGCGCAACCGACTCCGTAGCAACACGGTCGCCTCGCTGCTGACGCTGGGACTCCGATGACTCTCGTCCGCCATGGTCTCGTCCGACGACGTGTCAGACTCATCAAACGTCATCGTCGGCTCCAACTCAACGTCATGATCCGGCTGCCAATTTTGGTCAACACCGGGAACCTCATCGGGGGTGGATGCCCCTGAACCAGAAATTCCACCAGACGCGACTCGCGAAGATTGAACGCCAGAATGTTTATCAGGTAGAGGCATCGCAGGGATCTCGTGGGTTGGGCCGCGTGGACAATCCGTTCACAGGATCAACGTCTTCAGGGACTGACTTTGGGAGCCGTTTCAGCGGCAGCGTCCGGCTCCTTCTTCTCCGGCAGACTGTTCGACTCCGTCGATTTGCGGACTTTCTGGCTCAGATCATCGATCGACTTCAGAGCCTGGTCCTTGATCTCGTTGAGCTTCAACTTCTTCATTTTCCGAGGAAGCTCACCCTCGACCTCACGACCTTTCTTCTTAATCTTGGAAACTGAATCCTGCAAGTCGTTTTCGAGGTTTCTTGCCGCGTTCCGCAGCGTATTTCCGAGATTGGCCTGAGCCTTCTTGTTTCCGTTCAGCCACGGAACGTAGGCGTAGGCCAAGAGGACCAGAAAAATTGTCAAAACCGGGCTCACACTGCGTTTGATGGTTTTGTGCCACTTTTTTCGGTTCTGCCAGAGGAGGAACACTGTCACTGGCGGGATCAGAAACAGCAGCCCTTTGATCGGACTGTCGCGGAACGAGATCGCGATCAGATTTGCCAACCCGGCAACCAGCCTCACGATGTTCAACAGCACAATAACACTCAGCCCCATCACGGTCAGCGAGTGATTATTCATAATACCCCCGACGATTGCGAGGAGCATAAAGGGGATCGCCAATCCATAGGCGGTCTCATTGATCCAACGGAACAACCAAGAAAACTTGCGGAAAAACTGCTGATAGGAGTTGATCCCTCTTAGGTAGCTGAGACGTAACTTGCCGGCAGGCCGGCTGGTAATTCGGTGTTTCTGACGCAGTTCACGGGGAATGACCGCCTTGTACGAAGTTGCGGGATCCTCGACCTCCTCCGTCCGCCGACGAACGACCGGCACTTTTTCCATCGAGACGAGTTTCAAAGCGATCTGACTATTGACGGTATTTAACCAACCAACCGATCGACCGCCTGCCGGACTCGGCCCAGGCCCTGTCGCTAGCCGTGCTTCTGACCGCCCGCGTTGCGGATCGAACGTCGGCCCGGCTGCCGCAACCGACCCACCCGGCCTCCTGTCCTTCTGACGGGCATCCGCGCGGTCAGTCACCACGGGCGACGGAATCAAGGTCCTATGGCCACACGCGTTACAGCGGCCATGACGACCAGCGAGTTGAGCATCCACAGTGAATGGCGACTTACAGCTGTCGCAAGAGAAAGAAATTTGCATGGTCCCGCAATCCTCTCAAGACACTGCGTACGGAAACAGAACCGCGACGTACAAAAAAGAAGTAGACCAGACTGTCCGATAATCAACAGAATGACACATCGTGTGCAAAACGGTGCCGTCAAGCAAGGCCGAGGTTACCAATATCGATTGAACTTCGATCGATATTGGTATTGTCATGCGAGCATAAAATCGGGTTGTCTATCAGACACAGCGCACGCCTCGTCCCCATATCAAATACCCATTCGCAACCATTTGCGTCCACCTCTTTTGCCACTTTTTTAAGATTTCGGCCGACAATTAATGTCTCCGTCTGATCACAAATCTCTTTCTGAAGAAGCGGAAACAGCGTATCTGCAGTGATTCGGTTTCAGAGTCCTCACGGTTTCGTGAATTTTGTGACACCGCTTTCGCCGCTCACTCGGGTCAGACCCGGAGCAACTTGGCGCGCAGGAGATAACTCCGCAAAACGTTGGAGCGTCATTCATGGCCTTACCACAGGAAACACGACACGACAACTCAAAACGACTTGGGGGTAGCGATCTTGTGCGAAAAGACTCGCCATCACTGAGCAAAGCCTGCAGCGCCGCAGCGATTGTCGTTGAGCAGACAGAATCGTCAGGTGGCGACAGCTATTCCCCGATAAGGGATCTCGATGAAACGCAAGAACGGGGAGGGAGTCGACTTGGCTCCCTCCCCGTTCTCGTGGCGTTGACGTGCCATCGAGGTTTTTGAAATTTCGGAGGCGTTTTTTGCAGACAGAAATGCCTAAAAACATTAATCCTGATTTCATGCGGAGAGGGGGGGATTCGAACCCCCGGTGCCATTTCTGACACACAGCATTTCCAGTGCTGCACAATCGGCCGCTCTGTCACCTCTCCGAATTGGCAATCGAAACTGACGATAATCACGATCCCAACAGCGATCATTTCTCGTACAACCGATGCTGCACGGTGCAAATAATCGCTGGGAACGCGTCATGGAGGGCGTCTCTTGCGATCGATGTCACGCTGCGGATTCGGTACCGGCGAGTCTTTCAGCCTTCAATCGGGCAACTTCTTCGTTGACCGCTTCAATCTCGGCCACTCGATTCAACCGCCGCTTAATTTTATTACATTCGGCATTCAGTTGCCGCCACTTCGGGTTTTTTCGAAATGCCGTTTTTTCGAGACCCTTCTCACTTAATGAACTAACCCATCGGCCCAAGGCATCCTTGGCCAATTTCGACATATGTTCTAGGGTACTTCGCGACAATGGCATGGCTTGAGGCTCTTTCTCTCGACCAAATCAAACGGACCTGTAAATCGGCAGCTTCAGAAACACGTCTTAAGCCACGAAAAATTTCAGGGACAAGCCCTAATTCTGACAAAACTTGTCTGACGCTGCAACCCACGTCACATGGAGGGCTGGGTTCAACCTGCGAATGTCTCGGCAAGGAGCTTCGCCAACTTGCGACCGGTGACGGAAAGCGGATATTCACAAAACTTTGCGGCCGAAACCTCATGCCATTGTGTGGCCGCCTGAAGTCTGCCTGAAATGGCCTCCGCCGTATAGCACTTCAATCGAATTCGGTAACGTGTCACACTATGTTTCAATTCCGCGATCTGGTGACCCAGTTCCACATTCAGCCCAGTTTGTTCCTGAACCGCTTGAATCACACTGCTCAGCGTGAATTGTTCATCGACCGCAAACCGTACAAAATCCCAAAGTCCGGCCCAGCGTTCTCCGTCCGCTCGCCGTCTCAGCAGAAACCGATTCTTCCGACGCACCGCCACGCAGACCTCCGTCATCTCCGTGACATGAGGACGGATCAAAGGTGACGGAATGACATCCTGTGTCCCTTCAGAAAACGCTCGACAATGAGTCTGGACTGGGCATTTCTCGCAGTCTGGTTTCTTGGGGGAGCAGACGGTCGCGCCCAATTCCATCAGTGCTTGATTGAAACCACCCGGCCGTTTTTTTGGCAGAATTTTTTCCGCAAACAACCACAAAGCCTGTTGGCCTCCTGACGAACGAGGGTCATTCGCATATCCCAGCAATCGACAATAAAGTCTTCGGGTATTGGCTTCGACAATCGGCGCACGCTGTTCAAACGCAAATGATGCAATGGCACCGGCGGTATATCGCCCAATGCCGGGCAACTGTTGGAGTGTTTCCACATCGAACGGAAACGTTCCCTCGTAATCGGCGACAATCACTTGGGCTGCGCGCCGAAGATTACGAGCGCGACTGTAATAACCGAGCCCCTCCCACAATCCGAACACCTCATTTTCGTCGGCTGCAGCCAAGTCTCGGACCGTGGGGAATCGGGCAAGGAAACGTTCGTAGTACGGCATGACCGCCACAACTGTCGTCTGTTGCAGCATGACCTCACTGACCCAGATGCAATAGGGATCGATCGTGCGACGCCAAGGAAGGTCACGTGCCTGCCGTTCATACCAGCGAATCAGTTGACGATGAAATGACGGGTTCAGCGAAGTGATCCTTCTCGTTCTGCGGGGGACCGGGGAGAGCAACGGTTAATTCTAACATGACAGCATATCCCGAAGGACTTTCGAAATGAAATCGCTGCCGTCATGGGCGACACTCCGTCAATCCTGCAGCGCATGACGTGGAACACCGAGATTGATAAAATGAATTGTTACCAAGGCCCGCGCGGGGCGGTTTGTTGGGGACTTCATTTAACCGGAGTAGCGTATTCCATGGCTTCTCGTGATGACATCTTGGCCGCAGTGCGGCGCAACCTTCCAGAATCAACGCCGCTGCCGGAACTGACAGGGAATTGGATTGAGTATCCCGATCCGGTCGCTCAGTTTGCCCGTGTTCTCGCCATGATCGGCGGACGCTGCGTGCCCGTGACCGCGGTGAGTGACATTTCAATCGAACTCGAAAAAATTCCCGCCTATGTCTCCGCCAAGCAGAAGATCTCGGGTGTCATCGGCGCGGGACTCTCCACGATCGACATCGATACGATTGACGATCCACACCAACTCGAAAACATCGACTTTGCGTTGTTGCCCGGAGAATTTGCCGTCGCCGAAAATGCCGCGGTCTGGATTCACGATCGTCAACTGAGGCACCGTGTGATTTATTTCATTTGTCAGCATCTGGCCTTCGTCATTCAATCCCGTGATATGGTTCACAACATGCATCAGGCCTACAAACGGCTGTCCTTCACCAAACCGGGATACGGTGGATTCATTGCGGGTCCCTCCAAGACTGCTGACATTGAACAGTCCTTGGTCATCGGGGCTCATGGTCCAAGATCTTTGACTGTTTTTGTTGTCGGATAAGATCGTCCTGACGCACATTGTTTCAGTCACACGACCCCGGACAGACCGCATCAGGCTCGCGGACTCTGCAGCTTCCGACCTGCGGGCCAAGAACCCTTGGACTGCGTGATGTTCGCCGCCAAAGAAATCGCCGGATTGGTTGTGATCCGACGTGTCCCATCGCCGAAACTTTGGTTGCCGCACCGAATCGCTCTTCTTCCGAAGCCGTCATCGCCTTGTCGGCCCTGTTAATGATGCCGATCGTCATCGGCGAGAGTTCGTCGACACGTCCGAGACGACGTGAAACGCGTTTACCTCTGTTCGAAGTGCTTGCTAACTTACTCTCTCTTCGACGGCCTGCGGCCCCCATCATCCAACCGTACTCTGTGATATCGGCTCCGCCAATCCCAACTTCCTCGAACACGCTCAGCGACAGCCATTCCACGAAGCGGGCTGGCCCCTGAGAATCTAGAACGTGGGACATGAAAACACTCCTTGAAGCCAGCCGTTCAACCCGTTTGACGGTACCCAGAGTGATTATGAAAGACTATGGTAGTGCCGGATCGCGTGTCGCGGTATCTGTGAAATTGAAAACAGATCACCGGGGACAACCGCCGTCGGGGCTCACTCGAGGTCTTCTGCCTGAAGATTCTGTACCGAATTCCCTGCAGATCACGAAACTCAACAGCATCCGCCTCACGGGGTCAGCAGACAATGTCCTCAGAAAACGTTCAGCCCGAACGGGCCTCAGCGGTCACACCGGCACCCGATTACATCCATGGATTTGGGACCGCAGAAGAACAGCGTCTGCGGAACCAATCGACCGTACTGGCTGAGGTTGTGTTTCACGAGTGGGTCTTGCCGTCGTCGGGTCGTCTCCTGGAGATTGGCTGCGGAGTTGGGGCAGAACTGGAGTTGATCGCGCAGCGTTGGCCGGGCCTTGAACTCACCGGGATCGAACTCAATGGAACACATGCGGCCGCCGCAGAGCATGCATTGGGCGGGCGAGCCACGGTGGTGCGTGGCGACGCACATCAAATGCCCTTTGCTGATGATTCTTTCGACATCGGAATCACCATCTGGGTTCTGGAACACGCGCATTCACCAATTGACGTGATCCGCGAAGCCGTACGCGTTGTGCACCCAGACGGCAGACTCATCTTTACCGAGGTCGACAACTCGACATTTCGATTCAAGCCCGAACTTCCGGCGATCGCAGGTTGGTGGAAATTATTCTGTCATCAACAGCAACAAGCGGGGGGAGACCCCTACGTCGGTGGGCGACTCGCTGACCTAGCGCATGCGGCAGGGTGTCGCGATATCGAGGCCCGCGAGCTGTCCGTGCTCTCGTGCCTAGCGGGTCCGTCCCGTCGCGCCGAATTGCTGAACTATCTCGAAGAGCTCCTTCTTTCGGGGGCAGCACACCTCTTGGAATTTGGCGGTGCCAAACCTTCGACTCTCGCGGCGTTGCGAGCCGACTTCGAAAAAGCACGCCGCGATTCTTCGATTGAATTTCAGTACCACGCGGTTCGACTCACGTGCCGTCCAGCACCGCATCAAACCGTACTGGGCGGCACGTGAGTCGAGCCGTCGCCCGGGTAATCCTCGCCTAGGTCAAGCGTGTTGTCTGTTGCCAAAAAGAGCGTCCGTCCACCGTTTTTTTATCGAGCGACGTGCGCGGAGTCCTTGCCGAATCGGGAGGCCTTCCCGGCGATTTAGCCCGGCCCAAAACAGCAGGCTGATCGACGTCACAACAGCGCAGACTCGGGTCGCAACACTGTTACGTACCCACCTCGGCCCAGATGGCGATTTCGACGGCAGCATTCAGCGGAAGCGCGTTAACTCCGACGGCGATGCGCGTATGTTTACCGGCCTCACCAAATGCCTGGACCATCAGCTCTGAAACGCCATTGATCACTCGTGATTGGCTGGCAAATCCATCGGCAGACTGGACGTAACCTTCGACTCGAACAATTCTGATGACGCGATCGAGGCTCCCGAGACAGGCTTTGATTTGTGCTAGGGCATTGAGCCCACAGAGCTTGGCTGCCTGGACCGCATCGTCTTCCTGCAGGTCTTGGCCAACTTTTCCTCGGAACATTAACTCGGTGCCAATGAAAGGCAACTGACCACTCGTGAGAACGAGGTTGCCCGTTCGCAGGACGGGCACATAACAACCGACCGCGTCCGGAGCGGCTGGAATATCGAACCCCTGCGTCTTCAATCGCTGCTCGACAGAACCGGTCATGAACGGGAACTCCACAAACATAAGGATTGGCAAAACCACACTCAATTAGTCGATCAGGACACTACACATATTAGTCGATCAGGACACTACCGAAAACCGTTCGTTGACGATTATTATGGGCCTTGCCGGCGTCGGCCCGACGTTTTCGGTCCTGTCGCACCGACCCATCCGCAACAGGACTGCGGAAGCAGCAGCGGTTGAAGTGTCATCGCAAATATCCGCCACCAACGATCAAAGGATTTTTTTATGGCTCGCCCCTCGTTTTTAATTTCATTGGCGGTGATCGCCTTACTGCGTGACACTGCCACTGTTTCGGCGGAAGTCACCCTGCCGGACGTCTTCAGCAATCACATGGTCTTGCAACGCGGCGTGCCGCTCCCTGTCTGGGGAACAGCGTCGGCCGGTGAACACATCTCGATCACCCTCGGAAATGAGACGCTGCGGACCATCGCGGATCAACACGGTGACTGGTCGGTAAAATTCGCGTCGAGAGAGGCCCGTAACGAGCCCGTCACACTCACCGTCGAGGCCTCGAATACGCTGACCGTGACAGACATTGTGGTTGGCGAAGTCTGGCTCTGCTCCGGCCAGTCGAACATGCATTGGCCTCTCAAAAATGGCAACAACGGAACCGCAGAAGCCGAATCCTGCAATTTACCAAATCTGCGACTACTGAACCGAAGTGGCAATCCGTACACAAACGGCACACAGTTCACCGACGCCGAATTGGCGAACTGTGTGCCCGAAAAATATCTCACTGGAAACTGGGCTGTCTGTTCTCCAGCAACCGCTGCCGAGTTTTCCGCGGTGGCCATGTCTTTCGGACGAGAATTACTGGATCAGCTACACGTTCCAATCGGCCTGATCCACAACGGAACTGGCGGAACACCCACCGAAGCGTGGATCAGTCCACAAACGCTTCACGCCGACCCGGAATTCGCATCGCTGTTCGATAACTGGTCCGAGAACGAACTGATCAATAGTTTCTGCCGTAACAGAGCAAAAACAAATCTGCATCTGCGGATCAGCGCGCCGGTTCTCGCGTCGTCCCCCCTGCGGCACCCGTATCATCCAGGCTTCATGTACGAATCGGGGATTGCACCACTCGCCCCCTACGCCATCCGCGGCGTAATCTGGTACCAAGGTGAATCAAACGTCCACAACGTGGACCTGCACGACCGACTGTTTCCCGCGTTGATTGCTGATTGGCGGCGCGTCTGGGGGCAAGGTGATTTCCCTTTTCTCTATGTGCAGCTCCCGAGTTTGGAGGGAGCGACAAAATGGCCCGAGTTCCGGGAAAGTCAACGTCGTGCATTGCGGATTCCGAATACCGGAATGGCCGTCACCATTGACATCGGCGATCCGAATGACGGGCATCCACGCGACAAACATGACTTTGGGCATCGGCTCGCGATCCTCGCCAGAGCACTCGTCTATGGTGAGGCGATCGAAGAGACCGGCCCAACCCTGCAAGCGGTCACCGCCGTGGGGCACACGCTGCGTCTGAGTTTCACGCACACGACGGGAGGCCTGATGACGAAGGACAATCAAGAATTGATCGGCTTCGAATTGGCTGGCAAAGACGGGGTGTTTATGTCGGCAAAAGCAACGATTGAAGGCAATGACCTCGTTGTTTTCAGTTCAGACGTCGCAGAACCCGCAGCCGTGCGTTATGGGTTTGCTGGCAATCCACGTTGCAATCTGAGGAATGGAGCGGACCTGCCCGCATCTCCGTTCCTCACACAAGTCCCGTAACGCAAGTGAATACGGACAATCAAAACGGAGCACCGATTGTTCTGACGCCGCGCTGTTGCCGTAACCGCAGAGGTCTTGGCCTGCCTGGCCCGGGCCGGATTGGTCAGCGTGAGTGACTTTCCAGTGAGTGGCTTGGGACGAGCCTTTCACAACGAGAGCCGTCCTTCGGTAAAGCCATTCGGTGTGGACCTGAGTGCTTGACTTGCGTGAAACTGAAAATTCATCTGACAACGATTCGGTCGCTCTTCGCGCGGACATCGCCGGACGCTAGCATAAGGCCTCCTGAAGTTGGCTTGACCCGGCTCGGGTTTGTTGATTTGGTTCCTGTCCAATCCCCATCCCGCCTTGGTGGGGCAGTTTGAGTGAGTTTTGACATGCCCCGGAAATGCACGATTCGTTCAGTTCGATAGGGTTCATCGCAGCGCCTCACTGTGGTGAACCCAGCCGCCGGATCTTTCCTGCCGTGCATTTTCAGAGAGGCATCTCACCTGACTCAGTGACCCCAGCGAATCATTTCACCGTGATTTTGGACGATGTTCGGTCTTTCTGAGCCGTCCCCAAGATCACCCTGCTTTCCGGCGGATCCCGGTTTGTTGATCGAGACCACTTTTTTCCTTCTTTCAAGCGAATGCGAACACGTCCATGGCAATGAATCTCAAGCTAGTTCGAAACATCGGTATTTCGGCCCATATCGACTCGGGCAAGACAACCCTGACTGAGCGGATCTTGTTCTATTCCGGTCGAATCCACGAAATTCACGAGGTCAAGGGAAAAGACCAAGTCGGTGCCACGATGGACTTCATGGAACTCGAGCGAGAAAAAGGGATTACGATCACGGCGGCCGCCACGCAGGTGAAGTGGAATGATTTCACGATCAACGTGATTGACACTCCCGGTCACGTGGACTTCACCGTGGAAGTCGAGCGTTCCTTGCGAGTGCTCGACGGAGCAATCCTGGTCCTGTGTTCGGTCGGTGGTGTTCAGAGCCAGTCGCTGACCGTGGATCGTCAGATGAAGCGTTACAAGGTTCCTCGGATTGCCTTCATCAACAAGATGGATCGTGCCGGAGCCAACCCCGACAAGGTCATCAAGATGATCGAGGAAAAGCTGCATGTGGTGCCGGTGCCGTTGCAAATTCCGATGGGGCTGGAATCCGCATTTAGTGGCGTGATTGATCTGATCACGATGCAAGCTATCTTCTTCGACGGTGAAGACGGTGAAAACATCCGTCGTGAAGAGATCCCCGCCGCCTATCAGGCGGCGGCGAGCGCAGCACGCGAGAAGATGCTCGAATCGCTGTCCATGTACAGCGATTTGCTGATGGAGAAACTGCTCGAGGGCGCCGAGGTCTCGGTTGATGAAATTCGAACCGTCGTCCGCGCCGCCACAATCGCCCTTCAAATCACGCCCGTGATGATGGGATCCGCGTACAAGAACAAAGGAGTGCAGGAAGCGTTGGACGGGGTGACGTATTACCTGCCGAATCCGCTGGACCGACAAATGACAGCGATCGATCAACTCAAAAAGCCGGCCGCCGAATCGGACTCGCAGGAGCCAAACTGGAACCGCGTGAATCTCGAATCCCGCCCCGACAAGCCCCTCGTCTGCATGGCCTTCAAAACGGTCGTGGAACAATATGGCCAACTGACTTATACCCGGATTTATCAGGGCAAGATCGTGAAGGGTGATAGCTACTTCAATACTCGAACGGGCAAGAAAGTACGGTTTGGACGACTCGTGCGAATGCACGCCAACGACCGCATCGATGTGGATGTCGCCGAAGCCGGAGACATTGTTGCCCTCGTGGGTGTGGACTGTGCCTCGGGTGACACCTTCTGCAGTGAAGAGGTCACCTATTCGTTGGAAAGCATCTATGTGCCCGATGCGGTGATCAAGCTGAGCATCGAACCCGTGAAGCGGGAGGGAGCCGACAAGCTCGGCAAAGCCCTCGAACGCTTTCGCCGTGAAGATCCGACCTTCCGGGTTTTAACCGACGAAGAAACCGGTCAGACACTGATTGCCGGGATGGGCCAACTGCATCTGGACATCTACGTCGAGCGGATCAAACGTGAATACGGAGTTGAATGTCTCGTCGGTAATCCCCGGGTGGCTTATCGCGAAATGCCAACACGGGAAGTCGAATTCAACTACAAGCACAAGAAGCAGACCGGTGGTTCCGGGCAGTACGCTCACATTGTTGGCAAGTTGGTTCCGCTCCCTGAAGACAGTGCCATCCCCTATGAATTCGTCAATGATGTCACCGGCGGTCGCATCCCGAAAGAGTACATTAAGCCGGTGGATGAAGGCTTCCAGCGGGCAATCGTGAAGGGGCCTCTGTGTGAGTGTGAAGTCGTGAACGTTCAAATGATTCTGCAGGACGGAAGCTATCACGACGTCGATTCCTCCGAAATGGCGTTCGGCATTTGTGCGTTTGATTGTATGCGCGAAACGTTGAAAAAGGCTGGAATCGGTTTGCTCGAACCGATCATGAAACTGGAAGTCGAAGTCCCCGAAGAATACCAAGGAAATGTCACCGGACACCTTTCCAGCAAGCGAGGCGTCGTGGGCTCATCCGAAACCAACCTCGGCATGGCAACCATCATCGCCGAAGTGCCCCTCTCAAGTATGTTTGATTACGCCAATGAGGTGCGCTCGATGACGCAAGGCAAAGGGACATTCAGTATGGAATTCTGCAAGTACCAGATGCTGCCTAGAAATCTGGTAGAGGATGTCGTTGAGAAACGCAAAAAAGATAAGGCCGAACGGGCTGCGATGACGAAGTAATCCGTCACTCTCGGTTGAAACAGGGTGTCCTGGCCCTGATGATCACAAGTAAGCCCGGCTTGGTACCAAGCCGGGCTTACTTATTTTGAGTTGATCGGCGGGACCACACAATTTTGCAGTCTCCTTGAATCATCAGGCCCTCGGAATCGTTTCGATGCTCACTAGCGACATGTACGCTCCTGGAAAGATCCGCTTGATCGAGGTTCCTGAACCAATTCTGTCACCCCTTCCGCCAGAGGGACTGACGGGACAGATCGTTTTTCAGCCAGAAACAACCTGCCTGTGTGGATCCGATCTCCCCTACTTCAACGGCTGGAAGGAATGGCCTATCGAACCGGGTCATTCGCTGCATGAAATGATCGGTACGGTGACGAAAACGAACGGGCATCGCTGGCGGGTAGGGGATCGCGTTCTGGGAGTTCCCCTGATGCAACGAGGGCTGAGTGAGCGATTCGTGCTGGATGAAAATCGGGCGATCGCCATCGCCACGACGATTCCAGAGGAACAGGCTCTAATGGCTCAACCGGTCGGCACCGCTCTTTATGCCCTCAAAAAACTGCCGAACATGCTCGATCTGGATGTGGCTATCGTGGGCCAGGGACCGATGGGACAGATCATGAATAGCGTACTCCGAAACATGGGCGCGCGACACATTATCGGCATCGACGTTCTTCAAAGTCGCTTGCGTATTAGTCTGAAAATGGGAGCCACCGCCACCGTTTGTAATGCGCAACAGGATCCCCTGTTGGCCGTCAAACGCATCCTCGACGGCCAGTTACCGGATGTCGTGATTGAATGTGTCGGGCATGCCGATCAGCAATTCAACCTATGCATCGATCTTTGCAAACAGGCGGGACGAATTCTATTTTTCGGAGTCCCACAACCGATCGTCAATGGCTTGCGATGGCGGGACCTCTTTCACAAAAATGCCACAGTCCACACCTCCGTTGGACCCGACTTTCCACGCGATTTTACGCTCGCCATGCAATGCATCGCCGAAGGACGAATCGATGTTTCGCCACTCATTACCCATCGATTTCCACTGGCTCAGGTACAGGATGCGTTTGAGTTATTCCGCGACCGTCAAGACGGAGCCCTAAAGGTGATCGTCGAATTCCCTGCGAAATCCCAGTCATGACACTCTGTGAACAACTCGAATTCGCTTGCCTAATGGAGGCGACCGCATGCAAGCCGGGTAATGTCCATCCGGCAGCGGCGTTCGACGATTTGACGTATGCGGATTTTACGCGTGCGGCCCAAGCGATTGCCGAACCGCTGTCGCAAGCAGGCCACGTCGGAGTCGGTCGTGCCGCACTCAACGCAGTCCAAGCCACGCGGGCAGTTGTCGCAACGAACGTGAATCTGGGCATTGTGTTGCTACTCGCACCACTGGCCGCCGTCCCCCTGAACGTTCCGCTTTGCTCCGGAATTTGCCGCGTCCTGACACAGACCACGGTCGAAGACTCGGTGGACGTTTATGCGGCGATACGTCTTGCCCGACCGGGTGGATTGGGGACCGTCGATTCTGAGGATGTGAACGAGCGTCCGTCATTGACGCTTCGTGACGCGATGGCTCTTGCCGCGGAGCGTGATCTGATTGCCGCGCAATATGCGACCAACTTCGAACTCGTCTTTCTGACCGCAAAGGCATTGTCTGATCGCTGCGCACGCTGGAATGCCAGACACTCAAGAACGGGAGGCCCAGTCGATGTGTTGGGTTTACCTGTTTGGGAAGCCGCCATTGTGGAAACCTACGTGGAACTTATCGCCCAGAGGCCAGACTCGCACATCGTCCGCAAATGCGGACAGCCATTGGCCGAGGAAGCCAGTCGCCGCGCCGCCTTCGTGATACAGGGCGACGGCTTTGACAGTCCCCAAGGCCGCGCATCCCTGTTGGAGTTCGACACATGGCTCCGTGCCGATGGTCACCGGCGAAACCCCGGATCTTCCGCCGATGTAATCGCGGCAAGCCTGTTTGTCGCTGTGCGTGAGCAAACGATTCCATTCCCGTGTCCGGCAGACGTCAGAAAGTACGCATTGGACATTCAACGACGCAACATTTTGCAATAGAGAACACTCATGAGTACAGAAAAATATCACGTCCGCGTGACCAAGGATCATCTGGTCTTTAGCGCGGCTCACTTCATTACGTTCAACGGCGACATCTGTGAAAATTTGCACGGTCACAATTGGCGAGTGGCTATTGAAGTCAGTGGGTCACTGGACGAAAACTCCTATGTTTTCGACTTCATTGCGTTGCGTGATGCGGCACAACAACTCGTCAAAAGTCTGGACCATCGCGTCCTCTTGCCAACACAGCATCCGGCGATCCAAGTTTCTGCCGATTCCGAAGAGGTGACCGCGAGATTTGGAACTCGACGCTGGGTGTTTCCTCGTGAAGATTGTGTGCTCTTAGCGATCCCGAATACAACCGCCGAATTGATTGCGAGGTGGGTCGCCCTGCAACTTCGCGACGTTCTCCGAGTTCGTTCAGGACAAAACCTAGAATCGATGCGTGTGGAGATTGAAGAAAACTTCGGACAGTCGGCCACGTGTGAGATCGATATGGCCTAGCCGCTGGCTCTTTCGGCGACGAGAGCGGTCATTAAGAAGTCTGCTGCGGAAATCGTTTTCAACTCCGACGAACAAACTTTCGTTGCGGTGGCCCGCCTGACGGTCGGCTGTCGGTCGGCTGTCGCAGCCATGGATGTTGTGGATCGACAATCCGAGTACGATGCGGGGCAACACTGGGCGTTGGCCGTCTCTTTCGAGGATCCGCTTTATGTGGAATTCACGTCACTTCGCATGTTCCCTGCTGATGGCGAGTGGCACGTTGGGCTGGGGAGGCCGCGCGGGAGTCTCGGAACTCGCCGCACAAGGAATCAATCAAAACAATGCGGGTGGCATCCGGATCGATGCGGAGGGTATTGTCAGGCTCGCTGTCGAGAACGACAGCTCGGGAACGCTCGACAGGCAGCGACGGGAGGCGGCATCAAAACAACGGCTACCGGCCGACATGGCTCAACCCGCATCTCAACGACTCGTCTCGTTAGTCCGAGTCGAGCAGCAGATCGAGAACTGCCTGAAAGAGTCCCAATCGATTCCTGACGAGATCTTTTTTCTGGCCGGATTGCAGCGGATCGACCACATTTTCGTTTTTCCAGAAGACCGGGATTTGGTCATTGCGGGGCCTGCCGACGGATTTTCTGCCGATGCCACCGGTCGAATGATCGGTGTCGAGAGCCGTCGTCCGGTTCTGCGGTTGGATGATCTGAGCGTGGCGCTGCGGACGATCCCGGTCGCGTCACAAATCGGCTGCTCGATCGATCCCGTTCCCGAACGGCTGGCCGCTTTGCAAAACTTCATCCGTACAGGAAAACCTGCCAATGCCGCGGCGGTCGAAGCGCGATTCCAAAAAATGGATGACCTCCTAGGACTTCAGGAAGTCCGCATCGATGGAGTTCCTGCCGATTCCCATTTCGGACTGGCGCTCGTGGAAGCAGATTATCGAATGAAGAGGGTCTCCATCGGACTCGAAAATCTGGGCATCAAGGGATTCAAGAGCCATCTTGCGACGCTCGGTGCGGCCGGAAATACGATGCAGCGATGGTGGTTTGTCCCGTACTACGAGGCCATTCAACGCAGTCAGGACGGCCTCGCATTTCAGTTCGATGGGCAGCGAGTCCAACTGTTGTCGCGGGAAGAGTTGATTGATGGTCAAGGGAATCGATTCGCGGCAGCGAAAACCCGATTGTCGACTCAGGCATTCGCCGCACAGTTCACCGAGAAGTATCCCGAACTAGCCGCCAAGTCCCCGGTCTTCGCCGAATTGCAAAATCTCATCGACATCTCCCTGCTGGCCGCAATCATCCACACGGAACATCTCGCTGACAGGATCGACTGGAAAATGTCAATCCTGTTGGACGGACAACGATTCAAACACCCCACATTCAACGTCCCGAAAAACGTCGCATCCTCCGTCAATTACAAGAAGTCTGGCAAGATGATCATCGGCCTCGTTGCAGGCGGAGTGACCATCCGACCGCAGGACCTGCTGCGGCATGGCGAGAGAACCCCCTCGGACAACCCGCGTCTCGATTCCCTCCGTACGGAAACCGCGGCGGCCAAACGCCTTGATGCACAATCCTGGTGGTGGGACGTGAATCACTAAGCCCTGAGGATCCGCAACGTCACTCCGCCAGAGGTGTCGTGACTGCGTGTGAGACCGCAGTCCGGTGAAACATGCAGCCACGTCGGCATGCCTCGGACTGTGAATGGACTTCCTGTGAAGTTTGCCCTCCGCATGCGTGTGCTCTACACTGCGGCCCTACACTGCTGCCCTTCACTGCTGATTGTCCTGCCGAAACATGAAAGGTCCGTCCATGTTGCCATCTCCGCCTGTTGTGATCACGGTCACGACTGAATCGTTCCAACAGGATGTCATGCAGCGTTCGCTGGACGTTCCGGTGATCCTCGACTTTTGGGCTCCGTGGTGCCAACCCTGCCAGCAACTTGCGCCGATCCTCGAAAAGTTGGCGGCCGAGTCCGCGGGCGAATTTGTGCTGGCCAAGATCAACACCGACGAGCAACCGCAACTGGCACAGGCGTTTGGCGTGCAGTCGCTGCCAATGGTGGTCGCATTTGTACAAGGTCAACCCGTCGATCAGTTCGTCGGCCTTCTGACGGAAGCTCAGATTCGTGAATGGCTCGCGCCGCTCAAGCCGACACCGGCTCAGACACTCGCCCGACAAGCGGCCGCTCTTGTGGAAACAAATCCGCAAGCGGCCGAATCGAAATATCGCGAAGCCCTAGCCTTGGCTCCCGAGGAGGACTCCTTGAAGGCTTGCCTCGCCAGCGTTCTCCTGAAACAAGATCGCCTTGACGAATGTCAAGTGATGATTGACTCGCTCGCACAACGAGGCTTTTTGGAGCCAGAAGTGGAACGGATCAAAATGGAACTCGAAGTTCGCACCGCCGCAGCGGAGAGCGGCGGAGTAGATCAAGCACGCAAGACAGCCGAAGCCGATCCCGCCAATCTGATCCTGAAAGTCCGTCTCGCCGATGCCTTGGCAGCCTCATCTCAACACCGCAAGGCGCTGGAACTCTGTTTGGAAGTCGTCCTGCAAGACGTTAGTGAGGCACGAGCCGAAGCCAAGGAAACGATGATCAAAATCTTTGCAATCCTCGGCCCTGCTTCCGAGCTCACGGGTGAATTCCGTCGCAAACTGTCCACCGCACTCTATTGAAAGATGTTCCCCTCAAGACACCAAAACAAACGGGTCGGACGAATCGACAAAAAGCCTGTCCGCAAAAAAACTGACGCGGACTCAAAAGAGGAAGAATTGTTTTTCTCTCCCTCAAAATTCCGTGCGTGTGCTCCACCGCCATTCCGTGGGTATCGGCACGTTTTTGTCGAGGGCCGTTCTGCAGGCCTCCTCGGCCTAGGCCGAGGAGGCCACGACTGCTGAGAAAACATCGAGGTGCGGCCCGCTCGATGAGCGACGAATGGCTTTCATCAAGCGTCGACGAAGACTTTCGACAGACACTGCGATCAACTGTGTTCACACGGTCTCGGGACGATCTGCTCCCGATCCGTCAGGGACGCGACGATGACTCAAGAATTGTCTGCCGTCGACTTCCGCGAACGCCTAGGACGGCAGATCTTGGAAGCCAGCAAATCGACTCGCACACGTCTTGTGAATCGCAATCGATCACCGCAAATACCGCCGCCGATTTCCAGGCTGCGGTTTCTTAGAAATTCGCCGCCTAACACCAATCTCAAATTTCGACGTCGATAGAAAACCGCGTTTGCGAGGGAGGAGAATGGGACTTCCCATCCTGCGCAGACCGCTGGAAAACTTTTCCTGTGTGACGATTCAACACTTGCTGAAACGGATCGCACGCGTCGGAGATTTGCACGGGCGACAAGAAAATGAGGGACCGACGGTGGCGGAATCCCTGGTGAAGTCTCTTACACATGTGCCGCCAACGACATTGGCCAGAGAAAAATCCGTCTCCCCAACGCGAGATCGTTTCGAGCGTTATTGGTCTTTCCGTGTTCGCGCCATCGAGATTATATTCAAGGCAAGTGATCGATCAGAACCGATTGCTTATTGATTCTTTTTTTCGGGATTTTTCTTGGTGGGAAAACAATGACCCTTCCCGGATCACAAGGCGAGCACTCGGTACAACAAGCGTTCGGCACCTCCAAGCAGGCACTGATTTTTTACAACAAACAGGTGCTGGATTACCTCAATCCGCTGATGTGTGAGTTCATCGAAAGTCAGGAGATGATGTTCATTGCCACGGCGGATGAGCATGGCGAATGTGATTGTTCTTTTCGGGCCGGTCACCCCGGCTTTGTGCACGTCCTCAACCAAAAGACGCTGGCTTACCCTGAATATCAGGGTAACGGGGTGATGGCCAGTGTCGGCAACATCACAGAAAACGCACACGTGGGTCTGATCTTCATTGACTTCCTCCGGAGCACGGTGGGGCTTCACGTCAATGGAACAGCCCTCGTTGTCGAGAATGAATCTGTCCTCGCGCGACGAGATGTCACACCAGCGCTGATCGAAGCAACCCAGATGCATGGCGGTCGCTGCCCGAAATTTTGGATCTTTATCGAGGTCGAAGAGGCATACATCCACTGCTCAAAACATGTCCCACTGTTGAAAAAACTGGACAAGAAGATTCATTGGGGCACGGATGACCCGCACTTTAAAGGCGGCGATGCTTTCAAGGCAGAAACCTGCTGTAGGCCGTGGAACAATCGGAACGCGGGTTGACCTACGCCCTGTTCTTCGGCAACTTCCCCCGCGCTCAGGCTACGGACGTGCATCCTTCCGAGAACGATGGCAAGGGAAAGGAGTCGATCCTGGATCTTCGTGAATAAGATGACGCAGGAGGGGTTGCCAGTAAGCGAAATTATTCGATACACTCCCGCCGCTTAGATTGCCTGATGGTGTAACGGTAGCACAACAGATTTTGATTCTGTTTGTCCAGGTTCGAATCCTGGTCGGGCAAATCCGCAAGTCGAAAATTAAAATGGACTTGCGACGCAACAGAGATCACGATTGCGACGCTTTTCTCCCCCGGTGCTACCTTGGGGAAGAGAAAACCGGGATCTCCACCAACGAAACAACCTGCCGAGCTTGCCTCTCCCGTCGCAACCAATAACCGTTCGCCTTTGCCTCCGACGCTAGCGGTTGCCGATGCACCGACAAAAAACCTCGACGAGCGATACGGGTCGATTTATTGCTCCTCTGACCCAAAAAACTTTTTGGGGTTAGGCGGTGGACTGGCACATAAATTCGGCTTACCGCCTGCTGTGATGAGAATCGCCTTGATATTTATCCCGTTCGGGCCTGGTGCCGACATCGCCGCCTTGTTCCTTCCAAAGTTGCCGACGCAAGGCGTCCCCAAGCCCGCTTGACCGGTGGAACGTTGAAAGGCGTGCGCGGGCCGTCGTGGGAATGGCGGGCGTGTGCGGCACTGGAACCATAACCCTCAATCTCACCGGAATGGTCAGGTTCTGGTGCCAGCTGCGAGCCATTCGCTAGGACTTCTTACCCGTGCCCACGCCGTTGGGGTACGCTTGCACCCAGTCCGGCCAACGTCTGCCGCTCATCGCGAGTCAAACGCCTGCGGAAGTGCCGTTGATCGGGCTATCCTTATAGAGAAATGGCTCTAAGAGCCGAGGGCTGGCTGGGTTTTGAAGACCCGTTTGCGGCCTGGCAATTTGCCGCTGCCCAGGATTCCGAAGGCGACGCAGAGGCGACGGCATCTCCAGACAGCATCCGTTGCGCCAGCAGCCGACTGACGCCACCGACCATTCCACTTGTGGCGAACCCGGAAAAATGGCCTAAAAGAAACCTTTCGATTTCGTAAGGAATATGATACAAGTGACTTTTCAAAGGGCCTTCTGATGCAAAACAGCTGGAAAAATGTCGGTTCTCAAGATTTTTCTGCCGGCATTGTGGTGGCTCTGGTGGCATTGCCGCTGTGCCTAGGGATTTCGCTGGCCTCTGGGGCGCCGCTCTTTTCGGGTCTGATTGCCGGCATCGTGGGCGGCATCGTGGTGGGGGCTTTGAGCGGTTCGGCCACAAGTGTATCGGGGCCCACGGCCGGTCAAGCCGCAATCGTGGCCTCGCTCATTGTGTCCCTTGGAAGTTTTGAATCCTTCCTGACGGCTCTGTTTCTAGCGGGCGCATTTCAGATCGGTCTGGGGTTGTTCCGGGTGGGCTTCCTCACGTCATTTTTTCCAACGAGCGTGACCAAGGGTCTGCTCGCGGCCATCGGTCTGATTATTATTCTCAAACAGGTGCCGCACCTCATCGGCTACGACCTGGATCCGTTTGGCGATATGGCTTTCAGCCAGCCGGATCACGAAACAACGCTCTCTGAGATTCCGAAATCGCTGCGATTCTTTCTCCCTGGAGCCGCGTTGATCGGCGGGCTTTCGCTCGGAATCCTGACCGTATGGTCCAAGCTCCCCGGGTGCCGCCGAGTGCCGATGCTGTCGCCACTGGCAGCGGTACTCTCGGGCGTGGGAGTGAATCAACTGCTCTGGATCTATGCGCCGGCATTCGCTGTGGGCCCTTCTCACCTCGTACAGGTGCCGGTGGCCGAAAGCTTTGCCAACTTTTGTACTTTTTTTTCATCTCCAGACCTCGCCTCCTTTGCCAATCCGGCGGTCTATCCGGCCGCACTCACGCTCGGACTGATTGCCAGCCTTGAATCGCTCGTGACGATCGAAGCTGTCGACAAACTGGATCCACAGCGGCGCAAAACACCTCCCGACCGCGAACTAGTGGCGCAGGGAGTTGCCAACATGCTCTGCGGTGCCATCGGAGGCCTGCCTGTGTCCAGCGTGAGCCTGCGGGGCAGCGCCAACATCAACGCCGGCGCCCAGACCAAAGCGGCGACGATGGTTCACGGTGGGTTGTTATTGGGGTGCGTCTCGCTGGGGCCATCGCTCCTCAACCAGATTCCGCTGGCCTCTCTGGCGGCCATTCTCATCGCCA
>CAMCMU010000007.1 GCA_945876035.1 Schlesneria paludicola DSM 18645 | reverse complement strand
TCTTCCAACGTGGACGACTCTTCGCGCGAGCCACTCTGCGCCGCGACACCCGTAGGCTGGGCACTCCTGCCCGTCCGCTCTTCATCCCCCGCGACCGCAACCCGCGTGGGGTCAGACACCGCAGGCGTCAGAATTGGCGGGGCGAGGCTTTCTTCACAAACAAGGTTGTCCACCGCCAATCCTGACGGCTGCGGCGCCTGATCCCTGATCGCCTCGCGCCGCTTGTCGAGCAGTGCCTGCGTCACCGAGACTGGTTGAGACTCATCCCTCTTCGTCGAGTGTGCAGGCGGCGCGAGCAACTCCATCAGCGGCACTTCAGCCAACGACTTCGCGGCGGCTCGAACTTGAGGTGTCTCGTAAGCCGCCGTCGTCGTCGCCGGAATCACAGGCGGTTCGCGAGTTGGCTCCGTCTGCAAGCTGGCTTGTTTTTGCAGCCGCACGATCCGCTGTTCCATCTCGTTCACGCGGTTCCACAATGAGAACACCACGAACGGCGACACCAGCAGCCAACCGAGAGCTGCAAGGCAAACGAGTACGATGACTAAGAATTCCATGATGACCTCGCACAAATCAAACCGGGCCACACCGTCACGAGCCTACATCCGCTTTCGTCCTTCCTTGTGCCACTTCACAAGTTCGTCGCCGTTGACCAAGAGAATTCGGTCCGTCTTGGCCGCGCTCTCCTTTGCTTCGTCCGTGAATCGGCTCGTCGTCACGAAGTAACCCTTGAAGGCGCGTTGTTCTTCAATGACCCCCTTGAACTGCTGAATGGCCGGGCGTCCGACCGAGTTGTCGGCGCTGTACCGTTTGCATTGAACGACAATCACGCCATCGGGATGGAACACGTAGCCATCAACCCCAAAGTCGTTTGATCGGGCTGTCAGACCGGTTGGGTGTCCGTCTTGTTCAAAGAAGCTCATCACATGGCGTTCAAATGCCACAGGGTCCATTTCCATCAGAAAGGCGAGAACCGCGTCGGTATCATTTGGGACTTGGGCACGCTCGGGAACCATTGCATCGGCGCGCATCGCATCCAGAAGCTCTTTCTTCGCGCGACAGGCGGTCTCAAACGCGACGAACATCAGCAAGAGTTTCGTCAGCGGATCTCGGACGCTTCGATCCTTGATGAACGCTTCGATGATCGTCGTTGCTCCGGCCGTGCCGAGAAACATCAACAGCACGACGGGCAGCCCGATACCCGTCCCAAAGGCCACCAGCCCCGCCCCCTTCATGCCGAAGAATCCGGCTCCGATTGCAGTCACCGGAATCGCCACTTTTAGCGTCAGTGGCAGGTTCGCTCCGTAGTAGTTGTTTAGGCTGGTGCGGACTGTGTTTGCCAAGAGTTGTGCGAAGCAGATGGTGTCGGTGGACTGATACAAAGCCGTCGCCATTTCGGTGCTCGATACGTCCCGTGCGAGAATCGCTCTCGCATTGATGAACCAGCGGAGAATTTCATCTCGGTCACGTTCCGATGAGACCAAACGAATTCCGGCAATGAACGCGTTGGCGACGCCTAAACGAACGGTGCCCACGGCCACGGAACTGGCCGCTTGCAATTGTGAGAGGCTGGATGGCGTGACCTCGGTCGGACTAATCGTCGCAAGCTCTCGACACTCTGGACCATTCGAGCCGAGTCTCTCGGGTTGGCTGACTGCGGCGGAGAGTTCCGCCTCGGGTGACGTCGCGGGTTTCGTGAACAGTCCCGCGAACCAATCGAACACCGGCCGCGACTCCGCCTCAGAAATTGTCGCTGATGATTCTGAGCTATTCGCCGTCGGTGGTTCCTGATGCTCTGGCTCCGATGGCACGGGAGACGCCGAAGCGATCGGCGCGGCTTCGGTGATCGTCCCTTTCGCCGTGTCCGTCGAACCCCACCAAGTCCAACTGCTCAACCACGTCAACGTCTCTTGGATCGCGCCCGGAGATGACGGCTCGGAGTTCGTTGTCGTCACTGCGACTTCATCTGTTGGCCCGTCCGCAGTGGGAACAGCAATCGGCGCGTCAGTCTGCTCGGACAGTGCGGAATTGGCTGTGTCTTCCGTCGGTCGGCTCGATTCGCTCATTGTTCATCGCCACTGATTTGAGGGCGTCGCGACGACTGTCTCTTAATAATTCGTCCAGCTCGCCGAGATAGTGATCTCGCCCGTTGATGCGAACGCAGGCCTGCCCGGTCGGTTTGTGGAGCAAGTAGCTGGGCAGTTTTTTCTTGGCCTAAGAACGAGCGGAACCTGAGACGTTCATGCGGTTTCCTTCAAAAGTGGTAGCGATTACCACGGTTTTCAAGGTTTTCAGCCGCACTGACGAACGTCGTCAGGTATCGTAACTCGCGATTCGGAAAACAGTTATGAAAAATCGGGCTGACAGGATTCGAACCTGCGACCTCTTGACCCCCAGTCAAGCGCGCTAGCCAAGCTGCGCCACAGCCCGCATGAAAATCCACACGCGATCCTTGGTTGCTGTGATTCATAAGCAGTCATTGCATCATTCATCACAGCGGACGAAGTCAGTCGCCAAGCATCAATCATTTGGGAAGGTCATACTATGGTGAGCCGGTTTCGACAATGCAAGGTCAACCGATTTCTGCCTTTGGCAAGACGGAACCAATGACGTTTTGGCTTCGCAACCGGATGAGGAATCGCTGAAACGTTCGTTGAATGTTGGTTGCGTTCACGTATTACGACCCCGCCAAGGCTTCCGTTCTCAAGGGAGACCTTTTCAAGGCGGACCCGGCGACGCGAGTCCGATCTGAGAAAAGCAATTTTTTCAACGAACAATGGCCGTTTCCAAAAAAACGTGATATCAATCGTCGCTTGGCGACACCACATTTCCTTTCCAACCGACTGATGGAGACAGGCTGCAATGGAATACTTTCCCGAGATTCCGAAAATTCCTTACGAGGGTCCTCACAGCAAAAATCTTCTCGCGTTCAAACATTACAACCCCGAGGAAGTTGTCGAAGGGAAGACGCTTCGGGATCTGATGCGTTACGCCGTCTGCTACTGGCACACATTTCGGGGGACGGGCAGTGACCCGTTTGGCGCAGCCACGTTGCAAAGGCCGTGGGATGATGGCTCGAATTCTGTGGCGAACGCCGTCACGCGAGTCGATGCCGCATTCGAGTTTATTGAGAAGCTCAGTTGTCCCTTTTATACGTTTCACGATCGTGATGTGGCTCCCGAGGGTGAGACACTCGCCGAGACAAACAAAAATCTGGATGTCGTCGTTCGGGCTTTGAAGGCGGCACAAGAACGGACGGGAGTCAAGCTGTTGTGGGGCACCGCAAATCTCTTCTCGCATCCTCGTTTTATGCATGGCGCGGCAACGACTTGCAATGCCGATATCTTTGCCTTTGCCGCCGCTCAGGTAAAAAAAGCGATGGAGGTGACCTTAGAGCTCGGCGGCTCGAATTACGTGTTTTGGGGCGGTCGCGAGGGATACCAAAACCTGCTCAATACCGATATGAAACGCGAACTCGACCACTTGGCCACGTTTATGCACATGGCGATCGACTATGCGAAGAAGATTGGATTTCAAGGGCAATTCCTGTTTGAGCCAAAGCCCAAGGAGCCGACGAAGCATCAATACGATTTCGACGTGGCCGCATGCCTGAACTTCTGTCGGGCCCAAGGGCTGATCGATCATGTGAAGATGAATGTCGAAACCAACCATGCGACGTTGGCTGGCCACACGATGATGCATGAGCTGGAGTATGCTCGAATCCAAGACGCCTTAGGAAGCATCGATGCTAATACGGGCGATCTGATGCTCGGTTGGGATACCGATCAATTCCCCACGGACATTTACCTGACGACTCAATGCATGTTAGTGATTCTCGAACAGGGGGGGATTTCGCCTGGGGGGATCAACTTTGATGCCAAGGTCCGTCGCGAAAGCTTCGAACCACTCGATCTTTTTTATGCGCACATCGGTGGCATGGATGCCTTTGCCCGCGGCGCGAAAATCGCCGCGGCGATTCGCCGGGACGGCGTCCTCACAGATTTTGTCAAAAATCGATATCGCAGCTTCGACGCAGGAGTGGGGGCCGAAATTGAAAAACGAACCGCCACATTCGAGTCGCTGGAAGGTTACGTTTTGGGCAGGCACAAGCTGACCCCGAACGAATCGGGACGCCAAGAAATGTTAGAAAATATCATCAACCAATACCTCTGACGTCGCGGCAGCGAGATCACGATCCTGGATGACACCGCAATCACCAAAGCAATCACTTCGGGTCAGTTTTGGCCGCCCTCTCGAACCTCTCGGAAAGGGCATCTCGGATCAGGGTCTGTCGGCCGTCGGTGATTGCATTTCCGGGGATGCAAACGGGTGACAGGCAGGTCGTGGATGGGGACTCGTTTTGGTCACCGATTGAAAATCAAAGTCGTCTGTTTCGCCGCCGGTCGTTTGCGTTCGAGTGTCTGCTCCAGCAATCCACATCGTGTTTGTAGTCATGGTCGATCGTGTGTTTTTGTCGGAGCACGTTTCTCTTTTTCCTTGCCCAAAAATGAGGGTCTCTGGGGGCATGCCTCGCTGCTTCAGGTCTTTCCAGAACGTGGAAAGGGGTTGGTCTCGATGCCCGTGATTGGTCGCGACCAGCGAGCAACGGCTTTGTGTCTCCAAGGACTCCCCGTCGGCGCAGTCGATCCGTATCCCTCGAACGCCGGATTCTGGACAACCCGTTTCTGCGGCAAGTTTTCCTTCATGTTCTTTCGGGAGGTGTCGAGGGCACAACACGTGGGGCAAGCCAGCCGGTTGTTCGTTGAATGTGACCGGATTACAAGCCTCGCATGGCAGAACTGCCAGACCAAAAAACGCATCGTTGCAGTCTGCCACTTCCGAGGCAGTTCCTTTGCTGGAAGCGTGTTACGGTTCCGCCTCTCTTCGCTATAAAATACAGACGTCCTGTCGCGGGCTCACTTCTTTCGAAGGAATGGCATTTCGGTCAGGCATGTGGCGTTGTTCGAAGGGGCTTAAATTTTATCTCTAACTGAAGTAGACTCTCCCATTGAACTTGAGAATCGACCTGCGGCTGGGGGGCATCGGGAATGTCTCTGCTGTTGTTCGTTGAAACCGTTAGCATCGACAGAAAAACAAACACGGAGTCTTTTGGATGTTTCGACTCGATTTCACAGTCGACGGAGTTTTGAATCTCGGAACGAGTCGGCAAGTTTTGTGTCCTGTGCGAAGACGTGTTTTAGTTGGCCTGCAACACAACACGCCTTCCCCGATCGTGTCTTAATCCTGTACCACCGTTTCGTCAGAAAGAGGCTTCGCACTCTTTTCTTCTGGCCTCTGAAGAACAGAGGCCAGAACTGAAAATGGATGATCGTTCTCTCGGACCACTGTTTGTGGAGATGACTGACCAGATGCGGCGACGTTTGCGAGTTTTGTTTGTGATTGGCACTTTAGGCGGCGGTGGAGCCGAGCGACAGATTGTCGAAATTCTCAAACATTTGGATCGCGATGTTTTTGAGCCGATCCTGTACGTCGCTTCCCGCGAGGGTGAATTGTTGAGTGAAGTTCCGGCCGACGTCTCGATCCACTCATTTTGGGACGAGTTTTTAGCATCGTGGCAATCCGTGTTTCATCGGATTTTGCGAACGGTCCCGTTCGTTCGATGGCGGAACCTAGCTAAGATTCTGGCCAACGAGCGGATCGATGTGGTTTACGACCGGACATTTCTGGCGACTTTAGATGCGGCCGTCGCGTGTTGGCTCCGGCCGACTCCGCGGGTTTCCTGCTGCGTGGGTGATCCCGCACCGGAGTTTCAAATTTATTCTCGGCGTGTTCCACTTATGGCCCGCCGGATTTCGCGTTGGGCTTATTCGTCGGCTTCGATTGTGCTGACCAATTCGGCAGGTTTACGACATCGTTTAATCGAGTTTTTTTCACTGCCCGCCGCACATATTCGCACTCAATATAACCTTCTGGATTTTGAGCGGATGGAGCGTCTGGCGGTTGAGTTTGTGCCTGCGGTGTCCGAGAGTCCGTTTTTGATCGTGACAAGCGGCAGATTGGATCCGCTGAAAGGGCAGCAATTTCTTTTGGAAGCCGTCCGAGAGTTAATCCAGAAGCGCGGCCGACAGGTCCAGTTGGTTTTATTAGGGAATGGTCCATTAGAAAGACCGTTTCGGGACTACGTTGCCGAGCACAATCTGGAGCAAAATATCACCTTCGCAGGATTCGTATCGAATCCCTTTCCTTGGTATCGGCGGGCGAAATTGTTCGTTCTGCCTTCCCTTCACGAGGGGTTACCGAATGCATTGATCGAAGCTGTCTCATGCGGGACTCCCGTCTTGGCGAGTGATTGTCCGAGTGGACCAAGTGAAATCCTAGACGGAGGTCGAACGGGACACTTGATTCGTCCGGGTGACAGTCAAGCTCTGGCAGATGCGATAGCGCAGTGCATGGATAATTATGCTCAATGGCAGATGTTGACTGCCGCCGCATCACTGCGTGCGAAAAACATGTTTGAATTGCGAGTGGGTCTGAAGGTTCTTGAGAACCTGTTGATTGCAACGGCGTCTGGGCGGAATCCAGCCGGTTTGGCGTGATGTCGGAGTCATTTAGAACGGGAGTCATCACATGTGCGGCCTCACCGGATTTTTGAGTCATCACACGAATCAGACCGCGGGCGAAATGCTGGCCACTGTTGGTCGCATGGCTGAGGCACTGCATCACCGTGGACCGGACGATACAGGTTCATGGTGTCATCCGGCCGATGGAATTGCTCTGGGCCACAAGCGACTGTCGATTGTGGATCTCTCGGCAACAGGTCATCAGCCGATGAGTTCGGCCTGCGGTCGATTTGTCATCGCCTACAACGGTGAGATTTACAATCATCAAGCACTGCGCGCAGAACTCTCGGCCATGGGCCACACGTTTCGAGGACGCTCGGATACGGAAATGTTGGTCGAGGGTTTTGTTGGCTGGGGCATCCTTGAAACGATTCAACGCTGTCTGGGCATGTTCGCCATCGCGGTCTGGGACACACAACGTCGGGAATTGACTTTGATCCGCGACCGACTTGGCAAGAAGCCGTTATATTTCGGACGATTCGGTACAACGGTTTTGTTTGGTTCAGAAATGAAATCGTTGCGGGCTCATCCGGTGTTTCAGCCGGAAATCAATCGAAATGCGCTTCGCGACTTTATGAAACGGTCCTATCTGTCTGGCCAGTCGATCTATCACAACGTCTTTCCAATTCGACCCGGCTGTTCGATGACCATTCGCGCGGGTGACGACTCCTGTATCTCGGGCAACCGTATGGAGCTCCAGCAGGAATATTGGAGCTTGAAGCAGGTCGTCGCAATTGGCCGAGCGAATCCGTTTTCGGGCACCTATGAAGAAGCGGTCGAATGCCTCGACCAGATGTTGACGGAAGCGGTTGGTTGTCGGATGGTGGCCGAAGTCCCGCTCGGTGCTTTTCTTTCGGGCGGCATTGATTCGTCAGTCGTTGTCTCGTTGATGAAAAAGCAATCCACTCGCCCGGTCAAGACGTTCACCATTGGATTTGAAGAACAGGCGTACAACGAGGCAACATTTGCGGCGAGAGTGGCGACACACCTGAAAACGGATCACACCGAACTTTATGTCACCGCTCAACAAGTCCGCGATGTGATTCCGTTATTGCCGACGATGTTCGATGAGCCTTTTGGTGATTCCTCGCAGATACCAACGTTTCTTGTCAGTCAACTGGCACGGCAGCATGTGACGGTTTCGTTGTCGGGAGATGGTGGCGACGAGATCTTCTGCGGTTATCGCCGCTACTTTGATGCACTCCGCGGGCACGCCGCCAGCGGTCGTTCCTCCCCAGGTACAAATTGGAATGGATGGGTGGCCGAACGCTTGCTGTTACTTCCGCCATCGCTCCGCAATGCGCTCCGCTCGACATGCCGATCTCTCGAAAATCTGCCATTCGGAAGAGTTGCTGACGGAATGACCCGAATCGCCAATTTGTTGAGCGACACAGGGCCACACGATCGCTATCGGCGCGGCTTATCCCATTGGAACGACGATTCGGGTATCGTTTTGGGAGCGTCGGATCGTTCCTCAGAGGATTGGCCGACATTCGACGTTGACGAAATCCAACAGATCTGGCAGTTGTTCGATTCGGTGACTTATCTTCCCGGCGACATTCTGACAAAAGTCGATCGGACAAGCATGGCCGTCTCGTTAGAAGCGCGGACCCCTCTTCTCGACCATCGGATTGTCGAGTGGGCGTGGACGTTGCCACATGAGTTCAAGGTGAATCATGGAACGGGAAAACGAATCTTGCGATCGGTTCTTGCCCGATACGTTCCCTCGGAATTGTTTGAACGCCCAAAAATCGGTTTTGGGATCCCGATCGATTCGTGGTTACGCGGACCGTTGCGAGATTGGGCGGAAGATTTACTCGACGAGCGGCGATTAATCCGTGAAGGATTTCTCAATCCGAAGCCAATTCGGCGCAAGTGGGCGGAACATCTGAGCGGTCGGGTTGATTGGCATTATTTATTGTGGGACGTCCTGATGTTTCAGTCGTGGTTGGCACGCTATCCGGTATCTCAATGACGATTCTCCCCAAGGAATCTTGCCGAAAGAGATTCCGCCTATCGATTTTCCTGTCCGTCCCCGTTTGCCATTTTGCGGGTTTCTGACCTGTGCGCGTATTCAAGACGTTGAATGTCGGATCAAAGCACCTCAGGCCGGGCCAGACGCTGCCGATGGATGATTGTATTGGACCGAATGAGACGGATGGTAGAACTGCGGAAGCGGTTTATGTATCGCCCTTAAACGGCACCAGAGATCGGCCTTGGGCCGGTAGGCAATTCGAGGTGAATCACCGCGTAGACAACGAAAATCGCTCGACTCGCGTTCTAGACAATGACGACGCAAAAGGTCCTTCACAGACGGAGTGTCCCCGTCCCTCTCCCACGTGATTTCGTGGGTCGTGTTCCGGGTTACGGGGAGTCCGCAGTCAAAACTGGACCTTGACCGCACGCCGCCCGATTCCATGTATCGGCCGTTGAAAACTGGCCGCAGGCCACTTGGATCTTGCAGAACCATGCGCGTCACGTCACCGGATCACATGCAGCTTCCCATTCCCATCACTCGACGCCAGACACTGATTTGTCCAAGGTGCATCTGCAAATGACTTCCACACATGAACATCACAACGGCTCCAACGGTTGGCAACATTTCTGGCAGTTGTCCACTCATGGGATTCGGGCGGGTAAAGAATTCATCCGTAACACGGGGCAACTCGTCGGCCACAATTTTGTAACGATCGACAAAGTTTTTCAGCACACGATCTTTGGAGGGATAGCATCCGTCCTGCTCGAGACAGGGTGCTCCATTCTTGAACAACTCCACCTGTTCGGGATCGATCTTTAGGGCGAGGTCCTCCCGGCCAATCAACCCCAAAGTGTTCTCGGCATATAAGCCGAGATGCCCGATGTTGAAAAGCGGATGGTTCACATTCTTGATTGGAATATGACCGAACGTGTCTGGGGGAATGTCGAGGCAAAGTTTTTCCGCGTAGCCGATGGACATGCGAAGATCGGCCGCGATCATGGAACCGAGGCCTATGCTTGTTGTTGAACTTGTCATCTATCGATCCTCACGGGGGGGTGCTGTGAACGGCGATGGTCTTGATTAAACCGTGCCTCTGAGGAGGAAATGTTATCGAGCGGATCGACCAAGTTGAAGCGAGAGAAACACCGCGTCAGGAATCCTGTTGAGTCTTCGCTGCGTTGACTGCGGCAGCCATTGAATCGACGTCAGAGCTTAACGACCGATCGTGACGCCCAACGGGGTCGAGGTTCATCACCACAGGAGTTTCCAGATCACCGATCACGAAGAAAAAATCAGCCTCTGCGAATCCCAATGGGCAAAGACCCGCGTTGGTCGCAATCGCGGCACTGAATCCCGTTCGAACAGCATACGGAAATTCGGCCACGGTGCACGACAAATACGAAACGATGCCAACGAAGATTTGCTCTGAACAAACAATGAAACAGGTCGCTGAAGTCCGCTGTCGGCTACTGGTGTGCGGAGTGATACAGAGTCAGTCCTCGGTCCTACGTTGCAGCACTACTGCGCCGCCGTCAGGACCACTGCCGCCCCGAGGCCTCCACCGACACACAGCGAGGCGATCGCGCAAGACGACTCTCCGCGTGCGAGCTTGTGAGCGAGGTGAACCACCAGTCTCGCTCCCGTCGCTCCAATCGGATGGCCGATGGCAATAGCGCCACCTTCTGGGTTCAGGCAGGCCTCGTCCAGAGACAGTTCACGCACGCACGCCAGTGTTTGCGCGGCGAAGGCTTCGTTGATCTCGATCGTGTCGAAGGATTCCAGTGTGATCCCGTCTCGATGCATCAGCTTGCGGATTGCATCGACAGGGCCAAGTCCCATCAGTTGTGGATCGCATCCACAGGTGACAGAACTGCAGAGAGTCGCCAGCACGGGCCACCCGTGCATGGTCGCGAAGTCTCGATCTGCGACGACCAGCATCGCCGCTCCGTCGTTCATCCCGCTCGCGTTCCCCGCCGTGATCGTTCCGTTCGGATCGAATGCCGGGTTGAGCTTGGCCAGCCGATCGAGTGTCGTCTCGGCCCGAGGGTGTTCGTCGCGATCCAGTGCGCCGATCGGAACCAGTTCGTCCGCGAACCGTTCGGCCGTGCGAGCGGCTTGGTAGCGTTGCTGACTCCGCAGTGCGAACTCGTCTTGCTCTCGGCGAGAGATGCGGTACCGCGTCGCCAGTGTCTCTGTCAGAAGAGCCATGTGCCGGTGGTCGAACGCATCGACAAGGCCATCACACAATAGGGAATCGACGAGTGTCGTGTCGCCAAATTTGAGGCCACTGCGTGCACGAGGCAGCAGGTACGGCGCGTTCGACATCGATTCGGTTCCACCGCACAGAACGGCATCGGCATCACCGGCATGGATTGCTTGAGCGGCCAGAATAATGGCCTGCATGCCTGAGGCGCACATCATGTTGACGGAAAACGCCGGCACCGAGAGCGGCAGTCCGAGACGGACTCCCACCTGCCGCGCGACGTTCATTCCCATCCCGGCTCCGATCACGTTGCCCACGATCACCTGATCAATCAGTGTGGGATCAAGTCCGTACACCGCCGCAGCTCCGGCCACACAGGCCAGATCCACCGCCGAATGATCCTTGAGCGATCCCAAAAATCGGCCGATGGGAGTTCGCTGGGCGGCAACGATGCAGACGTCTGTCACAAAACACCTCAACAATCACTCGTGCAAAAACAGGTCCGCAGACATTGGTCGGAGATCACCCATGCGCGGCACGAACGCCATTTGATTCAGGATGTCACGTTGCACATCGATCCCCGGCGCGACTTCGATTAACTCCAAGCCATCGGCGGTCAACCGAAAGACCGCTCGTTCCGTGACGTAGAGTACATCCTGACGCTTTTGCCGAGCAACGTCACCACTGAATGACACTTGTTCGACGTGATCGACGAATTTTCGGATACGACCTTCACGGCGAATCTGGAGTCGGCCGGAGTTAACCTCGACCTCGAGTCCATCCGAAGTCAACGTACCGCAGAACACGAGTCGCCTCGCGTTCTGGCTGATATTCACGAATCCTCCGACTCCCGCCAAACGCGATCCGAACCGCGAGACATTGACGTTGCCGAATCGGTCCACTTGCGCCGCACCTAAGGCGGCAAAGTCTAATCCACCACCATCATAGAAATCGAACTGAGCCGGTTGATCGATGATCGCTTGCGGATGAACAGCGGCTCCAAAACTAAGGCCTCCCGCCGGCATGCCGCCAATCGGCCCGCTCTCCACGGTGAGCGTGACGGCTTCGAGTAATCCTCTCGCAGCGGCGATTCGTGCGATCCCCTCGGGCATGCCGATCCCGAGGTTCGCGATTTCGCCGGGTTGCAGTTCGTCACAGGCCCGAGCCGCGATGATGTGCCGTTCGTCGCGGGGGAGCGGAGCATGGCTGGCACGCATCGAGTCCTGAGTCGGCGTAAAAACGCCGGACGAACTGTGCTGCCCGTCCCGCAGGCGTGGTGTGTAATAGGAGGCATTGTCGGCCTCGCCAAATGTCAGGTCGTGTTCGCCTTCTCGGGCGACGATGATGCGATCTACGAGCACTCCGGGTACGCGGACTCGATTCGGAGAGGCCGGTTCTTGCAGTACTCGTTTGACTTGAGCGATCACCTTGCCACCGCAGTTATGGACCGCCTGTGCGATCGGTAGGACTTCGCCGAGTACCGCTTCCTCGTCCATCACGAGATTGCCGAACGGATCGGCCGCAGTGGCACGGATCAGGCCGATATGAATTGGGAACGCCTTGTAGAACAGCCATGTCCTGCCGAGCAATTCGACCCGTTCGATTAAGTCATCGGGCGAGACCTCGTTCAGCCGCCCCCCCTGCTGCGCGGGGTCGATGAACGTTCCAAGCCCCACATGTGTGAGACATCCTGGCCGGCCGGCCGCAATGTCGCGTAGCAACTGACAGACGACCCCCTGAGGGAAACAGTACGCTTCAATCTTATTTTCCATCGCCAACCGCCCGATCTTGGGGAGCAGTCCCCAATGCCCGCCGATGACTCGCTGTAGCAAGCCCTCGTGGCCGAAATGGTTCAGTCCGCGAGTCTTCCCGTCTCCTTGGCCTGCGGCATAGACGAGCGTCAGTCGGCGCGGATGTCCGTCTTGCACAAAACGCCGTTCGACAGCCGCCGACAATGCCTCCGGATGTGCCGCTCCGACGATGCCGCCACTGACAACCGTCATTCCGTCTTCGATCAACAAGACCGCTTCGTCAGCGGAACAGTGTTGCGCTCTTAAGTGCCGGGAACTCACGCGTTCGACTCCTTCTTCGAGGCATGTCTGAGGCCTGTTTTTATTTCGTAGCGGGGGATCTCGTCCTGTGTTTTTCGGATTCTTAAGACACGCGATTGATGCGACATCCGAGCGCGGGTCCACTCCAGGAAACGACACGGTCTGTGTCTAAAACGCCATTCGCCGAATCTGCCTTACCCCAGCCAGCCGCCGTTCGAGTGCAGCGTCTGTCCCGTGACGTAGCTTGCCAGATCGCTGCACAAGAAGAGGACGACGTTGGAGATCTCTTCCGGCTCCCCGAATCGGCCGAGCGGAATCTGTTTGAGCATCTCCTCTTGAATGTCCAACGGAATCGTCTGTCCCATTTCGGTGAGAACCACTCCGGGTGCGACGGCATTGACCGTGATGCGTCGTCGGGCGAGTTCCTTACTCAGCACCTTTGTGATCGCGATGACTCCCGCCTTGGCCGCCGAATAATTCACCTGCCCGTAAAATCCCACCACACCCGAGATTGAGGCCATATTAACGATTCGGCCTCCCTCGGCCATCCGTTCGGCTGCGGCTCGACAGACGTGAAACACGCCCGTCAAATTCGTGTCGATCACGTCCTGCCATTCACTATCGGACATCTTCTTGATCGTCCGATCGCGCAGAATGGCGGCGTTGTTGACGACGATGTCGAGCCGGCTCGTTCGGGCAACAACGTCGTCACACATCTTGGCCACATCGGCTACGTCGCGCACGTCACCTCCCACGACGAAGGCCCTTTCTCCCAAAACGCTGACAGTTTCCTCGGCACGCGCCCGATTGAAGCCCTGCGGATCGGGAAAGTAGTTCACGCCGACGGTGGCCCCCGCCGCGTGGAGTCTCGTCACCGTGCAACGGCCCAAACCTTGGCTTCCGCCCGTCACGAGTGCTGTCTTGCCGCAGAGGTCGATGGTGAGCATTGTCTTTCACTTAAACAGGTAGGTTTACAACGGGAAATCAATGAGCGGCACTGGACGAGTGTCGTGACTCATTTGATCAGAATGGTGCTGTACGCCACGTGCAGTCTTCAGCGTCAGCGGAATCAGTAGTGGCCCTCAACCCTGTCCGCCAAGGATGATGCGATCGAGACCCTTACTGTAGATCTCTGCAGTGACGCTGAAAAGCTCACCCGTGTATTTTGGGTTCGTGAAACGTGGGCGAGGGCTGATATTGGCTTTCAGCAAAGGCCTTCGACGATTGTGTCCTAAACCCGAGGGCAGGATCTGAGTCTGCCTTCATTCCCAAACATGGTGCCGTGTCAGTTTCAGACGTGGGCTGTCACCGGACAGTGGCCAACGGATCGCAGGTGTTCAATCAGCCTGTTCGTGAGGGGTGTTCGATTCCTCGAGCGGCCGGATACGGTTTACGGCGTGCCTCAGTGATCCCACAGAACGCAGGTCAGCCGCAGCGAAACCATCAAGACAATGCCAGCCAATCGCCGACTGACCAACGGTGGCGGGAAAAGATCAGCCGTGTTTTGATCCATACCCTGCCCACGACCACATCCAAGCCGTGAAACGTGGATCGCCCGAATCACGGGGTTCGAAGGCTCAGATAGGATTCATTTTTGGACGAGTCGAAATGAGACATCAGGAATAACTCTCAGGCTGCCCCAGGAGTGGTTTGGGAAATATTAGCGAGATTCTGAGACGTCTCATTCGCCTCGGTGGATGGCAAGACTGGAATTCGTGAAATCAGCAACAACCCCATCGCACTCATGAACAGCATCAAGACGTAGAACGCCGCGATGGGTGGTGCGATCAGCAGGCTGAAGACGAGGATCGCCACTGTCAAAACATAGGCCTTAATTTTAACACGGCGCTGAATAGCACGATGTTCTTGCCAATCTTGGATCATCTGGCCAAACATTCGGCTTTTGAGTAATTGTTGCCGGAATCGTGGCGATGCCTGAAGCGCAAAATGGGCAGCCAAGAGAACGAATGGAACGGAGGGAATTCCTGGCACGAGCAAACCGACCCAAGCCACTCCCAGCGATCCGGCCGCCAAGAATCCGTAACACACCTCACGTATTCGCTGCCGAATCGTTGTTGCCGGAATAAGTTGAGGCGTCGAGCGTTCGCCAAGGCTCGACTTCATGGGCGTCGAGTCAGACGAATTCGGGAGCAGGAGAAGGATGGCCGCCCCAGACGCCGTTTGAGGAGGATCAGACGAGGGACTCGGCGTCGGTTGATGATTCCATGTCCGCAGGGCGTGAGCCATTTTTCGAAGCATCACGTTGGTCCCGGTATCAGCGAGGAAGACAACAATCATTTGCTGACTTCCGCACCAAACCATGCGCGTACAAACAGACACAACTCCCTCGACCCTGCTGAGCGTCTGATCAAGAAGCATCAGCTGCTCAGGCGACGGACGAACAGCCGATCGATCGAAAATCAGAGTCAGTTCGAGAGAATCTGGTAAACGTTCCATGCCTGTGTCTCAGCAGACGAAAGGATCTTGATTGGACATGCGTCCGTCGGAGGAAGCCGAACAGCGTGTCATACCCGTCCCAACACCGTTAATGCGTCTCACGTCACACTGTTGTTTCACCACAGTCATTTTTTGAACGAGCGGTCACAGGATTTGCGAGCGGCGCGGGATCCATCGACGAAGCCCCAGACGATGCTGTTGTTCTGCGGAATGGATTTCGCGAGCAAGACGACGGGAAAGGTCAATCCGAAGGCAAACCCATAGGCCGAATTGTACACGCCTTTGCCAACCATTTCCGTGATCTTGGGCCAGGTGTCTTCCACCGCCGCGCGTGCATCGGCGATTCCCGCATCGATCGCCGTTTTGGTCTTCGCCAAGAACCCCGATGACGATGCGGCAGGGGTCTGATTTAAGTTAATAACCATCACTTCAGACATAACGGACTCCAAAAAGTTAAAGAGTGCCCGAGCATTGGCGAGGGCGATTAGACAAGTCCTTCTTTTTTTCAGGACGTTTTATTCAACACCGAGTCTGTTTCATGAGACAGATTCTATTCTAGGCGAGAACACACGTTCTAGGCGAGAACACACGTCAGCAAAACGATGGCCATGAACCAACCGATTGCGAACGCAAACCCGGCGAAGACAGACTCGGCAAAAAACGCGATCGGACGAATGGCTTGTGACATGGAAGACTCCTATTTTAGTAATCAAATCGTACGGTTCACAGCCACGCTGGATGTGAACAAAATTTCATTCGAGTCGATCGGCGATCACGACAACTCATCGCCTATCGGCAGTCGCACTTGGATTTCTCATTCAAGAGACCATTTTTTGAGCTCAACACAGAGAGTCAGTCGACCTGTTCTCCATCAGGGAATCGGTTTTGAAGATTGCCGACAAATTCCTTAATCTGAATAACACCTTCACGGTGAGCTCCTGGAAACCGTCGACTTAACCACCGTTCCATCGGCTGAAACGTTCGTGGCCAGAGTGTGACACCACCGGCGATCAGCAAGGGGAATCCAACCGGACCCGGGAGCAACATTCCGGCAATCCCCGACATGACGAGGAGTGTTCCTATTTCTGGCGGGAGTTGTTGGAGCATTTCGATGTTTTTTTCGCCGTTCATGTCTGCCGTCTCAGTGGTAGGAGACGCCGTTTCCGCGGGAGTCTCGGGACTCGACGATTCCAGAGGACTACCGTAGGCTAACGAATCGGAAGCAACCCCCAGAGATGACGGCGTTCCCTTCGCTGGCGTTGGCGATTGTTCGATCTGTTTTTTTTGAGTCACGAATTCGTTCTCCACATCAAACCACATACCGTACGGTCTTAAGTTGTCCCCGTGGTTCTTGCCAAGGAAAGAGTCGAAACCTGATCTTGCGTGGCGTGCCGTGATCGACCACTGAGGCTGTGGCGGCCATATTTTCTTAACGGCGATGGCGTGTACAACGTGTTGTCATCTGCCTCAGGGTTGACCGCGAGCCCCTCACGGAGCATCGCGGGTGCATCGTTCTGCAGGTCGATATCGGCTGTGACATCGGTCCACGGGAAGGGTTTTTCGTGTTGAACGCGCGATGACAACAGCCGTCCCGCGCGTCGGAAATGTCGCTCATACAATGCCCCAGCGGCCAACATCCCTAGGTTTGTCAGAACCACAACGTGGAGGCTTGTCAGTCCAACAATAAATGCTCCGGAAATCGCTAACGCATTACAGGTGACGACCGCCGTCCAGGCCTGTTGGGCGGGACGACGCGATGCGTGACAGATCTGCCACAAGTCCTCGACCGGTTGATCTTCCGCATGCAGGGCAACAATGTCTGCGGTCTGCTCTCCAAGACAATGCTCGGGTGTTGACGAAATTCGGACGACGTCATCATCGCTCAGTTGGCTCAGCAAACGTCCGCAACCGACTACCGCCACTCGTCGATTGCACGCGCGCAGTTTGCGCACGTAAACCAAGCAGGCTGCTTCATCTCCGTCGATATCGTAAATGTCAAGGCTTCGTGAATGCAGCGAGACCGTCCGGTTTCGAATCGGTCGGGCGGCCACTTTCGGATTGTGGTCACCGTCTGAGGGAACCCGGACCACGTGTTTCGCCGTGGCGGGTTCTTCGACCCGAGTAATCACGACGACTTCGATGTTTTCAAGTTCATCGAGCGTCGCTGTATTTTTGACCAACCAGCCCCTGTCCAATAAATGACTGACACTGCTTAACGTTCCAAATCGCTCGGACATCGAAGGCCCCGTCGAAAAGTCGGGGCGCAGGACGGCGGCCAGCGTCGTGAGATCACCCACCAATAAGGCGGCGGTGCCGGTCGCGAAAGTCCACGGAACGAATCGTGACGCTCTGGACTGGCTGCGTGATGTCGGCCCACCGGTTCCGGGCAATTCAGCAATTGACGACACCAGTGTATGGCGAACTTTAGAAAGGCGCGTTTCCTTTTCTACAGCAGTGATGCGGACTTTTAAACGTCCCTGCAGTAGACGACATCCGGCAAACACGACCGCTCCGGTCCTCCGCCGTGAAATTCCCTCGACTCCACGAACACAACGTTCATCGAGTTCGCCCTCCCCATCGACAACGATCCCGTCGCATGGCAGGAGAGTTCCGGGCTCAATCGTGACGACGGTTCCCACCCAAGAATGTGGCTGGCTTTCTTCCGTCAAAACATGATGCTGCTGGCGGTCGGGGAGCGTCAGCGGCTGATGAGAGTTTCTGCTGAGTTGATCCACCACCTGACGCAGGCGGCGGCTTGACCAACCATGCCAGCCCGTAATCGACGCCTGCATGATCGCTGCCGCGAGAAACTGACCGCTGATCAGTGTTGTTGCCATAATCACGGTGTACAGTGAAGAGACTCGCCAATGACCGGTGCAAAGTTCGGTCAGTCCGCGACTGAGTGTCGGTAAATTGCAGCCCACCAGTGCGATTGCGGTGACCGGCGCCAGGCCTGGAACAAGGAACTCTGAAGCGACAGCGAGGCCAAGGCAGGTGCCGCTGGAAATCCAGCGACTGACAGGCGGCCCTGCCAGCAGATGGACCTTGTCGTACGGCAGACTGACGATTTGTTCCAACGCCGCCAACAATTGGCTGGGCCCGTTTGTCGTGTGCTTAAAGACGACAACGACAGAGCCGGTGGCCGCGGATGCGGACACCGTCTGAACGCCGGGAATCAATGCGAGTGAAGATTCGATGCGATGCGCTAAGTCCGGACTTTGTCGCACGAGTGGATGACGAAGTCGCACCCGTCCTGGGAGCGCGTGAACGATTGTTCCCGCCGTGATACCCTCCGCCGTGTTGTGGAGACGCAGAACCCGGCACGAAGAATACGCATCGCTGACTGTTTGGTGGGAGGCTGTCGTATGACGCAACCCCCCGGCAATCGCCCTGAGGGTCTGCGCAGCAGTCGACGATTGAAACGGATTGAACGCAACCCCCTGCTTCAGTTGAATCGTGGCGGTTTCACGAGCTCGATTGACGACAACCGAGTCGACACAGTCTGTCGCCAGCAATCGCCCGACGATTTCCCGAGTTGCCGCCCACGGTTGTGCTTGTCCCAGCGTGGGGGAACGCAGCACCATTGTGCCGGCTTCGCGATCAACGAAAAGGTTAGTTGTTGGGGACATCACACCGGATCCACACGCCGCCCTCGCATGTTGTCTTCGTAGCTCTGGGCTTCGCAAAAATAATCACAGACGACAAAATTTCGAACGCGCTCTGCTACGCACCGCAGCAAGATCAACGTCAAACGATTCGCGGAGTTTCAGGCAGGAGCAGCGCCAGCGGAGTACAAATTCAACTGACCAGAATCGACCAGTCTAAAAAGATATTGAGTTTCAAAGGTGTGTTGAGTGTCAACAATGCCCACCATTTGTCGCAGGCGACGTTTGTTCTGCCGAACCTTGACCGCCACGTAAGTCAGGCTCATGGCGGCGGCTATCCCCAAGGCGAGTGTGCTCACGGATTCATGCATGGCGGTTCAATCCTCTTAAAAAAATGTTTGTCAGTTGATCTCTGGACGACCCACAAGCGGATCCTGCTTTTACAACACCAACTCCAGTCAACGAAATTACACCGGCGCAAACTCGAGATGATGATTGTGAGCCCCGCTCATGAGTTCGATGGTCCCCTGAATTGTCTGCCTGTGGGCGGACTGTTTGACCATCATGGCCATTTGGGTGGAGTTTGCTGCCATCGACAATTGGACTGCCCATTTCAACATCGAAATCGCGGCATCGGGATTCTGCAAGTGACCGAGGCACATGCGAAATCCGAACCCGCCGGGGTTTTTCTGCTCGCAGGACTCTCGATCGAGAACAATCAAAATCGGGTCGGCTCCCACCAATGCTGGATGCAGTCTGATGAATTCGAGCGACTGTTGTTGATTCATTATGTGAAAGCGTTGGCCGTGCAAGTATTGGGCAAATACGGGTAGGTTCTCACGTAAGGCGGAGCCGACTTTATTGTTCCATCCCGAATCGACGAAAAACAGATCCAGAACTCGGCGGTCAGTCCCAGGTATCGTGGTTCCATTGAGTGGAGTTGACGCAGCGGTGGAGGGGGTTGCCGGTGATGATGCGGCGGGGGGTGGTTCAGTTGCCGACGGCGACTGCGGTGTGTTGTTTTGCATCGACGACGTTGTCGATGCCTCGGCGTTGACAAGCTTCGCAGAATCCAGCCGCTCACTCGGTGGACGTCGTTTGGCGGATGGAGGGATTTTGTCGGTCAAGATTAGTTCCTACGCGATGTCTTAGGATGGCTGCAAAAGGGTTTGTGGTTTGTGGGCGGCGGCGAGGGATTCTGCGACAGTCACCGCCATCTCCTGTTGAGCTTGCTTCAAGGCCTGCTCATCCGCGATTCGTTTCAACGGCATCATACCGTTGGCGAGGGCCGCCATGGCGGCCACGTTGTTGGTGAGAACAGAGGCCATGATTCCGAATCCCATCGTGAACGCCCCGGCGATACACAAAGCATTCGGGGCCAGGATCAGATACCAACTTTTCTGCACGTTCTTGTCCAAGGCGCGGGCGATGTCTCGAAGTTCACAGAGACGATGCAGGCTTTCCTCCATGAACACGATCTGTGCGGTATCGGTCGCAATCGACGACGCCCCACGCAGTGAGATCGACACATTGGCCTTCTTGAGCGCGATGGAATCATTGATCCCGTCACCGACAAAGCAAACCTTCTTTCCTTGTTTTTGCAGGCGTTCGACGTACTCGGCCTTATCGCCGGGCAACACGCCGGCAAAATATTCGTCCATTCCAAGACTTTCGGCCAGCTTCTTGGTCGGACCTTCATGGTCGCCGGAAATGATCGCCAAGTGTTTGATTCCTCGGTCTCGCAGTCCCTTGATGATGCTGAGGACTTCTGGGCGTTGAGAAGCGCGCAGCTCGATGACACCGGCAAACACACCGTCTAACGCCGCCATCACCAGCGTATGGCCTTCCCGATGCGCTAATTCGACAACCTCAAGCACCGCCTCGGGGATCTCGATTTCTTCCATCTTGATGTATCGCATGCTGCCGACCATGACCTTGTGGCCGTCAATCACCGCTTCCAATCCATATCCGACTTGGTACTTGGAGTCGTCGATGGGGAGCAATGGCAGGCCCGTCTGTTCAAACTCCATCACAATCGATTTGGCAATTGGGTGTGAGAACCGCTGTTCGGCGGAGGCCACCAACTGCAGCAATCGGTTACGTTGGTGACCGTTGAACGGCACGACCTGCCCGACCTCGGGGCGTTCGCGGGTGAGCGTCCCCGTTTTGTCGAACAGAACCGTATCAACTTCGTTCATCAACTCCAACGCGCGGCCGTCTTTGACGAGGATTCCCTTATGGGCACAGAGCGCCAGTGAGGTCAACATACCGAGCGGTGCCGCCATGCGAATGCCTGTCCCGAAGTCACTATTCAAGATCGCCACAGCACCTTGTGGGCCGAGTGTTGCGAGTCCAGCGGCTGCGATGGCGAGTGTGGGGATCACGGCCTTGTCGGCCATTCGTTCCCCTTTGTGTTGGCTGGTCAATTTGTAGCCTGCCGAGTCGTTCAGGATCTGAGCAATCTTGGCCGAAGCGGTGTCGGATCCGGCGGTCTCGACCTCGACATACATTTTTCCGGCAACCATTAACGTTGATGCGAACACGTTGTCGCCAGGCGATTTTTCGGAGGGGGTCGACTCGCCGGTCAGGGCGTGCTGATCGATCATCGCCATCCCTTCTTTGACGATTCCATCGACGGGAACGGCATCGCCGGTATGGACGACGATAATGTCGCCCTGTTTGAGTTCCTCCATCGGTGTCTCAATCTCTTCGCCGTCGCGATAGAGCCGCACAAATTGGGCTTGTTTGCCGAAGGCCTGAACCAATAATCGTTTGGAGTCGTCCTGAGTCTTCTTGACGAGCATTCGACCGAAGCTCAGACACAAGCACATCATCGAACCGGCAAAGATCTGTCCTGTCGCGAGGCATCCGGCGACGACGATGGCATCGAGGACATCGACACCCAGACGACGCTCGTGAACGAGGACGTGATAGGCTTCTTTGAAAGTCGTGACCGAGGTGTAGCCGAAGAGTAATCCCGCTGCAGGCAGGAGTTGTGGGGCCGCAAACTGCGCCACGGCCGCAAACGGAACCGAGGTCAGCGACAGTGGGAAGTCGAGATCCGGCGGATCGAGTTGCGTCGGGATCTCGGCCCGCGACATGGCTCGATCAAGAATTAGGAGTACCTGATCTCTGCGAAGCTCTCGTTTGTTGTAGGTGATCAGCAGAGTGCCGGTCGAAGGGCGGGCTTTATAATTGTCAACCCCCAAGACGCTCATCAGTTCCCGCTCAATTCCTTGGCAGACGTCTTTGCGTCGATACATCCCCGGGTGCTTCAATCGCAAGCGGCCGGGCACTTCGTGAACGACTTCCCAAGCGGTCGCGTGTGTTCCGTTCCGGGCAATACGTGTCACCCCCTTGCGGTCGGGGAGCAGGAGAGTGTCTAACAGGCAAATCGGGATACGATCGGCAACGGATTTCGCCTGTCGCGGGGCGAGATGTCCGTTATCACTCTCCTGATGCTCCGGTGGAACCGCTGCAGTTTCATAGGATTGAGAGTTAAAATCGGCCGGTGCCAAGGACGCACGTTTGCCAAGTCGGCGACTCTTGCCGCCCCTCGAACGCGTTTCAACGCCGACAGGCGTCAGGTGCTTTGACAAACGCGGGATTCGATGCAGCCTGGTCTGGGTTTGCATCGAAGTGTTCGCAAACGGTTGGACAGTCACGTTGGCAGGGAGCCCCGCCATGCCCCTCAAACGCTGCACAACGGCCAGCAGGAACCGGGAGGAGGATGATTGGCTGTGCCGAATTTCGGCAACCGCCTTGCGTCCCGAGACTCCGCCACCATGAATCGCAATTTGTGCCGATGGATCGGCATCGAGCAGGCAGCTCAAAAATGCCTTCGTATAAGGGTGATTCAAATCCGCGAAAAGGGTAGAACTTTGAATGCGTAGGGAACCCGCCACCGATGGAAGTAAGACACAATCCAACATGAAGCTACATCTCCGAAGTCTTGCGAGGGTGATACCTGTTTAATCCGGTGGATCGCTCCACACGAAATTTGAAAAACGAGGATACATCCGTGCATCTACGACAACGGGGGTCATGCGGGACACTGAGTGAGTTTGATTGCAACGCGAACGTGAATGCTCACTCCAGCACGTCTCAAAACGTCTCCCAGGGAAAGGCGGCGTAATCGATTAGAGTCAATAACAAAGGTCAAATTTAGCGTAAGCGTCAAGCGAAGGTGGTCACGAACGAGATCGTTCAAGCAGGCGCGAGAGCATCTGTTCCTTCGGCGATAATCTCAGAAAAATCGGTCGACTTGTCCCGCGACTGTTGGCGAGCAAGCCGATTCGCCTTGGAAATTTCCATCATTTCATCGACCGACTGATTTGCCGATGCACCACCCTCGACTAAGCCTTCCACGAAACTGTTGTTCTTCGGAATGTAGTGACAGGCGAGGAAAATCGGGAAACAGAGACCGTACGACAGCGTGTAGCAGGTGGTGTAAGCCATCTTACTCGCGAAGCCGGCATTGGAATTGCCACTTTTTCGGGGTTGGCAGCCAGCACCAGACTCCCCTGTGTTGGATTCCATGTTTGAAGCGGCCGATTCCAATGTGTCTGCCACGTCGGAAAGAAATACAGTAGTTTCAGGTGATACCGCTTTAACCATCTTAGAAAGTCCTTGTGTGAAATAAGCTCAGTTCGATACTCGAAAGCGTGCTAGCGATGTCGACTGTTTGTTTATGAACAAACTCAAACCCAATCCTAAATCAGGGGTTTCACTTGATAAAGGTACAGGTACCGAACGGTCAATATATAGTGAAATAACGAATTGTTCTTAATTTATCACAAAATGATTAAAACCACTGGGGTTATTATGGTGCGGCAGTGGTCGATGCTGTACAAAAATCACGCGATTTTCGTGTCAAGCCTAGTTCTAGTCGAGCGAAATCACTCGCCGTTTTTAATTGACTAGGTCGTTTTGGTAGAAGACTGAGTACCGGTTTTCTTCAGGCAACGATCAGGACGGACAACGACAGTTGTATCGATCATCGGAGTTCGGTATCACCAGACAGCGTGTGCGGAGTTTCATTCTGCAAGACGTGATGAGTCCCTCTCTTGATTCAACCGATCGGACGATACTATCGCAGCAAGTCTTCCACGCGCTGAATCGGCGGGCGCTTCTCTCGTGAGAGATGACCTTGGACCATATCATTCCGAGTGTTTCGAGGGGGCCCTTCCGAACATCACACTTCGGCTACGGGGAGTTTCACGACTGATTCTGCTGACATGGATTCCGCTTCTTTTGCTGTCGATCCTTTCAGGCCATGCGTCTGCGGGTTTGGTGGATGTTCCGCTGTTGCATGATCCGGCTGTTTTCGGTCGGTACCTGTTTGTGTTGCCTCTGTTGCAACAGGGCGAAGCCATGGTCATCATTTTCCTGACGATTCAAATTCGACATTTCATCGAATCCGGCATCGTACCGGAAGCCGAGCGATCACGTTTTGAATCTTTGAGAAGCAATGTCCTGCGTCCACGAGCATCTACCTTGAATACGGTCGTGGTCGTGGCTCTGTCCTACTTTATTTCGTGGGCTCTGAGCGTGGCGGGATTGGGTTCGCCCCATTCGACATGGGAGCTTCAACATTCGACGATCACGCCCGCCGGTTGGTGGTACATCCTTGTGAGCAAGCCGATTTTCTTCTTTTTTCTAATACGTGGAGTCTGGATTTTTGTTCTTTGGTCTTATTTTTTGTTTCGTGTTTCAAGTCTCGATCTGCAACTGACACCGATCCACCCCGATCGGGCGGGTGGTTTGGGGTTTCTTGGGTGGGGCCTCGCCAGTTTTTCAACCCTTCTGATGGCCGTCTCCGCGGTGTTTTCCTCAGGTTTTGCCTACGAGATTCTTCACCGGAGTCAATCGCTGAACAGCTTAAAGTACCACATGGTGGTCTTCATCGTCATCGCGATGGCGGTGCTTCACGCCCCGCTGCTGTCGTTTTCTGGTCGCTTGTCACGTCGTCGATTCCAAGGATTGTTCGACTACAGCACGCTGGTTCTGCGTTATGGCATCGAGTTCGATAAGAAATGGATTCAAACACCGACGATTGAGCATCGCACTCGCCGACTGAGAAGCCGAGATGTTCCATTGCTGGAGGACATTGGCACAGCCAGCGATCACGTCGATGATGCGAAATTACTGATTCACGATGCGAACATCATTAAACGCGATGAGGCGATTGCGGCGGCTTACAATCAGGTGAATAACATGCGATTGCTGCCATTCGATAAGCAGACATTTGTTCTGTTGGTTGTCGCGGTTCTGCTTCCCATGATCCCCCTGCTGGGCACGACGATCCCGCTGAAAGACATTATGATGAAGCTCGGGGAGTTGTTGTTTTAACTTGTAACAGGATGGCTCTGCGACATCCTTTCGCGTATTCAAGGACTACATGATGGGCGTCTTCGAAGCATCCGTAGTTTTGCCGCGTTCTCGCAAGGAGGTATTCGAGTACCTTCTGCGCCCGGCCAACCTGATCAAAATGATTCCCCTGGAGCCTAACGACAATCTGACCATGCATGTTCCAGAGGTCATACGTCTGGGTGGCCGTTTGGAGTTGAACGTGACGGTGATCGGAAATCATTTCCAATTCATGCACGAGATTACGGAGGTCACGGTCCCTGAACGCATCGTCTTGCAACAAATCAAAGGGCCATTCAAATCATGGATTCAGGAGCAGCACTTTGCAGATACGGCCGAGGGGCATACGCGGATGACGAGTACCATCCGATTTGATCCGCCCGGCGGAATATTGGGGTTTGTGGTCACAGAAAAATTTGTGCTGTCGCAATTGGAAAAATGGATTGCAGACGGTTACAAACTTCTGCAAAAGGATTTGAGCACCGCTTCGTGCTGAGGTCAGGGCCATTGGAATCCACGTCGTTCTGATCGGGCTCATGATTGCTGTAACGAATATGCGGATTGGTATGGCGTCCGATGATGCCTCATCGTTACCAACGGAAAAGTCGTCTCTGTCGAGGCGTCCGCGATGCGTTTTTTCTGCATCCGTTCCGTGATTGCAACATCGCACGCCCTCGTGATGTATGTTCGGAACGTCCGCTCTTCGGGAAGGCTCAGTGGATTGACCTCGGAGACCGCAGATTTCGACTGCCGTCCTGTCTGCAATGGAGTGGCGCCGAGTTCGAGTTTGAGATCTAGACAAGGGAATTTGAACATGATGAGGCAGAGGGACTGGCTGTTGCTCGGTGGTGGAATTGCCGCAGGGATTGTGTTGGGCGCGTGTGTTCCAAAATTGCGACGTCACCTTGGCCCGGTTATCGCGGAAGCAGGGGCACGGGCGGGAGGGGTTTTTTCGACGTTAGCGGAAACCGTTGCATCCCAAATGGAACGTGTCGAAGACTACGCGGCAGAACGAAGAGCCGCGAGTTCCAGTGAAGGCTGAGTATTGTGACCGCTTGCCATTGCGGCGGGAGTTTCTCGGTCTCGGATCGGAGTTGGCATGGCGCAGGGTTTCGACCACCTGAAGAGGTGACAGTCTGCTTCCCATGCCCCGAGGTCTGTCTTGATCCGGTTTAGAGTTGTTCGAGTTAAAAACTGTCGCACGTTTTCAGATCTGGTAAAACGGAGGTGTCTGGTGTCGTTGGGTCGCCCTCCGGACAGACGGCCGTTGCGATGGCTCATTCGCTCCGGCCGCATGCTTCGGCCTCAATCTGCCAAACGATTGACGTCTTTTTCTCGCCTCTTCCGGCGGCAACCACCTTGTTCTCACAGCAGGGGAAGGCATTGTCAGGGGATTGAGAACTGCGTGACGTTTGCTTTTACTCCCCTCTGATTCGCTCAGTGATCGGCTTCGGCGTTTGGCTGGCATCGCCATTTTCGGCTGGCCTAAGGCGGCCTTGCGTGACATCCGCAGTCCGAAGCGTGCGATTTTTTTCCTTCGTCATGAAAACGAAAAATGGAACACGATCTGTCAGCACCACGGGAGCATTTTTCGCAATAGGACACTCTGAGCGTATTGCGGTTATCGATTTGTTGACTCCTCTTGAATCAGCAGACTCAATCAAACGAGTGTTGCCGATGGCACTTCGCAATTCACTGGTCTAGAATGTCTCAACGAAATCGAATTCCGCTTCCACTCTTATTTTATCGAGCACGTTGCGACATATGAGTTCTGTACCGACCGAGTCTTACTCCCAGTCCTTCAGTTCACGGCGAATGCTCGATCGTTTGCGTGCGGTTGTGGGTGACGAGGGCATGCTTTGCAAGGCGGAGCAGCTTTTGGTTTATGAATGTGACGGTTTCGTCGTAGAAAAAAGAAGCCCCGACGTCGTGGTTTTTCCAGTTTCGACCGAGCAAGTCGTGGCCATTGTCAGACTGTGCCACGAATTCGACGTTCCGTTTGTCCCGCGCGGGGCAGGGACGAGCCTCGCGGGCGGCTGCCTTCCCGTGGGCGGTGGGGTGATGATCGCGCTCACACGCATGAAGCAGATCCTTGAGGTCAATTTTCGTGATCGCTATGCGATTGTTGAGCCAGGTTTGGTCAATGTGCATCTCACGAATCATCTCAAGGGGAGCGGATATCATTATGCTCCCGACCCTTCCAGCCAAGGGGCATGTACCATCGGCGGCAATTTCGCCACCAATTCCGGTGGGCCTCACACATTGAAATACGGCGTGACTGTGAATCATGTGCTGGGGGCTGAGGTTGTCATGCCTGATGGCAGTGTCGCGCGTTTGGGAGGTGCGACGGACGAGACTCCCGGCTACGATTTGACCGGTCTCTTCGTGGGCAATGAGGGGACATTGGGCATTTGCACGAAGGTGATCGTGCGTCTAACGCGAGACCCCGCGGCCTATCGCACGATGCTTGGTGTCTTCGAAACCGTTGCTGACGCGACCCGAGCGATCAGCGACATCATTGGAACGGGGATCGTCCCCGCAGCTTTGGAGATGATGGATCAAGGCATCGTCAGTGCCATCGAACAAGCGTTTCATTTTGGGTTTCCACTTGATGCCGGTGCCGTGCTGTTGATCGAGGTGGATGGTCTCGAAGTGGCCGTGGACGCAGAAGCACGAAAAATTATTGAGATCTGCACTCAAAGTGGTGCTCGCGAGGTGCGACAGGCGAACACGCAAAAAGAACGGTTGCTGCTCTGGAAATGCCGCAAGCAAGCCTTCGGCGCAATCGGCCGACTCAGTCCAAGTTATTGTACTCAGGATGGGGTCGTCCCACGGACCAAGCTGCCCGAAATATTGGAGTTTATTATCGCTTGTGGAGAACGGCATCAAGTGCGCATTGTCAACGTGTTCCACGCAGGTGACGGTAATATTCACCCAATCTTGTTGTTCGATGAACGCGATGCAGAACAGGTTCAGCGGGTTCTGGCTGCGAGCGACGAGATTCTCAGCAAATGCATCGAGCTTGGTGGTAGCGTGACCGGGGAACACGGAATTGGCGTAGAAAAAATTAGTTTCATGAACAAATTATTTGCCCCTGAAGACCTCGCAGTGATGACATTGATCCGTGACTGTTTTAACCCAACAGGGCGTTGCAGTCCCGGAAAAATGCTCCCCACCTCGGCCGGTTGTGGAAACGAGTCTCTGCCGCGTGGCAAGCCCGGGCGGCGGGCCGCGATGTAAGGCGGCTTGTGAATGACTGAATGAACGTCGTCAAACCCGAGGAAGAGTTTGTGAAAATAGACCGAGGCCATGCGGCACGGGGCTCAATACTGAGATTGGATTAAAAGACCGATGACCGTCGAATTCACACCCAGCACTCAAACAGAACTTGCTCGGTTCGTATCAGACAACGCCGTTGGCGAACGACGGACTCTCAGTCCGGTCGGCGGTCGCACAGCCCTCTATTATGGATGTTCCGCAGAGGAACCGGATACGGTCGTGTCACTGTCAGAACTGACGCGGATCATCGATTACCCGGCGCGTGACATGACCATCACGGTTGAATCGGGAATTCGCATTGACGCACTTCAAGCCACATTGGCAGCAGAAAGGCAACGACTGCCGATCGATATCGCCCAGGCAGGTCGTGCCACCCTAGGAGGCGCACTGGCCACAAATACCAGCGGACCCCGTCGGTTTGGGTACGGCACGTTTCGCGACTTTGTGATTGGGATTTCCGCGGTCGATGCGGAGGGACGCTTGTTCAAGGCGGGTGGACGGGTCGTGAAGAACGTGGCCGGCTACGACATTTGCAAGTTGCTTGTCGGCTCTCGTGGAACAATTGGCATTGTGTCACAGGTGACATTAAAACTCAGGCCGATGGTGGAAACGTCTTCGCTGCTGTGGCTCAGCTTGCCTCAATTCGATGACATTGAACGGTGTCTCGAACGCTTGCTGACTTCGGACGCGCGTCCTGTGGCCGTGGAAGTACTCAACCCCGCCTCTGCAAGACTCATCGTGGCCTCCTCACGCTGTGATCTGCCGTTCGAGAGTCCTGTCCTTTGCCTTGGATTAGAGGGTTCACCGAGTGAAGTGGATTGGCAAATTGTCACGCTGATCCACGAATTAGCACCATTGGGCGTCAAGTCTGAGCAGCGAATATCGGAACCGGAGGCTTCGAGGATGTGGCAGGCGCTCACCGAATTTCAAACCTGTGCGGGCGATCCGCTGACGTTCCAAGCGAATATTCCGCCCTCTAGGTGCATGGCGTTTGCCGCACAGGCCACGAAGCTTCATGTAGCCGTGCAAGTCCATGCGGGAAACGGCATCGTGATTGGGCAACTTCCCGAAGAGGCAGCCACGATCGAACAAGCGAATTCGATCTTGGACGTCTTGCGAAACATGGCGAGATTCAATGCCGGTATTTCAGGCTCTGGAAATCTCGTCGTGCTGCATTGTGACTCCGAATGGAAGGCGCTGATGCCAATGTGTGGTGATCCGGAGCCCGCGTGGCCGCTGATGCGGCAACTGAAAAAGGCGTTTGATCCTCATGGGTTGCTCAATCCCGGCCGATTTGTTGACGGGGTCGAGGCTCGATAATAGCCACAGCCGATAGGATCGAACAGTTCTCCGTCCACTCGAACATCATTCCCACTGGCGAAAGTTTTCTGACACCAAGCGACAGGATCGCACCATGACTGATGCTACGACATCATCGATCAACTCACCGAATACCTCAGGCTCAGCGACTTCGGTCGCCGTGCGGGTGGGGAGCGGCATCGACTACGACAAATTTCTCGACTGTGTTCACTGCGGTCTGTGTACCGCATCGTGTCCCACGTACCTCGAAACCGGTGACGAAAACAACAGTCCGCGCGGCCGCATCTATTTAATGCGAGCCGTGACCGATGGACGACTCGAATTGACGGACACCGTTCGCGGTCATTTGGATCTCTGCCTCGATTGTCGTGCTTGTGAGACTGCCTGCCCCTCTGGAGTACAATACGGTCGACTCATTGAACCGTTTCGAATCGAGATGCAGCAGCAAGACACGGCGAGTGGGACCACGGAAGCGCGGGCGTATCAATCCAAATCCAAGGGCTGGTTTCAGACGTTGGTTTTATATGGGATGTTTCCCTATCCGAAGCGACTGCGATGGGCCTTGGCTCCCGCGAGGTTCATGCAGATCACGGGAATTGACCGTTTGGCCCAGCGCATCGGTCTCACAAAGTTGCTTCCGGAAAAGCTGCAGCGGATGCACCGGCTCCTCCCTCCGTTGCTGGCTCGCCAGCCGCAATTGCCTGAGATTCTTCCGGCCATCGGACCGAAGCGGGCTCGTGTGGCATTGTTTACCGGCTGTGTGGCCGATGCCATGTTTCATCACGTCAACTGGGCCACCGCGCGGGTTCTGCAACACAACGGGTGTGAGGTCGTTATCCCACGGACGCAGGTCTGTTGCGGAGCGATCCACTATCACAGCGGTGCCGGCAACCCCGCACTGCAGTTGGCGCGTTCAAACGTGTCCGCCTTGCTCGATGAAAACATTGACGCGGTCATCATCAATGTGGCGGGTTGTGGCTCGATGCTGAAAGACTACGGCCACATCGGAGGTGAATTGGCGAAAGATGATACGGCATTGCGACAGTCCTTAGAGCAGTTTGCAGAAAAGGTGAAGGATGTTTCTGAGTTTTTGGCGTCTCTCGGTCCGATTGCACCTCGAGGAGAAATTCCTTTAACCGCCACGTACCACGATGCTTGTCATCTGTGCCACGCCCAGAAGATTCGCGAGCAACCGCGTGACCTACTGGCCATGGTTCCTGGATTGAAGCTCGTGCCGTTGCCAGAGTCTGAAATTTGTTGCGGCGCAGCCGGAAGCTATAACCTCACCGAAGGCGACATGGCTGATCGATTGGCCGATCGTAAACTGAAAAACATTCTTTCCACGAGAGCGAACGCGGTCATCATGGGCAATGCGGGATGCTCGCTGCAAATTCAAGCCGCTCTGCGTCAGTCAGGACACTCGATCTGGGTTGCCCATCCGATGGAAATCCTTGATCTGAGCTACCGCGGCTTGCAGCCGCCGACGTCATGACTCCGGTGGATTGTCGAAGAGGCCTGGATTGAGAGCGTCGTAAACGCTGCAACGACTCGTATGGTTGCACGCGACGAAGAGTTTGGATGGATCTTCTCGTCGTTAGGAAGGCGGGTTTGCCCGTTGGTTGAGAAGGATTGTTTCTTCTCTCGATTGACGGCGGCTCAGAGATCTTTGTGACTGACATTTTTAGCGAGACTATTTTCGATAATGCCTCTGCCACTCCCGACGATTCGCGCTGTCTGTTTTGATCTCGATGGCTTGATGTTCAATACAGAGCATATCTTTTACGAATCAGCAGGAGTGTTGCTAGAACGTCGTGGACTGTCCATGTCCCGCGAGGTGATGAACGCCATGCTGGGACGTCGACCCCTCGAATCGATGCAAGTCTTGATCGAGTATTGGGACCTTAACGTCGGTCCCGTCGAATTACTTGCCGAATCCCAACTCATCTTTCAAACCTTGCTGGAAAGCAGGCTCGAGCCGATGCCAGGCCTGTTTGATCTATTGCACCTGATTGAGGCAAACGGACTGCCGAAAGGAGTCGCAACCTCATCACCTCGGGATCATTTAGCCGGGATTTTTGAGCGATTCGATTTGTCGCGTCGATTCCCACTGCAACTGACGGCAGAGAGCGTGACGCTCGGAAAGCCGCACCCTGAAATCTATCTCAAGGCTGCGGCGCATTGGGGCATTCCTGCGGCAGAGATGCTCATTTTAGAGGATACTCAAACGGGAACCTGCGCAGGTGCCGCAGCGGGTGCGTTCGTCGTTTCCATCCCTCACGATCATACGGCCGATCATGATTTTTCGCAGGCCAGTTACGTTGCAACGAGCCTCAGCGATCCGTACATCAGGCAGCTGGTCACCTCGGGCACCGCGTCATAATGCGGACACTTCTGTCCTCCGCACGGAAAACGCCATCGATCTCGGAAGATTGATGGCAACATTGTCCCTGCGGGCCGAGTGTTTGCCGCGTTGTTGCTGTCATGGTTTAGCGGTTGTTACTCAAACCAGGCAGGACAAAGCATCCAACGGAGACTGCCCGCTCCGCGCCGGAACCCGCAGTCGAATTCGATGCCGGCAACGGTTCCTGGTGAGAAAAGATGTTGGCCGCCACCAATCAACTCCCCAAGACAGTGGCTAACGTCCGGTTGATGAGCGATGCAGGCGATTCGGCTCATCCCCGAGTTTCCCAATCGCTGGAGGAGCCGGGCCGTATCAATCCCCGGAGCCAGCAGCGGCTCATTCATGACGACGACTGTCGAGCCGATTTCGGTCGCGATGGTTTCGGCCGTTTGCTGTGTCCGAACCAGAGGACTGTGCAAAATGAGTTCGGGAGCGCGCTCCCGCTTCAAGAGCCAGCGAGTCCATTGAGACACTTGAGAACGCCCCAATTCGGACAACGGACGATCAAAGTCGGAATTCCATTGTTCGGAATTGATCGCTTCACCATGTCGAGCCAGCCAGAGCATCATGCGTTCAGTCTCTCCATCAACAATGCTACCTCAAGTCGCGGTAGCATTGTTGATGTTCTCAGGCCAAAGGCCCCATTGAATTTACGGGGCGAAGGGGTTGCCTGGTGAAGTAAAATAGGACCGTGGGAATGGGGATATTGGGAACAGAGGGTTGGCCGATGGTGCCAGGTACCAACCGGCTCTATAAAATTCATTTTCGATGTTTTGAGTGACACCATTGGTGATGAATGTGTTGACAGGCGCATTAAGGTTGTAGCCATCATCAATCTGGAACAGTTGGGCCGACCGAGGGTTAGGACCCTTCAGACCCGTTGGGTCTGGGCCATAGTAGGCACCATTATTAAAGGGGTTGCCGAGATTGATGGCGTTGCCTGTGTTACCAGTGAACCGCATATAGAGTTGCGCCGTATCGTCGAGGAATACGGTGCTTGGTTCGTTTGGAACGGGTGGTGTGGCCGTGGGATCCCCTGCCGTTCCAAGTACGGATTCACCTGGGGCGAACGGCACGCCGTCTGAATTTAAGGACACACACGATATGACCTCCACATCCTTGCCGAGGTTGCCGGTGAATGTGTTGTCACGTACATCCGCAGACACTCTCGTATTCGTTCCGACATGTAGAACGAACCCTTGTCCCGAATTGATGTCTAATCCAGTCCCGTTACAGTGAACGAGGTTGTTTGTAAAGATAAGCGCTGTATCTTGGGCAGACCGCAGGTTCAAGTAATTACTCAAAAGTCCGCCGCCAAAAATGCCCGTGCTGTTGCCGGTATTCCAATGAGGTGCATTGACTAGGTTGGGATTGAAAGGATCGGTGAAACTGTTGAACTGAATTTCCCGACCGGCTGAAAGCAGCACGCTATTGGTTTGCATGAAGAACCCGGCCTCGCCATTCGAGTGAATGTCGTTACCGATAAACGTCAGATTATTCTGAGTCAACGAGCCATTGAAATTCACGTAGACTCCGTTGAGTTTATTGCCTTTGATATACGAGGTTGTAACGTCTGCATTGATATTCCCCGAGGCGATCTCCGTGCCGCTTTGACCTAAGAAGATACCCTGGGCACCGTTATCGAGAATCCGGCTATCGTGGACAGTCAGCGTGCCCGCCCCAGCCCCGGTGGTTTCAAAGTCAATTCCGTCACCAGTATTGTCGTTGACGCTGACGTTATCGATCGCTACGCCTGCTTGAGCATAGTTTCCGATCACAACATTAACACCGTCTGCTGTATTCGATTGAATCGTAGTGGAATTGGCAGGTAAGGCGGGGTTTGTGTCTCCCTGAATCAGAACGTTGTGAAGGCCACCGGCATAGTTGAGCTGTACGCCATTGAGGCCGTTATCGGCAATCAGAGTGTCTGACGTATTCGAGTTGATTTCAAAAAACGTCCGCGAGGCGGGCTCGGTCAGAGGAGTCGCGGAGATGTTGGAGCGAATCGAGATTCCGTTCAAGCCGTTTCCCGTAATCGTTACACCATCAAATATTGATCGTTCGGCACCGAGTGCGTACCCAAACTGAGAACCAGGATTCAATTCAACTCGCACACCGTCACCGTCTAGATGATTGGTAAACGATGTGGTCGTTGCATTCAAAACCATTGCCGCGTGGTTGTACATTTCTGCAGAGAACCCGCTGCCGCCATTCGAGTCAACGGCGACGTTGATCAGTTCTAGGCGGTTTGCTAGACCGGAGAGTGGCTGCGTTGGATCGGCAGGGTCAGAGCCCGTGCCTAAGAAGTGGATCCCGTCATCCGCGTTATTGGAAATCGTGGAGTTGACGACAGTCCCCAAGAACAATGACGTACATGCTCGATTGATGTTCAAGCCATTCAAACTGTTGTCTTCCATTTCGACGCCGTCAAAGCTGGCGGAGATAAAACCGGTGTCGTCACTCGTAAGTGAGATTCCGTTGCCTGTGTTTCCCGAAAATGTTGAAGCGCCAAGCTCCGGGCTGGTCACAAGCATCGCCGGGCTGTTCACAAGCATCGACAGTATCGAATTCCCCTTGGCCAGCCCTCGGATACCATCTCCGTCCCGATTGTCGTTTGCGGCGATGTTGTGAAATTTGAGGTCGATCAGGGCTGCGTCCGAGGATTCGGCGAAAATCCCGTTGAGTCCGTTCGTGTTCGCAGTGGTATCGCTGAGCTCGGAGCGAATTATCGACGTTCCAAACGCTGTGTATGACAGTCCATTGCCGCCATTCTCGTCCATCGTATTGTTGATCCCGGTTGATGGAATCGACGTGTTGATGCCTGTGAGTTGAATCACCGCTGCGCCACCTGCGATGACATTGATCCCGTTTCCTTCGTTGAGACGGAAGCTATTCGCGATGCTGTCAACAGTCATTTGCGGGTTCGCCAGTCCCGAGGATTCGATGGTGAGTCCGTCGCCCCTGTTGCTGTTCAAGCTGTTCGTATTCAGTTTTGCGTTGAAGACGCTGCCGCCTTCTCCATGCAGATAAACCCCGCTGCCGAAGATGTCCGTTCCGTTTGTGTTGATGTCGTTTCTGCTGATTTCCAGATTCGAAACGGAGGCGGTCTCAGTGGCGTGAACGAGGACTCCATGGCGTCCAGACTGAGTGATCACGTTGTCCAAAATCGTCGTCGCGCTTAGCAAGGACTGGTCAGCAGCTTGGATATTGATTCCATCGCCGACGCTGAGGCCTGTCCCATTCAGTGTCATGGTGTTGTTCTGAATGTTGAGCGAAGGCATCTCTGCCGTTCCGTTGAGATCGACAAGAATCCCACTCAATCCATTGTTGGCGACGCGATTCCCCTTTTCTGCTGTCTTGCCTCCAAACGCCAGACGCGTGGTACCGCTGTCTGCCATCAGTGCGAATCCATTGCTCACATTGTTCGATACCGTGTTGTCAATTATGGAGAGATTCATGGTCGAATCGTTGGTGGAAGTGACCACGACGCCATCATTGTTATCCTGAAAGACGTTGTTGATGATTGCCGAGATTGCGGGACCTGGGGGTGATCCGAAGTTCAGAGTTCCAGAATCCGCGGTCAGGCGCAGGCCGGCTTCCCCGTTGTCGGTGAAAGTGTTTCCACGAAGTATGGCGGCGCTGCCCAGTGTGGTGGTTGAGGCCAAAACGGCTGCCGTATCCTCGCCCCCAAGGAAGCCTCCGATGACACTGCCGGCATTCGAATCCAATCGTAGTCCGTTGCCGCCGTTGAGCGAAAAGGTGTTGCGATGCACCACAACATCCAACTGTGCGGCTCCTTCGTTAGTGACTCGGAAGCCATCATTGAAATTATTTCTGAAGGTGTTGTCCGTGATCAGTGCGGCGGTTCCAGCGGTTCCTGGTTCCACAACACCCACCGGCCCAATCAGAGCATTTTGCACACCTACGGAGATCGTTTCAGCACCCCCAACGACGGGACGGGTTTCCATCACAGTGTAAGCGGCGTCTGTGGCTGAGAGGGAGTTAAAGGTCTCGAAGCCATTAATCATGCTGTTTGGTGGAACATTAGTAATTCCAATCGCAGCACCGGCAGATGTTTCAAGGAAGCCATTAAAGGCATTGATTGGCGAACCTGTCGCGGCGACACCGGTTGGTAAAAAGTTGTAGTAGTTAGCGTTATTTCCCCCGGAATTAGCCCAGACATCTGTTCCACCGCTGATCGCAGCGGAAAAGCGAGCCGCTTGGGAATCGATCGCTTCCACGCCAGCCGCATTGACGTTACCGCCACTGGCGTTCTCGTAGGACAGGACCACGATGCCGTTCTTAGAAAAAACTTCGTCCCATAATGCCGGATTCGCAATCAGAGCATCGGTATCGTAGAACGTCGTGCTCTCATATCCCGGCTTGACTTGAATAGGGTTTCCAGGCGTCCCACCGCTGAATGACCAATTGCTAGGATCGCTGCCGATGACAGCGAGTGAGTACGCACTGGCATCGACGGTCTCGGGCGTGCCTACGCCACGCAGGTAGTCGAGGATGACCGAGTCGAATCCGTTTTGGCCCTCATTCGAACCGATGTCGTGTCCGGTCACAAAGACATTGCCACCGACGCCTCTAGTGGTCGTGCCGCTCATGTTTGTCAAGAGGACGCCGTTCAACGCATCGTGGATGATGTTATTGTTGATTGATACAAACGAGTTGCCCGCACCAGCAATCCCGTTGCCCGTGGCACTTCCGGTGATGTCGAATCCCGACACTTCCAAGGATGTTGCACCCGGCGCAAAGGTGATCACATCACCTTCACTACTGTTGAACAACATTGGTTTTGCTCCTCCGACAGGAAATCCTGTTGGCGAAGGCAATAAAAATTCTCTGTCAGGGAAATTGGTGGTCTGCAGCGTGTGTGGCACTGCGGTGCTCAGCAGACGTTGCCCGTTGAACAGCGTCAAGGTGTCCTTGGTATTGAGGTTGGTACTTGAACCGTCATTCCGAGGCCGAACATAAAGGATGTCGGAATGTTGTTGCTGCGCGAGCCCCTGAGCATTGTATTGAGCGATACTGTCGAACGGAGTCTCAATCGTGCCATTGCCGGCGGCCGTCAAATTCGGATCGATCTGTGTCACGAAGTACGGTAAGTTGTTACTCGGATTAATCGCCTTGTCATACGTGGTGTATGTGTCGACGTGTGCCAAGACTCGGTTCTGACGATAGACCGACTGAGTCATTCGATCCTGCACGCGTGGATTTCTCAGCCAACGACTTGGAACGCCATCGGGCAATGTCACAAAGACTTGGAATTGAGTGTTGCTCCCAAAAACGTTGTCATCCGTAAACTGCATTCCAAACGAGACATCTTCGTTGAGCTGCGCCATAAAACGGCCGCTGGCACCGGTCGCCGTTCCGCCCTTGGCTCCATTGCCGATGAGGTGGTAGCCGCCAACGTACCCGTTGACGCCATATCGTCCAACGACCGGAAGCGGACCGCCAACCTCGGCGTCAAAGCCTGTGTACGTCTGCTCAGCCACGTTCGTTCGACTGAAAACGAGCGAATTTTCCTGAAAGGCGAGCGTTGATGAATCGACCGAAGATGAAACGAACGTCTCCTTCGTCCCAATAGGGATATATCCATTGACGCGATATTCGACATACCGGCCTAGGGATTCAAAGCTCAAGCCGATTTGGTTGTATTTTCCACGCTGTCCGTTGTCATTGTCATAGAAAGCCGACAGTCCAACGATGCGGTCGATGTCCTCCATCCACCAACGCCAGCCGGCACCAATATTTGCACCGCCGCTCCCGTCATGGGTGACCATCCCGCGAGCATCGAGAAATAAAATCGCGTTATCGCCTTCGATCTGAAACGGAACGAACATTCCAAGGCTTGTATTGCCGAGCTCGTAACCGTACATGCCTCCGCCACGAGTATCGATCTTGAATCTCGGTCGAAACTGCCGATCCACATCGGTATAGCTCATGCCACTGTTGCCTAGATTCACGACACCAGGTTGGTCGTCGAATGAGGTCAACGGAGGCGGAAGCTGCTCCCCCGAAAACTGCTCGGTGAACGGAGCCACCGGTTGCACCGGCGCGCCGGGCTGAGCGATGGCACATTGAACCATTGCCACCCAACTCAGAAGACCAAACAGACACCATTTGCATCGAAGATTCATCGGTTGCTCCAGCGACTGCTGAGAAAGCCTCGCACGCGACCCACCAAGACGTCGTCCGTTCCCTCTGCTCGTTATGCAGTCGTAAAATCTGACGACTGTTCCGCCTCTAGCGGTTATCCGTATTCTTCGGAACAATCCTGAGAAGAAATTGAATGAAAATTCGCTACAGAAGTCACTTTCAGTACAACCGGCAAAGTTCGATTCCGCATCATCTGATGGTCATGGCGAGGATCAGAGACCGAGACGGCAGTTCTTGCCGATGGTTGAAGGAGCATGGTTTTTTCCTCTTTGAAAATGTCGCCGTCAATCCACTGTCCGCTGACATCTGCGGATACGATCGGCTTCGCCACGCAATAACCAAACAAGCAAAAACAGCACGTCTTCTTCTCGATGAAGACAAGCTATAAAACTGAAAGGTTACGGGGGGATCGCCAAGTGCGATCCCGATGCCAGCGGCAGCCCCGTCTCGCTATTCATCTCCGTCACCGAGCGGAGAGCTTGTGAATCTCCGCCAAGGCACGTTTTTAGAGATTGGCTGTCGAATCCGCCTGCCGCTTAGGCGGTGTGATGGAGCATACGCCCAATTTACAGCAGTTTTTGAGATAGCCTAGCCGAAATACCGATTGGATTACGGCCACCCTCTGTCGAGGCGAAACGAGGACGACACGCGGCGCAGATTGTTTGCGTTTCGGGACAGCCTGTTGGACCGCGGTTGCCGGAAATCGTGAATCGTTTGGATTCGCCACAAGAGAGCGAAACGTGACGCTGAAGTTTTGTAAATCGACAATTACTGAGGCGAACGGAAAAGATCTCTGTTGCTTTCAGCCGTTGGTTCCTACTTCTAAAAAACAAAAAAACATCAGCAATCAGATTCCCGGAATATCCAGTCTCGCTCCTTCCGCTATCTTGCGGAGTTTTTCGAGAGCTCGAACTTCGAGTTGCCTGATGCGTTCCTTTGTCACGCCCAGTTTTACGCCGACTTGTTCGAGCGTTTTGGGTCTGGACCCGTGACTCAGTCCAAATCGCGAGACGATGATTTCACGCTCCCGGGCAGGCAGTTGCAAAATAATTGTCATCAGAGTTTCGTGCTGTCGGTGGTTGATTAATTCTTCCGTCAAGCCATCTGACCGCTGATTCGAAGACTGACTAAAGACTTCGTCGGTCCCTGTTTGAAATCGATCAAGCTGCGTAAATTCCGCCGGAATCGATCGAGCATAATTTTTCATGATCGCCCAACTGGCATACGTCGAAAACTTGAAACCTCGCGTGTAATCAAACTTCTCAATAGCACGCATCAATGCCATGTTTCCGTCGCTGACCATTTCAAAAAAACTGATGTTCGGTTTTGAATGTTTTTTGGCGATGGAAACGACCAGCCGCAAATTGCTGCGGATCAGGAAGTTTTTCACGTCGCCAGCCTGCTTCAGCAGTCGTTCAATTTCATCCATTGTTCGAGTTTTGGGCCGAACGAGATCGAGACCTTTTTGGAGTTCCGCAGCGCGGCACTTGAGATAATTCATCTTACGGAAGTAATAAACTTCCTCCTCGCGGCTTAACAAGGGGATCGCGTACAGGCTTTCGAGATACGGCGGCAGCCCAAGAGGCGTCTTCACAGGCAGATGTTGACTCTCTGTCTGGGGAGGAGCAGAAAGAATCAAGACGTCAGCATTGGATTCGTGAAAATCTGCTGCGTCCATGAAATTGATCGGCTCGTTTAACATGAACTGGGCACGGACTTCAGCAATCAGCCGGTAGATACTTGTGCGCGTTCGATCGAAGTCGATTGAAAGACTTTCAATCGATACACCGCGGCCGAATCGGCGATACATCTCACGCTTCTGCTCGTCGGTCAAGGGACTTGAAGAATGGGGAAACACGGCAACTTCCGGATGCGCTTTATCAAATCTTTTGAGGGTATAACGAATCGTTTCAGGGGAACGCCCAAACGAGCGGGCGAGTCGATGATTGACTTCCGTTTGGCAACCGCCGGCCTGAACCAGCTTGCGTGCTCTGTGAATCAACCGTTCCCGATCATCGAGCGATAACTGGCTGAAATTGGATCCGTGATCAACTTCGTTAGAATGCGACTGGACAAATCGTTCGACGGATGATTTCAGAAACCCGACGCGTTTGCGGCCATTAAATCGAAAACGACGGCTCACCAGTCCGCGGTCTCGCCAACGCGAGACAGTCTTTGTGGAGACGTTAAACAGTTTTCCGAGATCTTCGAGAGTCCATACTTGTTCGCCAGCATTATCTGCGGAAATATTAACACTGTCAGACAAGTCCTCCACAAAACACCGCAGGTCGTGCCTCGCTTCTTCACCTGTCAGGACGAGGTCCGGATACATCTCGCCACGATAACTTGTGACCTTCTCACAGAGCTCCGGGTAACTCAATGGGGTGTTCGGTTGCAGTTCGTTCAATAAAAATTCGGCGCGGTCGATTTGCTTGAGGCGTAGCTCTCGAGGAGCATACTTAATTTGATGATCTCGCAATTGCTTGATAGCAGGATTTCGGTAGCGTCGCATGATTTTAGATCCTCTCATTGGTGTTGCTTGAGACAGGTCTCAAGCAACACCACTCCACGAACTTCGCAGGAAAGCAAATCAAAGTGAATTGTTGAAATAACAGCAAAATCGCAATTTGCGGAATACGTACGCAAACGGAATGCCATTCATTCGGTTTGCGACGTTTTGTGGCTCATGATTCAGAAGCCCGTCGAAAATTAGTTTTCTGTCGGGCAACTCCGCTCGTGTTATGGGGCGGTTAAGGAAGGAACGTGGGAGCGGCAGAAGCCGTTGATTCCAAGCACCGCGATACTTTGATCCCCCGGCCGCAAGTCATGACTCAGGAACAAAAATGTTTGGATGGAATCTGGGTTTCCGTCCAAGTGCAGGTCAGGTCAATTTTGCTGTCTGCTGTTGTGTACGCCGAATTCGGCCAGAAAGATCAAAAAAAGACCTATTTTTTAATTGTTGTGCGGCAGCAGGGTTCCACGTTATCACGAGAACAATTTTAAATGTCGGGCTGACCCGCGACGACTCCGAAAATTTCAGTAAACAAATCTCGAACAACTGCAGTGTAGTGCAACAGATTGCACCGACCCGTCAACTCCGTCGGTTTGCACCCAAACGACCGCGGCCCAAGATGGTTTTGTCATTGGGTGGGGGAACGAACATGAGTGCCTCAAGCAAGTCGCTCAGCAATGCAAGAGGCTCCAATCTTGTCGGCCGGAATCAATCTGTAGTCACGTGAACACGGCGTGGCGAGTTTCGGTCCGCTTGTCAGGTTTGTCGCTCGAGATCAGATTGTTTTCTGCTCGGTGTCGAAACCGACTGAAGACAGAGAGTTGTCCCTTGATACCGCCCTGCGAGCAGCAATCGGTGGTGAGATCGGGCGCATTTCGGTTGTTGGCGAATAAGTCGACACGACGCAGAATGTTCAAGGCCGGGGGGAGCTGACAGCAGATCGTCCTTTGCTCAAAACGAGTTCGGCACGGCCGTGGTGTTCGCATGCCAAGGAAAAAAATAGCGAGTCTGGTTCGTTAAATTCACCGAAAACAGGTCTCGATGGCTCAGGTCGCGAGTCCGACGCCTGAAGAGGTAGCGGCTGGCCTGCGCGAGGAGGCCGCTCAGAAATGAGACAAGCCCGTGAAATCCACCACACGCCAGTCAATGAAATTTGCTCTGGCGGAAATCGTGACGTAGATTCGTATTTGTACTATTGAAAATTTACGAAAGATGGAATGCTCGGATGTTTGAATGGATTTTCGACTTTGTCGGCTATTACCAGCAGCTGATCAAGACTGGCTGGGCCAATCTTGGTCCCAAAGAATATGTCGCGTTATTGTCATCTGTGGGGGGAGTTGGCTGGTATTTGATGCTCAAGGGGAATTCGACGAAGTGCTGAAAGTCGATCATCAAAATTGAGATGGCGTGCCGAAAGCCTCAGTGTGGGCTACTTTTGATTTGATTTATTTTGGTTTGATTTATTTGATTTTATTTATTTTGGTTTGATTTAATAGTGAAAGATTTGCGAATCGCAGGAAGTGCACTCCTGCGAAGTTCCCGCTAAAGGCCGCGTCGAGAGGATTGTTTGGTGAAAAGAGTGGTGCCATGTCTTCCGTGCGGCGGTTAATTTCGAGTGCACGTGTTTGGTGCGGCTCCGCTACCGTACTCGAGTCGGGCGTCGTCTTTGGGCCGACCGCCTCTGTTTCTCAGGGAGCCACTGGTCGACGTGGAAAATGACCGCAGTCTAGTTATGGCTTGGACAGATCAGGGTCACGTGCGCCTGTCACGTCTGTTCTGCGAACTTGCGGTCGGGTCTCGACCTGCAATCACGTGGGTCCGGCGGTGTGTTGTTGAAACTCGCTGTTGAGTCTCTTGTTTGCCCGGCGAGAGTTGATCGATGAGCCGTGCCACTCCGTCGTGGATCAGTTGTTATTGGTTGGAAAATGCCGGTTCCATCGAAGTCAAAGCGGGTCATGAGGACGTCTTGTGGATGGTGTGAGGCCGACGTTTAGGCTGGCATCGTGGCCGCGACTCGAGCAGAAGGGACGTGGTGTTTTCTTTTGTCGAAGAAAGAGATTCACAAATCAGGGGATTAATCATCGCCTTTGGAACGACTTGAATTGAATCGACCTGCGGGCCCCACCGATAAAACGAGATGACCCAAGTGGGAAGTAAAATAATAAGCGATACCGAGAATTGCGATTGGAATTGCCGAGACACGATAAGCGAGCGCCGTGAGTAGTCCGTTGGCGTTCGCGACCTCGAGTAGTTCGGTCGTGCTATAAGGATCAACAATTTGCTGGTGTTGTTGGTAAAACCAGGCAATAGCCCACTCCAATGCTCCTAGTCCGCCTGGTGTCGGGATGACGGCGCTCAGAGCTTCAGGGCAGGGAATTCCGATGAGATGATCGACATAGCTGGGGATTTGCTGATCACCGTGCACCGCCACGGCACACAAGAAAAACGTCGTCAAGAAACCGATGTGCCCCAAAAGACTCAGGCTTGCCGCCATTGCGATCGCCTGTGGACGCCCTTGGTAGAGTGCTATGGATGTCATTAGTTCACGCACGATTTGCCCTATACCTCGCCACGTTGTCATCCAATGCATGACTTGAGAATGTGTTACCCGGGGGATGAGCAAGAGCATGATTCCCATGAGACCGGTGATGCTGACGATCCAGAGAAGATAGACAGCCCATTGCATTTCTGGACTCAGTTTCGAAGCCGCAGGAATGAGTGAGGCCAAAGCTCCCACAAAAAAGAGCGCCCACAAGCCGAGAACTCGATCGAGCAGCACCGTTGCCATCGCCGAAGCCCTGTGGCTTGGATGGTCCTTGACTAACAGGCCCGCTTTGACCAGGTCGCCTCCCGCGGACCCTGGTCCCATCGAGTTGAAGGCTTCACCGAGCAAGCCCAATCGAAACGCATCGCCGATGCGGAACGGCAATCCAATTCCCGTGACCAGCAACCACCATCTCAGGAACGTGAAGCAGAGCGATCCAAACCGAACTCCCACGGCGGCTAACAATAACGGCCAATGGATTTTCCGCTGACTCAAATTGCTCACACCATCCCAGTTCAATTGAATGAGTGCGAAGAGCAATCCGAATGCTAAAGGCCACTTAAGCCATCGAGCATAACGAGAAAGTTTTTTCAGCATGATGTGTCGAGCCTTAAAAGCGTGAACCGGAGCCAAATTATTCGATCCGAACACGGAAAAAACCACTGTTGGACAAGACGTACTGACTGAAAATGCCAGCAACAATTTCGATAATCCGTTCGGTCACGAGGTAAACGTGTTTGTGGTCGATGGACATCTGGCGAGACATCGAATGGCGGTCAACCTGCAGTGCTCCATTCCGAATCGAGAGATTGCGGTCACCGCCCGTTATCATTGATTCCGGAACGCTGCGACCGAATCGGAAAATAATCGTCCACGCCCCCCGCTTTCAAAGAAGCGAAAATCGCCTACGCTCCTGCCGCATCGGTCACACGTTTCGAACAACGAAAAAGAAAGCATACCGATTCACCATGGACTCCGCCTCATTGTCATGCGTGGAAGTTTCGGGAGACGGTCTGGCAGAAAAGAGCAGGAAACTCGCGCTGTCCCGATGTCACAAGCACGAAGGCGGGCAGCTCAAAAATTCGGGCTCTATTTCGAATTCTGTCTACGGACGAGTCGTTTGCCAAATCGAGGGCGAAGGACACCGGGGTGACAATCGCGCGAGCGAACAGTGATAATGGGGCTGAACTATACAGGGGGGACGCTTTCAAGCCATCGCCTGAGTCATCTCGTCTCCGCGATTATTGAAAAATGGTCTGGCAAAGAGGGCAAGGTTCTTAATGACCAGCAATACACGGCCCCTGTTGCATCTTTTCTTTCCGCTGTTTTATCCGAAAATCATCGGCGAAGAGCGATCTTGCCTGAGGCTTTAGTTGACGGCGGGCATTGATACTCCAACAATGCCCGCATGTCTGAAGACTCCAATACCGCTTTGTCGAACTCCGCCTCCGTCAAAAAGAGCGGGTTTCCCTTTCGTGGCGCTTTGATCGGCTTGGATTACGGAACCAAGCGGATGGGGATCGCTGTCTGCAATTTCGATCAAACCGTGGCCGTTGGCGTCGAGACTTGGAATGTTCGTTCAACGGATCAAAACCTCAAACATCTGCGTCATTTGATTGATGAGTATCGAGGCGTGGGTTTCGTCGTAGGGCTTCCGGTAAGGCTCAACGGAGTCGAGGGGGAACAATCGGTCCTCGTCAGAAAGTTTGGAGATTGGTTGTCGAAACAAACAAATATCCCGGTCGCCTATTGGGATGAGCGGCACTCTTCAAACGAAGCAGAGGTTCTCCTTTGGTCGCAGGGAATATCGCCGGAGAAGGCTAAGGATCGGCTTGACCGGTTGGCAGCCCAGATTATTCTGCAATCGTTTCTAGATGCACCGGACAGGACACTCGTTCCGCAACCACTTGAAACATGAGGTGTGTTGCAGTCTTTTTCGCGATCCGCCATCGCCGATACTTGATCCGAAACAGCGAGTCACTGAATGCCCCCGCTCGACCGCGAAGAATACATTGAACAGGCGTACTTCTTCCGTACGTTTCACGAGCGGCTTGGCGACGATCTGCCGTCGCAGGACATCCTTTCGAGCGTTCGGGAGGAAATTCTTGCCACCACAAAATTGCCGCTGGCACTTGATGTGTTACGTGGTGAACTGATGTTAAAAGGACGTCTCTGTGAAGGAATGTCACTGCTACCACACTATTTTGCTCCCTTCCAATCTTTTGTGATGCGAAAATCGGAAGAGGATCGGACCAAGTTTGATCAGAAAGTGGCACTCCAAATTTTGGAGCGGGAGGCGAAGTATCGATCGGAAACAGCATCTCCAGCCGGACTGTTCGTCTACCAATTCGAGTGTGTTGCCAGGAATCGTCTCGGTTATCACGAGGGAATGTCTGCGATCGCCGCAGATCCTCTTTACAGTGTCGATTGGAGGGATTGGATCCTCGGCGTGCGTCAGCAACTTGGTACCGTCGAATTTGCGGATCTAATCTACTATCGTTCTTTATCGTTTGTTGAAGAGCGTCGAAGAACGACGCATTTGAATTATGAACCGTCTCGACCGATCCTGTTTGGACGTCAGGAAGGTCGCATCGCGCGGGCCAATCGCGGCAAGGATCCACTCTACCTTTTTGGCGCATTACAACGACAACTCGGCTTTCCATCTGTGCCGCGCGGACAAAAAGAAGGCGACTTCAAGCTGCATCCGTTGCTGGAACTTCGACTGCTAAGAGTGGAGAAAAAACTACAGTTGCTGGAGTCCGAACGGAAAGGCCCGCTGGACCTAAGCGAGTTTTATGTCACGGCCCCTCGTGTCGATGATGCAGACGACACATAACGTCGGCAGGCCGTCGAAGGTGAGGCTCCGTGTGGACAGACTCCGATTGGCAATTTTGTCACAGAACCGTCTCGACGGCCCACCAAAAGAGCCTCCGTAAATGACTGTTGACAACAAATAGATTCGGAAGAACTCCGGCAGCAAGCACTACCGCTGGTGACGCGATTGCCTGCACCTTAAGCGACCCTCAATGGACTTCCTTCGCAAGATTTCTATCCCCGCCTAACCAAACCCCCTTGGCTCCTAGCCCCTTCCGACTCCAGCGGGCCGCGCTACCTCTACGAAGTGCCTCCGCAAAGCGGCCTAGGCGTCATTGAGAGCAAGAGCCCTTCGTAGTCCCGCGCACGCGGGACGTAGTTGGGTCGTGATTAGGGCTCAAGCACCCGCCCTATTCGCCGATTGAAGGCATCCGCGTTCAGTGTCTGCGCCCGGTACCGGCGTCGGGCTTCTGATCGGGTGACAGAATACGGGAAAACCAGATTTTGTACATTTATTTAGCAGACTGCCGATCCACCGGACTCCCGTTCATTGCCTGTTGATCCAGTCCCACACCCATTGCCTTCAAGAGACAGGCCAACATCTCGGACAGTTCTCCCAGAAGCGTCGCTTCGGCAATTTCTGCGATTGATAAAGATGGTCACCGCGTTCTCAAAGGGGGAGTCGGAAACCTTCCGTAGTTGAGAGCAATCATCCGCCAACTTAATCATGGCGGCGAGTTTCTGGTCAAGACCGGAGGGGTTGACTGAAGTGTTTGCTGATATTTCATGCTCGCTCATCCTAGCAATCTTCGCGGCTGGAATATGATGGGAAAGTTCGTGCGGAGTTGCTGACGGTGGATGGTCAGCCCGCGCAACAGCTGCTAGGAAATTATTTCCACTTATCGATTGCGCAGCGACTTGATTTGCGCGTGGCCATTCCGCAAAACGGAGAGGCATTTCCAATCATCGCGCAAGGCGAGGGCACCACTTTGCAACGCGGCTTTGTGCTTGCCACAGATGGAGCCAAGCTTGCCACGCAGCGAAGGCAAAGCTCGCCCAATCGTACAAAATTGCGCAAATCAGCAACAGACACTTAAACGTTCAGTCTTTAGGAGTTTTATAATTTTGTATCTTAAAAAAGGCTGTACAGTCGATTTGTCGGGCGCGCACCCGCGACGCTCGACACTCCAAAAGCGAATTACTATCAGTATCATCACCGCGCCGATGGAGTGTTTAAACTAGGCGGTGGTGTCAATCGGCGAGACGCTCAAATTTCCGGGAGACGCTCGATGGGCAATGGCGAAGTCCTGCTCGCGGACAACGGTACGTTGATGCGCGTGCTCAAACTCAATCCCCAGATGCTCGCTGCGAAGGCGACCTTCCTGCGGGAGGCGAATACCGAGCGTACCGATCGGCTGTGGAGCATCAACGACGAGCATCCCGCCATGGTCCGCGTGACCGACGGCAATGGTGTAAGATCGCGTTCGAAGTCTGGTCGGTGCCTGCGGCGGGGCTCGCGGGGATTCGGCTCAACGAGCCGATAGGGCTGAGCATCGGCAAGGTCAATCTCGAGGACGGGAGCACCGTGCTGGGTGTGCTCGGCGAGCCAGCACTGGTCGATGAGCATCGCGAAATCACCTCGTATGGTGGCTGGCGAGCCTACATCGCCGGGGAGAACATGAGGAGCTGAATACACAGAAGTTCGCATGTTGCGGGCGCTATCCTGGCAGACAGCGTCGAGATCAAAATCGCAACTCTCAATTGTTCACGGCGTGTGATTTCATCGCAGCGATCACGCAGCACATTCCGGACAAGCGTTTCCAGATGGTGCGTTACTACGTTTGGTACTCCAACAAGATGCACGGCCATCGCAGGAATCGCATGGGAGGAGTCAGAGCAGAAAGACGCGAACAAGTCGACGACAATAGTGCGCCAGGAATGTGCTGCGTGACTGCTGCGATGAAATCGCAGTCAGACCGTCGGCACGTTTTCGCATCGTCCGATGTCGCTCGCAGAGGTATTGGACAGAGGGTCCGGTTTTGGGGCAATTGCTTTCCAGGAGACGGATTCAACTCCGAATGCACGGAACGTATTCAATGCGTACCGACAGACCAAGACAAGAGAGTTCGAGACTTGAGAGTGGATCCACGAGGAATTGTTTTTAAGGGTACGGCGACAATCTCGAGGCCGTGGTGTTACGTTGGAAAGTATCAGAATTTATTGAAAAATAAAGGCGAAAGTCCGAATGGTGACTACCATGCAAACCGACTCTGTCCTGCCGCCAATCGTGATGGAGGCCCCCCGGCGTCCCGTTTCAGCAGAGACGGTTTTCGTGTGGTTCGTATTTCGGAGTGAGTTGTGTCGACTCGTTCCTTTTTCGATCTCTGATCCTCTGTCCTCTGATTGGGGTGTACAGGGGGGGCATCCCCCTCAGTACACCCCGAAATTTTATTGGGGATTTCTGCCGGTGCGAGACGGTTGTTGGATCATCCATGAGCGATGGAAGATTCAATGATTGCGGCGTGATCAGCACAGTTTGAAACCTGTGCCTCGGAATCGCCGCAGTCCATTTCGCAAGGACTTCAGTCCGCAGGAACGTGGTCGTGCTCCGTTGTGATGGCGATTTGGACATGCGCCGTGCTATAATTTTCCCAAAATATGGCATCGGCAAGGGTATTTCGAATCCGCAACTGAGTTTTGGAGTTTGACTCGTGTCTCGCCCGCTCGACTTTGATGCCGCCTCTGACGGGTCGTCGTCGCATTTGCCGATTCCGGCCGCCGGTGTTCTTTTGTCTTCGGAGGCGGTGCGTGCTCTCGTTCTGGGCGATCTGATGGCGGATCGGTACGAACTGCTGCGGGAGTTGCAGTCGGGCATCTTTTTGGCGTACGACCGCGTGGCCGCACGCAACGTGCGACTAGTGATGTTTCCCCCTGAACGAGCGGCAGCGATCAAACGGATTTCGGGAATGGTCGTCCCGACCGGCCTGATCTCGATCGATGATGTGCAGCAAACCGCGCGTGGTAGCTTCTACACGGTAGAACTGTTCGACGACACGACGTTACGGGCGGACTTGGTTCGCCGGGCGACGACGGAGCACCGGTTCTCTGTGGAAGAGGTGCGGCATTTGGGCGAACAACTGATCGAGATCTTAGAGCCCCTCGAAAAACCAGCCACTCCCCTGCGTCTCGACATCGACACCGTGCTGTTGCGTACAGACGATCGCGTCTGTTTGTCCGAACTGTCGCTGATCGAACCGGACACTCAGGACAGCCAGTACCAATTGGCGGCACTGCTGTACGAGTTGTTGGCGGGGACACGACCGAAACCGGGTTGTCGTCCGCTGGATCAAATTCGCAGTCAGGTTCCCCGCCGACTGGCTCAGGCCCTCCAGCGGGGACTGACGGGACAAGGTTCGAAGCAGTTTCGTTCGCTGCGTGCTTTTGGACACGCGTTGACGCTTCCGACCACCGGTGGTGTTCCCATCCATGAACCACTGATACCGTTCGACTTGCCCGCACCGCCGGTTGCTCATACAGGTGAAATCAAAGCTCAAGCCCCGGACGTGATCGAATCCCACAATTTGCCGAGGAACCACAAGTATACTCCGGAGGAATGGCTGGCGACGGTTTATCAAGGGGATGACGCAAAGCAGTTGACGGTGCGTTCGGTGGTCACAGGAATGCTGATCGGCGGAGTGATGTCGATCTCCAATCTGTACGTCGGTTTGAAGACTGGATGGGGATTGGGCGTTACGATCACGGCGTGCATCATCGCGTATGCGGTCTTCAATATTCTTGAAAAGATCATTCCGGCGTATCGTAAGGACCCGTTTACGATCCTCGAAAATTATACGATGTCGAGCGCTGCCAGCGCTGCCGGTTACATGGCCTCGGCCGGATTGGTTTCGGCAATTCCTGCTCTCTATCTCGTCACGGGTCGCCAGTTGGCTTGGTGGGAGATGATGTCGTGGTTGTGTGCCGTGTCGCTGCTGGGCGTATTCATGGCGATTCCACTCAAACGTCAACTCATCAACGAAGAAGGTCTACCATTTCCTTCAGGCATCGCAACGGCCGAGACCTTGAGATCGATGCATTCGTCGGGGGCGGAGGCGCTTGGCAAGGCCAGAGCCTTATTCGTATCAGGGTTGGCGGGAGCCTTCTTGGCATTTTGGCGAGATGGCTTCGCTTCGCTGTTCGGATGGTTGTCTGGTCGGTTGAAAATGGACTCACTGAAGACGTTCGGTGAGGTCGCTGCTTTCCCCAGCGCATTCCCTTTGTTCCCGGGAGCGGTGGGGCAAAACCTGCTCTCCCGGTACACGATCGGCATGGAAGGTTCGCTGATCATGCTGGCGGCGGGAGCGATCATGGGGATTCGAGTCGGTATTTCGCTGCTGGTCGGCGCGTTCATCTACTTTGCAGTGATCGGCTACTTTCTGCTCGAGCAGGAGATCGTCAAACCGGGCTATAAGGGGATTGTTTCGTGGACGCTGTGGCCCGCAACTGGAATGATGGTTGCATCAGGGTTGCTCTCATTCGCTTTTCGATGGCGAACAGTGTTGAAGGCTTTTGGCGGGCTGAGTCGTATCTTCGGGAAGTCCGCGGGATCTCTCGCGGACCCGTTGGATCGAGTGGAAGTTCCCGGTTCGTGGTTCTTGATCGGAACACTTGTTTCGGGAACGGCCTGCGTAATTCTCGGTGAGATGCTGTTCGGCATCCACTGGTGGATGGGGGTCATTGCGGTCCTTGTTACGTTTCTACTATCGATCGTCGCCGCACGAGCCACCGGTGAGACAGATATCACGCCCATCGGTGCGATGGGAAAGATCACTCAATTGCTGTACGCCGTCATCACCCCCCGAGCCATCGCAGATCAATTCATTACAACGAATCTGATGACCGCATCGATTACTGCTGGTGCTGCGTCGCACTCAGCCGATCTGCTGACTGACTTGAAGTCGGGATACTTACTCGGAGGCAATCCGCGGAAACAGACACTGTCGCAACTGTTTGGCGTTCTGGCTGGGACTCTTGTTTGCGTGCCGGTCTATTGCCTGATCGTGAAGCCCGAGGATCTCGGCACCGAGAAACTCCCCGCGCCATCAGCCAAGGTGTGGCAGGGTGTGGCCGAAATGCTCGGAGGCGGTATCGACAAGTTGCCCAAGGGAGCACTCACAGCAATGTTGATCGGCGTCGCGATCGGCATTGTGCTCGCACTATTGGAGGAATTCATCCCAAAAAAGCATCGCCACTGGATCCCCTCAGCGACCGGCCTCGGGATCGCGGGAGTCATTCCCGCATTTAATTCAATAGCCATGTTCTTTGGAGCATTGGTCGCATGGATTTTGGCGAAGACGGCTCCAAAAACTGACGAGAATTATACCGTCGCTGTTTCCTCTGGCCTGATCGCTGGTGAATCACTGATGGCAGTCACGATTATGCTCTGGGACGTCATGCTCTGGCCATTTTTGAAGTCGTTTTGGCGTGGCGAACATTTGTGAATCCTGTTTCCAGATGACGGACGAGGAAATTATTTTGTCCTCGACACAGGCCTATTCGTCGACGTTTCGTTTTCTGGTTCCGCCTTTTTACTGATTGCTCGTTCTGCCGCTCTACCGGTCGCCATGCCTAATAATTGTTGAGCGTCTGCCAACTGGTCCCGTGAAAAGTACGGAGTTGGAGATTGACCAAGTCGGACCAATGGTTTTGCCGCGAGTTGTTGAAATGACATCTTATCCGTCAGGTGCCACGCAGCTGCTTGAGCCGCCTGCGAATCGACGTTTCCAGTCCCGACGGCTGCCAACAATTCATAAAGCACGGGACTTTGCGATAACATGGTTACAGGGACTAAGCGATAGCGACTGCTGGAATTTGGCTCGGCCTTACCGTGCTCGAGGCAGACCGAATTGAACGGAATTGAAACCACGCGTTCTGCCGGAACGGAATAACGACCACCGCCCTCAGCACCACCAAACCCGCCACCACCGCCACCAAACCCGCCACCGCCGCCGCCGAACTGATAGTGCATCGGTACACCGATGACCGCGGCGGGTGTCTTGACGTTGAGGGGTTTGTCTGTTTTGTTTTCGATGAGAACGTTACCACTCAGTGCGTTTTTCGGGATGAGCGTCACTTCAATCTGGCCAGATTCGATGCCCGCAAACAATTCAACCTCCTCACCCAATGGGTTGAACTTTGGATTCTTTATCGGTTTTTTGTGGGGAGCCTTGTTGTTCGCGGCGGACAGATTTTGAAATTGCGAGCCAATTCCAACGAACGCAATCGATGCCAGAAACAACGCAAGAAACACGGCGGACGAACGACGGACCATCGGACGTACCTTTCACTAAAAAATTTCAACTTTATCGCACAACCAAAAACGTTTTTTCGGCAGGTTAAAAGTGGATGAGACTTCCTCCGGATGAACAGAACCCGCTCATCAGTCAGGCCACTCTAATGGTCATGGATTCTAAACCGCGAAGAAACCATCCAGCAACAAAAACCTTCGAAGGATTTTTGGATTCCTGTCAAACGTTTTGTTTTTGTATCCCCGAGGCGTTGAGGGTGCTGGTCGTTTGATTCGCACTGCAAATCTACTGCACAAGTTCGACGAGTTATCGTCACGTTACCGCGCTGCGCTGTGTGTTTTTCTGAGTCCTCGGTCTCAGACTCTACAACCGGCCGAAACGGCCGGTTCTTATCGTTACACCTTGTCCTGCCGGCGATTCCAGAAATCCTCTGGCAGCAACTCCCGAGGTGTGGAGATGTATGGATCCGATGACTCGGATGGTCACAGATCTCACTGTTGGCTGTCATGTCAGGCCGCCTATCGGCTAATCGAAAATGGACACTGAGCAGTTTCTATCGAAATCGACTGAATCAGTGCCACTACGGTGAAAAGATAAGCACGATCGAGGAATAATTGTGTTACAACGATTGAGAAACAAAGGGCCGAACCGATGACGGTTTTGAGGGCTTCGCTCCCTGTTCGAATGGAGACGAAATCCACCCACAATTATGAATCACAAAACGGTAAGAGTGTGAATAGTGGATCTTCACCCCCAAAAAGAGTACCGATGAAATCCCCTTTTTGGCGAGACTGCGGTCACAATTGTGAAGAACAGCCCAATAACAAACGCTGCAGATCTGGACTCAACGATCTTGCGATCCCTCCGAGAGGCTGAACAACGAACTGATCGTTTTCAGCGAGCAGGATCCGAGAGTGTTGTGGCCTTGCTCCCGTCGTTGTGAAGCCACGTCCCTGCAAAGTGGGACTTCTAAAGTCGGACTCTAAAATCCTTCAGCCTCATTCACCTTTCCGTAGAACCACGGAATTCAATCGTTCAACATGGCGTTAAGTGAAGTGACACATGGAAATTCGATTCGAGGTTTTCAAACCTGATCTTGCTTGATTTCAGCTGTCAAGGTATCTCACCGCTCCGCCCGGTGGCAGATTCTGCCGATGGACTAATGGAATAGCGGACTAATTTTCATGAGCCTTTGCACGGACAGATTTTCCTCGACACAGCGCATCTTGTTGCGGTGTCTGCTGATGTGCGCGATGTCACTTCGGCCAGAGTCGATTGCTTTTGCTGACGGCGAACGTGAGCGAAGTACCTCGCGTAGCGACGACGCTCGTCTGCCATTACCAACGCGAGTAAACGGCGAAAATGGATTGGCGGCCAGTCGCACAAAGTCGGTTTCGAACGGTGGAGGGCTATGGGCGACGGTCCTTGCTCTCGGCGCCATTCTTGGCACGTTGTCGCTCGCAGGCCGTTGGCTTAAGCCCTATTTCGGCGCACCGCGAGGCTTACCGATTGAGGCGTTCGAATTGCTCGGCCGCCGGATGATTGAACCTAAGGTTTTCGTTCATCTCGTGCGTTGTGGCGGTCGTGTGTTGGTTTTGGGCATCTCGTCAGAAGGCGTCCGCACTTTGTCTGAGATTGACGATCCCCACGAAGTAGACCGCCTGACAAAAATCTGCGTGAACCAGAGTGACTCGCAATATACGGCCACGACTCGCCCATCCTCTCTTCCGACCGACGGTCCGTCGAAATCCTATTTGTCTCGTTCAATAAAAGATCCTCGTCACGCGGCGTTCAAACCCAGCGAGGAGCGGAGTCATGGGTAGTCGCCCCGCTTTCCTCATGACGCCAGTCTTCTTTTTCCTCGTTTCCATGAGCGGGTCATTCACCATAGCTCAAGAACGATTCGAGCCATCGCGTGAGCCGAGCCAATCACCCCACGAGCGTATTGACGTCCGTCAGGCTCAGTCCCGATCTCGCGGGATCGTTGTTCAAAATTCGGAGTCCGCTCATCTCGTGGATTCCGCCGCGGATGCGTTGAATGGCAGTAGTGCAAGTCTGCTCACGTCCCCAGCGGGTCTCGGCGCATCCTTGAAGATGCTTGCCGTCATGACAGTGCTCGGTCTCGTACCATCGATTGTGATGATGACCACCTGTTTTGTCCGATTTTCTGTGGTCCTGAACTTGTTGCGTCAGGCGATTGGAACACACTATGCGCCGCCAAATCAAATACTGACAGCACTCAGCCTGTTTCTGACATTTTTGGTGATGTCTCCGGTATGGCAGCGTTGTTATGACGAGGGGATTTGCCCGTACATACAGCCAGTTTCCGGTCAGGTACCGCTCGATGACGCGGCGGCATTCACGCTGACCGTCGCGCCGCTTCGACAATTCATGTCGCAACAAATTGATCGGGCCGGGAATTCTGATTCCATTTGGATGTTACTGGACTTCCAGCGTCCTGACGAGAAGTCTCCTGGAGCCTCTCGTTGGCGGGAGCCTCAAAGCTACGAGGATATTTCTCTAATGATTCTCGCACCCGCCTACTTGCTCAGTGAACTCAAGGTGGCGTTTCTTATTGGCTTTCAAATCTTCTTGCCATTTCTCGTGATCGATCTCGTCGTTGCCTCCATTTTGACAAGCCTCGGCCTGATAATGCTTCCTCCGTCACTGATTTCATTACCGTTCAAATTACTTCTTTTCGTGCTGATTGATGGTTGGTTTCTGACAGTCGGGATGTTGTTGGAAAGTGTCCGGATTAGCTGACCATATCCCCATGCGGCACGTTTTCAATCGCGAACACATCAAGCATAAAATGGGTTGACTGATGAACACTGATACTGCTATCGAGCTCTGCCGTTCCAGTGGTTGGCTCGCTCTGACGCTATCCGGACCGGCATTACTAGTTGCGATCGGGATTGGATTGGTGATTGGACTTCTGCAGGCAATGACTCAACTGCAAGATCAGTCATTGACATTCGTTCCCAAGCTGATTGCGATGACATGTGTCATTCTGCTCCTTCTCCCCTGGGGCTTGGGTCTCTTGACCGAATACACCGCCGATCTGATACGCAGGATTCCGCACAGGATTTAATGTTGCGAGGGTGAGTCGTTGGCGATCTGTCGACGGCTTTCGTTCACGGAATGGGTAATGCGAACAGGGGCTCTCGATTTTCAATCGACGGAGAAACGGTGATCCACGGAGTTTACGAGCCAACAGGGATGTTTTTTTGGACGATTTATTCAAAGATCCGTGGAGCCGATTGCTACTGCCGCACGCGACTGTTGAAGGGTTGGCGCGTGCGGGGCTATTCCTGTTGGTGGCCGCTCGGCTAGCAGGTTTACTCTGCATCGGAATGTTTCTCGGCCGGACGATGCTGACATGGCCGGCTCGCATTGGGCTGATCGTGCTGTTTGCCCTGATCGTCACGCCGACTCTGCCGCTTCCAGGCGATCCGCTCGATCAAGTGGAACTCGTTAGACACGAAGACGATCACAGGGCCAAGTTCATACACTCGGCCTCAATCCGTCAAATCGTGGGGCACAATGAGCGAAGTAACTCTCCGTTGCACTGGTTTTCTTCACCAGTCAGTTTCGTTGTCAAGCTGCTGTGTGAAATCGGCTTGGGTCTGTTGATGGGATTCGGTGTTGCCATCTTTCTGTCTGGGTTACGACTGGGCAGTGAGTGGCTTGACCGTCACAGTGGGCTCGGATTAGGAAGCGTGATGAATCCTGAAACGGGAGTCGACGGCAGCGTCTCCTCTTCAATGCTGTGGATTTTAGGGATCACGGCGATTTTGCTGATGGATCAGGGGGGTGGGCATCTCTTGTTTGCGAGAATAGTTTTGGAGTCCTTTCACTCCCTCCCCGTTGGCACGTCGATTGGATCACAGTCTCTGATCGATCTGATTCAACTGCTGTTACGTCAATCTCTCCTCTTGGGACTGCGGATCGCGATGCCGTTGGTGGTCACAATGTCTTTATTCGATTTGACACTGGCATTCATCAGCCGCTCCTGCCGTTGTCAACTTCTTCCCGCTGCCTATGCGGCTAGAGTGTTGGCTGGACTGCTGATTCTGTTCGTGACTTGGCCAGGCGTCGCCGATTCAATTGCCATCACCGTTTTGGAAACTCTCCAGCTTTCGAGTGAGTCCCTTTTCGTTGGCGAATCCTCGCAATTATCGGCCCCCCTCCTGATTTCAGATCCCTAACTTCTCCCACGGGATTCCCATGTCAAGCGAACTTGGCGACCGAACACAGAAACCGACTGAACGACGTCGTCGTGAGGCACGGGCACGCGGCGAAGTGGCGCGCAGTGCTGACTTGGTTGCAGCATGCATGCTTCTTGCCGCGACAACATCGCTTTGGTGGCTGGGCGCTGACATCGGAAAATTGCTGGCCGTTATGGTGGGAAAGGGATTGTCGACGGTACCCCAAAACACACTTACAGCACAAACTGCTACGGAATCTCTGACGGGGATGGTGTTGCCTCTTGCTCAGGGATTGGCCCCCGTGTTCTTGATTCCAGTCGCCGCAGCAGTGATCGGCAGTTTGGTGCAAACCGGATTCCTGTTTGTGCCCACGGTTCTTTCGCGAAAGCTGGGCCAATTTGATCCCTCAGAAGAGTTCCGACGCTGGATGGCATGGCACTCATGGATCACACTCGGAGCATCGGTGCTCAAGTTGCTGGTCCTTGGAGTTGTTCTGTACGTCTTCGTTCTCGCTCATCTTCCCTTTCTAGCAGGTCTTACCGAGAGTCAACCATCAGTACAATTACACGTTACTGCGGGGTTGTTGATCCAACACGCTGTGCTACTGTCAATGACGGTGTTCGTACTGGCACTGCTGGATTACGGCTACCAATTCTGGCGGCATGAACAACACTTGATGATGACCGTCGAAGAACTGCGACGTGAACAACGTGAGGACTCGATGGACCCTCGTTTCAAACGAACCAACGCCGAGGGGTCAGGACAATTTGTGGCACACGTGACCAGTGAGCATTTCTAGGACTCATCATTACAAACACGGACTAAATTACTCTCGCTATAAAATTCCATCACCCCAATCATCCTCGGCGGCGTCCGTTGATTGTGGTGCGATACTTTCGAGCGGCGGAGTGGGTGACGGAATGTCGGTTGAAAATTTGTCCGTCGGAACCGTCGTCGCGTCGGCTTCCTGCCGTTCGATATACGATCGTCGTGAATTCGCACGAGGGGCCGGTAGCGATGATGGATGGGGTAGCAAAACCGGCCATTCTTCGATTCCAAACTCGGATGAGCGGATGTCTCGTTCGTTGAGAGGTTGAAACGGACGAGGGGCGACGATCTTCTCGGACACGATCGTCATGAACACTCCGCCCCCACTTCTCTCCCGGCAGTTGCACGTCATCGACGTGACGTCGCCAAATAATTTTCGTTCAGAACCACACGCCGGACACTTCCATGTCCGTCTCACGTCCAGAGATGTCTTGTAACCCGGGCCCTTCATGGTGATCCCTATCCATTAATAAGAAATGTGGGCGATTGTTCGTTTTCTGTTTTTTGTCCTACGGATCATTGAGAGTAGGGATGGTGGAATTTATGTCTTCCACATCCCAGCGGTTTCCTTGATCATTCTTTCCAATCCGTAGTCGGCCAGTTCGTTGGCAAATGTCGGAACGATGCCGACGGGGGCGAGGTCCGTCATCAGGACGCCCCGCGGTGTGCGGCCCGTAATCTTACTGACAAAAAGGTCGCGGAACTGATAGTTGTTGTCCTGATCCAGGCCGCAGGCTTCAGCGATGCGTGAGATCTTCCGCGAACCGTCTTCGGAATACCGGGAGAGTTGCACAACGAGATTGATCGCTGAGGCGACCTGAGCCCGCGCGACGTAGACAGGCAGTTCGATTCCGGACATCAGTGACAGCGTTTCGAGGCGGATCAACGCATCGCGTGGGGTCGTGGCGTGGACCGTCGTCAGGCTGCCGGCATGACCACTGATCATCGACTGAATCATGTCGAGTGCCTCGCCGCTGCGAACTTCGCCAACGATAATGCGATCCGGCCGCATTCTCAACGAGGCCTTAAACAGATCGCGAATCGACACACCGCCGCGACCGTTCGCATCGGGAGTCTGCACTTCCAAATAAAGCGTATGTGGTTGGGCCAATCGCAGTTCGGAACTGTCTTCAATTACGACGATGCGTTCGTCCGAAGGGATCGCTGCCGAGACGGCGTTGAGCAATGATGTCTTCCCTGTCCCGGTTCCTCCCGCCACGATGATGTTCTTCTTCAGACGGACACAAATTTCCAGAAACTCCTTCGCTGATGGTGACATGCTGCCGAGTCGAATCAGATCGTCCATGCCGAAGATGTCGCGGTTGAATTTGCGGATCGTGAAGTAGATCCCGCGGCGTGCACTCGGCGGCAGCACGACGTGCACGCGGGATCCGTTCGGCAACCGAGCATCCATAATCGGACGATCAAGGTCGATTTCGCGATTCACGAACTGAGCAACATTGTGAACAGCGGACAGCAATGCATCGTGAGTCGGGAACGAAGCATCCGTCCGTTCCAGCCTCCCGTTCCGCTCGACGTAAATCTCGTTGAAGCCGTTGACCATGATTTCGGTCACAGTATCGTCCTCGAGAAACGCCCGAATGGGGGTCAGGAAGTAACCGACGCTAACTTCAAAAATAGTATCGCGCGACATGAAATGGCTGAGGATCCAAGGGGGGAGAATGGAGAGCCAAAGACTCACGATTCCCGAGGCTGCAAAGGACGTCTGCGATTCTATAGCCGTTGCGCAGCCGCCGCCATCATTGAGAGATCACCGTTGCGGGTGCGGGGGGCCGAGGTGAACCACAAGAAAGGCCACTCGGCATCCCATTAACGGACGGGAGTGTTTTGATGACCCGCAACCCTAGGGAAAGGGCCTCGACTATTTTTTTAATACAAGCGGGCTCTTCGACCGCCGACGATTCGACAGATAAAATGGCTGAACTCGGTTCTGTGCCGTTCGATATTCGTCCAGTTCTCAACGCGAATATCGAACCCGATTGCTGAAGATTTTATAAATGGGACATAATCCATGACGCATTCGTAGCATGAATATGTCACGATGTCGGCTCTCGTCCAATAAAAATCGTTACCGGCAGTCGTGGCAGAAACACATCTGGTAAAATTTCCGCGATGCCCGAGAATATGCCGCTGTTGGCGAACAAACATGACAGAGACCATCCTTGAGTCTGAGAGAGAGAACGAAGTCTAAAACAGAATGCCATCTGTCGAATCCCCCGCACCGATCGATAAGCCGACTTCTAATTGCCAAATCACGGTGGCGCCGCATTATTGGTTGTTTAGGCAAGTTCGTAAGCTGGTGGTCGCCGTTCTTGGTATTTCCGTTCTGTTGGTCGGAATCGTCATGCTGGTCGCACCCGGTCCAGCGGTGGTGGTCATTCCCTGCGGGCTCGCCATTCTGGCAACAGAGTTTGTTTGGGCGAAACGGCTACTAAATTACACACGCAAACATGCGGGACAGATCGCAGACCGTTTTTCTCAAAAGGGGTGAGACAAAAGGGATTCACCAGCACGTCGTGAAATCGTCCTAGCCACAGGTCTTGCCCTCAAAAAAGATGGACGTACGGACTCTAGAAATAGGGGACCCTCGAAATGTCTCAACCGAACCAGAAGCGGTTACTCGGGTTTGATCAGGCTTGTTTGTCAGATGCTGCTACCGTTTCGTGGAACGTTTTGAACGCACAACCCGCCGTAGACCGAAGTCGACGTTTTGAATGCCCGTGTTGGCGTGAATCTGCGATGTCCTGTTTGCCTGCGCGTTGTCTGATCGATAAGCTTCGGAGGGCGTCTCTGCGACCGTTAGAACTCAGCCACTCTTAATCAAAATAAGCGAGTCAATTAAAGGTTGGATACGCACAAAAGATTTACGGAATCCGACCGTTCCGGATTTACCGGACATAAAATCGCGGCATTCTCGCAATGCGTGTGCTTTGTTGTACCCGCGCCCCACCCAAAAAAAGACAATCACGTTTGATCAAATGAATCGGCTTGGATCTCAAATGAAACTGGCAGGCATGAAGGCATTGGTTACCGGTGGCGCTCGCGGAATCGGAAGAGGTTGCGCTTTAGAATTAGCGACAGCCGGTGCGGACGTTGTCGTCAACGACATCGAAGGTTCTGATGCGTGTGAATCGATCGTTGCAGAAATACGAGCCTTGGGCCGTCGGGCCTTCCTCGTCCAAGGGGATGCCTTCGAAAGGCAATCGTGTGAATCGATAGTGCACAGAACATTGGAGGTTCTCGGTAGAATTGACATTTTGATCAGTAATCCGGCCATCTCTCGGCGCTGTGAATTTCTTCAATTGGATCCCGCACTATTCGAAAAAATTTTGCAGGGGACGTTGGCCGGTGGTTTTCACATGAGTCAACTTGTCGCGAGACATATGGTGACCCGAGGCGGATGCGGAAAGATCGTCTTCATTGGGAGTGTCCATTCCAGTATTCCTTATGTTGACAGTGTCGCCTACAACGCCGCCAAGAGCGGTTTAAAGCACATGGCCTTGACGATTGCTGCCGAAATGCTGCCCCATCGCATCAATGTCAATGTCATTGACCCTGGTTGGATTGACACTCCGGGTGAGCACAACTCCTTCGGCACAGAAGCCATCACGGCAGCGGCACCGCACACACCTTGGGGCCGTTTAGGGACACCGGCGGACGTTGGTAAGGCCGCCGCATTCCTTTGCTCGGAAGATGCAGACTACATCACCGGCACGGACCTTAAAGTGGATGGGGGCTGGTGCTTGCGAGCGGCGTTGCCGATTCAATCGCTTGTCGCCCGGGTCGAAAGTTGAAGCGATCTCGTTTGCCGCGTTACTCGGTCTTGGCCTTGACGCGTGATACATTTCAACGGTGTCGACGAACGTTGCGTCACCAATTCCTTTGATTCGTTTTGAGTCTCGCAATCCAGAAAGCGGAAATCAAATTAGAAAATCAAACTTGCTATTTCGCCGCGAAACGTGTCGGGTGATTTCGAAAACAACGGTTGTCAGGAATTCGAATTCGCCTGCCCGGTAAAATGGATTATTGGAGAATCCTACTCGCTAGCCCGGGATCGATCTGCCAGAGGCGGCAGCTACGTTCGAACAGAAACGCAGGAAGGCAGTTTCTCTGTCGAGGGCCCGTAACGGATGTCGCGGACACAGCCGATTTGAAACACAAGACGCTGATTTCAACATCGTTTGATAAGTGCGACGTGCAGTCCTGTCAATGACGGAATCATAGTCCGACTCTCGTTGCGCATCACACCAAGGGCATGATGTTCCGATCGAACTGGCTTATCATCGATTCCGGTCCCTCGGCGAGACCGGAACGATACACACTAAGGAACGGGCAAGTCATACTTTGTCTCGATGACGGCCTCGGCAAACAACTGATCGAACAATTTTTTCGGTCGGTTTTTGTTTTGGGTTTCAGTTAGCTTTTTACGGATTTGCTCCTGAACTTTACCAAACGGTGTTCTTCCTTCCGTCTGTCGTTCTGTAACCCTGACGATCTGCCATTCTGCAGGTCCTTCGTGGATCGAACTGGTTTCCCCGAGAGGCATGTCAAACAGCTTTTGTTCGAGGACCGTATCAGTCAGATTGCCTGATTCCATCCAGTCTCTCTGGCCACCGGACTTGGCGGTAAGGCCGTCCGAGTATTCTTTGGCAACCTGTCCAAACGGAATTTCGTCTTCGAGTTCCTGAAGGGCCTCTTCAATACGTTTTTTTGCCGCGATCTTACTCCGTTCTGGTCCGAACGAGACTTGAATCTGATCCCATTTGACCTGCGCCGGAACGGCATAGTCATCGAGGTGTTCTTTGTAATAGTTCACCAAGTCAATTCGATTCAGTGGCGCCGGCTTTTCCGATTTGAGAACAATGTACTCCATCGCCAGTCGTTCCGTTGCAAAGTTATCCTTGACGTTTTGAAGAGTTGTTCCTTTCTTGTTCAGTTCCAGTTCGAGTTCTGTGCGGGTCGAGACTTTCATCTCTCGCTTCAAATTGGCGATTTCTTGGTCGAAGAGTTGATTAATGTGCCCGTCCATCGCCTTGATCTGATCCGGCTTTAAGCTGGATTTCATCCGCTCCACGAGCAATCGACGCTGGATATGCCCAGAAAGATCGCGTTTGACAAGCATGTCGCGGAAGCGTTCAAAATCTTCCGGTATGGGCTTGCGTTGTCCACGTTGCAGTTTTTCGGGATGAGACCATAAATTTTGCATTTGATCGCGAGTGGTGATGATCACACCGGCGTAACGGTCCAAGACGTCGCCGTTCAGGATCGGCGCACCATTGACGGTTGCGGCCACCTTAGAATTAAAGATCGCCGTATCATCTTTCCAAGTGGCCCATGGATCGGAAACTACGGCAGCGACGGATTCGATACGTTTTTGGGTCTCATCGTCGTCACTGACCCCTACTTCGTCTGTGGAAGAGGCATCGGCCAACTGGATCTTCTCCGAATCCTCAGTGTCCATCGGAGAAATACGGCGGGGGGCGGCGGTGAGAACTGGATTTTCATGTTTTTTTTGTATGCCGTTGCAGGCCGTACAGGACAGCAGAATCATCAGTTTTATGGCGTTTCGACGCATGTTTGCGGTCCGTCAATTCCAAAAATGGAAGCCCCGAACGGGGATCGAAAGACAATCGTGGAAGTGAATGGGAGGTCTTGAGCACAATCCTCTCGCTGACACAAGATCCTCCACGAAAACTCGGTGAAACCCACCGGACTCTATTGATTTGGGGCAGGTTGACGCCGATCAGGGGAGGCTTGATGTCGATTGGACACTGGCACCGGCGGGGTTCTAGTCTTACTCAGGGTTGGCTTGCAAGGTCTCTTTGAGCAGTCGCATCAGGGCTCTGGTCCCCTTGAGCTTCGTTGGAAGAATCAAGCAAGCATCTCGATCATCAACAATTCGCAGTGTCGCATAGCTGTATTTGACCAGGCGCGCGATCAATTTCGGACTACGATAACCGAACACAATGTCCCCTTCATGGACGCGAATGTCATCGATTTGCCATCGCCATGCGAGGAGCTGCAATTCACGAAGTTCAAACATCCGGACAGCCGGGGGGGGAAGTGGTCCGAATCGGTCGCAGAATTCCTCTTTCAACTCGGTCAGCGATTCCAGCGAGGAGACCGCCGAAAGTTTGCGGTACATCTCAATTTTTGGCCGTCCGTCCGGAATGTAATTCGATGGCAGGTACGCTTCAAAAGGTAGTGCGATCTCGACATGATGCTGTTGGCGCAGGGGTTGGCGTTTCAAGGTACGAACGGCATTTTCCAAAAGTTGACAGTACAATTCGTATCCGACCGCCGTAATGTGGCCCGATTGCTCGGTTCCCAGAATGTTTCCCGCGCCGCGAATTTCGAGGTCTCTCATCGAGATTTTAAAGCCCGCTCCGAGTTCACTATATTCTTCGATCGCCTTCAGTCTTTTCGCTGCCAGAGGGGTGATCCTACGACCCTCTTCGAGCATCAGGTAGCAGTATGCCTGATGCTTATACCGACCGACTCGACCTCGAAGTTGATGGAGATCGGCTAGGCCGTACTTGTCCGCTTGGTGAATGAAAATCGTATTTGCATTCGGAATGTCGAGTCCACTTTCAATGATGGTCGTGGCCACGAGAACATCAGTCCGACCTTCGACGAAGCCCAGCATGGTCGCTTCCATCTCGTCTTCGTTCATCTGGCCGTGGACGATATCGACCTTGGCTTCAGGAACCAGGCCGCGAATCATGTCGGCAATGGCTTGGATGTTATGGACGCGATTGTGGACGAAATACGTCTGGCCGTTGCGGTTCAATTCCCGGACGATTGCCGCACGAATCTGTTCGCCATCCCAGCGGCAGAGGCGAGTTTCAACCGCATGTCGATCGTGTGGCGGTGTCTCCAGATTGGAAATATCTCGCACACCGACGAGTGACATGTGCAACGTCCGTGGAATCGGAGTTGCCGACAGGGTGAGGACATCCACTTCGAGCCGCAAGTGTTTGAGTAACTCCTTGACTTCGACACCGAAGCGTTGTTCTTCGTCGATCACCAACAGGCCGAGATTTTTGAATTTGACATCCTTGCTCACCAAGCGGTGCGTGCCAATCAGCACGTCGATCGTTCCTTCGGCCAAGCCGCGGAGTACCTCACGTGTCTCGATTGTTGAACGAAATCGATTGAGCGCCGCGACATGGACCGGGAACTCTGCCATCCGTTGGGTAAAGCTTCGTAAATGTTGCTCACAGAGCACTGTTGTCGGGACGAGAATGGCGACCTGTCGACCGGCATCAACCGCCTTGAATGTTGCTCGCATGGCGATCTCCGTCTTCCCGTAGCCGACATCGCCACAGATCAGCCGATCCATCGGGCGCGAACGTTGCATGTCTTCTTTCGTGTCAACAATCGCTTGCAGTTGATCAATCGTTTCCGTGTAAGGAAATGCGGCATCGAACTCCTCAACCCAATGACTGTCTTCGGGGCATGCCAGCCCCGGCTTGAGATCTCTTTCGGCTTGTAACTTCAGCATGTCCGCGGCCATATCTCCAACAGCCTCGGTCACTCGACGTTTCCTGTTGGCCCAGCTGGAGCCGCCATATTTAGACAGCTCAATCGTTCCTCTGGATCCGCCCACATATTTTTGCACAAGATGGATCAACGATGCGGGAACATACATCTTCAAACTGTCCGCAAACTCCAGTGACAACATCTCCTCGGTGAGTTCGCCTTTCGATTGCACCTCCATTCCCCGAAACCGAGCGATTCCATGTGACAGATGGACCACGAGGTCTCCTGGTGATAGGTCAAGAAATGTGTCGATGGCGCGCGACTCAATCCGGCGTCTTTTCGGAGCACGCTGCAACTCTGTCCGATGAAACAGTTCGTTGTCACTGAGAACCACAATCTTGTCGGTAATCAAGCGGAATCCACGGGAAATGTGGCCAACGCACAACGTGACTCGATCCGCGAAGTTTTTCGGCAGTGTCTGACGGCTGTCATCACTCTCCTCCGAAACCGCAGGATCCACGTTTGGGGACGCAGACAAGAGTTGTTCCGGTGGTGACGAAGGCGAACCGATCGCACGTTTTTTTTGCAGGAATTTTTTGAGCGGTGACCGGCCCGTGAGCATTGGATCGATAACGCTCTGTTCGAGCGAATTGCCTGCGTCGCGCGAGCCTGAAAGAAGATTGGTTCCGTGCCGCGGTCGCATCGATTCGAGGGGCGTCATCATGGCGGTTGTGTTGTCGTAGACCTCCTTCAACAGTTCGGCCATCCGTTGTCGTGCCGCTTCATTGTGACACGCGATAACGACTGTTTCATCTTGCTGCACGACACGTTCAAGCTCTTTGAATGCGGCTGTTTTTTGGCCCCCAAAGCGTTCGATTGATTCGATGCGAAGTTGACAGTGAATCTCGCCGCTCTCACCTACGACCGGCGAGAGATTCAGGCAACCGTTCCGCGATACCCGCTCCAGTGTCGATTCGACGGTGAACAGGCCCGTTCGATCCGCCAGACGATCCCAATAGCGTTTTCCTTCTTGAAGGACCTCTTCCCGTTCGACAAGCACGACCCATGCGTCAGCGGGAAGTGCGTCGAGTATGTGTGCGCCGGAATGGAGCAGAGACGAAGTCCGATGCGCTGTGGAGCGATGGCTCTGTTGTGCTGAACGCGGTGAGTTGATGCGGAATTCGTCGTTTCGGGGCTCACCGGGCAGAGTTCGTTTGTCCTTGAATGCTGGAGGCGGTGTCTGCAAAGACAAAATCGTGATCGTGGCTTCATCGAGATCCCGAACTTTGCGTTGAGATTCGACTTCAAACAAGCGGATGGATTCGATCTCGTCCCCAAAAAGCTCCAGTCGTATCGGATAGGCAGAATCGGGAGGAAACAGGTCTACGATGCCACCATGAACAGTGAATTCACCCGGGGATTCAATCGCCGTGACGCGTTCGAATCCTCGCGACGCTAACCATGCGGTGAGTTCGTCCAAGTTTAATTCGCCTCCGACCTTGAGTATCCGCGAGGCAACGGCCCTTTCCGATTGAGTTGGGACAGGTTGCATTAATGCAGAGATTGTCGTGATGACGATGCGTGGGGGCGTTGTGGATTCAAAGGCACGCAAGAGTTTCAAGCGGTTGCCCAGCACCGGATCTGTGATGCTCAACTCACTCGGGAGTGACGGCCACGATGAAAGGAGATGGAGCGCATTCGAGGGACTTGTTTCGCTCGATTTGGATTCACTCCCGCAGGAAATGCCAAATGAGCGAACGTCGGCTGCGAATTCGTCCACTTCGCGTTCTCGCGGTAGCACGACAATGATAGAGGACGGAGCTCGTTGATTCAGAGCCGAGATGACGAGTGATGCCGAAGAACCCCAGCTAGAGACAACGGTCGCCGCTCGGCTGTGCTGCAGACGTTCAATCACGGCGCCCATGCCGGGCTGCTTCAGCAGTCTTCTGCCAAGATCGGTCAGAGGTGATCCCGTGAACGCTGCTTCGTTGGCCATCGTCTCGTGTCACTTTGCTGGGAATCGCCAACCCTCAAACGTCATGTAGGGTGGAGTTGAAGTGTTGAAAAGTTTCAATGTCCCCACGTCGTTGTCTCGCAACAAGGGATTCAATCCTTTCTTAAGGATATCTTCTCGTTTCGTCAGGCGAAATAGTCGCCGAGGAAGGAATGCGATAAGCCGTGTAGAATTCATCACATGGCGTTGCAGAAGACGTCGCCCGGTGCTGTCGAATGTTTGCCAATTCAGCCGCACGACCGACGAAACGACACGGGACGCTGACTCCAATAACCGGTGGTTGTCACGAATGCCTCGACACTATTTGTAGGCGGAATCGATTCGCGATGCGTGTCTGAATGTGCCTGGAAAGCGGAACAACACCACGGGCGGCAGCGAATGGATTGGTGGCTTTCGTGCCTCGACGAACGCTGTACTTGATGACGCTACGTATGGGTATCAAGACAGGCGACTTCACCTCGCTGTGTCACAGACCAGACGGAGGCAGAATCGTCGAACCGCGAAATCGATTGATTGATAGAGCCTAGGCCTTGTTTCTCTTGAACGACGATCTGCTCGACGACGTTTCAGTGGGCCTTGCGAAGCCAGTGAAATCCGATTTCGAATCTGGTGACGTCGATCAACGGATCGTCTTCTTGTACGACATCACATTTCCACACAACCCCTCTTCTGGAGGAATTGGAGCCGGTAACGAAGGCGTCTCGATTCCAGCGGAAGAAGATTTTTGGAGGCATTACAGCCGACCGTTCCCTCGCACGAGTGCGCTCATTGATGTGGATGGCCGGTGGTGGTACGCGCGGTGGAATGGCTCACGGAGCGACAGACGATTTTGGCAGGGACGCCATGGGGAGTCCGGTTCGCGTTGATGATCTCCACGCCACGATCCTGCATCTCAGGGGACTTGACCACGAACGTCTGACCTCTCACTACGGCGGTCGCGACGCTCGAAGGACGTCTCCGCTCGAGTTGTGGACGAGAAACTCGCAGAGCACTCCGAAGGATTTTCGAAATCATGAATGGATGGTTGCAGGGGAAGCGACTCGGATTCCTGCGGACGCCGCCGGATCGCTTTTCGGGGAGTGTCACTTGCCGATACAAAACTTATTGAAAACTCGATCGAGTATGTCCTCTGTATAGACGGTTCCGAGAATTCGACCGAGATGATCAAGAGCTTCACGCACGTCCACAACCAGCAATTCATCGCCTGTCGAAAGCGAATTCGCAACGTCCCCGGCTTGCACGAGCGCGTTCGCGACGGACTCAAGACTTTCACGGCACCGCGCGGCCGTCATCCCGAGCCATTGCCGGCCGCGACCATCGGAGCTTATCAGCCGATTTCGCAAACATTCGGAAAAATCGTCAACACCATGCCCGGTCACGACACTGATCGCAGAGCCCGGAAAAGAAATATTTGTTGTCGGAACGCCGTGAATTCGGTCCGTCTGTGTTGTCAGTCGAACGACGCTGAACGCAGAGGACTGGATTTGCAGAAATAAATTTTGGTCGAGTTCTCGCTGCAACGGATTGAGGGCTGCAGAAGAGCACCAAACGATCACGTCGGCATCCTTCAGTTGGTCGGTTCGCTGCATTTGAGCAGCCAATGCGATGCCGGTCGCATCGGCTTCCCATCCGGCGGTATCCACCAAATCGAAGCCCAGTCCGTGCCAGTCAATCGGTGCCGAAAGAAAATCGCGTGTCGTTCCTTCAGTGGTCGACACAATCGCCGAATTGTTCTGTGCCAGATGATTGAACAAAGTGCTCTTACCCGCGTTCGGAAGACCGGCCAGCACGACTTTCAAGCGGGGCCGAGATTGCATTCGATCGCAGGCCTGTTTTAAAAGGTCCTCAACAAGACTGCGGGCGGAGTCGATGCGATGGATCACATCGTTGCGACTCACAAATTCAATATCTTCCTCAATGAAGTCGAGACCGGCTTCTAGGTCTGCCAGCAGTTCCAATAAATCCGATCGCAATCCGGCGAGGCGTCCAGACAAGCCGCCGGCGAGTTGTCCAAGAGCCACGCTCAGTTCCGTATGGTCATGCGCGTCGATGACTCCCAAAACGGCTTCGGCCTGTAACAAGTCCAGCTTCCCCGCGAGAAAGGCCCGCAAGGTAAATTCGCCTGGCCGAGCTGGCCGAGCTCCGCGGCGATATGCCTCCGCAAGCACAAGCTCCAGCAGGGGAGGTGCGCCAGGCAGGTGCAGTTCCGCTACAGGTTGACCCGTATAGCTGCGATGATTGGGCCAAAAATGGACTTGTACCGGGATCGAAACCTTGGCCGTCGCTTGAGTCAAAACACCGCGATGGACCGTCGCGGTTCGGCTTCGTTGCCAAACGCATTCATCAAAAGGTTGGAACCACCCCGACAAGATTTGACGGACACTGTCACCCGACAATCGAACGATTCCGCGGGCTGCCGAACCGGAGGCAGAAGCTAACGCTGCAATTGAGCCATCAAGTGACAGTTCCATGGCCAGTCCGCTGCCTATTTCTTGCCGCGATTCTTCTTGGTTCTGCGGTTGTCGTTGTCTTCCCCGTTGGTACCTTTATTCTTGATCGAGATGTCTTTGTCGGCGGCTTCAACCATGTTGTACCACCATGCGGAAAAGGCAGATGGCTTCTTGGGAGGGGGTGGATTTCCGTTCTTCACCGCTACGGTGGGTACCTCGGGTGGATTCAGTGCGGCGGCTTTTGCTTTCCGTTCCAAAAGCCAGCGTTCTGTCATGCTCCAGATGTTGGTCGCAATGAAGTACAGGCAGAGTCCGGCTGGAACACGATAAAACATCGCGCCCATCATGATGGACATGTAGCTCATCATCTTTTGCTGAGAGGCTTGTTCCTCATTGGTGGGGGCGGGCATCGACAATTTTTGCAGGAAATACATCAGTCCGGAGGAAATACAGGGAAGCAGATTGAATTCCGTCCACCCGAGGAACGGAAGTTTGAATGGAAATGGAAATAAGGCATCGGGTGAGGCGAGATCTTGGAACCATAGAAACGGTTCCATCCGTAGTTCGATCGATGTCCCGATCACCCGGTAAAGAGCAATAAAGATCGGCAGTTGTAAGAACATGGGAAGACACCCACCCAGCATCATTTTTGATTGCTCGGCAACCAATTCTTGCGATGCCTTAACGTATTCTTCTGTGTTCTTACCGTACTTTGCTTCAAGCTCTTTTTGCCGCGCGGCAATCTTTGGCTGCAATTCCTTCATCTTGGCCGCATGCATCGCCTGATGCTTGGAAATCGGAATTAACAGACAACGGACTAAAACGGTCAGGCACAAAATGGCAATTCCGTAACTCAAACCCATGGCATGAAACGTATTGAGCAGCCAGACCATTCCGCGACAAATCGAATCAAACCAGCCGTAGTCCATCACCGCTCCGGCAGAGATCTGCTGTACCAGAGACTTTAGCTTGGGGCCGGCATACAACCGATATTCATGCTCGATTTCCTCGTTTGGTAAGAGGCTTAGTTTTGGCGAAATGAGATCCACTGTGACATCGCTAAACTGCGGTGATTGCTGGTTTTCGTCGACGATCACGCAGTTTGATTGTTCCACGGTGCGTTGTTTGAGTTGATCGCCAGACGGCATCACCAGAGCCGCAAAATAGAGAACATCGACGCCGATATATTTCACGGGCCGTTGAGACAGTTCCGACTTCTCGTTTTTGACTCGTTTGACCACATCCGAGGCCGAGAGTTTGCTTTCGTCAATGGAGCCGTCCGCATCAAAAAATCCCATCCGCACATCGCGGTATTTGTACGTGTTGTCTCGATCCTCCAGAGGCACACCAACAGGTCCTCGCAAGGTGTAGGCTATTTCCTGAGTTCGCGAGGAAAGGTTTTTTAACGAGATCGTTAACCTCAATTGATAACCGCTGGAAAGCGTATCCCGCACATGAGATTGCTGGAGTTCTTTGGGCGTGAGACGTGCCAGATTGAAATGCTTCTTCAGTTCCCATCGACCGTCAGGAGTTTGCAGACGAAACGTGGCGGAATCGGAGTTGGAATCGAGGATCTCCCACGGAAGTCGATCGAGCCCCTTCCCTTTTAAGAAGGAATCGATCGTCGGAATCTGCAGTTCGAATGTTCGCAAAGACGTTGCGATATCGCTGCCTACTAGTCGCAGTCGCTTACCCCGTTGTCCAAATGCGGGATAGCGAACATGATCCGTGAGCTCAATCGTATCAACGGCCGCACCACGACTATTCAACTTCACCGCTAAAAAAAACTCATCGAGCATCTGCTTGTCTTTTTGATCCTCGGCGGGACCGAGCCAAAAAGACTTCGCTGGATGTGTGGGGAGCGGGTCAGCGTCGTGTTGTTCGACAGTCTCTCTTTCCACGTTGTCGGGAGCGAGAGCGTCTGCCGGCCGATCCATTTCCGCCGAGGCGATGATTTTCTGTGGCGCCTTTGGTGGGATAGGAAACAGCTTTGGAACCAAAACGTGAAGCCAGCCGAACCAAATCACCATGGACAATGTAAAGAAAAGAAGAAACCGCCGCTGATCCATGCTGCAAAGTCCATCAAGTTTTTAAGAAAGCCGTTCCGCATTAGGAGCGAACGGCAAGACGGAAGACCAAACTGAACCGTAAAATACGGTGAGAAAACAGCGGTCTCACGTCAGAATTAACGACCCTCTTTAAGGCGGTCGCCAAGGAAGTTGTCGAGATCCTGAATGGCGTAGATTTTTTGGGCCGTCTTATTGAAGTCGTATTCAACGCGTTTGAAATGAATCGTATTTTGGTCCAACACAACGTAAGACGATCTCGGATCACCATTGCGTGGCTGGCCAACCGAACCGACGTTGATCAGAACCTTTTTTGCCCCCAACTCATATGTGAAATCGATTTCTTCCGGTGCCAGAAAATTCAGGTCCTCGGTGAACACTCCTGGAATATGGGTATGTCCCTGAAAGCAATATTTTTCGACTAATGAAAAAATGCGTTCCATCTTGCGCTCATTGTAGATGTCTTCAGGAAACACATACTCATTCAGGGGATTGCGGGCGGAGCCGTGAACGTACATGAAATTGGGCTCACGAACCAAGCGAGGAAGTTCACCAAGATAGTCCCATCGCTTTTGCTGCCTTTCGGATCCTGCTGCTGCTTCTAATTGCCCGCGTGTCCAAAAAACAGCTCTTTCAGCACTGGCATTGAAACCATCAGGGTCAAACAAAGCCGCCTGATCGTGGTTGCCGAGCAGGCATTTATCGAACGGATAGACAAGTTCAATGCACTCGCAGGGATTGGGGCCGTACCCAATGACATCACCCAAACAGTAAATCTCAGCAATTCCAGACCGTCGGATATCTGTCAGAACCGCTTCCAAAGCCTCAAGATTGGCGTGAATGTCACTAATAATGGCGCGCAACGCTATGTCCTTGAAGCTGTTCCGTGTGCAGTCGAAGTAAGTAAACCCGATTTCAACGGGACCTTCACGTCCTTCGAATACGCTTCGGTCATTGATGCCCCATTTGCATAATATAAATAAGGGCATCGTTGCGGAATCATAAGGCGGTCTGATGTTCGCGGCAAGCATCGGACTTATCGAGAGATGGAGTTTAATAGCAGATTGGTGACTCTCAACAGGAACGGGCGGGCCTTCAGGCTCTTCAAAATTTCGCCTAAGTCGTTCTTTAAGGGAGATCAAAAACCAACAGAACTGAAAACCGGCTCATGCGGTTGAGCTTTAACCAGAGGGATTCCCAGATGCCTCGACTTGCGGACCGCGACGTTCAGCAACTTCGTATCAAGGCGTCCGAGTAACGAAGGGCACTATTTTTTCTAACGATTTCCGTCCTGTGGCGGTTCGAGTTAGTTCAGTACACCGGATCCGTACATGGACTTGGAAGCCCGTCCTGAATCGTCGTCTTGGCGGGCAGCCGTAATTCGAAAAAACGCGCAACTGGAATCACTGCGCGGTTGTTCAAAACGGCATTGGCCCCGCGGTGTTTTCTGCCGTAGTTGCCACGTTCGCCAGTGTGCATTAACATAGACATGTTCCGAATTTTTATTGCTTGACAAAAAAAGCTGGTCGCCACGCGATATCGGGAGACACACCATTGGACTTGGGCGAACTAGTCAGTGCAATACGTCTGGTGGAATTGTCCGCTAAGACACGCGTGGCGGCGATTCGCGCACTGGTCCACGCCTCCAACTGGGATGACGAGGGGATTTTACCCGATAAAGTCCTCGAGGCCATTGAAGAACGCGAGGCCGCCGCGCAGACATTGGTCGCCAGCGACTTCGCTCTTCCCCATGCATTCATCGATTGGGAGGGAGACTTTCGTGTTGTCATGGGCCGCAGTCGCGGCGGTGTGGATTACGGAGTTCCCTCCGGCCAAAGTGTTCAACTCATTGTGCTGCTGGTCATTGGTCGCAAGCTGCAGCAAACCCACGTTGAAGTCTTGGCCGCGTTAGCGGAGTTGTTAAAGCTTGCCGAATTTCGTCAAGCGTTGATTGATTCAAAGGATACGCGATCGCTCGATGGCTTGTTGCTGGCTAAGGCGGGTCTTCAACCAGATCAAAGGCCTAGTCGTGCGGCCAGCATTCCGAGATTGACGCAGACTCTGGTCAAACAGGCGATGCAATTGGTCGAATCTGTGGGAGCTCAGGCTCTGTTGTTGGCTGTGGATCGCTTGGAAAGTGTTCCATGGGAGTCCTTGTCGAACTGGAAGGGGCGTCTCTTGCTGGTGACCACGGAACATAGTGAGGAATTTGAGATCAAACGCGAAGATACACACACGTTTAATGGTTTGCATGCCACACTCTCTCGCATGGATCGTTCTAACCTTGGGTTGCTGTTAGCGGCCTCGCAGGGACTGCTGAACGAGAAGCACAGTGTTGTCTGCGTGACTGGCCCCGATGGTCGGCGCCTGGACAGCATCACAATTACAAAACCCGAGGCTCATTTTCGAGCGATGCTTTCGGAAAAAAATCGACGCGGTGTCGATGTGGTTCGGCCCGCGGTTGTCCTTCGAATTTTATCATTGGCCGTTGAGATCGCGGCGGAGGGGCGCGAAGCGCATCCCGTCGGTACCATGTTTGTTCTTGGGGACGCGCGCAATGTCTTGCGCCACGTTCAACAGTTGGTACTCAATCCATTTCATGGCTACTCTAAAAACCTGCGGAATGTCCTGGACCCCAGTCTTGCTGAAACGATGAAGGAATTTGCGTTAATTGATGGCGCATTTGTCGTTCAGGGAGATGGAACGGTCTTGAGTGCGGGGTCATACCTGTTGCCGAAGTCTATTCCGCCGGGCCTCCCCTCCGGTTTGGGGGCCAGGCACCAGACCGCCGCGGCGATTACGGCGCACACACTGGCGATGGCCATCACTGTGAGCCAATCGACTGGAACGGTGACCGTCTTTCGAAATGGATCGATTGTCTTCACTCTTGAACGAGCGGCTTCAACCAAATGGTGATCGCCAATCCACAGGACGTCGTACGGATCACCGATGCCAGATCGACCTTGATTGAACGAGAAATGTTTTTCGCTGAATTGGCCTGTGATCATCTGGAACACAGGCGGATGCCAGTTGTTTTTGGGTATACCTCTATCAAGCATGCCTCGAGACAGACACTGGGGCGACGTGTGGGGTGAGATGCGTCGGGTGTCTTCAAAAATCGTCAACGAAATCGGACTGCGGTATTTCAGAAAGGCTTTCCATCAAAGTCGACGAGTGTCGATGCCGATATGACCCAAAGCAAATTTCGCTACTGTCAATACGGATTCCCCTAGGCGTTGAGGCGGTCTCTAAAAAGGGTACGAGTGTTTCTCTCGCATGCGGTGGCCCATGGCGATACACTCATCCCCTTAGTTTTGAACTGTTTCGCAGTGGAAAAAACCCTCTGCTATTGCATTGTTGGTGATCCAATTTCAAATCGTCGCTTAGTCACAGCCAGTCGAGGAGATTTAATTGTGGGTAATACGGAAAGATTGAATAGCGTTGTTGATATGGGAAATGGCGACAACTCAAGTTCTGTCAACGAGGCTGGTATCACACGTCGGGGGTTGCTGAAGACGTCTGTCCATATCGCGGCGGTATCCGCATTGGCTGGAATTTCTGTCCCGCAGTTCGTCTATGCCGAAGAATCGAACACCATCCAAATTGCGCTTGTTGGATCTGGTGGTCGGGGGGCCGGAGCGGCTTCAAATGCACTCTCCACAACGCAACGGCCCACTAAGCTCGTTGCGATGGCGGACGTCTTTCCAGAGCGAATGAAATCTTGCTACCAGAACCTTTCTGATACTTTTAAGGAGCAGGTCGACGTTCCCGAAGATCGCAAGTTCATCGGATTTGATGGCTACAAGAATGCGATGGATTGCCTGAAGAAAGGCGACATTGTGATCTTGACCACCCCTCCGGCCTTTCGCTGGGTTCATTTCAAGTATGCGATTGAAAAGGGTTTAAATGTCTTTATGGAAAAGCCGACGACGGTGGACGGTCCCAGTACACGTAAAATGCTCGCTCTTTATGAAGAGGCGCAGAAAAAAGGATTGAAGGTCGGCGTTGGATTAATGTGCCGCCATTGCGAGACGCGTACCGAACTTTGGAACCGAATTCAAGACGGTCAATTGGGCGACCTGATTACTTTGCGGGCCTACCGTGTCTCCGGCCCAACGGGTAGTGCATTTGTGAAACCAAGGCCGGCAGACAAGAACGAGTTAATGTACCAAATCCGCAACTTTCACGGTTTTCTGTGGGTCGGCGGTGGTGCCTTCAGCGATTTTTTGATCCACAATATTGATGAGTGCTGCTGGATGAAGAATGCTTGGCCTGTTGAGGCCAAAGGCTATGGTGGACGGCATTATCGTGGTGACTATATTGACCAGAACTTTGATGTTTACACCGTCGAATACACCTTTGCTGACGGAAGTAAACTGTTTCTGGAAGGTCGAGGAATGGAGGGAGCCGCGACTGAATTTGCCAGTTACGCCCATGGAAGCAAGGGGTCGGCAGTCATCTCCACCTCCGGGCACTGGCCATCGAAGGCCCGCATATTTAAGGGACAACAGATGATTGACAGCGAAATCGTCTGGCAAGGCAACGACGTCGTCAATCCTTATCAAGGCGAATGGGATCACTTGATCACGGCGATCATCAAGGACCAGCCGTATAATGAAGCAAAACGGGGTGCGGAAGCGAGCCTCGTCACGGCGATGGGACGCATGGCGTGCCATACAGGTCGTGTGATTACGTACGAGGAAATGTTGAATTGTGAACATGAGTTTGCCCCGACCGTGAGTGAACTGACAATCGACGGGGAGTCCCCATTGATTTGTGATGCCGGTGGTCGGTATTCAGTTCCGGCTCCTGGGATCAACAAAAAACGCGAGTATTAGGCACCCCTCCCACACAGGAGTGACGGAACCCCGAGGTCTCTACTGAGCCGCGAGCGACACTTTGGTGTGTGGCTCTTCGGTCGGGGGGTGTATCAGACGGCGGAGCGTGAGGCATTGACGCCCCGCCGCAAGGAATGACGGAAGCTTTGGTGTGTGATTCAACAACCATGCGGCAGACACGGATTTGTTGCCTGACCCTCCGAGTGCTCGTCTTGGCAAGGGTCAAAATAAATTTCGCGAACCGATCGCCAGAAACACCGCGATAGGATGGGGCACTCGTGGTTGACACATCATTGCAACGTCAATGCGTCGGGCCAGTCATTTAAGTCTCTCCGAAGGCCGCTCGGAATCCCTGACTGTTATTGACGTAATGTTGATAAGTCTGGATCAGCCGGTCACGTTGTTCTTGGCTTAAGTCCTTCAGTTGTTTCGCGGGGCAACCGGCCCATAACGTATGGGGTGGCACCTGTGTTCCTTCCATCACCACTGCACCTGCCGCAATCAGTGCTCCTTGGCCGATGACACACCGACTCAGAACCGTGGCGGCAATACCAATGAGCGCGTCATCTCCAACCACGGAACCATGAACAATCGCTCGATGACCGAGTGTCACACGATTGCCAATGATGCACGGATAGCCATGGTCGACGTGCAGGATCGAACCATCCTGCACGTTGGTTTCCTCGCCCACCTCAATCCATTCAAAGTCGCCTCGTAAGACGCAACCGTACCAAATCGAACTTCGCTGCTTCAGTCGGACCCGACCCAACACGATTGCATTCGGAGCGACCCAAGCGGTTGAATCGATTTCAGGGCGAGAATGAATCGCTTGCCAGTCCCAATTCACCTTGGGATAGGGGACCGCAGGCGCCGTGCCGAGAGCCTCTTTCAAAATAGGCCATTGTTGTTTGAAATCATCATCCCTCGAAACGGGGGAACGATTTGACATACATCGCTTTCCTATCTGGGTGTGGATCGGTGACGGCGGACTTCAGAAGTAATGGTCACGACTACTTTTCCCACTCACCAAGCTCCACGATTGTGGTCTTTTCCTCACCGTCACGAAGATAAAGAACGCGCACTTTGTCACCCGGTTGCCGCTCACCAATCTGTTTGACCAGTGCGGTAAAATTTGGGATTTTGGCGTCATCGAAATTAAGAATGATGTCTCTTTTTTGGAGGCCTGCCTTATCGGCCGCGGATCCGGGGAGAACAAGAGCGATTTCCATCGGATCACTACTAGGTAACTCCGGCTGAACACCCAGACAGGCCGGTCCACGATCCGCGACGCATTCGGGGAGGTCCACTTTCAGTTGCACCAAGGCCGCGGGAGAAATGCTTCCTTTGATGACGTAGAGTGCCGGACGCAGCGTGGTGAGTTTGGGCGAACGAAAGTCCCCAATGCGTCTCAAAAATTTCAGACCTTCGTCTCCGCCTTTCCATTCACGTGTAATCATGGCGTACTTGATCGGGGGTGAAGAGCCTTCTGCGAAGAGTTCCTCCGCCACGCTAAACCTTAGAATTCCCCCTAGTTTTCGAAAAGAGGTCAGTGCCCGCCGATGTCGAATCGCGGATGCTGTTTCAAGTGCCATTTCAACCCGCACTGCAGCCAAAACGTTTTCGCCGTGTAAAATCGATTCGTAAGCGGATTCGACCGCTTCTGCGATTTCTTCGTTTCCCTCGGTGTAAAGTTGGCGGAGTAACTCAAAAGCCCGGATAGAAGCCTCGGCGTTGCCTGTCTGCGCCAATTGCGCCAATGGAATGACGGCATCCACTCCAACATCGAACAGTCGAAGACTGGCCGCTTCCCGAATGCGGAACTCGGGGTGCCCCAAGGCCCTTAAATCGCTGTTTAAGCGTTCTTGATTGTCGTCGTCAGCGATCGAAACGGCTGCGATGAAATGGCTGGAAAGGGATTCGGCTGCCATCCAGCAGATGCAGAGCAGTGCCATCGATTTCCATGTCATGGAACGATTCTCCTCTCACCGAAATCAAAAAAAGGTTGGAGGTCCTGACCCAGATTACAACGGATCATCCCCCCTGGCATAACTTCTTCGGAAAGCCGATTGATGCGTGACCTTGCTTGTGTTTGACCGATTCAGGCGAGTTGTTTGCGAGAGACAACAGAACGGCGGAACAGAGTTTAGGGCACCACTCACCCGCCAAGATTCGAGAGAACATCGCAGTCCGAGGGCATCTCACAAATGTTAAGAATAATGCAACCGGTGAGGGTTGCATTATCGAGAACCGAGCCACGACGTCAAGAACGACTTGGAAGAGGTTTCAGTCTGCGAATGCAGCATCAAAAGCCCTTGCGGAAGTCGCGAAGTCGATGTTTTTGACATATTGACAGGACTCGCGGGCCCCATGTTCGCGGTCCATTCCGGAGTCTTCCCACTCCACCGACAACGGTCCCTGATATTTTGCGGCATTCAACGCCCGGATGACTTCTTCAAAGTTGACGCCACCACGTCCCATGCTGCGGAAATCCCATCCACGGCGTGGATCACCAAACGACAAGTGGCTTGAGAGAATGCCAGATCGTCCGTTCAGGGTGACTTTGGCATCCTTCATATGCACGTGATAAATACGATTTGGAAAAGTCCGAATAAACTCAGCAGGATCGACTCCCTGCCAAATGAGATGGCTAGGGTCAAAATTGAAACCGAACTCTTCCCGTCCACCCAAAGCGGACACAGCCCTTTCCGCCGAGTAGATGTCAAACGCAATCTCCGTCGGATGAACTTCCAGAGCGAACTTAACGCCGCATTCCTGAAAAACATCCAAGATTGGGTTCCACCGATCCGCCAACAATTGGTATCCGGCGTCATACATCGAACGGGGAGTCGGTGGAAAATCGTAGATCAGGTGCCAGATGCTCGACCCTGTAAACCCATTAACGACTCCAACACCGAGTTTTTGTGCGGCACGTGCGGTATTTTTCATCTCTTCGATGGCCCGTTGAGTCACCCCCGAAGGATTTCCATCTCCCCAAATGGCCGGTGAAAGAATGCTTTTATGGCGAAGATCGATGCGGTCTAGTACGGCTTGCCCAACAAGATGATTTGACAATGCAAAAACCTGCAAGTCGTATTTTTCCAGCAACTCGCGTTTGCGCGCACAATAGGTGTCGTCATTTAAGGCCTTGTCAACTTCAAAATGGTCGCCCCAGCAAGCGAGTTCTAAGCCATCATAGCCGAAGTCCTTGGCCTTCTTGCACAGATCCTCCAGCTTGAGGTCCGCCCATTGACCCGTAAACAGTGTGACAGGCCGTCCCATTCCTACCTCCCCAAGACAAATAAGGTGAACCCGAAACGTTTTCTGACACACAACGGTGACGTCGATCTTTTTTAATGCTGCAGATTGGAAACGGTAGGCCTGTCTGAAATGAATGTCAACCGAGAAGATGTCGCCAATCACAATTGGCAGATGATGAGAGTCGGATCGGTAGCATGGCGGAACCGAAGAACGTCCGTACTAGCGAGGCGATGACTCTTTTCAAGGTCGGGTAGAGACACCGAATTTCATCAATCCGCCGAACGCCACCGCACTGCCAAGCATCGAGCCAGAAACAAGTCCTACGGTCGGTGACACCATCCACAGGCTGACGGTCAGAGCCAGCGACATCAATCCGATCAGAAGGACTGTTCCGGCAACAAAATTCCAAGCCATGATGAACTCCACCAGAAGCAGACCGAAAACGGCCAGAAGGAACGTCCGAGAGAAACTGACGTTTGAGACAACAAATCGCAGGTCGGGTGGGTTGTCGATGGTAGGCCGCTCTGTCCATTCCTTGAGGTACCGATAGTTGACACCCGGAATGAGATCTTCTTTCAGGTTTTCATCGCGCAACGAAGTCAGGTCACTCTCTCTCGAATCTACGTTGACAGCAAACCATTCGCTGCGGTTAAGCGGCGTTCCGAGTGCCATTTGATGAAACCCTGATTTGGTTGTCGGCTCGGAGATGAGCGTCCGTCCGTCACTGCTCGCGTTAGGAGTCTGCGTCTCGCCGCCGGGAATTTGAAGCACAGCGGTGAGACCTGCGGACTGTCTGGAAACACGAGAGACTAACGGTTGACCGACTGAGACATCACGACCGGCCCAACGGTCGGCGATGGCATAGTTGACCGTTTCGTGCATCAGCGGAATGAGGCTATGACCCCATACGGCCCAAGTGCTCCACTCACGGTCAATCGATGTGGTAACGAGTATCACACGTCCGTGCCCGTACGGAGAATCCAGGATGGCAGGGTCGCCGTTGTTGAATCGCAACGCAACGCGTACGGCACGATTTTCCGGGACCTCGACCTTGAAGTAAGAAAAGGTTTTCGTCAATTCAAGTCCGGCACGGGGATTGCCTTGAAACGGCCGGACGATGGGATGGGAAAAATCTCCTGCATCGAATTCATAGACCAAATCCGTCGTTTTTGAGTCGCCGATTCGTTCGACCAGTTTTCCCGGAAGTATTGGGGACCCTTCTTGGAATAGCGTGTGGTTGTAGTTTTCGGCCCGGACTTGGTCCCCGAGACAGAAAATGACACCCCCTCCGGTTTCCAGATAATCCCTCAAGACGGTGGTCTCGCGTTCGGTGAACATGGCCACGTTGCAGACGAACACGCAGTCGAATCTCTCCAGATCGGTACCTAGAAATTCCCCCTCGCGAATCACAGTCGGTCGAATCGGACTGGAAAAATGCTGATTCGGCAATTCGGGGGCGAGAGCCAACTTCAGAAAGTCCGTCGCATTCCCCATGGCTTCGCCGGACGGCTTACCATTAACAAGCAGCACCTGCAGTTCGTCTCTGACAGGGACAATCAGCCAGCGAGAATCATCGACACGAAGTCCGTCGGGGTTCAGTCGCACTTCGAGTCGATGATCTCCGCTGCTGAACGTCGGTGAAAAATCGATTCGCACGTCGGATCCCGCCGGAAGGTCAATCTGTTTCGAATCCACGAGGCGATCATCGAGATAGAGTTCAACCCGTTGATTTTGGACTCCGCCTGATCCGTAATTGCACAAAGTGGCAACAGTTGGCACCTCACGGCCGGAGAGGGCAAACCCCTCTTTGATTCGAAGGTCTGTCACGGCAACGTTGGCCGGACCTGCCTCCGACACGTCCGCAAAAACAAGATCTGCTCGTTCAGACAGCCTCTTTAATTGCCGCCGGATTCCTCCCGCGTCGGTGGAATCATCGGAAGACCACTCCGTCGCCTGAAGATCCGTGACGAAGTAAATTTTTTTGTGAGGGATTGTGGGTGCCAGCATCAGCAGTTCTTCAATCTCTTGTAGCACCGACGAAACATCGGCACGCTCGTCCAGAAGCGGAAGATGATCAATCTCATTTAACACAACGCTCGTGTCGTAGGTGGGGCGGTGAGCAATCACACGAGGAGCGGAATCGCTCAACCGCACCACATGGAATGCGTCTCCATCTTGGGCTGACCGGACCACGTGCTTGGCGAATTCCTTGGCGCGTTCGAAGCAACTTTGTTCAGAGTGCCGATAGCCCATGCTCAGTGTCGAATCAACAACAATGATTTGGTGGCAAGGTTCCTCCGCCACGACTGGCCCACCCGATTTCTCGACCGAAGGTCGCGCCAGAGCCATTGAGGCAAGCACCAAAATCAGAGTACGAACGATCAACAATAGCAACTGTTCGAGTCGAAGCCGACGTGACTGCTTCTTTGTCGCCGCGATCAGAAAACGCATCGCAGCCCATGGCTGTTCCACGAAACGCCGTCGATGCAGCAAATGAATTCCAATCGGAACGGCACCCAGAGCGAGCCCCCACAACATCACGGGACTCACGAATCCGAAGGCAACAATCAGAGGGAACTGCGGCATCATCTGAAAGTCTTCAATATCTCACTGCGAATGACAAAAATTAGGGAAGCTCGTTATTCGTCGCGTCGTATCGCCAGTGGCCGCGAATTGCATAAAGTCTAAGCTGTTATTGCGTCGGATGCTACAGGGCTCGCGGATCTCAATTCGTTTCAGAGAAGGAAAGAGACTGCTTTACGGTTTCACGGAACCTGAGGCCTAGGGTAACATTCAAACCGCTGTTGAACGTTTTCTTGACGTCCGAGCCAAGAGCAGGCGTAATCCATCGGACAAGGCCGTTTGGTTGTTCGATCCTCATTCAATAAACCCGGCTTCTGATCAATAACCGGCCGTCTGAGGACAATTTCGGAAGGGAAAAGAAATCGTATCGTGATTCGCCTTGAAACATTGGAAATCTCGGCATTACGATTCCTCTCGCCTCCGATATTGACACCCCTTTGCTAGGTCTCCATATTGTCGAGCCACAGGAGTAAACGTTCCGGACGACAACAGTCAGAGCCCCAGTCGTCGCGAGCAAAAAACTCAGGGGTTCGCACTATCGGAGTTGGACGGATGGCGCAAAAAATGAACGTTCTGGTGGTCGGAGCAGGCTCGATCGGAGAAAGGCACGCGCGGTGCTTTGGATCGACGGGGCGCGTTGACGTTTCCCTGTGCGATGTCGATTCTAAAAAGTGTCGCGAGGTGGCGGAGCGATGCCAAGTATCCCAATCGTTCGTTTCTTGGGATGACGCGTTGGCTTCCGATCCAGCAGCCATTGTGATCGCAACACCAGCGGATTTTCATATTCCGATGGCCCGAAACGCTGTCTTGAACGGCTGCCATGTGTTGATCGAGAAGCCGTTGTCGATATCCATCACCGGTGTCGCGGAACTTCAGGATTTGGTTGCGGAACGCGGAGCATTTGTCTCAGTGGCCTACGTTCTTCGATGTCATCCAACGTTGGCCGCAATGCGTTCGGTCTTGCATTCCGGGCGTTTTGGAAAGCCACTTCAAGCCGTCTTAGTCGCAGGACAACACTTTCCGTTCTATCGTCCTGCCTATCGTCAAACTTACTATACTCGGCATGACACCGGCGGCGGCGCGATTCAGGATAGCTTGACACACTGGATCAACGCTGTGGAGTGGCTCGTTGGTCCCGTCGATCGATTGGTTGGTGATGCCGAACACTTGGCGTTGGAAGGGGTGACAGTCGAAGACACCGTACAAGTATTGACCCGGCATGGTGACGTGTTGGGATGCTTTCAGTTGAATCAACATCAGGCGCCCAACGAATCGACACTAACGGTGATCTGTGAGCGTGGAACGATACGATTTGAGACGCATAACAATGGCTGGCGGTGGATGGTCGAACCGGGTGACGTCTGGCATGACGAAGATGTTCGAGTGATTGAACGTGACGCGATGTTCGTTGCGCAAGCGAATCACTTTCTTGATATCTTAGAGGGCCAGGCCTCACCCGCCTGCACTCTGGCCGAAGCTGCGCAGACATTGCGAGTCAATCTCGCCATTTTGGAAAGTGTACGTAGTCACTCGTGGCAAACAATTTCTAAAACCGTGGTGACGTGAGTTTTTACCAAGCTCGGAGGGCGTCGAAGCTCCGGATTCAACTCGGTTCTGCATCGAGCACATTGTTTCCGTCAGCGCATCAAAAGCATCCGTTTCGACGGATCCGCAACACGCGATTTTAAACCGAAGCAGATTTTTAAATTTTGGTAGGGCGGCGAAGTCATGATGCCTTGAGGGAGTTCGCTGGTTTGATAAGACCAGAACACGGACTTCGCCTGTCAGCAATCACCACCTCACAAATCGTTGGCAAACACACATCGAATTTATTGGATCACCGTCGGCGGATGTCGGTTCTCATGTCTGACCAACTGACCACAGGCCGCCGCGATGTCATGGCCAAGCGAATACCTCAGGGTTGTTTTAATGCCCTCGTTTTTGAGCCGCGATGCAAACGCCTCCCGAGTCGGGCGGTCGCTGCCGTGGAGATGCGGCGACTCGTCGATCGGGTTGTAAGGAATCAGGTTCACATGCACGCTCATTCCCGACACCCACTCGATCAACTCGCGAGCGTCAGTTTCCGAGTCGTTCCTCCCCGCGAGCATTAAGTATTCGATCATCACCGGTGATCCCGTTAAGGCATTGATTTCGATCACAGTCTCTCGCAATTGTTTGAGCCGATACAAACGAGCAAGTGGAATCAACTGCTCACGAACATCCTGACGGACGCTGTGCAGGCTGAGGGCCAGATTGACCTTCGGAAACCGTTTGGCGCAGCGAATCATGGCATCGGCGATGCCAACTGTTGAGATCAAAACCTTTGTTGGCGAATGGTGGAACAGGTCCTGAGAGATCAGTGATTCCAGCGATTGGTACAGGTTCTCTTCGTTGTGAAACGGCTCACCCATCCCCATAAAAACCACGTTCCGAACTGAGCGTTTTTCGGTGCGCAGCAGCTGACCGGCAATGAGCAGTTGATCGAGTATTTCTGCGGCTGCCAAGTTGCGGGCAATCCCCATTTTGCCCGTCGCACAAAAATCACATGCCGCCGCACACCCGATCTGACTCGAGACACAAAGTGTGGTCCGTCCGGACGCGACACGAAGAATCACCGACTCGATCAACATCCCCGCGGCCGTCTTGAGCAACAACTTCGTCGCCCCATCGAACATTGAGTCACGACGGTGATACATTTCAAGCGAGTGTACGGCTACGCGATCCGCAGCCGAAAAACGGCTCAAGGCATCCTCGTCGGAAAGAAAATGTTTGAACAAATCGTTCCGCAACTGCCGGACCGAGTGGGGGTCGATCCGCAGTTCCTTTCGGAGTGATTCTATGCCTGATCGATCAAAAACGCCGATTCGTCGAGACATGTCAATTCCGAGGTCAGGCGTTCTGTTGTCAAATTCGGTTCTAATGTATCCGCTGTCCAGCTATCGGCTGACGACGAGGATCCCTAGGGACCTCCGCGAACTGTTCGCTACCTATTTTTGCAGGTCAACCGAGGCAAGACAACAAACAGGCTATCTCATCCTCATGAGAGACACGCAGTCTAATCGATAAACAGGCATGATTTCGTTGCGAAAGAAGATCCCAAACAACGAATTCGGCATCACACCGGTCAGCATGTCCGTTGTGAACTAGGCCTGCAGAAATTTTACGGTCAGGCTGACGTTCTAGGATCTGTTCCGACAGCACTCCGACTCGGTGTGCTGTCGTCTCTTGACGATCGTTTACGCGTTGTTGTCCTAACGTCGACCGATCCAAATTGATCCAACCCGACACGAGATCGTTGAACAGCAGAATCTTGGGGGCTCGGTCATTCGCGGACAGTCACTCGGAGTCACTGGTCCTCTGAGGATGGCTTGTTCTTCGTAGTCATCTCTCGCGTTGTAAGTCACGTCAAATTCACGACGGCTGGTGGCGCGAAGTACGCCTGTTGCTACCAAGTTTCAGTAACACTCTGGATCCGGGCCTTGCCTGAGACGCGGCATCAGGGTGGTCTGCATCGTTCTCTGTCTGGAATGGCCGGAAACAGATCACCCGGGGCAATGGGACAAACGCCGACAGCTCGGTGAATCTCTACGAGTCGCTCGAGATCAACGTTTCCGAAGGCTTTTAAGGCTCCCCGCCGCACACGTTTTCGCTGCCAGTGACACGCCTTGCGGGAATCGCCCCGCCCAACCAAGAGTGACTTCCTAAGTCGAGAATCGGTTCATCTGCGAACACCAAGCCAAGGCGGCGTTGTTTCGAAGTAACCCCGCCGGCGGATTGATTGTCAGCCGGCCAAACGAAACACCATTTTCTTCGACACGATTGCAAGACGGTTCGATATAATCCGGCTTGGAAAAAACGCAATCTCTTCAGGAAACGTGACTATTCAACCAGCAGCCGAAGCCTTCGATTCACTTTGTTCATCGTTTCAGCGTTGCCTTCCATTTTTGCCTTCAGCCAATCGAGCGGAAAACGTTCAGGGATCTGTTCGCCGACAAGTCGATGAATATCAATCCAAATCAGCACTCCCAGAAGGCACTCTTCATTGAGATCGTTTTCGTCCGCCAGGCTTTCATTGCCCTTCCTCTTTAGAAGGGATTCCATTTTTTGCATTCCGCTGAGCAAAGATTCCTGTGCTTTGGCCAACTCCTGCTTTTTGTAAAGTTGAGCACCTTCGTACAAATCGCGATGGGCTTCGGATGTCTCTCGTTCGGACTCGATTGTTCCTCGCGTTCTCCAGTAATAGTAATTCACCATTTTGCGGTAATGCTCAATCATCGCAGCAATTTTCGGTACGTCATCGGGAGACTTTGCGACAGCCTTGATTTCCGGTCGAGTCATTTCCATTTGAATGCTTTGCACTTGGTCTTGAATTTTGACTTGGAAAAATTCCCTGCCATACTTCAGGGTCCAGTCATTCAAAGCATCCTGCCAAGCTTCACGAGTCTGCTCTCCGAACAGACCATCTTTTTGGAGTGCAACAGCATAGTCAAACTGACACCGTGCGGGTGATGTCTTGAAGAGTGAGATATCGAGGATATGCTGCGGATTCGTTTGTTCTTTAACCATCGCCAACAAAAATGTCTTTTTGGCGACCAGATAGTTGTCCATTTCGTCCGGATTGAAATCACGATCCGGTCCGTTGTTAAATTTGGGATCGGGGTCACGCAAGAAATACTTGCGATAGTATTTTGACTCGTCAGCGATGCCGATCTTTTTCTGATAGATGTTTCCAAGGTGGTATTGAAGGTGAGTTGACTTGCGATTTCGGTCCACGCCGCGCTTGATAAACTTACCACCCGCTTTTACCCAAAAATATCGATCCGGTACGGCATCCCATTCGGCGGACGTATTGTAGGCTAAGTTCCATCCATTGAATTCCCATATTTTGTCGAAGTGAGGCTGGAGTCTGACGATCGACTCAGTCACCGCTTGCATTTCGGACCAACGCTTCATGTTCTTTTGATTGTCGAGATCGATCCACAGCAAATTCACCGCAACTCCACGCATCCCTAGCAAGACCAGATTCATTGCGGCACCCGAGGGATCAATGTCTCCTAAGTCACTCTCGCCCAGCTCATATCGCGTCCGAAGTTGGGACAATTTGCCCCCAGACCCTGCGTTCCCGTCGGAGGGCAATCCCAGCCAGATAATCGGGATTAATAACAGCACAATGCCGCAAAGATAGACAAATTTATTGGCTTGAGCGGTTGTCATATTGTTCATTTGGATTCCAATTCACGAATCCGGAGTGCGAAGTACCCCAGCAACACACACGGTAAAAAATATCCCAGGGTGACGACCAGACTGGGCACAACAGACTCATTCCACGGGACATCGAATCCATTCGAAACATAATCAGACATGTTGAAATACTTTAACCGTGGAATAATCGACTTGAAAACGTACATCATCACCGTCAACATGGAATCAAAATTCTTCATAATGAGAACCGCGGGATTGTCTGGCAGTTCTGTTACCAAGTTGGCGTGAGTCACGAGTCGATAGATTGACTCGAGAAATCCTCCCCCCTTAAATCCTTCCGGACGCATCAGTCCAATCAGTAAATCGTCCATGAATTTGTGCGACGCCTCACCACCCAGTAGGAGAAGACATGTTGTGGTCAGGGCGGCAATGGGCCCCTTGAGGAACGTACTTGCGGTCACGCTGATGATCGAGACCAAGAGGAGCAACAGTTCAATTCCTAATGTGGCCTTGGCATAGCCATACCAAAAGGGTTGATCTGGCTTGCGAATGAATAAATCGGGCCTCGCCAAGCCGATATACTGCTGACGATCAAGGCAGGAGACTTCCACAGTAAGAGACCCACTCGCCGTCACAAAATCGTTGATGAGATCATAAGTGTTCGCCTCACCGATACGACTGAGCTTGCGCGGGATTTTATCCGTCGATCCTCGAAATTCGTTGACCTCGCGGGGTTCGGTCGTAAAACTCAATGGCTTGTGATCAGGTCCGACTTGCTTTTCGGGGTTTGTAAACTTGAAATCGTAAAATAATTGCCGCTTCATATCACCTTTATAACTTCGGAATGCGGAGAACCGATTTTCCAAATTGAGGTTCCCATCCGCATCCAACGCAAGCTCATTGACGTTTTCGAACTTCCAGATTGCTCGAGCGGCTGTGGCTCCCTCAATGAAACTTTGAAATTCCCACACATCACCCACGTTAATTCCGGAGGCAACCGGTAATCCAGACCGATCCAGAAACAACAACTTTCCGTAGGACGGGACGCGGCATGTTAACATGCCGTTTTCCTTCGCCTCTTTGGGGATTTGCCGAACGATCCAGACATATCCCACTGCGGACATCACGACCAGCACCACTGTTCCGATGAGGCTGAAGCCGAGAATTCGACCAAGAACGATCTCCAACCGCCGCGCAGGCTTTGTGACAACGGTGTGAATCGATCGCAGACGAATATCTTCCGGAATGCCGAAGCAAGAGAGCACCACGACAACGGGTAGCGTGAGCCAAGTGATGGCCCGCAGTACGAAACTGACGTAAATTTTCACTTGGTCGTTCGTGATTTCACCGGTACCGCCCATGAACCAGCCAGCGAACATGAACAATAATCCAAACACAACGAAAACAGCCAGAGCCTTTCGGCGATAGGCTTCAAGAAATGTCAGTTTGGTGAGGGCGAACACACGACGAAGGGAAATGCTGGATAGGTCTGAAATGCAGCCCGCAGTTTCCCTGACGAGAACTCTGCCACCCGCTCTGCGATGGATTATAAAAATATTCAGAATCGAAATGGACAGTACGACCAAGCCGAATATGCCGGAAACGACCAGCCAAAACGGAATGGCCCCAGCTTCCATAAACTTGTTAATCGGGTCTACGCGATACCAGAAAAACAATGGCTGCGGATCAAAAGACATGGTAGTGGCTCATCCTCGTTTTACGATGACGCTTTAACTAGTACAGCAAATCGGCGACGAATAAGGAACGGACCGCAGACGCAACGATATTTTCGCGTGGTCAGACAAGAACCACTCTAAAGTCCCGAAAGGTCTCTTAGGACACAGGTGTTCCTTCTTGAATAAGCCGATGCCCGGGGCGGTCTCGACTTTCTTCCACCGTCTTGAGGAACAAATCTTCCAAGTTGGCTGTTGGCTGATCAATCTTAAGGACATTGGCCCCATGCTTTTTCAGAACCGCTTCCACGTCTTTGATGGCGGTGTCACTGAGTTTTGAGGTGCGAATCTGGGTTTCATCCTGAGCCTTGAGCAACTGATCGACTCGCCCCATGACCTTGAGCTCACCTCCATAAAGAATCGCAATTCGATCACACACATCTTGGACGTCGGCCAAGAGATGGCTACACATCAAGACGGTTTTTCCCTGGTTCTTCAATTCCAGAATCAAATCTTTCATATCACGATTGCCCAGCGGGTCGAGTCCGCTTGTCGGTTCATCCAGTACGACAAGATCGGGGTCATTAATCAGTGCCTGAGCCAATCCGATTCTGCGCGTCATCCCCTTGGAATATTCCTTCAGTTGGCGTCGATGTGCACGCGGATCGAGTTTCACCAAATCGAGCAACTTTTGAGCCCGCTCTTTTCGTACCGAGCTGGGCATTTTGAATAATCGGCCGTAAAAATCGAGGGTCTCATGGGCATTTAAAAACCTGTAGAGATACGACTCTTCAGGCAGATAACCGATTCTTTCGTTCTTGGTAACATCCGCTGCCGGTTTGCCCAAAACTTTAATTTCCCCGTCAGTCGGGAAGAGCAATCCTAGCAGCAGCTTGAGAGTTGTCGTCTTGCCTGATCCATTGGGGCCGAGCAGGCCGAAGACTTCGCCGGGCTTCACGTCGAAGCTCAACGCATTGAGCGCTCGAACCTTCGGACGCCCCCAAAAATCGCGATAAACCTTCGTCAGGTTGCGTACCTCAATGACGGATTCGGAGGATTGGTCCGGTTGACGCATGCGATGTCCCATTCTGACAGATGATGCTAAAAAACAATTCAGTCAAAGGTTTGAAGTGATTCGCCCACGACTCGATGTTGAAACTGAAACCTGACACAAAAACACCAAATCGACTATGAATCCTGTGCCATCCTGTGCCATCCAGTGCCTTCGGCCTGACTACGTTGGAAGTCTAGAGCGTGTTGGAAGTGATTTGCAGTCCGGTAAAAATGTTTAAGCCTCGGAATTTTCGAGTCTTGGAAGACGTTAATTGAGTGCCGTCCGAAAATACTAAATGATGCTGCACTCAGGCTGCAAGCCGGAGCAGGTGAAAAGTTCGTGTCTTAGCCAGAACATTTCTGTGCCACTGCGGAGAAGCGTCGTATTCGTAAGGCCTTGACTTGTTTATCTGTCAACACAAAACACAAATCAAACGACAAATGTTCCTCATCATCACGGAGGGGATTGTCGGTTCCGTTGGCGTGACAGTCCCCAATCGGCCGTTATACTCATGCGAGGACCTTAACGGAATTGTTAGGGCCCTCCATTGCGGAGTTTTTCTTGGGGGGGGGGATTATGACAAATCTCGCAAAGCGACTTCTGTTTCCGATTTTGGCACTGCGACTTCTACTTACAATTTTTATTGGTGCGTTCATGGTCATCGAGACTCAGGCAGCAGATTCACAGGAACTTCTCGTCTTCGTCACGTCTTTTGCGACCGGAGAACAGGGTGCGATTCATTCGTATCGATTGAACCCGATAACGGGTCAACTGATATTTATTCAAGGGACGAAATCTGTTGAGAATCCGTTTTTCATTGTCGTGTCTCCGGATGAAAAATTTCTGTACTCGATTCACGCACCGGGAGCATTTGGAGGCGGGGACAGCGAACAAGTTGCAGCCTATCAACTTGTCGCACGAACAGGACAGCTGAAGTTGTTGAACCGTCAATCCGCCCGCGGGTCTGCGGCGTGTTATTTGGATGTCGATGCGACTGGCAAGACCGTCGCGGTTGCCAATTATTCAACCGGCAGCGTGGCGACGTTTCCGGTCAATTCAGACGGCTCGTTATCTGAAGCGGCATCCTTTTTTCAACACACAGCCACTTTGGGGCGCACACCCAAACCACCGCAGGACCAAGCACGTGCTCACTGTATTGTATTCAGCCCAGACAATCGATTTGCTTTTGCAGCAGATTTAGGACTTGATCAGATCTTTTGTTATCGACTAGACGCCGTGACTGGAAAGTTGACACCGAATCAACAGCCATTCGTCAGAACACCACGAGAAGCTGGGCCGCGCCATCTGACGTTTCATCCGAATGGCAAGTTTGTCTATGTCATCAACGAACTCGCGAATTCGGTCACAAAATTCGATTATGACACCCTCTCCGGAATGCTGATTGAACAAAAGACGATTTCGACACTTCCTGACGGGTTTGAAGGATCGAGTTTTTGTGCCGATTTAAAAATTACTCCTGACGGTCGTTTCCTGTATGGAACCAATAGGGGGCATGACAGCATCGCCTCTTATCGAATTGCGGAGGACGGCAGTCTCTCTTTGGTCGCAATTGAGCCGAGCCTCGGCAAAGGCCCACAGAATCTGGTGATTACCCCTCAGGGTGAATGTTTGATCTGTGCCAATATGCCCGGTAACAATGTTGTCGTCTTTCATATCGATCCGCAGACGGGTGCCTTAAAGTTGCTTCAACAGCCGGTTGCTGTCCATAGTCCGTCTTGCCTTGTGATTCGTTAAGCGGAACGCCTGCACTTTTTCAGACAAATGAAGGCGGCCGTGGGAACGATCAGCAAATATGACAGCAAGCCAACTTCCGTCTAGCCGATATGTCGTGGGACTTGATCTCGGTACGACCAACTGCGCAGTGGCTTACGTGGACACTCAAGAGCAGCCTCGTCGGATTCATACGTTCTTCATCCCTCAGATTGTTGCCCCAGGACAAATTGAAGCAAGAGACACGCTTCCTTCGTTCCACTATCAGCCCGCGATTGGCGAGTTTCCGGAAGGTTCTACGGTTTTGCCATGGCCAACGGGACATGGTCCCTTGGGCATCAAGGGTTTACAATCGGCATCGCCGATCGTCGGAACCGGAACGGCGATTCGTTCGGAGGTGGGTCTCACCGAAGTTGATCCTCGAGAGAGTTCTCGGCATCTGGTCGGCCACTTCGCTCGGGACCATGGCACCTTTGTTCCAGGACGGATGGTTGCCTCTGCGAAGTCGTGGCTCTGTCATGCCGGTGTGGATCGAACCGCAGAACTCCTTCCATGGCAGGGCGCTGCAGAGGTGGAGAAACTCTCGCCGGTCACGGTCAGCGCGCGGTATCTGCAACATGCGCGCGAAGCTTGGAACGCACATTTTCCCGAACATCCGTTGGTCGATCAGGACTTTGTCCTGACTCTTCCAGCATCGTTTGATGAGGTGGCTCGTGAGTTGACGGTGAAGGCGGCGAAGCAGGCAGGTCTGACCCGGATCGTTCTCATCGAGGAACCGCAGGCCGCTTTCTATGCTTGGATCGACAAGCACGCCGGCAACTGGAGCGACCTCGTTTCGCCTGGTCAAAAAATACTGGTGTGCGATGTGGGCGGGGGGACAACGGATCTGACGCTGATTCGCGTCGCGCGGGCGAACGACGCCGCTGTGCAGTTCCATCGCGTGGCGGTTGGAGATCACTTGATTCTCGGCGGCGACAATTGCGATCTCGCTCTAGCACATCACATTGAGAAACGACTCCAGGGGGACGGACGTCTCGAGCCGCGACAATGGAGTCTCCTTGTCCGCAGTTGTCGGCAGCTCAAAGAGGTGTTGATGTCAGACAACGCGCCCGACAAATGGACGCTGACGCTTCCTCGCGGCGGATCAAAGGTGATCGGCGGTAGTCTGCAAGTCTCTGTGACGCGTGCAGAAGTGCGTGAGCTTCTCGTGAGTGGATTTTTTCCGGAAGTCGCACTCGATGCCAAGCCGTTCACGTCTCAGTCGGGCTTGCAGGAATTTGGCCTTCCCTACGCTGCGGATCCCTCGGTGACCACACATCTCGCGGCGTTCCTAACCTCCCACCGATATGTGGCGTTGGACGAGCAGCAGGGCCGATCCGACTGCGATCCCGCTCGCCCCGACATCGTGCTCTTCAATGGAGGCGCCTTCGCCTCACCGTTGTTGCAGCGACGGGTCGTCGAGTCGCTTGAACGCTGGTTCCGCACCAACACCGATCCGCACTGGACACCCATCGTACTGGAGAACGAACGACTCGATCTGGCGGTAGCTCGCGGAGCGGCCTACTACGGCATGGTCCGCCGGGGTGAGGGCGTTCGGATCGCAGCGGGTCTGGCGCGAACATACTATATTGGAGTCGAGGACGAGATGCGGGATGGCGAATCCACCCTTCCCAGTCAAGACTCGGATCAGAAGGTGTCACTCCGCGCACTGTGCCTGCTTCCTGCGGGAATCGAACCGGGACACGAAATCGATCTCAGTTCGCGTCATTTTCAGTTGCGTGTGTCGCAGCCGATCGAGTTTCCGCTGTATGTCTCCAGTACCCGACTGACTGACAAGCCGGGCGAATTTGTGGAAGTCAATCCTGACCAGATCAGAGCATTGCCTCCGATTCGGACGGTCCTTAAACAGGGGAAATCAAAGCAAGCGGCATCGGTGACGGTTGTTTTGCAAGCGAAGCTTACCGAAATTGGCACGCTTGATCTGTGGTGTCGCGAAGTGGAAGGACGGCGTTCGTGGAAGTTATTGTTCGACGTCAGATCGGCGACTCAAACCGACATCGTCGCGCATAATGCCGTTGGGGAACGACAGGGCGTGTTTGACGAGGACGTGTTGCAGGCCGCTCATGCGGTTATCGCGAGCACATTCGTTGATGTCGATTTCTCGGCCACTTCGGCCCCGTCTTTGCGGGAGACGGTCGGTATCCGAGGTGATTCCTCATCCGACCACGATGTCTTACAAGCAGAAACCACACATCAGCATCTTTCCGCCGAACGAAAGTCGCGCAACGTCACCGGCTCCCCAGAGCTCCGTCTTTCAAAGTCGGGGAGCGCGAGGACAGGAGAAGCCCCGGACGGCCTGACGAAGCGATTGGTCGAAACGTTGGGGATGGAGCGTGGCGAGTGGCCAACGTCGTTGTTGCGTCAGCTGTGGGAGGGATTAATTGAGGTTGAGGCGGGTCGCTGGCGGAGTGCTCAGCACGAGGCTCGATGGATCAATCTGACCGGGTTTGCCCTGCGACCGGGGTACGGTTTGGCGGTCGATGATTGGCGCGTTGGGGAGACGTGGAAACTGCTCAATGGGAAACTCCTGTTCAATACTCCTGCCAGTCGAGCCGAGCTGTCGATTTTGTGGAGGCGAGTCGCCGGTGGTCTGACGCCAGGTCAGCAAAAAACGCTTTCCGCATCGCTTTTGGCGACAATTCGACAGTCGTTGCGCGCGTCATCCGGCCTGACGAAGGGAAACGACTTCGGGCGCAATCCTCACGAGGCAGCAGAGACGCTGCGGTTGCTTGGTTCGTGCGAATTACTTTCGCTCGGCGTCAAATTTGAGCTGGGAGAGATGTTGCTGGACATGCTACATCGTGACCGCTTCGCGGCGTTGAGCTCAGCGGCCTTGTGGGCCTTGTCTCGAGTCGGCGCGAGGCGGCTCGTGTATGGGCCGCTGAATGCAGTGCTCTCGGCAGAAGCGGTCGTTAACTGGTTAGACCGTCTCATGCAATTCGACAACAGCAGTCCTCTGGTCGCCTTTGCGGTGATGCAACTCGCTCGCAAGACCGGTGACCGCTATCGAGACATCGACGAGACGGTTCGTCAGAGCGTCCTCATTTGGATGGATCGAAACCACGCCGCCAAACGCTACCACGAATTGGTCCGCGAAGTCGGTACACTTGAAACGGATGACCAGTCGCTTTTGTTTGGAGAAGCCCTACCCAAGGGACTGCGCATCGCGTGAGAAAGCGGATCCGCTGCGTCGGTGGGCGCGAAGGTGACTGTGACGGCTGCCGTAATGACCGCTGTGCATGAAACAAAGGACACGTCGGTTGCGATGTGTCCAATCCACGTGGAGTGTTTTCTCCTGCCGCGATAGCGACAAGACTCCCGCGGGTTGACAGCATCCATCGTCAGGACTCACCCAGAATTCTGCCTCGAGGAACTCGATAAGACATGCCATCCGTTCGAAATGGGATCGAGGTTTTGACAAACATCTCGCCCTCGCTCGGAGAGTCCTCGCCCACAAGATTCCCGTTGCCAGACTCCATAGGCAATCACAGGCTCAACGGTGTGGATCGCGTTCGTCGGTGCAATTCCGCACCTTTTGGAAAAACGGAAAGGCCCGTTTGGGGGCGAAGCGGAAGACCTCCACATTGGGGGCCAGAGCGTTCACCGTTGAGCCGCAGAGATGTTGTCCTTCGGGGATACCGGAAGGCATGGCGTAGGCGTCACCAATATCACACCGTCTTGAAGACTTTCGGCAGAACACGGCTCACGATTCCCGTAGGGGGAATGAGATCAATCAACTTGTTGACGATGTCGTCTGGGCGAACGCCTTCGGCTTCGGCGTTGAAGTTAGTCAGAATGCGATGTCTTAGGACCGGAGCGGCGACCGACTGCACGTCTTCGATCCCCGCATAGGGGCGGCCATGCAGAATGGCGCGCGCCTTGGCGCCGAGGATCAGGTACTGGCTCGCTCGGGGGCCAGCACCCCAACTGACGTACTGCTTCACGAAATCGGGAACGGCGGCGTCGCTTGTGGCTCCGTCCTGCCTGCGGGTCAATCTGGCGAACTGCATCGCGTAGCGGATCACCGAATCGGCAACGGGAACTCGCCGGACAAGGCTCTGCAGTTCCAGCCATTCCGCATAGCCCAGCACCTTTTCCACCGAGGGAGTCGTATTGACCGTCGTCTGTCGGACGATCTCGAACTCTTCTTCTTCGGTCGGGTACTGGACGAGGATTTCAAACATGAAGCGATCGAGTTGCGCTTCGGGAAGCGGGTACGTTCCCTCTTGCTCGATCGGATTTTGGGTGGCGAGGACGAAGAATGGGTTGGGTAGTTTATGCCGTTTGCCTCCCGCAGTCACCTGGTGTTCTTGCATCGCTTCGAGCAGCGCAGCCTGAGTTTTTGGTGGCGTCCGGTTGATTTCGTCAGCCAGCAGAACATGGGTGAAGACGGGGCCGGGAAGGAACTTGAATTCGCGTGTCCCCGATAACTTGTCCTCTTGAATTACTTCCGTACCCGTGATATCCGCGGGCATCAGATCGGGGGTGAACTGGATCCGGTTGAACGACATGTCGAGCGTTTCGGCCAGTGTCCGCACCATCAAAGTCTTCGCCAAGCCGGGGACACCAACGAGCAGCGCGTGCCCCCCCGCCAACATCGCCACGAGTAACTCTTCGACAACGCCCCGCTGTCCGATGATGACCTTACCCAACTCCTCGACGACCCGTTGATAAGCGGCACCGATCTTCTCAACCGCCGCCAAATCACTTTCAGCAGGTGGTGAATCTGAAGGAGAATTGTCTGTCACGCAATCAGCTCCAAAGTGTGTTAAATAGGTCGGGAGATCCGGTTTTCATTCAGATTTCGTTCAGGTCGCGGTTGCTGGTGATCTGCTGGTGATCTGGTGGTTGTCATCGATCGAAGGCTCGGCCTTGAACGCCTGCAATGTGCATCCGATCCAGCTCAAGTTGATAAAGCTGTTTGCCGGCGGAGGTGGGGTATTTGCCATCAAGACAGGCTTGGCAGATGGATGTGCTTGGTAGGTCGATGCTGCGAGCAATCGATTCGAACGAGAGATAGCGCAGACTTTCCGCCCCGATGGCATCCGCCATACGGGCCTCAACCTCGGGCGTCAGGGGATCGCCTAGATTCATGAATTTCGGGGCAAAGAGCTGATTAATCGTTGTCATGTCAATGCCGTAAAAGCAGGGCGACAGGATTGGCGGGCAGGCAACGCGCACGTGGACCTCTTTAGCCTGGCCACGGTCTTTTAATTGTGAGATCAACACTTTCATTGTGGTCGATCGGACGATGGTATCTTCGACAAGAATCACTCTCTTGCCGGCCAGCACTTCAGGAAGCGGAGTATATTTCATGCGGGCTTTGTCTTCGCGATTGGTTCCGTCTATGAATGTGCGGCCCATGTAGCGATTACGCATCAAGCCTTCGACGGAGGGGACCTTCAGTGTGAAGGCCATGCTGTCCGCCGCGGCTTTCGCGGTATCAGGAACGGGAACAACGATGGTGTTTTCATCAATGGTCAGCGTCTCTTGGCGAGCGAGTTCCTCTCCGAGACGTTTGCGAGTCAGATAGACGCTGCGTTCGTCGAGAGTACTGGCCACGTTTGCAAAGTAGATCCACTCGAAGAAACAGTGAGCGCGGCGTGGGCTGGTTGCAAATTCGACGAGTTCGAGTTGTCCGTTTTGAATCAACACCGCATGGCCCGGAGGAACGTTACGGATGTGTTCTTGTCGGAAGCCGAGATTGGCCAGAGCAACACTTTCACTCGCCGCAGCGAACAACGAACCGTCAAATGCATAGCACAGTGGTCGAATGCCGAGCGGATCGCGGGCCACAGCCATTTCGCCCTGTGCGTTCAGGAAGACAATGTTCCACGCCCCGTCCAATCGTTGACTGAGAACCGACAGCACGTCGATCAAACGTGGTAGTCTGTCGCCGGACAACTGCTGTGAGATCAAGTGCAATAGGACTTCGGTGTCGGTATCGCGGGCGAGATGGAAGTTGGGTTGAGATAAAATCTCCTGCCGCAATTCCTGATAGTTGGCCAGTTGTCCGTTGAACCCAAATGCGAACCACTTGTGTTTTTCGATGTGATGCCTCTCGAAAGGCTGGGCGTTGCCTCGGTCATCGCCGCCACAGGTGGCGTATCTCACATGCCCAATCGCGGCCACGCCCGCATAGCGATCCATCAAAGCCGTTGCATCCGTTTGATGGTTGAGCTGAAAGACCTCGGTGACCGTTCCGACATCCTTATAGGTCTCGAGCAACTGCGGATGAGTCGGCCGGTAAACAGTCATTCCCGCGGCAAGCTGCCCACGGTTTTGAATGTCAAGCAGGAGTCGAGGAATGTGTCGTGAAACCTGCGACGGGCCGCCCTTCGGCGCCAGCCGATGAGGTTCACCGGGCAGATGATAAATCGCCGCAATTCCACACTCGTGATACAAGTCGGCCACAGAGCGGTTCTCCCTTGGTACGCCGGAACGTCAGCGCATTTGTTACTCAAGCGGGGTAAATTTCAAATCATCGAGTCCAGCCAAGCCGTCACGGGCATTGTTGACACATTCCGATCACAGGCCATTGGACACGTACTGTAGATCTCTCTTGACGCAATCCGTCATCATGGACGCGACACCGAGTTTGCAATGATTCGGATCATACAGGCTTCTCCGTGTGCGACCAACCAAGTCAAGCCTGCTGTTTCCCTGCGTGTGACAGTGGCATTGGACTGCGCCCTCCTATATCTTGCATTGTGCCGAGTAATCTTAATCGGTGTCACCGAATCCATGCCACTTCTGCGAACTCTTTTCCCATGAACGAGCCCGCTGTTTCGCTTCGTCGATCAGTCATGGACCGCACAAAAACGGTTGTCGTCAAAGTCGGCACAAACGTGCTATCCAAGGACGACGATCAATTAGACTCCGCCAGAATTGAAGCACTGGTGGAACAGGTACACTCCGTTTGTGTGTCAGGACGAAAATTGGTGCTTGTCTCGAGTGGCGCAATTGCCGCCGGAATGGGCCTTCTCGGACTGAAGGAGCGTCCGAAGGACTTGCCTCATCTCCAAGCGGCTGCCGCGACAGGGCAGGCGCAATTAATTCACCTCTATGATCAGGCCTTTCGTCCGCATGGCTATCACGCAGCACAACTGTTGTTAACGGCCAACGACTTCAAAAATCGATCTCGCTATTTGAACGTCAGGAATACCCTGCGAACGCTGTTCGAATACAAGACGATTCCGATCGTCAATGAAAATGACACTGTCAGCACTGCGGAAATCAAACTGGGTGACAATGATCGTCTTGCCGCGATGGTTGCAGGACTAATTCAAGCTGATCTGCTGATTGTTCTGACCGTCGTGGAGGGACTGCTGACAGGCGATCCGACAGATCCCAACAGTCGTCGAATATCGATGATCGAGCGATTTGATGATGAACTTCTGAATCTGGTGGGGGCCTCGAAGAGCTCTCGTGGCACGGGGGGGATGAAAACCAAGCTTGAGGCGGTTCGGACTGCGACGGCAGTCGGAGTCAACGTCATCATCGCCAACGGAAAACGACCACGCGTCTTAGAAGAAATTTTAGGTAGTGAAGATCTCGGCACATTGTTCTGCGGAGAAGGAGACGGTCTCTCCGCTTGGAAGCGTTGGATTGGCTATACGATGCCGCCTCAGGGGCGTTTCGTGCTCGATCACGGAGCACGGAATGCTGTTGAAAAATCCGGAAAGTCGCTGCTTGCCGCTGGAATCGTTCGAGTTGAAGGCGAGTTTGCCAAGGGAGAGGTGGTCTCATTGGTGGATCAGCAAGGAGCCGAATTCGCCCGCGGTTTGACAAATTACGACGCCGCCACCGCGTTGGCCCTCGCCGGAAAACGCACGGACGAGATCTCTATGTCCATCGGGTTCGTTCCTTATGCCGAGGTGATTCACCGCGACAATCTCGTCGTAATCAGTCTGTCAAAGACGGGCGGCAACTGACCTCTGTCACGATCCGATGTAGCGTGCGTACAGACCACGAGCCACCGCCAGATCTTCTGTTCCTTGAATGATTGCGCGGCCATCTTGGAAAACCGTCAGTTGATACTCGCATCCGGTCGGCTGAAATCGAAGTAGGAATGGATTGCGAGTCACTTCTCCGGCGGACGATAGTTTTGCAGCGAGTTCTTCGAGCGCCAATCCACTTCGCTGGGCGGGCGCGACTTGGACTGAGTTTCGCCCGCATAACACTGAGGATTGCGAAGTCAGTGAACCGTTGAGCCAATCGCGTCGCCGTTGCGGCCCGCAGGCAGGGCATTCGCCTTGCTCACGCAGACCCGCCAATTGCATCTGTCGAAGCGAACCCTCCCAGACATCAACAATGGTCAGTTGCCGTGCGACGAGATCTCGCTGCCCAGAAAGAATTTTTAATGCCGTCGCCGCCTGCAGTGACGTCACCATGTGAATTGCAGGAGCAATCACACCTGCCGTATCGCACGACTCAGTTGATCCCGGTTCGGGCGGCGATTCAATCACACAACGCAAACAAGCCGATTCATTGGGAAAAATTGCCATCGTCTGACCGTGAGAGCCAACAACACCGGCGTAGACCCATGGAATACCAGTTTCCAGTGAAACATCATTAATCAGGAATCGCGTTTCAAAATTATCGGTCCCGTCCAGGATGAGATCCATGCCTCGAGTAAATTCGAGCACGTTGCGCCACTCGACATCAGCCACGTGCGGCTCGAGCGTCACCTGTGAATTCACTCGCGACAACTTGTTCGCCGCGACGATCGCCTTGGGCAAATGCTCGACCACGTCCCGTTCGTCGAACAAGACTTGTCGTTGCAGGTTGGAGAGATCAACGAAGTCGCGATCGACGATCCGCAAAAAACCAACTCCCGCTCGCACGAGCGTATCTGCGAGCACCGTCCCCAAGGCGCCACATCCGCACAACAGGACCTTTGCCTCGCAGATCCGTTCTTGACCACGTACGCCGATTCCGGTGAATCGTATCTGACGGCTGTAGCGTTCTAGAACATTTGGCATGAGCGTCCAATCTGTGTCTTCGGCGATCGTTCTGCGGGCATCGAAACCACCAGCCGAACAAAATAGAGCAGCGTCCAAGGAGCGTAGCAAACGCCTCCAACGTGAAGTGCGGCCATGGCTCGTCGGCCTAGGATTGCGGCTGCCGCCCGCCACAAACCGTTTGTGTTACGAGTTATCCCCAACACAGTAATCTGTGCACCGGGTTGACAGAAGTGAATTAGTAGAATGCCACAATGTTCTGGGGGAGGGAGAGACCGACTTTCAAGACAGATGAGGGTCGTTCAACGCCTGAACGGCATCTTTGATGCGTTGGCCGGCCTGAACGAGTTGGGAGAACACCTGCCATGCCTTCAGCCGGTCATGATCATGGTGCAGCGAGCGGACGAGCGAACAGGCTCGGGCTTCATCGAGGTGGAGTGAAATCGTTGGCAGCAGCCATTCCTCGATTCCGAAGACTCGGCCTCGTTCGCGATCAGTACAGACGGGAACGATCGCAGCCAAACCGCCTCCAACCGCTTGACTCGCATACTCGACCGCGTCACGAATCGCCTGTTCTTTGGGACTCGATGGTTGTTCCAGATTGTAGGGGGGAGACCATTCCATGATCGGACTGAGGCCATCGATTTTGGAGACGATACCCACCATCGGCGGCGGTTTCAGTCGATGCTGCTCACGGAACCAGCTGTTCAGTTCCGTAAGTACGTTCGCATCCGCCAGCTTTGCCGGTGAACGGGCATCCATGACGAGCAATATCAGATCTGCGTGCCGCACTGCTTCACGGCTTGCCGCCAGTTGAGCGGGTGTTGCCCCCACATCGCTGTAGCCCGGTGTGTCGAGAAGCACGAGGCGGTCATTCGTTTCTTCCAGCCTCAATTCGTATCGGGCGACATCACGTGTGAGCGGCAACACATCGACTGCAGCCCGTTGTTCGCCGAGAAGGCTGTTGACCAAGCTCGACTTGCCAGCCTTCACCTGGCCCACGATGGCAATCGTTACCGTCACTGGCTCAGGGTCATGTGGTTCCGTCGTTGTTCTTGCCTCGTAGGTGCGATCCTGTAAGTGATCCATGGCACGACGATATCGGGCCGACCCACCACGTAGTCGGCCACTGTTGAGCTCAATCAAATAGAACCCTACCTGACGGATATAGAGCATGCAGAATGCGCCAAACAGGTTGGATTGGATCTGTTTGGTCATCGGATCGACGAATGCTTTTGAGGCGGCGTATCGAATTAGGCTGAAGGGATTGAGCACAATCGAGGCGATCCAGACGGTATCACTGGCGGCTTTCCACCAACCAGGTGCCTGCGCCAGCATTCGCCATTGGCCAACGGAGATGAGATGACTACCCGGAACATTTTGCAGAAACCATTCTTCCAGATCTTCGGAGACAAGTCGCACCACGGCGAAGATCTCGACGACGGAAAGGGCATTCAGTGGTTCGACTGCTTTCGGGTGATAGTGTTTTGCCAGTTTTGTCGCGAGATCCAGTGTCCGTTCACGAAAGAACCTGAGATCTGTCAGTTGATCAGTGGTTGCCTGATCGCCGATGTTTTTCTGTTCCGCTTCGACGATAGTTGCCGCTGCTTTGTCCTGTGGAGTCCATTGCGCCCTCGCACCAAAATGAGGCAGAGCGACCGCGGACTGACGCGCTCTCCGAAAGAGAAACCAAGCCAACCCCCAGCAAAGAGGTAGTGTCCACGACAACCACAGCAAATGTCCAGAATGCCAGATGGCCCATGCCCCCACTCCCGAAAATAGGGAGATGGGTAGCAGGAGCAGAACCGCAATCACGATCAGCCTGAAATAGGACATAGCTCTCTCTCAGCGGAAATCGACGTGTGTTGGACCACACCCCGCGTCGCTGTGCTCAATTCTGGCAACTCTTGTTTGCGTTGGGGGTCAGTATAAGCCATTCGCACGATTGCTGAACTGTCGATGATGCAGAACCACAGACGCGCATGCAATCCACAAAAAATCGATGCGGAGAAGGCTCTTGATGTCGTGAACCTCCGTCAAGTCGGTCCATTGCGTTGACGACGCCAAGCGTTCGTCGCCTGCTGCAACTGTTCCCCCCAGACTCGATTCAGATCTTCAGGGGAAGGTGTGCTTCCCTTGCGGACTTCACCAAAATACCAGCAACAGGCTTTCCCAAGCGAAAATGTATAGGCAAATGCCATCGCGGCATTCGCTGTCTGACCGAGAACCGGAATCAACTTTAAAGGAGCCTTGACGGCAAAACGCAACGCCAATCCACCCGCCGCGACACCCGCAATTTTTGTCAGCAGTTCGACGTCCATTTTCTGGTCGTACAGGTCGGCCAGAAGATAGATCAATCGAGTTTGTAAGCCCATCACGGCGGGAATATCGACCCATGGCAATGGGCTCGCCGCTGCCGTCGCCGCCAGACTGCTGTAGCGAATGATCGTCGGCAACGCCTGCCTCGCCGTCAGGTCTACCAATGATTTTCTCACATCATCTAAATGCATTAACGACTGCCGACAGGCGGCCGGTAGTAATGCGATCAACGTTTCTTCGAGACGTCGCCCGCCGAACTCCGGTTGGGCGTATCCTTCATCGGGCATCGTCAGATCGATCGGAACGACGTGATCCACGAGACCTGTGAAACGCTGACGTTGTTCGGCCAACGACCGTTCTAAGTTTGGGTGGATGCCCGCAGGTTGGTCGTTGATGCCGGAAAACGCTGATTTGTCTCTTTCTCCGTCCTTGGACCTCGCGTCTTGGGCTGAGGATCGTAAAGCACTTTCAAACGGATCCGGTTCGGGATGCTGTTCAAATGGATAGGCTTCATGCAGACAACTCAAGACCAAGACCACGGGTCGCGTCGGACGAGCCGCGCGAATCGTTCGCAGGGATTCAATCACATCGGCCAATGCGTGGTCCATGACTCGCGCGACAACGACCACCACGTGGGCGGAAGCGTCAAATGCTTTTACGTCCTCAGTCGGATCGTAGCCTGCTTCTCCGAGACCACGCGTGTCGAGGAATTTCACAATCGGTTGCTCATTCGACGGGAAGTCGTACTGGGATGAAGTCCGCGTCTGCGGTCGGTAGCCGTTCCCAATTTCGGCTAACGTGGCCCCTGTCAGGTATTTGACGATGGAGGATTTGCCGCTTCCAGTCTTCCCGAACAGCCAGACTACGGGAACCGGTGTCTTCCGAAGCAAGGCGAGTCGCTGCCGCTCGAGCATCTCTTCGGAAAATGATTCCAATCCAAACCACGATTTGAGGCGGTCAAGCATGATAGAACAGAAACTGAAAGTGGCTTTTTTCGGTAGCAGAACCTCTGGCCGCCGCAATGATCACAGGCATAGCATATCATTTCCAGTCAGAAAGTGTGTGATCTCCCGGCGAACGGAACTCACGCTTAAGATCCGTGTCACGGTCGGCAACTCAAAACACAACGGCTTGGCCTGGCCTGTTGCGACATTTCTCCTGCGGGCATTCAATGGCGGACGTCTGGTCGGTGTTGCTGTGTCAATAACCAACCCACGGCAGTTGACATTTGTTGCTGGGGGTTCGCATTCAAAAGGGTCAACTTCCGTGAGGCTCCCACCGCCGCGTAGCCCGCAAGAGCCAATTGCATGGCGTCGTCTTTCGGCGACGTATCGGCGATGAGCAGCCGTGTTGGAGCCAGAAGGGGTAGCAGGCCGGGTACGTCGCCGTATTTGACGGCACCCGGAACCATCATCGGATCTCGAATGGTCGTGATGCCGCCGAAGCGAAAACCGTCTGTGGTGATCGCGACAGTGTCGATGGCCTCTTTTGCCTGAAAGGCCGCCGCCGCCACAAGGGGCCCCGCAATCCGGCCCAGACCCAGCAGGTGAATCCGCATCGATCGATTCTCGCCGTACCTGCTGAATGCGATCAGCGTCAGAATGTCGTGGACACGTTGTGCAAAAGGCAGATGGTTGTAGCCGGCAGTGAAACCTAGAGAATCTCGCGATAATGCCACTTCACGTGATTTTGTGAGTGAGGCACCATTTATCCGCGATTCAGCAATCCGCGATTCACCCTGATAGATCAGATCAGGCAACACGACGGAAAACCCCGCATCAAGTAACTTCCGAATGAGTTCGATAGGTGCGTCATTTTCCTTTAGCAATCCGGATTTTCCAGTGTCTGTCACCCAGATGGCCGTCTGCTTATTCCAGTGTTTCGGTACATAAATGAGGGTGGCGATTTCTTCCTCTTCTCGGGTAAGTCGGACGATCGTGTAGAATTTCGTCAGCGAATTCGTGGAAACGGTGTCCGTGTGCCGGTAAGTGAACTCGCCTTTGCCGGGAAGGCGGCGGCCTATCATGACATTCCACGCCCCTCCGATCACTCGCCGATAGGTGTCCAAAGTCCTGACGTCATTCGGCTTGAGATCGGCAAATTGTCGACCTTGGTCTGTGGCGAAGTCGCGCAGAATTCGGAGTTCCGCCTCTTCGGAATAGTGCGGTGCGGGATGCTCGTCATACCAGACGGTAGCTTCGTCACGCGTTAGTGGTACAAAATCGCGTTCGATAATCGGACTGCTCTGCCCCAGTTTTAAGTGTTCATTGAAGAATTCGTACATCATCGAACGACTGACTCGATTATAGTTGTGCTCGAACGGGAAATATTTCCCTTGGAGATTGCCGGGGACATCAAGCATTTCGAAATGTTTTTGGAGTTGCGGCAGTCCCTTGGTTTCCAGTTCTCGCGTCCAGTCATCGGCAGCCGACAGCCCGAGTGGACGAGGCGCGATCAATGCCGCCAATTCCACATTGCCTGTCCCCACTCGTAAATAGGCGGCATTCTCGCAGGTGCATCCACCCTGCATTGCGGTGGAAACCATTACCGCGGCAAACAATGCGGTCGGACGAGGATCGATCGCACCGAGGAGGAATGTTTGTGTTCCGCCACCACTCTCCCCCGTCACACCGATGCGTTTCGGATCAACATCGTCAAGCTCGCTGATCCAGTCGAGAGCACGAATCGAGTTCCATGTTTGCAGCCCGAGTACGTTCAAACATCTCAACTCCGACTGCGCACTGAACAGGCCCCAGCGATCGATGTTCTCCAATTCAGGTCTCTTCGTTTTAAAGTCATGGATCAGCTGTTTTGTTAGAGGCCCACTGTCTGCGTAACCGAGCATGTCATACAAAAATACGACACATCCCATGCGGGCGAGTTGGACACATCGTGCTTGAAGGGGATGCCGTCCGCTGGGGAACTGCTCCGCCCCGGACTCGATCTCAGACTTCAGTTTCTCCTCGCCGTGATCGTGGAATCGTCCCCCCGGCCAGTGCCCGTGAGGACACAAGATGCCGGGTCGTGTTTTCGTTGCTGCGTTGAGGGGACGATACAGACTTCCGGTACAAAAAAGTCCGTCTCCCGTGTGTAGGATCACGCGTTCAACCGCGTAGTCATCACGCTTGATCTGTCCATGTACCACGGCGTTTAGGGGGCGCTTCGTTGGCATCGGCCAAAGCCCCGCTGCGACGAGGACCTGTTGACGCAAATCCTCGGCGCGTGTGTTCCACTGTGCCACCGACGGCGATGGCTCCCATGGAAAATAGTCATTGAGTTGTTTCAAAACTCCTCGTCGCCTGTCAAGAGGTGCGTGTTCCGCAGTGAAGACTAGGGAATCAGCGCCCCGTACTGATCGTCGACCGATCGTCGAACCCGCAGTCACCGAGGCCAAAGCAACTTGAAGGGCTGTACGTCGGCTGATCTGGCGAAAAAATGTCATGAGAATAGCTCAAGGAGTGAACGGCGATCGATTGACAACGAGATGATAAGCACCGAATGTCATCAAGGGCAGTGATGCTGACCGTTCACCGGACGATAAAGTTTCGTGGCGGGAATTAACTCCGCACGACCAATCAAAGGAGATGGCAATGAGTTGCAGAGTGACGTGGCCCGTTCGTGGTTTGTTTCTCATCTGCCAAATAATTTCCGTCGCGTCGGCACGCGCTGTGGATCATGACATCGTTTTTCCTCCGGAACTGACACAGTTCGAGTCGATTGCTGCCCACCCCGTATTTGAAGCACAGGGCGAGGGATACTGGGACGTTAAGATTCGTGAACGCGGCTGGATCATTCGCGACAAGGATCGTTGGCGGATGTGGTACACCGGCTACGACGGGACGCGGGCGGGAATAAAACGGCTGGGCTATGCGACCTCAATGGACGGACTCAAGTGGACGCCTGATCCCTCAAATCCAATCCTCAAGGACCACTGGATTGAAGATGTCTGTGTCATCTCACACGACGGAATCCTGCACATGTTCGCCGAGGGCGCGAACGACCAGGCTCAACGGCTGACATCACGTGATGGCATTGTCTGGCAGCAAAATGGTAGGCTTGATATCAGACAAAAAAATGGCGACGCACTTTCCGATGGCCCCTACGGCACACCGACGGCTTGGCTGGAAAATGGTATCTGGAACTTGTTTTATGAAAGAAGTGACCGAGGGATCTGGCTCGCACGATCCACCGACTTGAAAGTCTTTACCAATGTTCAAGATGATCCCGTGATGCTGCCAGGTGTGACGCTGTCGAAAGTGCCCACCGATGCGGCGGCGGAACCCAACGACATCGAACATCCGCAGCTCAAGCCGGATGAGCGTGATCTGATCGCTTTGAATCAAATCATCACTTACCATGGCCGGTACTACGCCGTGATCCACTCTTCGAGGCGATCGGAGGACCCGAAAATTCCAGGCTTGTGGGCCACGGGCTTGGCTGTCTCGCCCGATTTGATTCACTGGACGAAGTCCCCCGATGGTCCACTCCGTCCGCTAAGTGAAAATAAATCGAGTGGCTTATTGATTCCCGATGGTCCGGAATTTCTGCTGTATACGATGCACGGAAAGGTGGATCTCCACAGGTCACACATCAAGTGACAATCGTGGACGTTTAAAAAACGGCTGGGAGTTCGACACGCTGATCTGATTGTGAAGAGGGGGAAAATGTCAGCAACGTGGTGCCGCGGATCAAGGAGCGAGGGGAATGCAGGTTTTTTTTGCGGGGGCGCGGTGCTCCCTGAGTCGTGGAAAGGGTCGCCCGTACCTTGGTATAGTCCCCGTCAGCCACCTCACAACGCCTTCAAGATCATGACGGATTGGACAAAGAGCAAATGCCAACAGTGACAATCGCCGATTCGCATGCCGGCTCGACAGCGCGCATTGCGTCTGAGTTGGGGTTCAACTGTTTTGATTTCCGGGTCATCATGAATGGTCAATCGCTCAACGTCCTCGATTCCGTGCCCGGCTTTGAGATGGGTGGTCAACGAGCCAGTGGAAGCGGCATTCCAATCCTCTTCCCGTTCCCGAATCGGATTCGTGCCGGACGCTTCTCTTGGGAAGGTCGTGACTTCGCACTACCCGTGACGGACAGGTTTGGTAATGCCATTCATGGATTGTGTCTGGACCGGCCGTGGCGAATTATTGCTCAGGGCACAAATTTTGTGACGGGGCAATTTCAACTCAGTGTCGATGCACCGGATCGTGTTCCGTATTGGCCGTCCGATTTTGTCATTGAGGTGCATTACAAACTTGTCGAAAATTGTCTGCGTTGCAGTTTTTCTATTTTCAATCCCACCAATCGATCACTTCCGTGGGGCTTGGGAACGCATCCGTACTTCAAACTTCCGTTGGCTACCGACAGCCGCATGGAAGATTGCCTGATTGAAGTCCCAGCCGCGCAGCGTTGGGAGCTGATTGATTGTCTTCCCTCGGGTCGACGTCTGGAGTTGGACGAATGGCATGACCTGCGCGATGCCGCCTATCTCGGTAGCGTGATGTTGGACGATGTTTACACCTCCATCCAGTCTCAAGGAGAACCCTTCGACTGTCGGATTCTTGATGAAAAATCCGGTCTGCAGGTGACTCTGACTGCTCCGCCAGTGTTTCGTGAAATCGTCGCATTCACTCCAGCCGGACGGCAGGTCGTCTGTCTCGAGCCGTATAGCTGTCCCACCGACGCGGTGAATCTGACAGCACGCGGCATTGAATGTGGATGGAGAACACTCAAACCCTGCGAGGAGTTTCAGACGTGGCATACGATCACGGTCGGATCGGTATTGGCGTAACGTGACAGGAGATGTGTTGAACATGGATCTGGTGGTTTATAAGCTGGGGGGAAGTTTACTCTCCTGGAACGATCTCGCGGACCATCTGAATGCGGTACTCGAGTTGCGTGGCAACGGTCGGTCGCTGATCATTGTTGGCGGCGGCGCAGTGACGGACATTGTCCGTCACTGGAGTGATGTTTATTTACTGCCCCAAGAAACAGCGCACTGGATTGCCGTTCAATCTCTGGCGATCAATCGCGCTCTTGTTCGTCATTTGTTGATCGATTCCCGTGAGGTCGCATCGCGCCAATCGGCCGAAGCAGAATGGAAGATCCGGCCCGGACCACTGCTGCTGGACGTGGAGTTGTATCTGCGAGAAGCTGAGAAAAATGATCACAATCCGCTGCCCCATCACTGGAACGCTACCAGTGATTCGATCGCGGCGTGGGTCGCATCACGCTGGATGGCCGATGAGTTGGTCTTATTAAAATCGACTGATGCACCGGCGACAATCGATGTTGAAGAGGCCGCTCATCTCGGTTTAATTGACCCCCTGTTTCCGGAACTCGCCGCAGGGTTACCCCAAGTTCACTGGTGTAATTTGCGAAGTCAGCCGCCGATCATTTCCGCTTGGTTTCAGAATTCTCAGCGGTTATCGAATTCGACGCTCGCTCCGCCGGAACGGTCCGCAGAGTTCTGAATTGTGGGCATCTTCCTTACGCCAACGACGTGTATAGATCGGACCCTGACCTCGGTAACGTGGAACGATTGGAGTTCCGTGCCAGAGACGCCGGTCGGTGTCGTCGCTACTCCACCGTCTGTCGTTTGAGAGAGACCGAGCGGCTCGTGCCTTCGCTCAGCCATGTGCATGGAACAACACTGGCGGCGACTGCAACAGTCACCGCCAGTGGATCACTTTTGCGAAGTCCGTCACACGGCTTCAAGAGCCTGCTTGAGGTCAGCGATGATGTCTTGTACGTCTTCCGTGCCGACGGAGAGACGGAGGAAGTCTGGAGTCACGCCGGTGGCGGCTTGCTGCGTTTCAGTCAACTGTTGGTGTGTCGTACTGTTCGGGTGAATGATCAGTGACTTGCTGTCGCCCACGTTGGCGAGATGACTGAACAGCTTGACGTGATTGATCAGCTTGATGCCGTTCTCTTTCTGCTGTGTCGCCGTGGAGCCCTTAATGCCGAAGCCGAGAATCGCGCCACAACCGTTGGGGAGGTACTTCTTACCAAGCCGATACGAGGGGTGATCTTCGAGGCCTGTATAGTTGACCCAGCTCACCTTTGGATGGGATTTTAGGAAGTGTGAAACGGCCAAGGCATTCTCGCTGTGACGCGGCATCCGCAGATGGAGGGTTTCCAACCCTTGCAGCAGTTGGAACGAATTGAAGGGGCTGATCGCCGGGCCGAGGTCTCTTAGGAGTTGGACTCTCGCCTTCAGAATGTATGCCAGCTTCATCGGGCCGAACGTCTCAAAGAACTTCATGCCGTGATAGCTCGGATCGGGTTCCGTTAGTTCGGGGAACTTGCCATTACCCCAGTTGAAGTCACCCTTCTCGATGATGACTCCGCCGATCGATGTCCCGTGGCCACCGATGAACTTGGTACAGGAATGAACGATGATGTCGGCACCCCACTGGAACGGATTACATAGCACGGGCGAGGCGAGGGTGTTGTCCACAATCACCGGGATTCCGGCGTCATGTGCGATCTTCGAAATCGCCTCGAAGTCCGGTACATCCACCCGAGGGTTGCCGATCGTTTCCAGGTAGACGCAACGCGTCTTGTCATCGATGGCCTTGCGGAACCCTTCAACATCCGCCGTCGGAACGAATTTTGTCTTGATGCCGAACTTGGGGAAGGTGTAGTGGAACAGGTTATACGTCCCACCGTAGAGACTCGTAGCGGAGACGATATTTTGTCCGGCTTGAGTGATGTTCAGAATGGCTAACGATTCGGCCGCCTGTCCTGATGCCACGGCCAAGCCGCCCGAGCCACCCTCCAATGCGGTGACTCGCTTTTCGAGTACGTCTGTCGTGGGGTTCATCAGGCGGGTGTAGATGTTGCCGAAGGATTGTAAAGCAAACAGACTCGCCGCATGGTCGGTACTGTTAAAGGTGTAGGATGTCGTCTGGTAGATCGGCACAGCGCGCGAGTTCGTGGTGGGATCGGGGACTTGTCCGGCGTGGAGGCACTGTGTTGCAGGCTGCATACTGTCAGTCATTGCGAGCTTTCTGAGTGGTTGTTGCTAAATTAGATTAGAAAAATTCGACGTCGATACAGTATGGTGTGTCCAAAGAAACGCACAGCATACCGATCGCCGATGCGTTCGGCTCAAAGCCGAGGAAATCGTACGAACCGCATATTAGAAACGCAAATCGTTTTGAATGAGGATTCTTGACTGTCAAGACAATGACGAAGTCTGGTGTTGTCGAGGTTCAAACATTAGAACCTGTTAACGTGTTGTCGGTTGGCAGGGGGGGCTTTTTGACGGAAGATGCCCCGTCGTCTTTCCTCCGTTCACTCTTACCAAAGAAATTTCGAATGGATCCAATTGTTTCCAAGTTTGATGCGATTCGTCGTGACGTGTCGCGTCGTTCGTTTCTCACACGCACGACCACCGGAATCGGGGCGATGGCTCTCGCTTCACTGCTCGATCCCAAAACGCTCACGGCCGCCGCTGCGGTCTCGTCGGGAACGAATGAGCGGTGGAATGGGCTGATTTCCCCTGTGCATCGACCGGCCCGGGCGAAACGCGTAATTCATCTGTGCATGGCGGGCGGGCCGAGTCATCTTGAAACGCTCGACTACAAACCGGAACTCGCGGCGCAGGATGGCAAGCCGATGCCGGAGTCGATCACGAAGGGACAGCCGATCGCGCAGCTTCAGGGGCAGTCGCTGAAATGTCTCGGCCCGCAGCACAAGTTCGCGAAGTTCGGTCAGTCCGGGCAGGAGATTTGTGACCAGTTCCCGAATTTGGGCGGAGTGGCTGACGAATTGTGCATCATCCGCTCTCTCGTCACCGAGGCGATCAATCACGATCCCGCGCACACGTTCATGAACACCGGAACGACGATCTCTGGACGGCCCAGCATGGGATCGTGGGCGTGGTACGGATTGGGATCCGACTGCGATGATCTGCCGGGGTTTGTCGTACTGACATCGACCGGCAAGAGTGGGCAGCAGCAGCCGATCGCCTCGCGACAGTGGCACAGCGGGTTTCTGCCGAGTCGTTTTCAGGGTGTGAGATTCAATTCCAAGGGAGACGCCGTCTACTACATCAACAACCCCGCCGGAGTCTCACGCGATCAGCAGCACGATGTCATCGATGCGACCAACCAACTCAACCGTCTGCTCGATGCACGCATCGATGATCCCGAAATTGCCACGCGAATCAACCAGTACGAGATGGCGTTTCAGATGCAGGCTAGCGTTCCGGAGCTAATGGACCTGTCGAACGAACCGAAGCACATCTTAGAGCAGTATGGATGTACGGGCCTCGACGGTTCTCTGAACGCGAACTGCTTACTAGCGAGACGCCTCGCCGAGCACGGCGTGCGCTTCATTCAGCTGTATCATCGTGACTGGGATCATCACGGCGGGATCCGGGACGGAATTGCCGGGATTGCCAAGGAAGTCGATCAACCGTGCGCAGCTCTGATCGCCGATCTCAAGCAACGTGGGATGCTCGATGACACGCTCGTCGTTTGGGGGGGCGAGTTCGGCCGCACGCCAATGGCCCAGGGAAACGGCCGTGACCACCACATCAAGGGCTTTTCGATTTGGATGGCGGGAGGTGGAATCAAGGGCGGTCACAGCCACGGTCAAACCGACGAGTTCGGCTACAACGCTGCCATCGATGTGGTTCACGTTCACGATCTGCATGCCACAATCCTCAATCAACTCGGCATCGACCACAAACGCCTCACCTACAAGTTCCAAGGCCGAGACTTTCGCTTGACTGACGTGAGCGGCAACGTAATTCAGAAGATTTTGGCGTAAGCCGGGATCTTACAGGGTCTTGGCGTTCAGAGAGATCGCCTTGGCAGAGTGTGGGCACGGACGTGGATGGATTGGAGATCTTGTCCACGACGGATGACGCCGCATTCGAGTGCTGTTTCACGGCGTGGCTGTGTGGAAAGTATCGGCTTATTCTCTCCACGGCGACGGTCAGATCTGTGCGTGACGCTCCTTTCGCGGCCTGGCAAAACAGGAACGGAGGGGCCCAGCGGGTTCACAGAGCCGCAATCAATGGGCGGCGGTCTTGATCTCTTTATACTTTGCCTAAATTTCGCCCGCTCGTTTTTACCGGCGTCGGTTGCCGTGAAGCTAATGCCCCGTCAATCCGTGACACTCAAGACGATATCCGCAAACTGTGGCCAGCGATTTCTGGTTTCGGACAATCGCGAGAACTCCGGTATTAACGATTACAACAGATTTATGCTGTTGACGAATCACAACCGACTGGGTCGATTGTGCGAACCAATCTCGTCAAACCGCATGATTGCTCGTGTAACGGCGAAGATTGATTTGCCTGAGCTGTGACGCAATCTAAAGTTTTCACGAATTGCGAGCGTTCATTTTGGATGAAATGTCATTGCCGCGCGCCGTTGAGACGCCGATTGGACATTTGATCTAGGAGAGCGTACCGGATTCGCGGGAGAACTTTGATGAGCCGTCATTTTCAAAGGACGCAATCTGTCGTTGCTGATGGGGTGTCCATCGCTGAACCCTCACCCTCTTGGTCCGCCGATTGGCCATCACGAGCGTCCTTTCAAGAATTCGCCGAACGAACCGGGTTGCCGTGTCTGATTGTTGATCGTGACCGTAGAAAAGTGGTGGGGCAATCCCCCTCGACCCTCCGGCCTCTTGATGCCGATTGGGTACTCGATTCAGTCTGCGCCCTGTTTCGCACGGAGATCGTTTGTATCACCGATCACTTGACGTTTTTCGCATTTCCTTGGCAGGCAGACAGTCGTTTTGTGATCGTCGGATACGCTCTGTCCTCGCGGGATTCACGTCCAGTGGAGTTAATTCTGGCGGCTTTGGATGCCGGTTGGAACCGAACTCAATTGAATGAGCGAGTGGGATTAATTCCCGTATGCGATGTCACGCTCTTGAGGCGACTGCTGATCATCGCAGGGCAAAACTTCCACCACAGCGGCCGCACAGTGGATCTCCAATCCGAATGGATCACGATGACAGAAAAAAAAGAGGATTCATTTGAGCAAATTCAACTTCTGCATCGATTGACCGGCAACCTGCATTTGGCACAACCGCGCGAACAACTCGCCGAAATGTGCTTGCAGTGGCTGCAATCACTTATCGAAAGCAGTGGTGTCGTCATCTTCCTGAAGCAGGGCAAAACAGAGACGCACTTTATGGCTCAAGGACGCCTTGCATTCGATCAGTCGGGACTGACGAGGCTTGTTTCTCATTTTGACCAGCATGACTGGTCACGACCATTGATCAAAAACCGATTACATCAGACACATCTCGGCCAAGAATTTCCGGGGCTGAAAAGTCTGTTGGTTGTAGCGATCGGAGATCCGCAAAATCGTTGCGGCTGGATCGTCAGTACGAATCTGCCGGGAGATCGAGACTACGGCACCGCGGAAGCCAATCTCATCAGTTCCATCGCCACAATCTTTGGTACGCCTCTTCTTAATACCGAATTGTTCGACGAACACGATACGCCTCTCGTCGGATTCGTAAGTTCACTCGTTTCGACGCTCGATGCAAAGGACCCCTATACGCGTGGGCACAGCGAACGCGTGGCGTTGATAGCCCGCCGCATTGGAGAGCAGCTCCGGCTGGAATCGGCGGATCTCGAGGACATTTATCTATCCGGATTGCTTCACGACATCGGCAAAGTGGTTTTGGATCATCGGATTTTGTCCAAACCGGGGAAGCTGACCGCTGTTGAATTGCGTCAAATGGAATTGCATCCCATGATCGGCTATCAGATTTTACGCAAGTTGAAAAACTTGAAATCAATTTTGCCTGGCGTGCGAAGTCATCATGAATTCTACAACGGCAACGGATACCCCGATAAACTTACGGGCGATGAAATTCCGCTGATGGCAAGAATTTTAGCCGTTGCCGACAGTTACGATGCAATGGCCAGTGATCGGCCGTATCGTCAAGCATTGCCGTGGAATCAGGTCCAAGAGATTTTCCGTAAAGGTGCCAAGCAGCAGTGGGATCCTCGTGTGATTGAGGCCTTCTTTGCTGTCAGAGAAGACGTCCAACGACTCTGCGAGTCGTATTCCCCGGCAACGGCAAACCGATTGGCTGGAAATACGCCGACGTCCAGCAATGCTCTTTCCCAAAAAAAACGGCTACGCCGTCCGGCGGTTTCCGAAATGGATGCCTCTGTTTGATTCGGAGTCTGATCGTTCCAACCGATCCGCTATTGTTAGAGGCAACGCTCGGTGATCTCGCCTTTTTTGCAGGGGGACCTGCGGGGCAATTGACGGTGATAGGCAACTTCAAATCAATCACGAATTGCATCGTCGAAGCAATTCATCGACGGCTTTGCCGATGTCGCTTGAACGCATCAGCGTTTCACCGACAAGCATGGCGTGCACTCCGCCTTCCGCCAGGCGGTCTACGTCCGCGCGGGACTTGATTCCACTTTCACTGACAAGGAGAGTGGCTTGAGGGATTTTGCAGGCAAGTTTTAGAGTGTGATTGAGATCAACAACAAAAGTTCTCAAATCGCGATTATTGACTCCCACAAGCGACGGATCAAGTTTAAGAACCCGGTCGAGGTTGTGTGGATCATAAATTTCAATAAGCGACTCCATGCCGAGTTCGCTTGCGTAGAAGTAGAGGTCCCGTAGTTGGCAATCGTCGAGGCATTCGGCAATCAACAGGATGCAATCCGCTCCGGCCACGCGTGCTTCCGCCACTTGATAGCGATCGATAATGAAGTCTTTCCTCAATAAAGGAATCTTCACTGTCTGCCGAATGGCAGTGAGAAAATTGAGATGTCCTTGAAAAAAATGTTCGTCGGTCAGCACGCTGAGGCAGGCGGCACCATGTCTCTCATAGGTCAGCGCGATCTGTACCGGATCGAAATCGTCGCGAATCACACCGACCGATGGAGAGGCCTTTTTGACTTCAGCGATCAGAGCCACGTCGGACCTTGATCGCAACGCGGCTGCGAAATCTCGAACAGGCGGTGCCAACGCAAGTTGCATCTCAACGGCCGGCCATGGACGGAGCCTCTTGGCGTGGGCGATCTCACTGCGTTTGTAATCCATAATGCGAGCGAGGACGTTGTCTCCAGAAAGTGATGCGGAAGACATGAGTTGTGGATTCCCGAGGTGTTCAGCGGCCGTTGAATCGCAGGAAACAGGTCGCGATCTCTGTGAGATGGTATCGTGGTGGATGCCGACGGAAAACCATTCCGAACCGGATCGGCTTTCCTCAAGCCCTTGCCGGTCTATAATCGTCTCCGATCCCTACAACTCATCCACCCAGAAACCGACACCTTGCCAAGCAACGAACTCCCTTCGATTGAACTGCGGTTGCTCGTCACATTTTGGTTGTTGCTGGCGTTGCTCATCGGCGGGACTTCCGCTTGGTGGACCGTGTGGCTTCGATTTCTGCAGCGGGGTCTGGATGTGAATCCCTACCGTCAACTTCGCACGGCATGGATTCATCCGTCCGAGAAGCTAGCCTGTGGCTTGGCCGTGTTATGGACCGCGCTGCATCTCTGGGCTCGTTTTATTCCCGGAACCGACATGCGTCCGGCGGAGCCGACGTTATTCGGATTAGTTCAAGTGATCGTATTGAGCGGCGGCACAACGCTGTTTCTGATCTCGCTTCTGCTGAGTCGCGGATGGCAATTTGCAGCGGACGTTGGTTTGAAATGGAGCCCGCTAGGAGAGCACGTTCGTGACGGTTGGTTTGGATTCAAATTAGCAATTTTGCCGATGGCCTGCACAACGATTCTGACCACCCCACTCCGCAATCACGAGACACAAAATGTGCTTCTTCGATTACTGTCAGAGAGTCTCGGTCTCGACGTCTTGGCGGCAATCCTCTTCTTGGCAATCGTCGTCGCACCGCTTTCCGAGGAATTGATATTTCGAGTGCTTCTTCAGGGAGCCTTGGGATCCGTCATGCCGGCACGAGTCGCCATTCCCTTTGTTGCGATCGTGTTTGCGGCTGTTCACGGGCCGGTTGATGGAATTGCACTCCTTCCATTGGCTCTCATTCTGGGGTATTCCTTTGACAGACGACAGAGCTACCTGACCGTGGTCGTGATTCACGGGCTGTTCAACGCTACGATGCTCGCTCTGGCGATGCTGAGCCATTGATGGCAGTGAATCCTTGGTAGGTTAATGAAGACGCCAGCCTGTTACTCAAAAATAGATTCCAAGGACGGAGGCCGAGGCTGAAACGTTGAAGTTCGAGACTTCTTATCCAGTTAAACCCCGTTAATTTCACGGTTCAACACGCACTGCGGAAAGCCCACTTGTCAACGCCCTTTGAATGCTCATGCACCCCATTTTACAAAGCTTCACCAGATGACCTTTTTACCCGTTGACGAGCAGTTGAGCATCATTCGGCGTGGTGTCGAAAAAATCGTGCCTGAAGAGGAATTAGCCTACAAACTCACACAGAGTCGAGAAACAGGCAAACCGTTGCGGGTAAAATATGGAATCGATCCGACTGGGATTGATGTTCATCTTGGACATACGGTCCCTCTACGCAAACTGCGTCAATTTCAAGAATTGGGGCATCAAGCGGTCATCATTATTGGTAATTATACGGCCTTGGTGGGAGATCCCAGCGGTCGCGATCACGCCCGGAGTCAGAAACTCAGCGCCGAAGACGTGGAAGTCAATGCAAAAGACTACCTTTTTCAGGTTGGAAAAGTTGTCGATTTGAGTCGTGCAGAAGTCCATCGTAACGGCGATTGGTTCGGAAAGATGAGCTTCGCTGAGGTGATCCGATTGTGCGGAAAAGTGACTGTGGCTCAGCTACTCACTCGTGACGATTTTTCCAAACGCTATGCATCCGCCTCGCCCATTTTTTTGCACGAATGCCTATACCCCATCATGCAGGCTTGGGATTCTGTGGAAGTTCAGTCAGATATTGAATTGGGTGGAACCGAGCAACTGTACAGCTTCATGCTCGCTCGAGATCTGCAGCGAGATCAACACCTTCCACAGCAAATCGGCGTGATGTCGCCGATTTTGGTGGGTTTGGACGGTAGTCGACGCATGGGAAAGAGCCTCGGTAATTACATTGGCATCGCCGAGCCACCGTATGACATGATGAAAAAAATTATGCAGCTACCGGATGCCGTGATGAAGATGTATTTTGAACTGCTGACGTCGATCGGTCTCGAGGAGGTCCAAACGATCCTCGCGGGGCATCCCAAGTCCGCAAAAATCCGATTGGCAAAGGCCGTCATTGCAGAATACCACTCACCACAACAGTCCGAGAATGCTGCTGACCGTTGGCAACGTGAAGTCGGCGGCGGCGAACGGCCATCAGAAATCCCCATAGTCACGCTGAGCATGACCTCGTTAAGCGAACATCTGCCTCGTCACGCCACAGATCTCGCCGAAAGGCGACTAGCCGCTCCACAGCTTCTTCAGGCGTTGGGGTTGGCTGCCTCCGCCAGTGAGGCAACGCGACTGATCTCCCAGGGAGGTGCCTCCGTTATTCGCGGCGATCAAACATTACCAATTACGGACTCGAAGACCCCGATTTTATTAGAGTCAGAAATGTTGGTTAAGGCTGGCAAAAAACGGATTGTCAAGCTGACGATTATCGATTGACGAGCGGCAATCATCATCCGCCAGACAATCCAATCGGAACACCGGGCAACCCCTTAAAAGACAGGCACTAACGAACGCGGAAACAATCCTTGATTTGGCCAGAGGGTACCTGTCAACGGATCGTCAAGACGGATCAGAAGCGGCTGCTCGCGCGGTCTTCGCTGCAGAAATTCCGAGGTGGTGTTTGGCATCAAAGATGCCAACGGAGATAGATAATCCCCTCCGGGGACAGGCGAACTGTGGCGGATTTCGTTCGGATTCTTGATCGCGTGCGTACCGCTCGGTCTTTGATTGTGTGAGGCCTTCCAAGATATGTTCAGTTCCAAGCTGTTTTGCCCCTCCGTTGTCGAAGGTGGTCTCTTGGCCACGCCACCGGACTCGCCATGGCTTCGTCAAATGCCCATTGAGTACGGTCGACGCCATGCCCGCACCAGGTTCTTCGTCAAAATGACCAAGGAAGAGTCTTCCGCTGACAGCGATCCCGTGGTAATCCGTCTGAACAGGCTGAACACCAATAATGGGTGGTAGATTGGCATCTGCGAGACGATTCCGCGGAAACCGAAAATGACGGTCATGACATAACCGAAGCGAAACCGATCGCGACAACCCATCGAACCAACTGATTCACAGGATTCCAGCAGTCGTCATCAGGGCCGTGGATCCGAGCGGCGTTCTGGACTGTTTTGCGTAAAAATCTCGGTTTCCGCTGAGACTTTCGTACTTTAGAAGACAGAGACAAACAACCGTTTCCGACGCGACGGTAGGCTTGAATGTCGCCATTGGGTCTCGGAACAGCGACTCGGCGATCGTGGCCGAGTGTGACGTCAGCTAAATCTTTTCAGGTCAATTTGTGTTTGAAATCATCAATCAGAGGTGGCACTGAGTTGTTCAACATGGGGCTGGTTCTGTATCGTCTGCAGCGGTCAATCGGCGCAAACAACGAGGATGCGCGTGATGTAAAAAAAGTCTACTATTTCGGCCAACCGTTATTGGGCCGTGTTTCATGCGAAAAGGGGGCAAGACATGGCTCGGTGTTTAGTGACGGGAGGTGCCGGTTTCATTGGCAGTCATCTCACAGAACGACTATTGGAATTGGGGCATGATGTCGTCGTTCTGGACAACATGTCGACCGGTCGGCCGACAAATTTGGACCATTTGAGCGGTCACTCGCATCTGACCATTCGCGTTGGATCCATTACGGACCCGATTCTCCTTGCCGAAGTTATGGCCGGTGCCGACATCATCTACCACATGGCGGCTGCGGTGGGAGTGAAACTCGTTGCCGACGATCCTGTTCGGACAATCGAAACGAATATCTATCCGACAGAGGTTTTGTTGCGTCTCGCGGTCCAAGGAAACAAACGCGTCTTTCTGGCATCAACCAGCGAAGTTTATGGAAAAAATCCGAAGGAACGATGGACGGAGGAAGACGATCTTCACTTTGGGCCGACATCTCGACCTCGTTGGGCTTACGGATGTTCTAAGGCCATTGATGAGTTTTTGGCCTTGGCCTATCACCGGAAGTTTGGCTTGCCTGTCGCAATCGGCCGGTTCTTCAATGTTGTCGGACCGAGACAGGTAGGGCATTACGGCATGGTCATTCCGCGGTTTGTTGATCAGGCGCTTCGTGGCGGACCGCTTGTTGTTTATGACGACGGAGCGCAGGTGCGTTGCTTCGCTCACGTCCGAGAGGTGGTTGAAGCGGTAATTGGTCTTGTCGAAACACCGGCCGCCCACGGTTCGGTATTCAATATCGGCAGTGATGAACCGATTTCGATTCGTGGCCTTGCTGATGAAATCATTCGCCGTGTCGATCCTCAGATCGCCATTCAGTACCTTCCCTATCGTGATGCCTATGGAGACGATTTCGAGGACGTTCGACGCCGTGTCCCGGATGTGACGCAACTAGGAAAGATTCTTGGACGCCAGCCATCCATGAAACTGGGGTTGATTCTCGACGACATTATTCAATGGAAGCGAACACAACTCGCGGCGGGTTCGTCACATTCCGAGACGCGTTAAAGAGACACACGCGGGTGTTACGGATTACGGTTCTGTGAGCACAACCGAAGGACTTAATTGATAATCGTCTGTCTCTGGTCCAGAGACTTCGACAGATGTGACGTGTTCCGTCGTCGTTGGCCGATGTCTTCAACGGCGATCTTCATCTCGTCGAGTATCTGGCGGACGCGTTCGACTAAACAATTCCTGTTTTCGGTAGGACTTTCAGCAGGCCCGTCCTTAAAGAACTTCGGAAACCGATTGAAGTCGAGTTCGAGACCATCACAGTCATAACGTCGTACCGCTTCCTCAATCTGGAGAAACACGTGGTCGAGAACTTCACCCCGCCCAAAGTGTGGGGCCCCGTATCCACGATGTTTCTCGGTTACCAGTCCCCAAGCCGCATGGTCGAGAAAACGGTGTCCGTAAGGAGTCGTCGCCAGGATCGTCATTCATCCGAAAATTCAGCAATGCTTGCCGACCTCGCCGCTTTGTTTCGGACAAGATGATTGGGTACGGATCGATTCGCGCCTCAAAAAAACGAGTGATATTCTCAAATCGCTGCTGTTCGGAAGCCGGCCATTTCATCCGTTCCTCGGGATTAGAAAAGGCATCCACGCATGGGACCCACCATTGTGGGGTCATACATCATCGGGGCATTCACGCACACCAGAATCGTATCGACTTGACCGTCCTCATAAACGACCTCCTCAATCAACCGCGATACGTCAACGGAATTGACCTTGACGGGCCATTTTCTCCCGCCTTTGCCCCAAAGAAGAATCCCCGTCAAAGTTGTCGAAGATTTGACGTGCCGCCTACGGGTCATCGGCTGTGACCGTCGATGTGGTCCACAGGCTCGCAATGACGCAGAAGGTCTTCGGAATCAGAAAAGAGATGATGCCGTTCATGTCCTAGATCCCGAGTCAAGACCATGCTGTTTTTTTGGGGTGTTATCGAGGGTCCGAAATAATGGAGTGTCATAAAACGGGCGAAGGCGTAGGAACTTAGGGTTCGCCAACGAGCTGCATTAGGAATTCGATCACGTTTCCAATTGGGCTGAAACCGGTAAACTGCGGCAGCAGAATCAAAGCAATTAACAGGCCGGGGCCCATCTCACAGAAGCGGTTCCATGCCGGCCTCAAGTCGTCGGGTAACACACCGTCAATAATTTTACTTCCGTCGAGCGGAGGGATCGGAAAAAGATTGAAAACACACAATCCGATATTTGCCATCAACAGAAACCGCAAAAAAAAGAAGGGCAGGGGCCCCTGCAAAACAGTAACTTCATGGAACATTGGCAGACTCAATATTCGCAACAATGACCAAGCAACCGCGGCGATGATCGCATTCGAAATCGGGCCTGCGGCGGCGACGAGCAACATACCACGGCGAGGACTGACACCCCGACGAAACCGCCGAGGATCGACAGGTACGGGCTTGGCCCAACCAAAAGGGAAGCCCATCAAAGGTAGTAAAAAAGTTCCAATGGGATCCATGTGAGCGATCGGGTTGAGCGTCAGTCGCCCCATTAATCGTGCCGTGTCATCTCCAAGCTTGAAAGCCGTCCAAGCGTGCGCCCATTCGTGGACGGTCAACGACAGTAACACCGGAACAAAAAATAGGGCACGCATCACAATATCATTGAGATCCATCGACTGCTCCAATCAAAAGAATTATCCGAGAACGATTCCTAGGCCAAGTCGGTTTGACGACCGGCCCATCGATCCCCCTGTAAGTCGTCACGTAAAATGGTTTCTGTTCCTGGAACTGCTTCTAATCGAAGCACCTGTGATTTGGGGACCAGGATTCCCGCAGCGTCAATTGTCGAACGCAGTTTCAGAAAGGTCGCGTCGGCCCACAGAACATCCCCCGTAATGATCGTCTGATCACGTAACACGATGCGTACCGCGGCGCGGCCAGTTGGCTCCGCAAGTTGCGAGGTGGATTCAATCAACACCGCATCAAGTCTGTCGAACAACTGGTTTTTTTCGCTCCGAGGTTGTAACGCTTTTTTAAAGTCCTCTGCTGTGATGGACGGTTCTGAAGACTGCTGTCTTGATCGTCGTACGGCCTGCAATCCAGCCTCATTAGCAATGCTTTCGAGATCGGCCCCATGCTGACCCTCTGTCCATGCAGCAATGTCATCCAGAGACACATCGACGGCAAGCGGTTTCGTTCGGGTGTGAATTTTTAATATTTCGATGCGGTCTGCCCGGGACAGTTCTGGCATTTTGATTCGTCGATCAAAACGCCCGGGTCGCAACAGAGCCTTGTCGAGAATATCCGGACGATTCGTTGCTGCGATCATGACCACCTGTGCATGTTGTTGAAACCCGTCGAGACAAACGAGTAATTGGTTGAGTGTCTGTTCGCGTTCGTCATGACTCCCGCCGAGCCCCGAACCTCGTCGTCTGCCAATAGCATCGATTTCATCAATGAAGATCACTGAAGGAGCATTATTTGCTGCGATTTCAAACATATCCCGAACGCGAGAGGCCCCCACACCAACAAACAATTCTACGAATTCAGACGCGGCAACGACGTAGAATTTAGCCCCGGTTTCTCCGGCCACCGCGCGGGCTAGATGTGTCTTGCCAGATCCCGGAGGCCCTTCCAGTAAGATACCGCGAGGCAATCGGACTCCGGCATCCGCCCACCGCTGGGGTGCCCGTAAGAAATCGATCACATCTCCAAACATTTCTTTTGCTTCGTAGCAACCTCCGACATCGGCGAAAGTGATTTTTGCCTCTTCCCCCACTAACTTTGCGCGGCTCTTGCCCAGACCCATGATGTTTCCAGGCGATCCGGATCCCGTTCGCTTCAGCGTGAACAGCAAGATCCCGAGAAATAAGATTCCGACACCCACCAGCCAAGGAATCCAATCCGTGGGCGAGGATGGCAATTTCCATTGAGGCACGATCCCCAGTTCATCAAGCTGAGTGACCAACTCGTCGTTGACAACACCAACGGTTTGCAATCGGTTGAGAGATCCTACGATCCCAAAGTGAATCCTATTTCCGTCAATCTCAACGTCGCGAACCATCTTCCGCCGAAGGCTATCTCGAAAGACGTCATACCGAACAGAAGCGGCTGGTCGATTCTTTCCGACTTGATACAGCCCAACAAAGGCCGCAATCAAAAGGCCCCAAAACAAAGCCGTCTTGAACGTGGGTTTCATGAATTCTGTCTCATCGATTTCGTGTGGGCCTTGTGTGATCGCAATGAGCCTCGCCGTTTTTTTTGACGAGAGCGATTGAACTGCGGCAACTCAGGGCATTTCCAGCGATTTACCAACGCGGTGTTTCCAAGACGTAGAGACGACACACACAAACAACCGTCTTACGCAGGGAAAACAGGATGCGGTTTCACGAGATTTCT
>CAMCMU010000006.1 GCA_945876035.1 Schlesneria paludicola DSM 18645 | reverse complement strand
CTGGCGCTGTTGGTCCGCCGCTCCAACATTTCTGCCGTCTCGACCGCGAACAATTCATTGGACACAACCGACACCCACACTCGCCTGAGTTGCCGGTCCATCGCCGACTCGAACTCCAATAATTGCCTTTCACCACGGGCTGCTAGGGGCGATGTCCGTGTGGTTCAGCAATTTCTTGGCAGTCTCAACGGCGGTGGCAAATGCCGCGATCGGAATACTCTCGACCTACCGACGGATCCGGGTGATGGTGATTCCCACAAGAGACGCAGTCTTGTGATCGATTCGTGTGTCTTTCAGGCCTACGACACTTCCGCAGAAAATCAGGGCACAGAACAACCGTCGTCGTTGCGTAGGAAGGCCATTCCGAAACGCCAGATACGGAATGGATTCGAGGCTCGAAACGTTAAGTGGAGTTGTATCGGTGTCCATATTTCCGATCCCATTTCGTTACGGGCGGCCCCCGGCCTGATTCTTACGGACAATGAGCACACCAAGGAAAACGGTCCACCGTTGTGGAATCGATTCCGATATGACAAGGAGGGTGGTTCTACGTCGATGAATCTCAAGAGATGGTTATTATTGAACCACCTGGAATTTCGGAGTAGTGAACCAAGAGGTCACGGAGGAGGCTCGGAATGGGTGTTTTTGCACCAATCGTTCGAGGCGGGTTGACTTGTTGGGGTACGTTGGATCAAAACAGTGTTGGCGAGACCCATAGCGACTAGACGAGTCATGCAGATTGCTGACGTCGATGTGATGAATTGTGTTCCTCTCGGGTCTTCGTTGTCGGGCTTTTACCAAGAACAGGTCGATCATGCGGTGACACGAGTCACCGCGATGGGTTCAGCCAACCGTCTGATCCGTTTCTTCGTGACTCAGGGTTCCGAATCGTTCGCGGCGGTTTCAGATCCTCAAAACATATCCTTGCCAATGTCTTGCTCTATCCTAGTTTTCTTGGAGTTCCGGAAATGAAGATCGTCGAAGTGGAAGTCATTCCTCTGACGGGGGGCACCGTTGATGGAGGCTGGCCTCAAGGACATGAGCCTCAAGAAAATTTGCATACACTGATTGAAGTTCGTACGGATTCCGGAATTCACGGTTGGGGCAGTTGCTTCACTTCCGGAAAACTGGTTGACGGCGCGGTGGCTCTTCTGTGGCCATTGTTAAAGGGTCAGTCGGCAGTCGAGCCCGAACGTGTTTCTGAGACCCTGCGGCAGGCGAGTTTTTGGCAAGGACGCGGTGGGTCAGTTGAGCATGCCATCAGCGGCCTCGATATTGCCCTGTGGGACATCATGGGAAAGGCCTGCTGTCAACCGGTTTCGCGTCTGCTGGGCGGTAATTACCGAAACACGATTAAGCCCTATGGATCGATCCTTTTCGACGAGCCCGAGCCATTGAAAAAAGTCCTTGAGAGTGTCGTTGCACGGGGATTCAAGGCAATCAAAATGGGTTGGCGACCGTTTGGGCGACGCAATCGGGCATTCGACGAATTGCTGGTTCGAACGGCTCGCGAAACCGTGGGTGATGGGGTCGAGCTGATGGTCGATGCTGGGGGAAGCGAACAATTCTGGCCGCACGGGACGAATTGGGCGCGTGAGACGGCACGAATGCTTGCCGATTATGACATCACATGGTTCGAGGAGCCGCTGCCTCCCGATGACATCGAAGGCTATATCGAATTGACCCGCGTTTCGCCGGTCCCGATCGCAGGCTGTGAAGTTCTCACACGGCGGCAGAGTTTCATTCCTTGGATTGAACGCCGGGCCGTGGACATTCTGCAGCCCGACTGCACAAAGAACGGAGGCCTCTCGGAATCAAGACGCCTCGCTTGGCTCTGTTTCGATCACAATATCACCCTCGTTCCACATGGCTGGAACACGGCCATCGGTCTCGCGGCGGATCTTCAATTCAGCGCCGCAATTCCGCGGGCAAAGTACGTGGAATACCTGACCCCATCGGCCTATATGGAGGAACTGACGACAATGCCATTCGTCATCGACGACGCCGGGAATTTAGAAATTTCGTCTTCGCCGGGACTCGGTGTTGAGATCGATCGTGACAAGTTGAAACGCTTCTCCGACAGGACATCAGTGTTCCGATGATGGCGGTCAGGAACGCCGTTCACTCATCATTCGCCCGTGGTAGCTCCGACATCGAATGGCCGTTCCCGAGTCGAGATGTCCGGGCGGAGTTTGTACCGTGGCCAGATGTCGATGCCACTTGGCTCGACGACCGGAGCGTTTCCGCACAGGCGGTGTCTGCAAGACAGGCAACGGGTGTTTAGGAATGTTGTGTTGGTCGTCTGTTGCAAGCCTCAGGACGCGGCACCCGCCGAGTCGAATGCATTAAGGCTGTCGTGTTTTGCGATCCCTTTATCTGTGATCTTAACAGGCTGCTCGTTTCAAAAGTCCACGTCAGCCGTAGTCTCGGCGCCTTCGACCGGACGTACGGCAACGAGCAACGCGGGCCGTTCCCTCGCTGGGCAATCACACCGCGGCAGCGGACTTTGTCTGCCAAGGAATCTGCCCGAATCGTCACGTCCTCGTGGGTGGTTCATTCAGGCAGAACACAAATCCGTGTTGACTCGCGGGTAGGTTTTCATTCTCTCGAATAACCAACGGCAACGGAGCTTCAGTGCCCAGACAGCCCTCGCATTGAGTAACCCCTTCGGCGTGACTCGTCAGATCCAAACTCACGGCTTGTTCTTCCTCGGGATCAGGCTGGGCGGAAAAGATCGCTCTGAAACCAGAACACTGTCGGTGAAAGCCCCTCTTCGAATGGATGGGACGCTCTGTTGCTAAGCAAGACCTGCTGTCGCCATCGCCCCGAGCTCGCGGCCGGAGTTATTCTTGAATTTAACGCAATTCGCTCACTTCTGAAATGTCTTGCGGTGTTAAGTTTCCGTCATGAAGTGCTGAAGCAACAAGTATCTGATCTGCCCCCAGAATCCGCCACTGCCGCAGGTCGTCAAGGCCCCGAATACCTCCACCACTCGTGAGATGTAGCTCGGGAAACTCCGCAAGAAGAGACGAACACAGCGCACGGGTGCGGGTGCCACGACCCATTCCGACGTCAGCCAGATCCAGTACAATGAGTCGTGAGATTCCGCAATGGATCACTTGTCTCGCGACCGCCAGGGGATCATGGCACCATCCGTGGGCATCGGCGGCCAGCATTAACTCTCCGCCGGAAAGGTCTAGGCTGAATGTCGTCATGCCCCCGATCGCCGCGAGGCGAGCGACGTGCTCGGGATTTTTGGAGCTCTCCATTCCCAGAACGACTTCACAACCGATGTCTTTCAATCGACGGATATCCGCATCGCTGCTCAGTCCAGCGTCGACAAGCAACTGAAACCCGTCGTTGATCAACTTCTCAAACGTTGTCCAGTGGGGATGCTGATGCTGTATTCCGTCCAAATCGGCAACGTACAGTCGCTGAAATCCGAATGTCCGGCGGAGTGCTCGTGCAACTTCTAGGGGAGCCACTGCGTCCACCAGTTGACTGCGTAGAGCCCGATACTCAGCACGACGGCCTGCGACACCGCGAACGACGATACCGTTAAGAACATCAAGGACGGGAAGAACCTGCATGGAATTTAGGCTCGGCATTGGGACAGACAGCTAATGGATTCGACAATCCTAACGAAAGCCGCTGTCATCGTCAGTTGAAACGCCGATCTAGAGGGCCATATCCGATGTCACGGATTCGGGATCGGACGTCCAGCGGTCGCACTGTCCCGATATCATCGCGTCCGTCTTCTGTGCTAAAAGCCTCGATTACAGAGTTGGGGTAGACCGTCCCTCACCCTTTTTCGATCGGGCATGTTTTCGAGGAAATACAGAAACCTAGGCGCATCGATGAAATCTGTTGTCGGCATTGAATTGAGTGGATCGCCGAGTCCATTGTTTTTGACGATCGCGGATACGGCGGTCAATAGGGGTGATTCATCGGAGGCGGTCATGGCGTACGGCGTTCATACGATCTGACACCTTACCGAACCTGTTCTGTCCACAACGGCTACGGGTCGGGCGACAACGTTAAATCGTTTCACGGGCGTTGGAGTCGAATCTTTTTGTCGCGATACGGACCCCCTTCCGCAACCGGTAAGTGATGATTCCCTAAGGTTGATTTCTCCGGCTTCCCCGTCAAATCTAATCGTCCACGGGTAATCGAAGAACGGACGTTCTTTACGAAGTCCGTCGAAACGCGAGAGGGTCAATCACATGGTTCTTCAGCGGATGGCGAACAGAGCACTCTGCGCCCGGCGATCGGTATCGCTTGGCTCTCGTTAAACGGAAGCTTGGCTTGACCATTTCACGGTTATCAACGACAAGTCTGTCACAGGGAAGGCCCGCAAGGAATTCGGGCTTACACGCACGGAGGCGTTCACAGTGGTTTCGACAGGCTCGGCATTTCCCGTGGCGGTTAGCTTACGGCGACTTTTTCCGCAGGCACGTTTTGTGGGCTGCGCCAATATTTGCGCGACGGATGCGTTCGAGAATAGCGTTGATGTCTGTCCGAACAGTTTGTTTGCAGTGGTCAGCGGTATGCGGTTGGACGGCACTCAATTTATTGAGGACGCTGTGGCGCGCGGTGCAAGTGGATTGCTGGTTAACAAGCCGTGCATCGGGGTAACAATCCCTCAGTGTATCGTGCCGGATGTTCGAGCGGCATTTTCACGGGTCTGTGAGGCACTTGCGGGGGATCCAACGCGGTGGATCGATGTTGCAGGAGTGACTGGTACAAACGGCAAGACGACAACGACGTGGCTGGTTCGGAGTTTGCTTCAAAGGGCGGGACGCGTCTGTGGTGTCCTCGGAACTGTGGAGTACTCTGACGGTCTTGTGACGGAATCGGCTCGGCTGACGACTCCCGAGTCTCGTACGCTGGCCAAGTGGCTGCAGCGGATGCCGACGCGGGGCACGACTCATGCAGCCATCGAACTCTCCAGCCATGCCTTACATCAAGGTCGCGCGGCAGGAATAGAACTTGAAGCTGCTGTCATCACGAATATTACACAGGACCATTTTGACTATCACGGCGACTATGAGTCCTATCACAAGGCCAAGGCTCGCATCTTGGAAATCGTGCGTCCCGGCGGATTGATTGCATTGAATGTGGATGATCCCGGTAGCTGGTTGCTCCGCAGCCATGTTCACGATGCCGTCAACTTTGCCTCCTTTGGCCAATGTGCCACTGCCGACGTGGCCGCTCAAGTGCGAGAAGAATCTCTTGAAGGAACTCGTTTCCGACTTTCAATCCATGGACGGACGCTGGATTGTTCGACAAGATTGGTCGGCCGCCACAATGTTTCCAATTGTCTGGCTGCCGCAGCGACAGCGTTTCATTTTGGCCTGTCGCCCGAGGAAATTGTTGATGGTATCGAACAATTCAACTTCGTACCTGGAAGGATGGAGCGGATTAAATGCGATCAGCCCTTTGAGGTCTTTGTGGATTATGCCCATACCGACGACGCGTTGAGACGAGCCATCCAGAGCCTGAAAAGTATTACGCCAGGACGCGTTTTGTGTGTCTTTGGAGCGGGTGGTGATCGGGATCGGACCAAACGACCATTGCTGGGCCGGGCCGCCATGCTCGCCGATCTCGTTGTCGTCACGAGTGATAATCCTCGGAGTGAAGATCCACAGGCGATCATTGACGAAATTCTCGCCGGAATGTCGGCCGATGATGTCACGCCGATCATTGAGCCGGATCGCGCAGCGGCGATTCAGACTGTACTCGAACTTGCAGAGCGCGGCGACAGCGTTCTGATTGCGGGCAAGGGGCACGAGTCGGAGCAGATCGTTGGACCGCGGCGAGTGGCGTTCGATGATCGTCAGGTGGCGCGATACATTCTTTCGGAACGATGGCATCAGTTGTCTAACCACCACCCACGACGCGCGAGTGCTTGAGGCATGGAACAGGTCTGTTTTGAAGACTTAAGACGGGCCACCGAAGGTCAACTGCTTTCGGTTTTCTCCACCGAAATTCCGATCAAACGCGTCTGTATTGACTCGCGTGATGTTCGATCTGGCGATCTGTTTTGGGCGTTGAAAGGCGAACGCTTCGACGGACATGATTTTATTCATCAGGCCATCGCCCAAGGGGCTATCGGCTGTGTCAGCGAACGAACCAATCCCGAAACGACGGGTTCGCCGACAGTGATTGTTGATGATTCCCTGTTGGCCCTCGGCCGTTTTTCGAATTGGTATCGGCGAACCCTTGATGCGCTCGTGATTGGTGTCACTGGCAGCGTCGGAAAAACAACAACTCGTGATTTGATCCATTCTGCCCTGAGCTCCGAATTTGACGGAGTTCGCAGTTCGAAGAACTTCAATAATCAGATCGGTCTACCTCTGAGCCTGATCGAAATCGAACGTCATCATGAATTCGCTGTGGTAGAAATGGGTGCTGCACGCATCGGTGATGTTCGCCTATTGGCCGGACTTGCGATGCCTGAATTCGGTGTGGTGACGGCGGTAGGTCCAGCTCACATGGAAAGCTTTGGCTGTCTCGAGGCGATCATTCGAACCAAAGGGGAATTGTTGGAATCGCTGCCTTCGACCGGCCTTGCCATTCTTCCCGGTGACGACTTTGTTTTGCGTCAAATGGCTGACCGTGCCCCCTGTCCGGTCATTTTCATTGGGGAGGGGGATGACAACCATCTTCGTGCCTCTAATGTTCACACCTCGGTTCAAGGGCTTCAGTTTCAAGCAGGCGGATGCGATTACGACATCCCCGTTTGTGGGCGCCATCATTTGACCAATGCGCTGTGTGCGATCGCGATTGCTCGTGAAATCGGGATCAGTCCGCAATCCATTCAGCAGGGGCTATCCTATTTTCGACCGATTGAAGGACGCAGTGTTTTGAAGTCCATCGGTCCATGGACTGTCATTGACGATACCTATAATGCGAATCCCCCATCGGTCGCCGCGGCCTGCCAGACGTTAAAAACATTTGAGACTTCTAGGGGCGGTCAGCGGATATTGGTTTTGGGCGATATGAAAGAACTCGGCTCGACGGCCGTCAGGGAACATGAGCGGATTGGTGAACTCGCTGCCCATGCAGGAATTGAGTTTCTTCTCGCCTGCGGCGAATACTCTGAGCATGTCGCAGCCGGTGCGGAACGTAGCGGCTTAGATTCTCGTCGAATTGCCGCGACACATGACATTGAGACGGCAAAAGCGGTGCTCGATTGTTGGATCGAAGCGGGCGATGTGATTCTCGTCAAAGGATCGCGCGCGACTCGCATGGAACGAATTGTGGAATGGCTTCAGGAGCGAGCCGTTCTGGAATCAACATTCAGGGATTTGAGTCGACAACGGTATTGCGCTTGAAAAACGCGATTCCGCCACCAGTGACGGGTTTGCGGGAATCCGCTGCGGTCCGGGTCGCGCCGGATGCGATCGCTTGGTTGATGGTTGAGGCGGCTACTGGGTCAGTCGCAATTGTCATCAAATTGGCGGAATTTGCGTCCGAGTGCCGCAAGGTATTTGCCTTGCGGCACTCGATTTGATGTCAAGAAAAACTTCGCGGACGACCGAGAAATGAGACCAAAGTCAAACGGAAGTGACAGGAAAAATGTGTCACTGAAGAGGCGTTGATTCGGATAGGGCGCTCCTCCATTACTTTTGTCAATGGAAAGACGACATGATCGGTCAACCGTTTCGGCGGGGTCTCATGGCCTGAGCTCGGTGTATCACGAAGATATTCGAAAGCGATTCCGAATTTCGTCAGGCAGGGAAAAAACCAGAGTGTTCAAGAGTTGAGATTTAATTCGTGTGCTGGAATGTGGACCGTCGCTGATGCTTGTTTGGATCCTTCAACAGTACAGTTCAACCTTCGCCGGAGCTTCCACAGGCGATTCGACGGTCTTTCTGACCGCTCGGATCGCAACGGCGGCTTTGACTTCGTTCGTGATTTCCGTCTTTTGTGGTCCGCTTGCGATTCGATTCCTCAACTCCCGTTTTCGGGAACGGATCGACAGTGCTTCCGCTCGGTTGAATGAATTACACGCATCGAAGAGTAATACACCGACGATGGGTGGGTTATTCATTGTCGCTGCGATCGTGGTCTCGGCCGTCTGTTGCGCGGATTTGTCAAATCGCTATGTGATTCAGGCACTGCTCGTAGTGTGTGGATTTGGATGCTTGGGAGCAATGGACGACTGGATCAAGGTCAGTACCCGCAGGCGTGGTCTCTCAATATCGCAAAAATTTACCGCACAGATGTTGTTCGCGATCGCGATCGCGTCGTGGCTGTATCTGGTGCAGACCAGTCAGCAACAGGGGTTGGAGCTCATCTTTCCGATTGGCCGCCGAGGACTCTATCTGGGATCCGTATTTGTTGCTTGGGCAGCCTTGGTCATGGTCGGCAGTTCGAATGGGGTCAACCTGACCGATGGGCTAGACGGATTGGCGGGCGGTTGCCTGGTCTTCGCGGGTTTGGCTTTCGCTGTATTGTCATACCTCAGCGGGCATCGACTGATGGCTGAATATCTGTCCATTCCACACATGGTCGGGGCCGGTGAACTCGGAGTGCTGTTTGCCTCGATGGTGGGAGCGGTGCTTGGTTTTCTATGGTACAACTGCCACCCTGCAGACGTCTTTATGGGGGACTGCGGCTCTCTGCCGACGGGTGCACTCCTGGGCTACGGAGCACTCGTGACTCGCCAGGAAGCCTTGCTGGTCGTTGTGGGAGGTGTTTTTGTGATTGAGACATTAAGCGTGATTCTCCAAGTGGCAAGTTTCCGTCTGACAGGAAAACGAATTCTCGCGTGTAGTCCACTGCATAACCATTTTGTTTTTCGTGGCCACTCGGAAACAAAAATTGTTGTCCGATTTTGGATTGGCTCGGCCTTGTTGGCCTTGTTGGCGGTCGCGAGCCTGAAAATTAAATGAGGCGAGATCAAGACACCTCAGACTCAGTGGAAATTTCTATGGCGGGATGTACCTGCCGGCCGGTGGCCTTGTCGGAAATATCCTTGCGGCACCAGGCGCCCTCCCAGCGAATGCATTTTACTGCTTGATAGGCTCGCAATTTGGCGTGCGCCAGAGTGTCACCAAGAGCCGTGACCCCGAGGACTCTGCCGCCATCACTCATGATCTGGTCTCCCTGCTGGATCGTTCCGGCGTGGAACACCTTGCTATCGGGAACGCGAGCTGCCGCATCGAGACCCCGTAACGGCTTTCCGGTCTCGTAGGCACTCGGGTAACCTGCCGAAGCCATCACGACGCAAACCGACGACCGAGGGTCCCATTCGAGGGGCTCAATTTCGTGAAGTTTTCCGTCGGCCGCAGCGAACAACACGTGGGCAAGATCAGACTTCAGCCGCATGAGAACTGCCTGGGTCTCGGGGTCACCGAGTCGGACATTGAATTCGAGGACCTTCGGCCCCTGATTTGTCAACATCAGACCCGCATATAAACACCCACAAAAGCGCCGACCGGCCTTCTGCATCTCATGAACGATCGGAATCAATATTTTTTCAACAACCAAGTCCGTCAGTTCGGTCGTGATGACCGGAGTGGGTGAGTAGGCTCCCATTCCACCGGTATTAGGCCCACTGTCGCCATCAAACGCCGACTTGTGGTCCTGTGCAGCCTCTAAGGGGACGATTGTCGTGCCGTCAACAAACGCAAGCAGGCTTGCTTCTTCTCCAACCAAAAACTCTTCAATCACGACTTCCGAACCCGCTTTGCCGAATTCATGATGCACCAGAACGCGTCGGATTGCCTCTCGCGCTTCGTCCTTTGACAAACAGACAAAAACTCCCTTTCCGGCAGCCAATCCATCGGCCTTGATCACAAACCGATCGGTATTCTCTTTTTCATCAATGTAACGGATGGCCTCATCCGCTTTTCGGAAGGCCCGGAATTCTGCCGTGGGAATGTTCGCCTTCTTCATGATTTCCTTGGCGAATTTCTTCGAGCCCTCCAGCATGGCGGCCTTTTTTGACGGACCAAACACCCGCAATCCGGCTTTTTGGAACTCATCGACAATCCCCGCGACCAGAGGGGCTTCAGGGCCGATCACGGTCAAATCAATCTTTTCTGCGATCGCGAACTTGATCAGCCGGGGAATGTCGGTCGCTGCAATGTCGATGTTTGTTGCCTCCAATCCCGTTCCGGCATTTCCGGGGGCACAAAAAATATTTGTGACCGAGGAAGACTGTCTGAGCTTCCAAACAAGAGTGTGCTCGCGACCACCGTTACCAACCACAAGAATCTTCATGACCAAATATGCATTCTGAAAAGAGCTGTCTGAAATCCGAATGACGGAACGCCGATCGTCCCTTCCCCTTTTTTATAGAGGCGTGATGATAGCAGCGACCTGCGCAGGTCTGTAGCTCGGCCGTTTTCATTTTTTCATCATTCGTCCCCCAGATGTTGCGACTCCTTGAAGTCAGCCGTTATCATTCCGCAGGTGTGTTTGAGTCAAGGAAACAATCTGTCGTAATCAACGACATGTCTGTCGGTTCCTCGACGGGCTTCAAGGGGAAGGTGCAACTTGTTTGGAACGATGGCGATGGTGGGAGCGACGGGAGCAGTTGGTCGCATCATGGTGCAGTTGCTCGAACAAAAGCCGGGGCTTGCGAATAGGTTCAAATTTCTTGCGTCGGCTCGCAGTGCTGGTTCTCGACTGGTCTTCGCGGGACGGGAGCATACTGTCGAGTTACTGGAACCGGCTGCCTTCATCGGCGTCGATCTGGTGATTGCGAGTACGCCGGATGAGGTGTCCGCCGAGTTCCTCCCTGCCGCCGTCGCCGCCGGTTGTAAAGTCATCGACGAGTCGGCCTATTTCCGCATGCATCCAGATGTGGCATTGGTGATCCCTGAAATCAATCCTCAGGACGCGATCAATGCCAGAGGCATCATCGCCAGTCCTAACTGTTCCACTACACAACTTGTGATGGCATTGAAGCCGCTACACGACGCGGGACGAGTTCGCCGAGTCGTTGTCAGTACCTATCAGGCGGTCAGCGGCGCGGGATTGGTGGGCACGGAAGATCTGATCAATGCAACACGGTCGCATCTCGAGGGGTCGACATACGAACAGCGGGTGTTCAAGTCACCGATCGCATTCAACGTCATCCCGCAAATTGGTGGATTTAAGGAGCAGGGCTATACAAGTGAAGAAATGAAGTTGGTCTACGAAACGCGGAAGATTCTGGGTGATCCCTCGATTAGGGTGTGCCCAACATGCGTCCGGGTGCCGGTCGTCAACTGTCACAGCGAGACGGTTCTCGTTGAAACGGAAAGGCCGATTTCGGTGCCGGAGGCGAAAAGACTGTTCTCTGCCTTTCCTGGCATCCAGGTCATTGATGAAGAGGCCTACGGTGGCTATCCAATGCCCTGCGACTGTACGGGCAGTGATCTTGTCTTTATCGGCCGGATCCGCCAAGACCTTTCCCATCCGAACGGCCTCACGTTCTGGTGTGTCAGCGACAACCTTCGTAAAGGGGCGGCAACAAATGCGATCCAGATTGCCGAACTTTTGGCGAGCCATGCCGCGAGAACAGAGAATCGTTGAGGCCCCGTCTTCAGTGCGCTGTGGATCCAATGTGTCTGCGTATCGAGACGGAGGCAATAGCCTTTCTCGAAAGTTGTCGGATTTTCTCAACAAGGATCAACATGAGTCAGTTTCAATACCGCAATGGCGACCTTTACTGCGAAGATGTTTCGGTGGCGAATCTGGCGGAACGGTTCGGCACCCCGCTGTGGATTTATTCAAAGGCATTTTTGCTCGGTCAACTGCAGCAACTACAGAACGCATTTGCGGAGGTGGATCCGGTCATCTGCTATTCGGTCAAGGCCAATTCCACTCTCGGTATTCTCCGGGTGATGCATGATGCGGGAATCAGCTTTGACGTGGTGTCGGGCGGCGAACTGTATCGCGTCAAGGCTGCGGGGGGCGACACATCGAAGGTGGTCTTCGCAGGCGTGGGCAAGACGGACGCGGAGATTCGATTCGCACTGGAAAACAATATCCTGATGTTCGACGTCGAAAGCGAAGCGGAACTCGATGCGATTGCCGCTGTTGCTGGTTCGATGAACGTGGTCGGTCCCGTTGCCTTGCGTCTCAATCCCGATATCGATGCAAAGACCCATGCCAAAACAACGACCGGCAAGAAGGGAAATAAGTTTGGTATGGATATCGAGCGGTTTCGCGAGTTGGCAGCCAAAGTGCTGCGAGACAAGCGACTGAAACTGCAGGGAATCCATATGCACCTCGGTTCGCCGATTTTGACGACCGATCCCTACGAGGCCGCGGGACAGAAAGCGATTGAGGTTGTTGAGGGGCTTCGGCGAGACGGTCACGAAATCAATTGGCTCAATCTCGGCGGAGGCTTCGGCATTAGTTACCGAGGTCAAGAGGGCTTGCCAGCCGAAGCCTATGCGAAAGTGATCGTCCCTGCAGTTAAGGCCGCAAAGTGTCGACTGGCTTTAGAACCTGGTCGATTTATTGTCGGTAATTCGTGCGTTCTCGTCAGCCGCGTCGTCTATACCAAGCGTGAGGGCGGCAAACTTTTCGTGATTCAAGATGGTGCGATGAATGATTTGATTCGTCCTGCTATGTACGACTCATTCCACCGCGTCTGGCCAGTCAGCTCCCCTGTGGCAATGCCCGACGTTGTTGAGGGAGAGATCGCTGGATGCGAAAAGACAGACGTCGTTGGTCCGGTCTGCGAATCCAGCGACTACTTTGCGAAAGATCGCTACCTTCCCCCCATGCGCCGAGACGATTTGATGGCGATCTTCAGCGCTGGTGCCTATGGCACGGCAATGAGCAGCAACTACAATTCAAGACCCCGCGCTGCAGAGATTCTTGTCGACGGTTCGGATGTGAAAGTCATTCGTCGCCGCGAAATCTATGCCGATCTCATCGCTCATGAACTGCAGGACTGACACCCGTCAGTCGGTTCGAGTCCTGCAAAATCGGCCGATTTTTGATTGTTAGCCCCCCACACGGGCCTCCTCGAAAAAAAGGATTGACCGACACGCTTTACGCGATCAGCCTGACCGGTAACACCCATTCCCGATGATTTAACTGTTCGTTCGATGAATTCGGTCGTCGAGCGGCGTGGATTGTTTACGGGTCGTCTGTCGATGTTGATGAGGTCGAATCCAGAGTGTCCTGTCTTATAGGGGCCGCTGGATCGCCTTGGGAGAGCAGTGACTTTGCCCGTCAATTTCCACTCTTCACGGGAATCGCGAAGGTTGCATACCACAACAGTGGAGTCAGTGAATGGTCCGGCTTCGTCCAATAGTTTCAATGAGCGCCGTTTGGATGGCCATGTTGCTCCTCTGTCCGAGAGCCTTGCTGGCTCAAGCCCCTGACGCAACCGCAGTTGTCAAACTTCCGCAAGTTCCCGAGCCATCACCATTATTAGTGGAACCGAAGACGCCGGAAGATCTGTTCCGCAGAACGTTGTTAATGGTCGATCTGGCACGCATGGACTTGGCCCGTCAATATCTCGAACAAGTCGAAGCGGCTTTACCTAACGATGATTTGCTCACCAAAATTCGAACTCTGTTTGGGACTGCCGAGTTCGTCAAACTTGCAGGCATTAAAGAGCTACAACCCGTCTCGATTCGGCTTCTCAATCGATTGAGTGACATCGGCAAAAGACGGTCGGAAGATCCCGCCTACATAGAGGAACTGCTTGTCCGCGTACTAGGAAACTCGACAGAACGTGAGCAGGCGATTGTGGAATTGAAGAATGCGGGGCCGCTCGCCGTCCCACATATTCTAAAAATGATCGGACAGGCGGGAGCCGGCACACAACAGAATACTTTGGTGCTTGTGCTGTCTCGCATGGGAAGGGAAATTGTGCCCCCGTTGTTGGGAGGACTTGACGCACCCGAAGAGCGGATCCAGATCGTGATCCTTGATCTCCTCGGATGGCTCAATGCACAAGAAGCCATTCCCTACCTTTGGTACCCGGCGTTTTCGGATCGTCTGTCGCTCAGTGTCCGCGATGCGGCTCAAAGGGTGCTTGCCAAACTGCTCAAGGGATCACCCTCCAAAATAGACCAGATTTCCTCTGTTTTGGCATCCAACCAGTTGAGATATTTCGCCCGACGATTTTACCGCGATCGAGATATCCTGCCGCTCAAAGATGATGGATCGGTTGCCCTCTGGGGCTGGGACAAGAGTCTGTCGACGGTCGCCTCTAAATCGTATGACCCCTCCATTGCGGCTCTGCTGATCTCTGCCAAATTTGCCAATCAATCATTGGCGCTGTCTCCGGAACAGCCTGAGATGCAAGCGCAATATCTGGCCTCGCTGTTGGGCTCCGAGGTTCTTCAGAACGGCTGGGGTAAGCCTCTTCCGACGGGACCTGGTTCCGCAAGTGACTTGGCGTTGACTGCTGGAGAGGAGACCGTCTCGAGGGGCTTGGCGGAAGCGATAGATGCCGGACAATCGTCCACCGCCGTTGCAACGCTCAATGTTCTGGCACAAATTGGAACTCGAGAACAGATTTACGGGTCCGCCGGCTTGAAATCACCGGTGATTGCTGCCTTGAATGCCCCCGATTCCCGAATCCAATTCGCGGCGGCCGTCACTGTTCTGAGAATTGGTCCCAAGAACGGATTTACCGGTTCCAGTCGAGTCGTTTCGATTCTCGCAAGGGCTCTCACGGATTCAGGTCGATCCCGAGCACTGATTGTGGATGCTGATGAGAGTCGCAGTGGCGTCACGGCGGGCTACTTGCGTGGCGTGGGGTACCAGGCGACGACAGCAACGACGGGACGTGAGGGGTTTGAGAAGGCAACGACGGAAGCTGGAATTGATCTTATTGTCGTCCATGCAAACTGCATTCGCTGGGATTTGACTCAGACGATTTCTAATTTACGGAGTGATTCCCGTACCTCGGCCGTGCCCATTGTGATTTATGGTCCTGAATCCGTCCGGACCGAAGTGGCTCGTCTCGTCTCCCGCAGCAAACTGGCCGTATTTGTCTCTGAGTCGGCATCGGACAATGATTTCTTAGTACAGTTTCAGCCGTTTGTTCAACGTGTAAGATCACCTGAATTAACGGCTTATGAACGGAATCAACAGAAGATCGCGGCAGTTTATTGGTTGGCGTCACTCGCCTCGGATCAAGGCGTACGTGTCTTCGACATCGCTCCGGCGGAGCAGCAAATTGGACGAGTCGCTGAAGTCGCGGACACCGGAGAAAATGCCCTTGTTGCTTTAGCAGGAATCGGCACCGGATCAGCTCAAAAGAAGTTGTCAGTTCTTGTGCTGAACACGTCGCTCGATATGAAACTTCGAGAAACAGCGGCGACTCAACTAACATTTCACATCCAGCGATTCGGACTGCTGCTTACCCAAGAGGGCATCGCAGCAATTCATTCCGCTTGGTTAACCACACAGGATCCTGCGATCAAAACGGCTTTGGCGGGCGTCGTTGGAACTCTGCGTCCGAGTCCAGCGGTCGTTGGTCAACGGCTCCAGCAATTTGCTGCGTCCACCGGGCAGAGACCCTAGTCCCAATCGAATGATCAACGTTTCAGCCTGACCGCCCCTGCCTCGGCAGGCGGATCTCTCGTGCATTGAACACTCCAGGGTGCCGGTGCCGGTGCAGTCAGTCGAGTGAGCGGCCGACTTTTCTCCGGATCCGATGGCCGCCGAATTGGTTTGAAGACGGCAGCCAAACAATGTCAATTTCCACCTGACGAAGGCTCTCTTTTTTCTGTCTTCGTGAATGAGCGCCGCGCGTCACCGGCACTGGCGCGATGATCCGTCTCGGCCGGTGGTTTTGATGGATCGTCAATCCGGTTTCGATAGGTCTTGGCGTCTTGAAATTTATCAGGGAGTCCGACAATGGTTCATTTGAATCGAATTTACACCAAGAGTGGTGATGCGGGACAGACCTCACTGGGTAACGGTCGTCGCGTTTTCAAGACAGATCCGCGGATCTGTGCCTACGGTGGCGTTGATGAACTGAACTCAGTGATCGGAGTGGTCTTAGCAAACGGTCCGACGGATCTGGAGATGCAGATTTTGATTCATATTCAAAATGATCTGTTTGACATTGGAGCCGACCTATGTGTTCCCGAGTCTGAAACTGAAATACCCACAGCCACGAAGCCACTCCGTGTCACCGAAGCTCAGGTCACACAACTCGAACGGTGGATCGATGCCGCCAATGAAAAGTTGTCGCCCTTGAACAGTTTTGTTCTTCCCGGCGGAACAGTCTGTGCGGCACACCTGCACCATGCGAGAACCGTCTGTCGTCGCGTCGAAATCGGCGTCTTGAAATTGACCTCACACGAAGACATCAATCCCCAGATTGCGATCTATCTGAACCGTCTCTCAGACCTGTTTTTTGTTATGGCTCGCGCGGCAAACAACAACGGACTTCGGGACGTGTTGTGGATTCCGGGCGCCAATCGCGCAGGACTCTGACCAATCAGGGCTTGTCGCCTGTCAAAAAATGTCTTTCGGGAAAATGTCCTTTCGGCATCGCTGCAATCAACAGCAGGATGTTTTCACCTTTGCGGCTCGGCGGCGGCACCGGTCACATTTCTGTAATCGGTGCCGAGGAACGAATCGCAGTCAATGCGATCAATTTGGCTTGCGAATCTCGCTGCTGGGTTTGGTGCTGGCACCAGCACGCGCCGCGAGGCGAACCTGATCATTGAGGCCTTCGGCCGAAATGGTATCCACTAAGGTTTGTGCAAGCCCATCCATCGCGATCACCAGAGCATCGACTTTTCCCGATAGATACATGTAAATGATCAGAGCAGGAATGGCGATCATCAGCCCTGCTGCCGTTGTCAGCAGGGCCAAGCCGATTCCGGCGGCTAATTCCTCGGATTTCCCCATGGCGGCCTTTGTTGCAATCGTGTTGAACGACTCAATCATGCCGACAACCGTACCAAGCAGTCCGAGTAACGGTGAGACTGTGGCCACGCCATTGATGATCCGCAAGTGCTTCCGGAACAGACTGACTTGCCGCTCACCACCATCAATAATTGCCTGTTCGACCTCCACGCTGCCTTTGCCCCACTTGCGAATCCCATGAGCAAAAATGGAAGCGATCGGACTTCCATTCTCCTCGCACAGCTTGAGGGCGGATTTGGGATCGAGTTTGCCTTCATTAAGATGCTCAAAGAACCGTTTCACGAAGGGGCGAGGAATGACTCGACCCCGCCGCAATATCACCATTCTTTCTAGGGAAAACCAAACCAGAACGATTGAGCAAATCCCGAGCGGATAGAGAAACGGACCGAGGGCAATCAGAACCTCCATCGGCTCGCGTGGGATTCCCTTGGGCGGGGGCGTGTTCTGCATTTGTTTGCCGATGTTTGCCGAGCTTTCCGCCGATGTCGTCCCGAGACTCTCCGTCTCTTCCGCAAATGCTCGTTGCCAGAGTAGGCCTGCAGACATCAGCATCGTCAGAAAAACGATGCACTCAATACTCGCTCGTCTCATTGAACGGGATCCCCGGAGTCCTTTCGAGTGTCGAACCATCACCAAATCTCCCCTCAGATCGCGTTACAAGAAAATTTCAGACTGTCGATGGCAAGTCTATATCGGTGAACACTATTCGACCATCCTCGTTCATCCGTTATCGTGATTCTTGCCCATGAGGCACCCAGCGTCTGTTTGATCCCAGGCTCGTTCGACGCACGGGGGTCGACTTTTTCCATCGCCGTATCTTTCCCCCCCAAATTGTTTTGCGGGTCATACGGGACCTTGTCCAAATGAGTTCTGTTTGACAACGACACCGGTCCAGTCAATGTTGTTGTCACCGCTTGCGGGCTGTCACGCAGTCTGGTTAAAGTGGGGGAAGAGCTTGAAGGGACGCTTTGTGCAAATCGCCATGCCAGCAATTTTGACGTTGATCATGAGTCTGTCCACATTGGCGGAGGAGGAAACAAACGCCCTACCGCAGGAGCAGCCTGTTTCAAAAGCAGCCAATCTTGAACCCCGGCAACTCGTTCCGCTCGTACGCCTGAGCTCATTCCCGAGTTGGGTGACAAGCGTTGCCTTCAGCCCCGATGGAAAGTTGCTGGCGGCAGGTATCAACGGGGCCGTGCAGTTCATTGACCTCGATCGCAAGTCGGTGATTCGCGAGATCGTCGTCCGTTCAGGACAAGTCCGTGCACTCTCCTTCTCCAGCGATGGAACAGTGATTGCCACCGGCGGTTATCAGAACGTGTCGCTGTGGGACTTAGCCCAAGGAGGCCTCGTCAAGGAATTCAAAGGACATCGGGGCTACGTCACGAGTTTGGCGTTTTCGCCGGATGGGCGTCGATTGGCTACGGCGAGTGATGATGAAACGGCTTATGTGTGGACTGTGGAGGGAACGGAAACGCCGCTCCTATTCAAAAAACATCGGTTGCCGGTCACCGGAGTCGCCTGGTCTCCGGATGGCATGTGGATCGCCACATCAGCCGGCGACGACACCCGACCAACTCGAGGGGGCGAAGTCAAAATCTGGGCCGCCTCAACGGGAGAAGTGGAGCAGTCGTTCGAACTCCACGCAAAGGGAGCGACAGGCGTCGCCTTTTCACATGACGGAGCCTATCTGGCGTCGAGTGGCATGGATGAGAATGTCAACGTTTACGACATCCACGCCAAAAAAGCATTGGGCTTCTTCGCGGGTCACAGTCGATCTGTGAACGCAGTCGTATTCCACCCGGACAGAAAGACAGCAATCAGCATTAGTGGTGGTCGAGCGGTAGGAAAGAACGAATTGAAGATCTGGGAGTTAGCCACCGGAGAAGAACTGGCCACGGCAGAAGGTCACGAAAGTCGTATCACAGCGGTTGCCCTGTCTCGCAATGGAGAGACTCTGGCAACGGGTGGACATGACAAGAGTCTCGCTGTGTGGGACATCGGATTCCTGTCGATTGGTCTCCCAGAAGTGACCGTCACACAGGGCAGGCCGGAAGCCCCCAAGAAATCAGTCCAAACAAAATGACAAACGACATCACAATTTTTCTGCACACTGTGAGGCGGTTTCATGAAGCGGCTTATTAAACGAATTCGTTGTCTACTGCCTCTGCTCGTTCTTCCGTTGATACCAACGCGCGGAGACGCTGAAGATTGGCCTCAGTTTCGCGGCCACAATGCCGGAGGGGTTTCGACTTCCGAGAAGTCGCTCCCGACGGAATTTTCAGACGCGCAGAACCGTCTGTGGTCAGTTAAGGTTGGCGACGGAGCCTGTTCCCCAATCGTTTTCGATGGACGCGTCTTTACAACAGCCATGACCGGTGAGCAAGAGCTAGCGGTGTTTGCGTTTGATGCGGCCACGGGACAGGAATTGTGGAAACAGGAATACGACACCGGAAAACTGCCGCGGACGACTCCACCAAACAGCGCAGCGTCATCGACACCCGCCTGCGACGGAGAGCGGATCTATGTCTACTTCAGCACGCTCGGACTTTTGGCCTTGGATGTCAGAACGGGGGCAAAGGTGTGGCGACACGAAATGGAGGTTCCCGCCTACTTGATGGATTGGGGCGCCGCCTCCTCGCCGATCGTTTACAAGGATTCGGTGCTGTTCAACCAGGATGATGATTTGGCCCCCGCGCTCTTCGCCGTGGACAGTCGAACCGGAAAACGTCGCTGGAAAGCGGAACGCTCAGAGATGCTTGCCGGCTATGCGATTCCGGTCATTTGTGAAGCGAACGGACGCACGGATGTTGTAATTTCCGGAAGCGGAAAACTTAAGGGATATGACCCATTGACAGGAAAGGAATTGTGGACCTGCAACACGTTGTTACGCACCATGATCACCTCGCCCGTCGAACGCGATGGCGTGATTTATGTCTCGGTCCAAAGCTATGGTGATCATACTCGAACATTGAAGTTCGCGCTGCTCGAGTGGTTGGACACCGATCAAGACGGAATCCTCTCACGAGCAGAAATTCCTGTGGAATTTTGGAGTCGATTCGATCAATCAGACCGAGACAAAAGCGGAACGCTGAGCGGCATCGAATTAGATACGGCGTTTGTTTCGTTAGATAACCAAACGGCTGGCGGGAACACCATCCAAGCCATCAGGGGTGGCGGGACTGGCGATGTCACGAAAACGCATGTGTTGTGGAATCTCAACAATCGGTCCCCCTCTAATATTTCTTCACCGCTTGTGGTTAACGAACAACTCTTCGTCGTTAAGAAAGGTGGGATTTCCAGCTCGTTTAGTACGAAAGACGGAACGCCGCATTGGGAGTTGAGCCGAATCCGGGCCATTGGAGACTATTACGGTTCGCCCGCCGCAGGCGACGGGAAGATTTACGTTCCCGGTGAAAATGGCACCATCGTCGTGCTGGAACAGGGATCGAAATTGAAAGTTCTCGCTCAGAACGATATCGGGGAAAGCTGTTTGTCGTCGCCCGCTATTGCCGACGGACGCCTTTTCATTCGCGGACGCGAATCGTTGCACTGTTTTTCTCGTGAGGCCCAATAATGACACGACGTTTTCTGTGGCTGGCAATCCTACTTCTTGGGTCTCATTTGGATTTGCTAGCCGGTCCAAAGGTCGAAATTGTGACAAATGTGGTGTCGCCAAGTTTGGAACATACGGCGGCAGAAGAGTTGGCAGGTCACCTTCGCCGACTGTATCAGGCCGAAGTCAGTCTCGCGGGAACGCCGAGCGACCCTGGGGCACACGTCATTTTTGTCGGTAGTCCGTCATCGAATCCAGAGACGCGAGATTGGAGTGCCTCATGGCCGAAACTGAGTGACCAAGGACACTGCCTGAAGACTGTGAATTTTCGCGGTCAACCGGCGTTACTCGTGGGGGGAGAGACCCCCGCAGCGACTTTCTGGGCCGTGTCGGAATTGGCTCATCGACTCGGCATTCGCTCACTGTTGTACGGTGACTTGGATCCGGCCACGCCACCCGCATTCAAACTCACAGGATACGATGTCGTGCGAGAGCCGCAGCTTCGCAGTCGAGCATGGCGGACCATTGATGATTTTCCTATCGGCCAGGAATCGTGGGGGCTTCAAGAACAAAAACAGGTTGTGAAACAGCTGGCTAAGCAGAAATACAACCGGCTTCTGCTGAGCGTCCATTCGTGGCAACCGTTCGTGGACTTCGAGTTTGGCGGAGTGAAAAAGCAGACTGGAGTGCTGTGGTATGGATTGCAGTATCCCGTCGGCGCGAACACCGCGGGACGTTCGGCGTTTGCAGGAGCGAAACTGTTTGAAAACCCTGATTTCACGGGACGGAAGACCTACCAAGAACGCATTGAAGCGGGTACCGCACTGTTGCAAGGGATCATCAAATACGCCCACGAGATGGGAATGACTGTTGGCCTCGTGATGTCGCCTCTGGAATTTCCTAAAGAGTTTTTCACAACGATGCCGCAGGCAAAATTATTACGAGGCGAAAACGAATTGAGCATTGGTCCCGGGCCATTACAAATGGCGGACGACGAGGTGCTCATGCAAATCGCCAAAACTCAACTCCGGGCTTATCTCGGCACATATCCAGAAGTAGACGCAGTCTATTTGTCTCTGCCAAAAAAACTCGAGTGGAGCGAGCATGCAGAATCTTCTTGGAACAGCCTCTCCCAACGATCTGGTCCTGACGGACTGCCGAGTTTGTTGCAGTTCACCGACTCAGCACGCCATCGTCTGCAGATCGGAGTTCGTAAAACAGGCGATCTCGCCTTTCGTAGTCACCTGGTCGGATTTGATTTTTTGACCCGCTTGAGATCGGATTCGAATCTGTTCCTGCGTCCCGACGGACAGCCTCTGGAGGTCAATTTCCTGCAGATCGATCCCGATCTGTTTGCCTGTCTGGACAAGCTCACGCCCACGCCGAAAGGCCAATTGCGTTTTGTGGATTACACGGCTCGTCAGGTCGCTCAGAACGAAAATGAACGGCCCGCAGTTGCAGCCGATTTGATCTCCGACAGACTGATTTTGATCCTCACAGACGACAACACGGGATTTCTACCGCAGGCCTCTCATAAATCCCTGGAACGCATGATAGCCCAGTCCCGCGAAAAACGTTGGGCAGGTTATTGCACGGATTTTTTGTCTGTTGGCGATTTCGATCTGAGCTCCTATTTTCTCAGTCGAGCTAGTTTTGATCCGGATATCACGTCCGATCAGGCCTGTCACGATATGGTCTCGACGATTTGTGGGGATGGGATTGCCGTTCCGGTCATTAAAGCCCTGAGACTGATTGAAGAGGCCACAACTCTGATTGCTGAGAATGACGTCGAATTTAGTTCCCCAATACCAAATATCGTGATGAAACATTACGAGCCAAAAAAAGTCGTTCCGGCATGGTGGGGGCAGGTCCGAGATCATTACCAGAATGCCATGAATGAAATGTACAGAGCGAATACCCGTGCTCGGGTGGGAGGCCGATCTTACGTTCTCTATCACGCTCGTCGAGCGGAATTTGGCTGGGAATACATGAACAGCTTAGAATCGTTGGCCAAGGCGGGAATCGCCAGACAGGAGAAGAACGCTGAAGAACAACAAGCTCAATTGCAAGCAGCAGTCAACTCAATGTACAACGCATTGAACGCGCTCGCTGTTGTGGCACGCAGTAACAGTGATCGAGGAATCATCGCCCTCCTCAACGAATATGGCTACCGGCGGTTGACCAAAGAATTGGAAGCCGTCGAACGGGAATTCGAATCGAGATAGACCTTCTTAGCTGACGGTGTTGACGAGACGAAAGCTTTTTGTGTCATCGACGAAAAAAGCGAGCGAAAAAATTTCCGCCGAATTCCGACTCGAATGGCACACAGATGAGTTCACGGGAAAATGTCAGCGGTCGGTGAGCCCGCCAGCGATTTTCGAAGTGATTCTCGGACTGATTCGGGACACGAGATTGGTTCCTCGGATTTTTCGGCGAAGACCAATGTGGGGGGCGAGGGAGGATCCGAAGTTCTATCCTGACCAGCGTCCGTCCAAAGGGCCGCATTGCTGGAATGAGAATTATCAGGTTTAGACCGAGGATTCGATTTCGGCGTGGTTCAATGGCTTGCATGGAAAGGATTTGCCCGTTATCTTCACCCATCGTTCAGGAACCGACTTGGACGATATAGGCTGCGGTTGTTGGCTGAGATTTAGGACAGAATGAAATGGTTTTACGTCCACGTACGAAATTGAAATTAGCTCGCAAGGCCAAGCGTTGTCCTAAATGCAACAAGCTGGTTGGAATGCGCGTCCGCTGTAAAACCTGCCACAAAAAGTTGCGCTAGCATGCTGCGTACAGCATCGTCTAATGCCGCATCGTATTGAAATTATTCCTATTCCGTGGATTTGACGCTTTGAATCGCCTCAGTGGATTTGAGCTTGGAAATTAAGAGTTGCATCATGCCGCGCACTGAACGAGATCGCGAAAAAGAACGTCGCCGCAAACATGCGGTGAAATTGAAAAAATTTGAAGCGAGATTCCGCAAGGCAACCAATCAAGCCGATAAGTTGGCGATCGCAGCGAAGGTTCGCCGATTCAGTCCGATGGTCAATTTGGAAGAGCGAGCCGCAACGGCCATCGCTGCATCAAAACCCGCTGCCGCCCGAAGAAAGTAACTTCTTGGCCGCTCGTGGAAAGTGTTGCGAAAAAACGTTTTCAAATCGGTAACGTATCGCACTCAAGCGATTGATCAGGCCTCAGTCACTGGCTTTTGCTGATCTGCCTAGATCTTTCGTTGAAGTGACCGTCGTCGACGAGTTGCTCTTTTTTTGGTTGCATCGTCGGCGACGTCGCTGAAATGGTGTGTCACATTAAAAAAACGTTTTGGCCGTCCAGCGAAAAATATTGCGAGAACCGGTAATCGCGGGCCTGTGTTTGTGGCGACTAATTGGCGGCTACAGCCGATCAATATGCTGAGAAACCTGCTGAACAAGTCCACGACGGGTTTTAATATCACACCAAGTCGCGATCAATAAATGGCTCTCCACATCCATGGGGCTCAGCGTGAGCTTCGGCCTGCCTCTGCCAACAGGCTGTTAACAGCGAACACCCGCTCTATTCCCTGTCTGAGTGTACTGATCTCCGATTCGGATCTGACTGGTGTTCGTTTCAGAGGCTAACATTTAAAAACCGCGCCGCCATGGCTTTCAAGGAGTGCCGACTTGTGTGACTGGTGCGGAATGCCAACCGGCACAGGCTGAGCATGCTCATTGCTCGTTTATTTCTGTGATCAGAGAACCGCAGTGAAAAGGGTACTGGACTCGATGTTTCCTCTCAGTCTCGTGCGGAGGGATTGATCATGGGGTATTTCAGTGTGGAGTTCTGTGAAGCGTTGACGGAGTCCGGTTGTTAGTCTGCCGCAGGCAAGTTTACTGCGGAAGGTACACGTCAGAACCGCCGCTGCCGATCGTCAATGCCCTAGTTCACATGGACGACCGACTTGGATTGTTGAAATCGTCCATGAGAGACACGACTGACTGTTCGCCGCGCCATACTCTCAGGATTCGGAACAACCACCTCAAAAGGGGAAAATACCGTCTCACCAAATCCCCCTAGTCACGATACAAAACATAGCCTTCCGTCCGCAGCCCACAGGATCGCCTTGCTCTGGTGAACGTCGGTCACAACAATCAAACTCAATTCACCAAGGAAGCATTCGTGACCGGAACGGTTTCAGCAGCGGGACTCTCCACAACAGAGAAAAAAATGTTGCCAAAGCGTGCGGAACGTATTCGCCGTTGGATTCCATGATTTGGATTGCAGAGACATCAACGGCTGATTCTGTCGTCACCCATGAATGCTTGAGAATTCGGATTGGCTTCACGGAAAAATAAAAAATGGACAGCAATTTACAATTTTTTGCGAAGCCACGTTCGGCCTACGTTCACGTCCCATTTTGTAGTCGCCGATGTGGCTACTGCGATTTCACCCTCATCGCGGATCGAGATGACTTGATCAGTGAGTATCTCGTGGCTCTGGAGCGGGAAATTGAAAGTGAACGAAAAAAATGGGATCGCGAGCAGAATCAGCAGGCCGCGACTAGTCGGGCAGATGGCCTTGAGACGCTTTTTTTAGGTGGTGGTACGCCGACTCACCCCTCATGCGAGCAACTCCAAAAATTATTCCAGATCATTCACCAACGATTTCAGATTTTGCCGGGAGCAGAGGTGAGTGTGGAAGCCAATCCACTCGATCTGACACAAGAAAAAATTGGATTGTTAGCCGATTCGGGCGTGAACCGGATCAGTCTTGGTGTGCAGTCCTTCTCGCCACAATCTTTGAGATTGCTAGAACGCGACCATTCACCAGATGACATTGATGATGTCATGCTTCGTCTCCGGGAGCGGTTTGAGAACATTTCAATCGATTTAATTTTTGGCGTGCCAGGTCAATCCCTCGACGGTTGGAAATCAAGTTTGCGGCGTGCAATCGGGCTGGGGGTCACCCACATGTCGATCTACGGTTTAACATGGGAGCCGGGAACTAGTTTTTGGACTCGACGAGGGCGCGGTGAGATGCAGCCGATCGACGAAGGACTCGAACGCGATCAATATGCCTTGGCCATCGAGTATCTCTGCGACGGAGGACTCGAACATTACGAAATATCGAACTTTGCTCGACCTGGTTTTCATTGTCGACACAACGAGGCCTATTGGATCGGTGACTCGTACTGGGCCTATGGTCCCGGAGCGGCGCGCTATGTCAATGGCTCTCGAGAAACAAATATCCGGAGCGTTCTCGGCTGGCTCAAGAGGATTAAAACTGGTGAGTCACCTGTCGCCGAGACGGAGACACTTGAACCGGTGCATCGAGCAAAAGAACTTCTGTTCCTCGGTCTCCGCCGTATTCAGGGCATTTCACGAGCGGAGTTCCAAAGACGATGCGGTTTCCCCATGGATCAGATTGCTCAGACAGCGATTCGAGAAAATGTCGCACGTGGATGGTTGGACGATGATCATGCGGGAATACGCCTCACTCGTGAGGGGCTCTTTATGGCAGACCGTGTGGCTGCTGATTTTCTGTAGAGCATGTAAAAAATAGCGAAATTCAACGCTCGATACTATCCGGGACGCCGATCAAATCCGTTGTCTGGAAACTACGTTAAGACGCGATGCATTTCTTCAATTGTCGTGATCCCGTCCGTTACTTTTTGAATGGCGGCCATATCGAGTGTGCGCATTCCTTTGGACTTGGCGATCGACATCAACTCATTTTGCGGGGCACCTTTAATAATCTCATGGCGAAGTTCCGCATCAAGTCCCATAACTTCGTAAATTCCAGTTCGACCGGAGTACCCTGTTCCAAAGCACGAATCGCACCCTTGACCGCGAAACAGCGACGTTGCTGCCGCATTTGCAGGATCAATTCCCAAGATGACGCAGGTGGCTTCATCCGGATGATATGCCTGTCGGCAATGAAGACAGGCCTTGCGCATTAGTCGCTGCGAGAGGATCCCCTGCAGGCTATCTGCAATGAACATCGGCGGAATGCCAAAATCACGGAAGACATCGATTGTTGATGCCGTATCGTTGGCGTGAAGTGTACTCAGAACCATCACTCCGGTCAGGCCCGCACGGACGGCGATTCGTGCCGTCTCCGAATCACGAATTTCTCCGATCATCATCACATTGGGATCTTGTCGCAGCACACCTCGGAGAGCTTCGACAAAGGAAAAGTTGATTTTAGGATCAACCTGAATCTGGTTGACTCCCGGCATTCGCCGCTCGACAGGATCTTCGATGGTAATCAGGCTTTTGGCCGGATCGTTGAGTCGCTTAAGGCATGAATACATTGTCGTACTCTTACCACTTCCTACTGGACCAACGCTCAAGACCATTCCGTATGGCGCCCTAATAAAACGCTCCATTTGAGTCGCTTGGTTCGGTTCCAACCCGAGTTCGTGCAGATCGTCGTATCGTTCAAACGACTGAGCATCTGGCATCAGGCGGAGTACGAGGCGTTCTCCATAAATCGTTGGTCCACTCCCCACACGAATGTCTCGACTCCGCTCTCCTAACGTGTTTGCCATATGGCCGTCTTGTGCAAGACGCCGCTCGGTGATGTCCATTCCAGCCAGTAGCTTGAGCCGAGAAATGACTTGAGGCATTGTTGCCAAAGGGACCATTAAGATGTCATGCAAAAGCCCATCGACCCGAATTCTGCATCTCAAACCCTCGCCCGTGGGGTCGAAGTGAATGTCCGTCGCATTTAAATGAAATGCCCGCTCGATCAACAAATCAACAAGAGGAACCGGTCCAACGACCCCCAGAAGCTCACGCAGTTCTTCGCGAACAGCTGTTTGACTGGAGATGTTTTCACTTTTATGTGCAGATTGACTCATGGTGTATTCATCACTGAAGTGAAGGGATTCGGTCGTTTTTTTGACGCGTGCAATCCGTGTTATCAATGCGATAAAGCGCGAGTTTGATCATTATTGAAGATTGGGGAATTTCTCAGGAATTATTTATCTTAAAATCACGTCTTTTGCTTCGGTAATTCATTGTTATTTAGGTCTTTTTATGGGAGCGTGAGAAGGTGGAGCTTCAATTTTCTGATTGGAGATCTCACCACCATCATTTTTGTCTGCCGGTGGTAATTTGGATTCGGAACCATCCGTCTGCACTTCTGATTCAGGGGTCGAATGCGGGGCAACGGGTGGTTTCTGAAATTTGCCAAATTGGTAGCCGGCCCAAAGGAACACTCCGACACTGACAACGGCAGCGGTTGCTCCGACCCATTTCGAAAAACCTGTCGCGAGAATTGCAGCCGTTCCACCAGCAGCAAGAGAAGCCAGCGCGAAAACAACGACCACTCCGAAGCTGGCGGGAGCAGGTATAAATTTTTGTCCAAAAACACAAAGGAAAATCGCCGCCACAGCAATGGCCACCGCAATTATTCCGAGGACGGGACTTCCCACACGGGGCGCAGATTCATTGGACGAATAAGAGTCTCTGACACCGACGGCAGCCAATGCTTCCTCGCGGGTATCCACAATTTTCCAAACGGACTTTAAACCAGCCGTCGCCAAGACGGCCTTCGCTGTTTCGCCGGGACACTGTACGGCCATCGATCCCTTGGAAGTCTTAAGAGATTTCCAAATCCTAACAAGAAGTGCCACTTGAGCACTCCCCATATAGTCGAGCGGGGAAAGATCCACCACCAACGAAGGATTCTCCATCGCCTCAAGACGATTGAGAATTTCAGTACCCACTTGCGAGACGTTCCCCCACTGACCGTCATTAATCAGCGGATGTAAAGTGAGCAAAGTGTAATTATCTAACCGCTCAAACTGGTACGGGGATTCACTGTTTGTCAAAAGTCTAGCTCCGAAGATTGGGGAAAGTTGGAGGTAGTCTGTATCAACCGCGATTGCACCCACAAAGGACGGATGAACGGGAACCAGAAGAAGTGGATCGAATCATTCCCAAAAGCTCGACGAGATCAGTTCCGTCTGACGATTTGATTGAAGTGACAAAAATACGAATTGGACAAACGAGGGTAGTAGACCGAATCAGACGGACTCAAGAATCAATTATATGAACACCTGCAGACTGAAATGTGACGGCATGCCTAGAACAGCGAATGAACATACACAATCGATGGGTCTAGGCTATTGCATCAAACAACAGCTGATACGTCAATACAGTCGAGACGGTTTCGGAGGATTTGGCATATCCGGTTTCATGAAACGGTCTGCCCGCCTAAGGTAAAGTCTCCGGAAGACCGGTCTTAATTGCTGTCGTTTTTTTAAAAACTGGACTTGGAAATTGACTTGGAAATTGTGTGGAGGAGTTATGATTCGGCGGAGACAAAAGAAATGCTTCGCCTCCGGCGGTGAATAAACACCCGTACTCCACATGCGAACGCAGGGTCAAGAAATTGACGCCGCGCCTGCCGCAGGGACTGACACTTGTTTGGTGACAGTTCCGGGCGAGCATGTTTCCGGGAAGGTGCGTCCGAACGTCTTGAACTCTGAACAGAAAACTAGCATGTCTGGTGCGTCACAGACTCAAACAGCGTTAGTCATTGCAGGGCGATTTTGGAACCGCGAGACGGTGGCCACGTGTCTGAAATCTTTGAGAATGGCCCAGAAGTCACGAGCGATCAGGACCAATTTTGAAGCATTCGCACCCAGGAGGATCGGGGCATCGGATTTCGATCCATGGCGGGTTGGCAGTCGCGCACGTCAATCTCAGTTTCGGAAACGGGTGATCTCACGAGACGATCCTCCCGAAAACTCGATCATGGTCTAACAGTTGGTGTGTGGGATAAGCGACTTGCGTTGAAAGCCTATTCGAGAACTCGATCCACGCTTTCACCGTGCCGAATCTATACCAAAAATGATCCTTGGTATTGCTCCACTCATTGCTAGCGGGTGACCGATAGAATTCGGCGGTAGTCTTATTCTCGCCGACGCATCGCCGTTTGTGAGGTCATGGAGTTACGGCTGCAGAGGTCGCGGCGAGTGCCGCAGAAATTTCGTTCCGAACGTGGTCATCGCAGTCGACCTGCAATCGTTCAGAAAGTGCCAATTGGGAGGCAAGACCTCCCAGTTTTCCCAGCGACCACGCCGCCGCACCTCGAACGAGCGGGGAGTCATCCTGAAGGGCTGCGATCAATGCGGGAACGGCGGAACTATTACCATGATTGCCGAGCACAATCGCTGCGTTGCGACGCAGTCCCTCAAATCCTGGCCGTTCCATCGGCATCTTTTTAAACCGCGAGTCGAATTGCTCCCGAGTCATTTCGAGAAGGGCAATACAGTTGGCAGGATTGAGATCGGATTGAGGTTGAAAAGCACGTTCGTTCGTATGCGGCGCCTTTCGGTTCCAGGGACAGACATCTTGGCACAGATCGCAGCCGAAGAGCCATTCGCCAACGTCTTCACGCAGTTCGACGGGAATCGGAGTCTTCAGCTCGATTGTCAGGTACGAGATGCACTTTCTTGCATCAAGAACATAGGGTTTCGGAAAGGCATCGGTTGGGCAAATATCGAGGCATCGGGTACACGATCCGCAATGAGATGTGTCATGCGGCGAGTCTGCAACAAGTTCAATATCGACCAACAATGCGGCGAGCAGCAGCCAACTCCCTTTTCTCGTGTTGATCAGCATGGTGTTCTTTCCGAACCAACCCAGTCCGGCCAGACGAGCGAAGTCTCGCTCTAATAGGGGAGCTGTGTCGACGACTCCGCGCGTCGTGCATCCCGGACGTTGCTCATGGACGAATTGACTCAGTTGGTTCAGTTTGTTTTTCAAGAGTTCATGGTAGTCGAGCGTTCCCCAGGCATACCGAGAAACACGCCCCTCATTTGCCGCAACCTGTGCCGGTTCCTCCGAACGATAGTTCATCGCCAACATCACGACACTCCGCACCGACGGAAAGACATGGCGTGGATGCTCATAGGCGGATGAACGTCGCGGCAGATAAAGCATTTCACCTGCGTACCCGGCACGAAGCCAGTCATGCAACTGGGGCAACCCCGGAGGTGAAACAGCCGGAGTCACGCCAACCAATTCAAATCCAAGCCGTCGTGATTCGGCTTTGATTGCCTGGGTTAACGCCTCGTTTGTCAAATCCGATTCTGACGCAGGAGGGAGAAATGGGATTTCCCGAGTTTCACTTAGCACGGGATGATCCTTCTCTGCAGAGTCCGTGTCATCGATGATTTCTGCAGAGTTTCAACAGGTGCGAAACGGAATCACAAATCGATCCGTAATATTTTATCCGTACGCGATTCTCAGTCACCGTCGGTAATCCGAGTTCTTTGGCCATCAACTTTGACAACACTTTTCCAACAATCCGAGCCACCGATCATTGCCGATACTCCAAAACCGAAATCGACCGTTTCCACTCAAGGCCGCGGCGACTCGTTAAACGTGGCATAGGAGTTGGGCGTTTCCCACAGCGTGACTTCAGATACGGGTAACTTGTTTGACTTCGCGAAATCATAGATCAGCTTGGCGATATTTTCCGCCGTGGGATTCTGACTGATGAGATACATCGGTTCGCCCATCTTTTTGAAGATTGGCACCATCGGGTCCGCTTCATGCAAAATCATCCGGTGATCGAGATGAATATCAATCCAACCAGCAATGTGCTTCTTGATGTCGGAAAAATCGATGACCATTCCACGATCGTCGAGGTTCTCTCCTTCCAGTGTGATCACCGCCTTACCATTGTGGCCATGTAAATACTTGCACTTGCCTTCGTAATTCAGTAAACGGTGGCCATAGCAAAAGTTAATTTCTTTTGTCACACGAAACATTTTCAAATCTTTTTAATACGCAAGAGAAGATCCCGTCGCGGCCGGTTCGTTGCCGAACGCGAAGGAGCTTGACGCTGGTTTTGAGGTTAGTTGAAGTGAATCCGGTAAGGTAACACCGTCAGAACCCGTTCTTTCGAGAGTTGCTCATAAAGCACATGGCTGCGTAACAATGAGACCAATTCTGGGGGAAAGTGGGTGAGCCAAGAGGCGACAACGGACGGGGTGCTTACGGCGGAGGGATCGATCGGACCAAATAGCGTTTCAAACGGGCTTGTCGGTTTTGGTAGATCGAGTCGTTCGAGTTTTTGATCGGGATCCAGCCCGGCAGTTTTTTTTGCGTACGCGATGGCATCAGACAGCGTTCCCAATTCGTCGACCAAGCCGAGTTGCAGAGCTTGCACGCCGGTATAAACTCGCCCTCGTGCCATCTTTTCCAGCTTTTCAACATCCATTTTGCGCCCCGCCGCAGCCTTGGTCGTGAACTGAGCATAGATCTCGTTGAGCATCTTCTGCATCGCAGATTTTTCGGAATCAGAAAACGGGATCGTACTGCTCAAGACACCGCTGTTCGTGCCTCTGTGAACGACACTCGTTGTAATTCCTACTTTTTCGTAGAACTTTTCGAACGCGATTTTTCCACCGACAACCCCGATTGACCCAGTGAGTGTCCCCGGCTCCGCAAAAATCCGATCAGCACCCATCGCGATATAGTAACCACCACTGGCAGCGGTATCCCCCATACTCACAACGAATGTTTTTTTTTCGTTGAGCAATTCCAGTTCGTGCCACATGAGGTCACTGGCGAGGGCACTTCCTCCTGGGCTGTCAACACGCAGAATGACGGCCTTTACCGAGGGATCGTCTCGAGCCTGACGAATGGCCTTGACCATTGTCGTGGAGCCCATCGTCTCTTCCCCCGAAAACGGACTCGCGGTACTGGGACCGGAGACAATCGCGCCGGATGCGTTAATTACGGCGATCTTGGCTGCGGTGGATTTACGTGTGCTCGGCTCAACTCCCATCAGCAAATTCATCAGTTTTGCCATACCGGTGAATCCACTGAAGTCGGTATCAATCTTTTTCTTGCCATATCCCTTGGTGATTTTGAATTCAGAGTCTTTGTTCCCGGCTTTAATCAGTGACGAAATGGCGTCTTCGTAGCCGATCACGTCAATCAGTCCGAGTTGTTGGGCATCGCTCGCGGAGAACAATCCGGTGTCAATAATGGTCTTGACCTGATCGATTGTGAGTTGGCGAGATGTACTGATGATTTCGACCATTTGGCGGTAATAATCGTCCAGAATCGCTTCCATTTCTTCGCGAAACGCAGGGCTCATTTCGGAGCGGCTATACGGTTCCGCGGCGGATTTAAACTCACCGACACGGAGCATTTGAGGTTGAATCGACAGCATGTCGAAAAGATTCTTGTAAAACGAGATTTCGGCATGCAGTCCAGGAAGCATCACCATCCCTGATTCGGGGATCACAATTGTGTCGCAGGCCGTCGCAATCAAGTAACTCTTGGTGTCCGCGCTCTCCATCCAGGCGAAGACTTTGCGGCCTTTCGATCGCATCTTGTGAATTCCGACTCGCAATTCGTTCAGCTTGGCCCAACCAATTTTCGGATCATTGATGTGCAGAATGACCGCCTCTAAGGTGTCGTCACGGGCGGCCTTTTCCATTCTCTTCAAACCGAAATCGAGCGTTTCGACGACGTCGCCAAATAGCCCAGGGATACTGACACCCTCCGCGTAGGTTCCGGAAATCTCCATGTGAGCCACCGAAAGCGTTTTCTTTTCAGTAGCAGCAATCTTTCCCGTCTCTTCACCTTGAATGTTTTCCGCGAAGGCCGACGGAGTCCACAAACACAGGATGGCCAATAACGGTAGGGACATGTGGGACCGATACATCAGAGTAACTCCTCGAAAGTGTGGGCTCTTATCGCGCTGCCAGAAACTGCGACACATCGTGATTTGTCCATTGAAAATGGACCGAATTGACAGCCTTGGACGGACCCGCCAGTCACTCCATCCAGAGAGATATTGGCGGTCCCGTCGACTCTCAATATCGTTGTCCAGCCCCGTTTTTTTGACTGCGACCGTCAAGATCGAAATTCTATGTATTGCTGTTCTAGTCCTCGTGACTGTGATCGTCCAGTCGGCGCCAATTTGGAATGGACTCGCTTTGCGAAATTCAGAGACGACGACGTCTCTGAATTTCGCAAGATAGAAAGGCTGTCGCGATCGAGGTGACCGCCTTCAAACACTGGTCCGTGGCACCGTTTTCGCGGTTCCAGACAGTGTGAATCGAATTGTGCGACTCACACCATACGATTCAATGGACGTTGTTTGCCATGCGAGAAAGACAGGTCAAAAGTCAGCAGGTAAGTGGAGTGCTCGGGTTGGATCAACAGGGTCTGTCCACGATCGGAAGGGAGGCACGCCAATTGGCCCCAGAGGTGAAGATCGCATTGACGATTTAGCGGATTGGGCCTTCCGATATTTGACCCAGCGTCAGAAAAACTCGTTCGAGGTATCCTGTGGTGGGCGAACCGTTTCTCGCACGGGTATACCCCGATCAGGAGCCAAGTTTGTCGTCCACGATCATTGAACCCGAGGCAATGGTCGGAACGCAGCATGCGCATCACCACCCCGGTCGATGAATCCCTTTGAAGGCGTTCGGATAGAGATTCCGTACAACGATTCCGCCGAATCGCGGGGATGATTACAAGTCCTTCAGCGGCAGGGCTCGGAAATTACTTTCTTCGCGTCTTTGGCGCGGGTTCCTCGTCCTCGTCTTCGTCAAGAGCGAACGCGTTCAGATCGTCCAGCGAGATTTCCGGATCGGATGTGAATAATTCTTCCGACGCGGAGGAAATCCTTGAGCCTGAATCGTCGAAAGCGAAATCGTCAGTTGCGGACAGTTCCTCACGACTTTCATCACCGACAGAGTCTGCTTCAGCGTCCACATCATCCTTCGGGACCGCCGTTGTTGAAGCCGGGACGTTCTTTTTTCGACTGGGTACTAACAGAATGAACGGCATCGCAGCAACAAACATCGCAGCAAGCAGCGTCACTCCAGCGATGACTTGCATCGACGTTTTAAGTGTGTCCGCCTTACTCAGAAACGCCATGATCAACAAATAACTGAGGTAGCCCGCAGGAATCGCGGCTACCAAAGACGTCAGTGCGCGTTGTGTGCGTCCCACGGGTCGAATCCTTCAATGAAAGAAATTGGGCCACAGTCGGAATCCCAACTTAACCACGACATCCTAAGCAAGATCGGCACCGGTCAATTATTCTTTTCTGCTGTTTTTTGATGAATGCCCCAGTCGTTGAATCCCGTTTCAGATTGTATCAGGTTTGCCGAATCTTCCCGGTGGACTAGCCCTAGAACGCTTCCACAAAAGGCCCTCGGAATCAAACTCGGAACACGCGTTGCAATTCCTCGAGCGATGTCTTTCCTTCGGCCACAAGCCTTAAACCGTCTTTGTGAAAGGTCAGGCCGCCTTCGGAACGGGAAAGCTCTTTAATTTGGGCGGCAGTGGCATTCATGGCGATCAATACTCGCATGGCATCGGATACCAAAATCGCTTCCAGCATCGCCACGCGCCCAAAGAACCCGGTGCCGCTACATTTTTCGCACGGTGGTTCTTCCTCGCCTGTCTTTTCGTCAACCACCGGCACGGGTTTTCGATAGAGCACTTTTGTCTCGGGAGGCAGAGCGACCTTGGACAGAAGCTTTGGGCTTGGCCGAAAGGCTTCGCGGCATTCTGGACAAAGCAAACGAACTAGTTTTTGGCTGAATACCGCATCAATGACCTCGCTCGCCAACTTGGAGTTGCCAGACAATGCCACCAGTTGAGCGATGGCGTGCGCTGAGTCTTTCGCTGTCATTTCGGAAACAATGCATATCCGGTCGGCGACACTCATGAATTGTTGGGTCGTCTCGGCATCTTTCAGAGGGGGGACAAAGATCACATCCGCTTCTTCACGCATCATTCGTAGGCACGACGTCTCGTAATTGTCACCATCATTGGCTTCAAAGGTTTTGACGTTGAGCAGTTCTCGACTCCCTGTATTCACAATGGAATAAATGGAATAAAGGTAGACGTCAATTCCACGTAACAGGCCGTATACGGTCGTTGTCGTTCCAGATCCCGGAGGCCCGCAGACGACAATCAGACCGCGTCTGTGTGCGGTCAAATCTCGAATCGACTGCCGTAAGGACTCGGTAAATCCAAGTTCGGCGGGTGTATCCAGCTTTTGTTTTAAATTACGCACGCGAATTGTCAGTCGCTCCGTTCCTTCCGCATGTGGTATGACCTCCACCGAAAGTTCGAACTTCGCTCCAAGATACTCCGACTTGATCCCGCCTGCCTGATGTCGACCCTTGATTTTGGCATCGAGCCCCGCCAAAAATTTCATCATTTGGATGATGTACGAAGCCTGTTGTCTCGGCATTCGACTGCCGCCGTAAGGCATCCCATCAATGGACAACGTGGTGTGAGCGTTCTCACCCTTGACGTCCAGACGAATCATTTCGGCACGTCTCTCAAGCCCACTGCTAATCCACCGCTTAGCCGGTAGTAATGCCACTTGAACCAATTTTCCTTGGGCCACCAAGTCCACGGATTTCCCATTCATTGCGCCCTGAAAGTTGACGAGATCACCATCATCGTCACCATCATCGTCATCGGACTCGTCTCCTTCATCGTTCCGCTTCGCGGTTGGTTTCTTCTTGCCGAATCCGAAAACCATGATCAGTTCTTTCGTTGCTTTGAAAACAGGAATCTTAGATCACCCTGAAAATCAGCTGACTCGAGGTCGGTTGGCAGTTGAAAAGTCGAAAATTCAGTCGGTCAGAAGATTTGGAGGGCCGTGGTATTCACGACATTTTTTCAACGCGGATTAAAGGAGTCCATACTGATTCAGTGTCTGCCTTAATCGCGACTCCTCAAGTTTTGAAAGTGCGGTGAGAGGCAGTCTCAATTCACCGGTATCTCGTCCTAGCATTTTCATGGCGGCTTTAATGGGAATGGGATTTGTGGCAATCCCGAGCATATCACGGCAAAGGCCGAACAGCTTGAAATGCCATCGCTGTGCTTCAGAAATGTTGCCCGTGTTCCACGCGGTGAGCATCTGCAGCATGTCACCGGGAACAATGTTGCCGACGACGGACACGATTCCACTTCCACCCATCGACAGCAAAGGCAATGTCAGGCTGTCATCACCTGACAAGACCGTCAGATTCGTCAGAGAAAGGGTGTGGGATGCCTGATCCATGGAGCCTGTGGCCTCCTTGATCGCGACGATATTTGGAATTTCGGCGATGCGTGCGACGACGTCTGGTTCCATGTTCTTTGCTGTACGACCCGGAATGTTGTACAGAATAATCGGAATATCGACGGCTTCAGCCACCGCTCGGTAGTGTTGAAAGAAGCCTTCCGCGGTCGGTTTGTTGTAATAGGGGGCGACCATCATGGCCCCGTCCGCGCCCGCGGACTTCGCAAAGCGGGTTAACTCAATTGCTTCAGAGGTGCTGTTGGAACCGGTGCCAGCCATGACCTTGATCCGTCCCGCCGCTTGTTCACACACGACGGCGATGACCTGCTCATGCTCAGCCGTTGACAACGTTGGGCATTCACCCGTCGTCCCCACGGGGCAAAGTCCATTGGTCCCCTGCGAGACATGCCAATCCACTGCCTTGCGGAGTGCCGCCTCGTCAACACGCCCTTCCTTGAATGGTGTGACGATCGCCACTGTCAGTCCTGCGAATTGCTCGCCCTTGCGTGCCATGAGTTTCTGCCTTGAATTGGCACAGTCTGTGCCTGACGTTGCGAGTTTCCAAGTCATCCCAATGAACCAATGAACGCCGGGTTTTCTTGGGGACAATCTAGACTCATCCACTTCCGTGGAGGCCTCCCCGAAAGCCACCTTCACTCTCGATTTCGCCAATCGATATTTGCCATTTCGGCCAGCGCCAACATCAATGCGTGAGTGCCGTTCCGGCCCCAGCCCTTGGACTTGACCGATTGATACAACTGCTCACTCAAAGACAGACCCGGAAGACATAAGCCCATCCGCCGGGCTTCTGCCAGAGCAAGGCCCATATCCTTGATGAAATGTTCAACAAAGAAGCCTGGATCAAAGTTGTTTTCAATGATGCGTGGTCCGAGATTATTGAGCGACCAACTTCCTGCAGCGCCTGGACCGACAGACTTCAGCATTGTTGGCAAGTCGAGCCCTGCTTTGTAACCGTAAAGGAGGGACTCACAGACACCGACCATGTTGGTCGCGACGAGAATTTGGTTCGCCATCTTGGTATGCTGGCCGGCACCAGGTCCCCCTTGATGGACTATTGTTTTTCCGATGACTGAAAACAAGGGCAGCAAGGCATCGACGACATCCTTGTCCCCACCGATCATGATTGACAGAGTCGCATTTTTAGCACCGATGTCGCCTCCGGAAACGGGCGCATCCACGCTGTAGACACCTCTCTGCTTTGCGAGGGAGTGTATTTCAACGGCCAATGTCGGATCGCTGGTAGTCATATCCACAAGAATCGAGCCCTGCGTTGCGCCGAAAAGAGCACCGTTGGCACCGAGAATCACCTCTCGAAGATCGCTTGGAAAACCAACTATCGAAAAAACAACGTCCGACTGCTCGGCCACCTGTTTGGGTGTTTCAGCCCACTTGGCACCCCGGTCAATCAGTCCACTGGCTTTATGTTTGGACCGCGTAAACAACGTCGTGGAATAGCCGGCCGTTATCAAATGGCCCACCATACTCGAACCTATAACACCGGTACCGATCCACCCGACACGCGTTTTTTTAGGAGAAATATCGAACGCTGGCATTGCGTGTCATCCTGTAGCAAATTTCAAATAAAGACAAAGCCGCCATGCAGCAAACCACCGCTGCAGGCTTGCGAGTATACCGCTTGTGTTGGCGATCGTCACGCGTTGCAAGTGCTCCGGAGTTGTCGATCCGATGATTTTACTCGAGGAGAGTTTTTGTCACACGGGACGCGACAAGACTTCGACGAAAGGTGCAAGTCCAGCAGGAAGGAACTTCCCACGAGCAGAGTGCTGGAGTGATCGCTCCCGAGACGTTTGATCACGCGTCTGGCGTCCCTTCACTTTAGTGACATCTTTCAGGTGTACTCATTGATTCACTGACGCCCGAGACGCGGGGGGCCGTCGCGTCTCGGGCGTCCTGACGAACGTTGTCTGCGTTGACACGGTTTTTGTGTTTGCTCGGTCGAGTGGAGGAAGACTTGTCCGAGGTCGGAACCTTTGGCAAGCCACTGTCAGTCATGGTGCAGCGACCGACTAGAAAACCGATAATCACAGTGATAATTCCGGCACCGACGTACTTAGCGACAGCAGGAAGCGACTTTCGCTTGCTGACGGAATCGGTGTTTCCTGTATCGCGTTTGTCGAGTTTGCTAACCCTGAATTTTAAGAGGCAGGAATCGCAAGCGAGGGAATTCCGTTGCGTGATCGCCCGCAGAATGCTTAGATCCATACTCGGACCAGATCCATTGGCGTTGAGGGGGTTGAATGTTGGACCTGAACGGATCTCATGCGCTGTTGGCGTCAATGAAATCACCGGATTGTGTCAGGCTGTTTTCCGGCGTTAACAGGCGGTTAAACAGGAGGGTGACGGATGCCGAGTTTCCCGCTGATCCGGAACCCTCACGAAACCGTTTTCAGAGACTCCATTCGGGGGGGCTCGCCCTAACTTTGGTCAACAGGTTGTGGCGGCATGGCCAGGAATCGTCGATCAGACTTCGGTTTCTGATCCATCACGCTGCCGTTGGCGATTGGAAATGTCAACTCTCAGCGAAAGAGCTCTGCAGACGCGGTAAATCAATCGCTGTTCGACGGCAGAAAGGCTATGAATTGCCGGAAACTCCCGTATTGTTAACATTCTTGACGATATCGATTGTTCCGTAGAATCGACCCGCCGATCGCTCTGGGGATGGCTGGAGAAGAAAACGCAAGAGGCGAATCTGCTGAAGACAGTCAATACTAAGGAACGTGGAATGCGTGTCTGGCCAGGGCAACCCTATCCACTTGGATCCACTTGGGACGGAGCAGGCGTCAATTTCGCCGTCTTTTCGGACGCTGCGACGAAAGTGGAGTTGTGTCTTTTTGACTCACCAGAAGCACTCCAAGAAAGCCGTCGGATTGAATTACCAGAACGGACGTACCATGTTTTTCACGGTTACTTTCCCGACTTGAAGCCCGGTACGCTTTACGGGCTCCGCGTCAGCGGTCCCTACAAGCCGGAAGTCGGTCTTCGATTCAATTCCAACAAGCTTCTCTTGGATCCCTACGCTCGCGCCATTGGGCGTCCACTGAAATGGGACGACTCCTTGTTTGGTTACTGCATCGACGATCCCAGGGGCGACATGTCGTTCGACGCACGAGATTCCGCTCCGTTTGCACCATTGGGGTTAATTGTCGATCCGACTTTCAATTGGAAAAACGATCATCCCCCGCAAACATCGTGGGAAAAGACGATCATTTATGAGGTTCACGTGAAGGGGTTCACACAGCTTCTCCCGGGAGTGCCAGTGGAGCAGCGTGGGACATACGCCGGACTTGCCAGCGGCGCTGCGATCGATCATTTGAAGCATCTCGGAGTCACGGCGGTCGAACTGCTACCCGTTCATTTTCACATTGATGAGGCATTTCTTGTCCAACAGGGACGCGTCAATTATTGGGGCTACAACACCCTTGGTTTTTTTGCTCCAGACCCGCGGTATTGTGCGACCGATGATCCCGAATTGGTGGTCCAGGAATTTCAGTCGATGGTCCAGGCTCTGCATTCTGCTGGAATCGAGGTCATTCTCGATGTCGTCTACAATCATACGGCCGAAGGAAATCAGTTCGGCCCGACACTCTCCTGGCGAGGCCTCGATAATACGGCATACTATCATCTCGTCGCGGAGGACCTACGCTCCTATAAGGACTTCACGGGCTGTGGCAATTCGCCGTATTTAAGGCATCCACGTGTCCTGCAGCTTGTCATGGACAGCCTGCGGTACTGGGTGACGGAGATGCATGTTGATGGGTTTCGCTTTGATCTGGCCGCAACACTGGCTCGACAGTTCCACGATGTTGATTTGATGAGTGGATTCTTTAACGTCATTCATCAGGATCCGATCCTCTCGCAAGTCAAATTAATCGCTGAACCATGGGATATTGGGGTTGATGGTTATCAGGTCGGAAATTTTCCAATCATTTGGACCGAGTGGAACGGGCGCTACCGCGATTGTGTCAGAAGCTTCTGGAAGGGTGATGGCGGCGTTGTGAATGAACTGGCGACACGTCTGGCGGGTAGCAGCGATCTTTATGAAAATGATGGTCGACATCCCTCTGCGAGCATTAATTTTGTCACCTGTCATGACGGTTTCACGCTGCAGGATCTCGTGAGCTATGAGGAAAAGCACAACCAAGCTAACGGCGAGGGGAATCGCGATGGCAGCGACGACAACCGGAGTTGGAATTGTGGTCTCGAAGGTGCAACCGATGATCCAGACATTGTTGCCCTGCGGCAAAGGCAACAGCGAAACCTGCTGGCCACTTTGCTGCTTTCCCAAGGGGTTCCTATGTTGCTGGCCGGAGACGAGATTGGCCATACGGCACAGGGCAACAACAACTGCTATTCACAGGACAACGAGACGTCGTGGCTCAATTGGAGTTTGTCGCCCACACAACAACATTTGTTGCAGTTCACTCGACACCTGATCGCCATTCGAAAACGCCAACCGGCACTGTCCCGCCGGCATTTTTTCCGAGACTCGACAGACGGAACCGATCTCAAAGAACTCTATTGGCTTGACAGTCATGGACGACAAATGGAAGACGAATCCTGGAACGACCGGCTTGTTCAGTCGCTGGGAGTCCTGCTGTTGGGGTATTGCAGCCAGATTGATGACCAAGGGGCGTGCATCGTCGGAGATAACCTGCTGATTCTGATGAATGCTCACCAAGAGATGGTCCCCTTCACAATGCCCATTCGTTTGCAGCAAATGGAGGGGATTGAGCGACTATTCGACACTTACGATGGCGATACGTCGATCATCCCCTACGACCCGAAACATCCATACCCGCTGCAGCCTCACAGCATCGCATTGTTTCGAAAATCCGCTTTTGTGTGATCACTCCGAATCAGCCCGATTTTCGCTGCCGCGAGAGATCAATCATCCTGCGTTCCCCTCATTAGGGCCATCGGTGTCGATTTCAAAATGATGTTGCTGATCCAATCCATCCATCAGCGTCTCGTGACTTGGCGAGGAACCGTGAATGAGACGGAGCCGTCTGCGGTTCTCCAAACGGGGGGGGCACGCACGATTGATCATTGCGTGGCGCGTCTCGCTTCATGGTGTCTTCTAATCAATGCTCGCTGACGACGTAAATACGAAGCCACCTGTGCTGGCGTTATGTGGGTCGTCTCGTCAAGGAGATGGATGAACAACGTCTTACCGACGTGGACCTCAGATTTTGACAACCGCAGGGCTGTATTTGTTGCCAGTCGCTCGCCGAGGCCGTGAGTTGCCAGAGCGTGTTATCCGCAAGCGGTGACTCATCCGATAGTTTTGGGACGAGTTCAAATTCTATAAAATCCGGTCGCAGGTCTTTTCGATGATCGAGACCCGTTGCCCGAATTCTCGTCGGTGATGGTTGATGCCCGGTTCTCGGTGGTGTTTTGCCGCTGATCCGGAAGGATCACGGCGGTGAGGTCGTCAATACCGCCCTCAACGACGAGGGTCATCGACGCATCTCTTGAAGATGCAAGTCGGATTCTGACAAACGCATCTGCGAATTTGCCGCTTCAAATACTGAGGGAACAGCCAAGGCGATGAAACCCCATATCGTAATCCTGCATGGCGTGGTCGATGCGCTGATTCCCGGTCACGATTTCGAGGAACGAGTCAAGGACCGTGGTCGATACTGGATCGAATGCGGTGGCGATCATCGAGGAGCCTTCTAGGAACCGCTGACGCCGATGTTAAGGAATTGCGACGACGACGGTTTATTCATTTCAGGACTTCGCGGAAGGGGAATACATTTGTCCTTTAACCCCCGTAAGGTATCTCTAGGAACCCTTAAGATGCACCCGACCAAGAATGATCTTCCCTTAGAAGCAACAGTAACCCTTTGCTATCTTCAGTATCGCGGTTTGCCGACCTGATCGACTTGAAACTGCAGGCCAAACAAGCTCACTGGAACGTCAAGGACTCGGCCTTCATGGTCCTGCACCATCTGTTTGACAGCGTCAGGGAGGACACTGAGGAATTTGTGGACACCGTGGCCGAACGGATCGTGGTATTGGGGGGGGATCGCTGGCGGAACCATCATTCATGTTTGCCAACTCAACCAATTGCCGGCTTATCCTGTCGACATCTCAAGAGGAGGCGATCACGTCGAAGCGTTATCGACAGCGTTGGCCACGTGCAGCAAGGTTGTTCGGATGGCGATCAACTCTGGCACGGAACTCGGTAATGTGGACACGGCCGACCTGTTCACGGCAATCTCCTGAGACATTGACAATAAACTCTGCTTCGTTGAATCTAACATCATCGGCGACCATTAAGTCGCAGTTCGAATTTCGTTGCAATTCAAGGTTTCAACAGATCGTCTTCTTTCACCGATCAGGATCACATGACACGTCTCTTCTTGGCAATCGTCGGAGTCGTCTACATCTTTTTAGCGGGATGGTGCTCTCTGATGCCTGACAAAACATCAAACGTGGTTGGATTCACACTCCAGCCTGGTTCGGGACAGTCTGAGTTTTTAACTGTTTATGGAGGTCTGGAACTGGCACTCGGCCTCGCCTTCCTCTGGCCCCTAATCAGGCCGGCGGAAGTTGCTCACTCCTTGATGTTATGTCTGCTGGTTCATGGATCCCTTGTGGCGTTTCGGACAACGAGTTTCGTATTCTACAGTGGCATACCTACGGCGACTTACTGGTTTGCGGCAACGGAATGGTTCCTGTTTCTAGCATCGGCAATGTTGTTCTGCGGCAGACGATGAGACCTGCGGTCAAGTGTTTTTGATGGCACACTCCCCTCCGCCTCGCGACGACTCGGTGGGTAGCGTTCCATTCACTTTTTGCACTGGCATGCCTCGGCCTTCAGACGCTCGAGAACCACGTCGAGGACACGGACTTTCGTGGAATCTCACCGACTCTACACCGTATCAGTCTACGGAAAAGCAGTGGACTGCTGAAGCTCGTCGCAGCGAACGTGATTCAGGTCGCTGTTGAGCGCGCTGCTTGTTTTGATCTGTGTTCCCGAGCCCCGTATGAAAATGTGCTCAGTGGCGTGTCGAGACAGAAGGTTTGCAAGTCTTCCTAGCCATCATTCTAAACTTGGGGGTCTCGCGTATGGAGTGTCTCCCGATGGAGGTTCTTGGGCTACCTCTTTTCCGATGTGGAGCGACCCTGTTTTGTGGTCACGTGATGTTGGACGTCACCTTGGAGACTCTGTCGATCAGGTGAGTGTGGAGCATCTGCTGTCGGTTGATCGAATCCGCTCCCCTGAAATCGAACACGGATTGCCGTGCGTCGGTCGCCATTTGGCAAGATCGCTTGAGGGTCATCAACATCGTTGAGAAAAACGCGCTAGGAATCCTGTCGGGCGAGTTTTCTGGAAAAGATTCCGAGGGGCTGAAAGTCCGGCAGCGATCAAACGGGCAGACAGTTGCGGACTCATGGAATCCCTGCCACGATGGAACTCCTCGGCCGTGCCGGTGTTTGCTACGGGGTCCTCTTTCCGTGCATTCGACGCGCATGGTTCCCCTCCGGACTATTGACGCTGCTGGCGAGGTCATGCCTTGGTTGACAGAATCGAATTTCTTTTTTTGGATAAAGGCAAACAATCGCTCATCGCCGACTCAAAAAAAGTAATCCAGTAAGGAAGCATCATGGCCGTTCCCGTGTTACAAGCGATGTTGTTAGCAGACCAGATTTATCAGGATCGGGCGACAGGCAAGTATGTGATTTGCGGCATTTTCAGTGCGATCACTTTCGTGCCGAAATGCTCTACTCCCGAACCCGAACGGCCGGTGCCGGCTGGGACGAGTCATAGACCGACCGGTCGTACGGCCTCGTCGGACAATTCGAGGATTGAAGAACCGCTGTCCACTCCGGTTTCAATCCCTCCGCTGGCCAGAGTCGGTTCACCGTTCGCCTTCGTGAGCCTGACAGAGTTGCAGGGATCTCGAAAGTTCGAAATGCGTTATGTCGATTTGCAACAGAACAATATTTTATTCTCGACCGCATTTGAAGTGTCATGCCGCAACCCGTTAGAAACGATTCAAATCACCGTGGGGTTGCCCCCGTTGCCGACTCCTCACGAAGGCGTCTATGTCCTCGAGTTGCTCTGCGAAGGCGAGATGCTCGGTTCACACCGAGTGCTGGCAAGGTTACATGCCTCATAGAAAATCTCTTCGGATGAAGCTGTTTTTCCGACTGCTCGGCTGAGGAAATAGCGGAATGGAAGGTGATCGGTATTCGCCTAGAGATGGCCCACCGATCTTGAAATCACGTGTTCGAAGGGTCAAGAGGGGGCGGCCGCGAGGTCATTAAAGACGAGTTTCTGTTTAAGAAAAATGATGCGGCATCCAGGCTGGGCAAAACACGCTCTTCACAATCAGGCCCCTCCCGAGCACTCCGCCGTTACCATGTGTTGTCATGTTGGATTCGGTCGAGACGTTGGCCGAGAATTATTTGGCGCTTTGTTGATCTGCAGCCAGCTCCGCCATGCGTTGAGCGGGGATCACGAGGCGATCCCAGTTGGCGATCATATAACCGGGCGGGCCCCCTTTTTTTGCGACGATTTGGGCCGCTTGAACCGTGGGGATCATCTCAATGGCATCCCACGGGCAAACGGTTAATTCGTAGGGGTCTGTTTTTTTCGTCGGGATCGCAACGCAAACTTCGCAACCGACGCAGCGTTCAACGTCGATCTCGCACCACGACTGCAGCACCGAAATCGAATCGCCAGGGACTTTAGCAATACAGTCCACGGGGCAGACTTCTAGACAGGCTTCACAGCCCGTGCAGTTGTCGGCATTGATGACCGCAATTTCCTTGGGAAGTTTTTTCCGTCCGCCTGCTTTTGCCATAATCTGGTCACCTCTCGACTGATCGTCGCCGCGGGATGATGTTGCTCTTGTACACGAAGCCACAGTGATTCAGACCAATTTCAGGAGTTGTCTGAATGCTCTCCGTCATCGACCACATCGGGTTCTTGACTTGCGAGCGATCCCACTCGCCGGCGGAATTTGCACTCGCAGCATGAATACTAGCCCAACGTTCGCGTGCTGGCGAGCCGTCCTGAGGGCAATTCTCTTTCGTGAGAAGCGGGCCTGTAGCAGAAGTCAAGGATCAAGCATCTCCTGTCACGCGTTTGCGGGTCCAAAAGTTGAGTCTGGCAGGGTTATTCAAGGATTCTCCGCAGTTTATGGGTATCCGCGCCCGGCTTCCGGTTTCGGTTTCCGTTGGCGGTCAATACAATCGGGGGCACCATGGCAGGAAACTCATTCGGACAAGCATTTCGGGTAACGACGGCTGGCGAAAGCCACGGACCGGCGAACGTTGTCATTATTGATGGTGCTCCCCCGGGGATTCCATTGTCGATTGAGGATTTGATGATCGACCTGTCCCGACGCAGACCGGGTCAGAGCCACATTGTGACTCAACGCGACGAATCCGATACGCCCGAGATTTTATCAGGTGTGTTTGAGGGAAGAACGACGGGGACCAGTCTTGCGATTTTGATTCGCAATCAGGACCAACGCAGCAAAGACTACGGGGACATCAAGGACCTTTACCGGCCGGGTCACGCCGATTTTTCCTTTGATGCCAAGTACGGCTTCCGCGACTATCGCGGTGGTGGCCGGTCGAGTGCGCGGGAGACGACGGTTCGAGTTGCGGCAGGGGTGGTCGCAAAAAAAATTCTTGATCATGGTTTTGGGGGGCGAGTCGTCGGATACGTGACACAGGTCGGCGAGGTTAAAGCCGTGATTGCCGATCCTGCGAAGGTGACACTAGAGCAGGTCGAATCCCTGCCGAACGGAGAACCGAACATCGTTCGCTGCCCCGATGTCGCCGCTGCGGCGAAGATGATTGAACTCATCGAGCAAATTCGTAAAGTGGGGGATTCAATCGGTGGTGCGGCGGAAATTGTGGCCACGAACATTCCCGCAGGGCTCGGCGAACCGGTCTTCGACAAGATCAAGGCCGACCTCGCCAAGGCGCTATTCTCGCTTCCAGCCGTACTCGGTGTCGAGTACGGCATCGGTTTCAGATGCGTTACGATGTGCGGAAGCCAACATAACGATCACTTTGTTTCGGATGCAGACCACCCGTATGACGGCCACGCCGGAATCACGACGGATTCCAATCGCCACGGCGGCATGTTGGGAGGAATCACGACTGGTTTGCCGATCATCCTGCGCGCTGCGGTGAAGCCGACGAGCAGTCTCCCCATCGAACAACCAACGGTCACGAGCAGGGGAGAGCCCTCCACAATCAAGACCAAGGGCCGTCACGATCCCTGTTTGTTGCCACGGTTTATTCCGATGGCCGAAGCGATGGTCGCCATCGTTTTAGCCGATCATTGGTTGAGATGGTTGGGGCAACGTGGACGGTGATCAAAACCCGAAACGGCGAAGACTCCAAGAAACCTCCAGGAGACATCATGGCGTGGCATCAACACATTTTGATATTGCCGGCAATGCCCCGCGGATTTCATCTCATCACGCGGGAGGTGATCGACGCCATACCTGCGTTGACCTGCTGCCGCGTTGGCCTGCTGCATGTGTTCATTCAACATACCTCGGCATCGATCTCCATCAATGAGAACGCCGATCCCGATGTGCCTCACGACTTGGAGTCGTCCTTCAATGCCATCGCTCCCGAAGGATTCCCTCATCTCCACACGTGCGAGGGGCCGGACGATATGCCTGCCCACGTGAAGTCTGCGTTGCTGGGCAGTTCGATTACGATTCCCATTGCGAACGGCGGTCTGTCCATTGGCACATGGCAGGGGATCTACCTCTGCGAACACCGTAACCACGGCGGTCCACGCTCGCTGATGCTGACCCTGCATGGTGAGGTCTGATTTCGTCACATGGCTGCTCATCAAAAACATCCGGCATCTCAACACGGTTGGAGCCCATCACGTTTGTCTCCAAGAATCCGCCCGAAAATCTTGGCTCACGCGTTACCCGTGCTACTGCAGAAGATTTCGGAACGGCTCGATCTCGATTTCGGCCCGTCCGTCGGTAAAATGCTGTCCGATGATGAACACCTCGACCCGGATGATTGACGGGCATCACGGGACATTTCTAGGACTCCTCAAGCAACATCTGTTCTCCAAAGGAAGCGACTGGTTTCATGACCTTAAAAAAAATTCCTCTGACTTGGGATTTGGCTTCCTTGGCTGACGAACCGGCATCGATGGAGTTTCGGCTGCAGCTGGATCTCCTGAAAACCAAACTCGCGAACTTCGCGGCCTCGACGAATTCTCTACCGCCGGTCAACGGTCGAAGTGAGAGTTCTTCGAGTTGGATCGCGTTGATTTCCGAGTACGAGTTGCTCGATGCCGAGGCGTCCGACTTCAAGGCCCTTGTCGAGTGTTACATGGCGGCCGATGCGGAGTGCAAGCTTTATCAGCAGTTGCAGGCGGAACTCGCAACACTGACGCCGCATCGTGAACAAATCGCCACCCATATAGAATTTGCATTCAAAGAGGCAACGGATGCAGAGTTTCTCGCGTTGATCGAATCCGCGGCGGAACTCAAACGTAACGAATACTTTCTGACCACACGACGACGCAACGCAGCATTGCGATTGCCAAAGTCGCAGGAACTGCTTGCCGCCGATTTGGCCGTCGATGGAATTCACGCTTGGAGTCGCCTATTTGACCGGCTTTCGGGTTCGTTGAAAGTGTCGATTCAGGAGAAGGGAAAGCTCGTTTTGCGATCACCGGGTCAGGTGCCTTTTGATTCTCCGCAACGCTCGATCCGCCAAAATAATTTCTTTGCAGTCGATGGAGCGTGGGCAACGATTGCGGAAACGTGCGCGGATACGCTGAACCACATCGCCGGTACCCGATTGACAACGTATCGGCATCTCGGGTTGTGCGATCACCTCGAGGCGCCTTTGCGGTTCAATCGAATGACACGGGAGACTTTGGATGCGATGTGGTCAACGATCAACGCGGAAAAGGGGGTTCTGAAAGACTATTTTAGAGCTAAATCGCGACTCCTCGGAATCGATCGATTGGCCTGGTACGACATAACCGCACCTCTGCCGCAATTGCCGGGTGCCACCGCGGCTGACGACATCGGCTATGACAACGCAGGTTCACAAATTATTGATGCCTTTCATGCCTTTAGCCCCGACTTCGGCGACTTCGCCAAAATGGCGTTTTCGGGGTGTTGGGTGGAAGCCGAGAACCGTACCGGCAAGCATCAGGGCGGGTTTTGCACAAGCTTTCCGACTTTGAAGCAGTCTCGGATCTTCATGACCTATACGAACAGTGCTGACAGCATGAGCACACTGGCGCATGAACTCGGACACGCCTATCATTCGTGGGTCCTGCGGGATCAACCAGTGTTCCTGCAGGACTACCCGATGAACCTTGCCGAGACCGCTTCGACATTCGCAGAGGCGGTGTTGAGTGAAAGACGTCTGCAGCAGGCACGTTCGGACTACGATCGTTTGAAAATCCTGGATGATCTGTTAGGCGACTCTGTGGCATTTCTGATGAACATCCATGCGAGATTCCTTTTCGAAGACGAGTTTTACCGAGAACGAAGCCGCGGGGAATTGACGGTGGATCAATTGAACGCGCTGATGGAAGCGGCTCAGAAGACGGCCTATCTTGATGTGTTGGCCGACGACGGCTGGAATCCGAGATTCTGGTCCTCTAAACTTCACTTCTACATCAGTGGGCTTCCCTTTTACAATTTTCCCTACACCTTCGGCTACCTTCTTTCGATGGGTCTCTATGCCGTCGCTCGGGAAGCGGGCGGTGAATTTGCCGAGACCTATCGTCGACTGTTGATCGCGACTGGCTGCCAGGATGCAGAAGCGGCCGTGCGATCGACGCTCGGTTTTGATTTGCAGAAGCCAGAGTTCTGGGTCAAAAGCCTCCAAATTGTTGCCAGCCGAGTTCGTCAATATGTGGATTTGGCCGATCACATTTTAGGAAAGTCGAAAGCTCTTTGAGTCTTCGAAACGATAACAAAACTTGGTCATTTCTTAAGGGCAGGGACTTTGACAATGCACTGGACGAATACGTTTTTTTTCTGGGCGATTTTCGTCCCTTTGGGATGCATGGAACAGCCGAAACCGGAGGCGGATGTTCCCATCCCCATGGCTAAGGCGGTTGCGTTGGATATCCATTCATCAACATCCGAGACAGAGCCCCATCGCGTTTCCGTTGGGGGGTTTCAATTCATGGTCCCCGCAGGCTGGCAGCAGCAGCCTCCGAAGAGTGAATTCGTTCTCGGGGAATTCACTCTCCCCGGGGTTGGAGGCTCGGCGCGACTGACGCTCTCTTCGGCTGGTGGTGGCATTGAGGCGAACATAGAACGCTGGCGAGGCCAGTTTCGACGAGGTCCAAACGATGCCGAGTCTCGCGAGTCCACAATCACATTCGATGGCCGCCGCAGTTCGCTGGTCGAAATTTCTGGCACGTACTCGGATATGTTCAACGGGGGGCAACCCAGTCCCCAATGGAGAATGCTGGGGCTCGCCGCTCCCCTCGGACCCACAAATTTCTTTATCAAGCTCACGGGGCCACTAGCGACAGTCATTGATCAAAAAGACGCATTCCTTCAATTTGCCGAATCGGCGACGTCGGCAAATTGAAAACACCGTCAGAGGGAATTCAACACAAAGGAAAAAGGACGGCCACGTCTGTTTCACACCAAACGCCCTAAACGGAAAATCGCATTCCGGAGCATCAGGGGACTCGTGATCCTCCCGCATCACGGAAGCAGCATTGGCGATGCTCGTGGTCCCTATTTCTCACAACCGTTTCGCAGATCGTTGAGTGAATAAAAGGTGTCGCGCCAACGGACACCTCCTTGACGTATGGTTAGGACCATCGAACGAGTCATGATGTAACAGAAAACGACGGCAGCCCACGGGTACAAAAAACCAACGGCCAGCGGAAAGCCTACTGTTCGTGCCGTTCCCAAAGAAAGTAGAACCGTCCCAACAATCAGAATCGATGATTGCCAAACGGCGACTCCGCAAGCCAGAGCCCCGATCGGGACAACCGAAATTCCCAGAATCGTGATGCAGGCCAAGAGTGTTCTGAACATCGAATACCTCGACGCGGCAAACGCATTTTTTTCGAGTCCCTTCACGATGGACCAAACACCCCCCTGTTGCCATTTGACCCAGACGTTTTTCTGCCCCCCATAAACATCTTGAAGGAGTCCTGCGCGCTTAATGGATCTCCCCAGCATTAAATCGTCCGCCACTTCCAATTGCAGTTTCGAGAATCCGCCAATGGCATCATAGGCCGTTCGGCGTACCAGATTGAAAGCACCGACTCCCAGATAGGCATTTTTAAACCAGCTCCAGCGGACAAGCGGAAATTGAGTCGTTGTCATCAACAACAAACAAAAAAAGTTGATCAGTGCGATTTCAAGAAACGTCGAGGTCACGATCTCCGGCAGCAAGACCAAGTGATCGAGTTTGCGGTCATGAACAACGGACATCGCTCGACGAAGAGTCAGCGGATCGATCATCACGTCGCCGTCCGTCAGCAAAAGAAAGTCTGCGTTGGATTCGGCCGCCCCCAAGGCGAGTGCATGGTTTTTTCCTAACCATCCCGCCGGGAGTTCGGTCACGTGGATCACTTTCAATCGAGAATCATGGAACGCCGCCATGCGATCCATGATTACGCCGGTTTCATCGGTCGATCGATCATCAATGGCAATCACCTCGAGGCGGGGATAGCAAACCTTCAATAGGTGTTCCAACGATTCCTCGATGGCCGAGACTTCGTCGCGCGCGGGAACGATGATCGATATCGTCGGAAGGTCCTCTCCCGTGATCGGGGGAACATCTTTTAGAAATCGAGGAAACAAGATCCCGTAGCAGGCAGGGAAGAACGCTCGCCCCCAAAGGACGATGATCCCCCACGCACCGATTTCTATCCAACGCATGCACGCCGTCCTTTCGCAAAACGCCGGTCGATGTCACCATACTCACGATGGATCTCGCGAGTGATACGCGAGGACTTTGCCACAACCGCCCGGTGCCGCAAAGCCGCTAACGCCCTCGAAATTCCTCTCTACGAGATCTCCCGATTCGATCCTTGAACTCTTGTCAGTGGTGCCGGTCATGGTTGCAACGCCAAGATAAAGGGTGATGTACTGGCAAATAAAACTGCCGAATCGCGGTCTGCGGTCAATCAGACGCACCGTGCTCTCTTTTTGTGTGGTTTCGCCGTTGAGGTGGAATCCGAGCAAAAGGCGGGCATTGTCAATTCCTGTTGCAATCACGGGGCCCAATGTGTCTGTTTCCGCGGCTCGCCATCCGCGGATGGCCTGCGCGTGTGGATCGTTTTTTTGAAGCATTCGCGGAGATCGTGTTCGGCAGTCACTCCGCAGACCGAACGCAGGGCCTCCTCTCAAGACACCCTGTGGCACTTCTTGCCAAGGAGAAATTCCGTGTTGTGATGAACCGTTGTTGCATCGTTGGGGATCACGACCGCATCTCCGAGGCCCCTCAGGGATGACGGACTTTTGACGAAGGGTGTCGCCGTTTGAAACGGTCGAGGGATCGTGACGGCTTTTCGGTGAGTTCGATAATTTTCCGCAAGCGTGAGAACATGGTTCAGGTGTGTAGTCCTCTCCGCTGGACAGTCGAGGATTTGATGTTCAGTCATGTTTCGTACACGTCTTCTGAACGTCATTGCACATGCTCCCCCTCCAATGTGTCCCATGGAACTTAAGTTTTCTCAAACCGAACGTCTTTTGTCAGGTCCGCAGCGGATTCGGAATGCGATGCCAATATCAACACACAAGGGTCGCCTCTCCGCCGGACGAGTCCGATCAATGTTTTTTAGGAATAGTTGAGCGTCTTTATTGGAAACGCATCGCTCCGGAAATGCCACTTGCGAGACAAATCTGGGGGATCCATCGGACACTTTGAGCGGCAGACGCATGAATTACGGGAGCCAGTGGAGACGTTCATTAGACGACTTCAATGTGTGTGTGTGTGTGTGTGGTGGGGCGGGGGGGGATATCTGGAAAATGTGAATTCCTCAAATGACGAGCGTCGAGATCTCTGCCAAAGACTCTTTGACGATCCGACAAAGTTCAACGACAAGCGGTTCGGGCATCGATGGAGCAGGCATAAGAACAACGACGTCGCCGATGTTGCGGAGGATGACTCCTCGACGACGACAGGCTGTCGTGACGAGGTGTCCCACTCGTTTTTCGGCTGGAAATGGTGAGAGTCCGGCATTATCTTGCACGAGTTCTATGCCGACCATTGTTCCCTTCTGACGAACCTCGAGAACGCGAGCATGGGTTGATGTCTGTCGCTGATGTGGCGGATCCGATCGTGTGAGCGAAGTCATTTCACGACGCAGGACCTCACTCATCCGCTGGGCGTTGGGTACGACTTGATTTGTGTGAATCAGCTGCAGTGATGCCAGGGCTGCAGCACAGGCAAGTGGGTTTCCTGTGTAGGTGTGTCCATGTTGAAACGTTCGCCCCAACCAAGGATCTCCCAAAAACGCGGTGTAGATTTCATCGGTGACGAGCGTTGCGGCCAGCGGCAAATAGCCCCCTGTCAGTCCTTTTGAAAGGATCAGGATGTCCGGAGAAACGTTTTCCTGCTCGCAGGCAAACAAGGTCCCGGTTCGGCCGAAACCGACGGCGATTTCGTCTGCGATCAATAGAATGTCGTGTCGTTGAGTTAGTTCGCGAACTTTCTTCAAATAGCCATGGGGATGGACGAGGATTCCTGCAGCCGCTTGAACCAGTGGCTCAATCACGAAGCCTGCGATGCGGTGCGCGTTCTCTTCAAGCATCCTTTCGAGTTCGGCGAGTTCCTCAGTTTCTGAAAGAAGTCTGCTGGAATCGAAGATGTTCGTTCGGCAGGCAAACCCTGTCGGAGGATTCGAGTTCCGGTCACGTTGTCGCCGAGATCCTCCGGGTGTCGGAACCCGTTTGGCGGGAAATAATAGTGAACCGAACAGACTGTGGAAGGGGTCAATCCCACCGAGGCTCATCGCTCCGACCGTGTCTCCGTGATAGGCCTGTTCCAGACAGACAAAGAGATCGCGTTTCTCGGAAGGGTTGGATTTTTGGCGGTGGTACTGGTAGGCAATCTTCAACGCCGCCTCGACTCCTGCCGCACCACAGTCGGAAAAGAAAACTTTGTTGAGTCCGAGCGGAGCCTGCTGGACCAACTCGGTCGCCAAGGCGATGCTCGGTTCATTCGAAAGCCCTAAAAGGGTTGAATGAGCCACTCGGTTCAACTGCTTCTGGATCGCCTCGTCAATGGCGGGGACACGATGGCCGTGAATGTTGCACCACAGCGACGAATGCCCATCGATAAAGCGGCGACCGTCCGTATCAATCAGATGGAATCCTTCGGCTTCGACGATGATCGGTGCTTGCTCATCTCGAAAGGCGGACATCGCAGTAAAGGGGTGCCAGACATGCGAGTTGTCCAAGCGACGGAGATCGTGTGAATTCATATTGCAAGGAATAAAGTGAGCGAGAAAATTCTCTCGCTCAGTGGGGGAATCGTTGATTGGCACCACGCGGCCAATTTAAGGAAGTAGATCCTTCACGAGATCTCGCTCTTGCTTCAGTTCGGCGACAGTGTTGTCGATCTGGCTCCGACTGAAATCATCCACGTGGAAATCGGAAAGAACCCGCCAATCGCGGCCGTCGCTCGCCAGCGGCAGGCCGACGATCAAACCGGATTCAATTCCGTAACTTCCATTCGAACAGACGGCCGCACTGACACACGATCCCGCCGCTGTCGGCGTAATGATGCTCTTGATGGTATCCAGTGCCGCATTGGCGGCACTGGCTGCACTGGAGGCACCACGCGCTTTGATCACCGCCGCCCCACGCTGCTGAATGGATTTGATGAAGTCGTCTTTCAACCATGTTTTGTCGGAGATCACTTCGGTGGCCGGTTTTCCGTCAATCTTTGCATTCACAAAGTCGGGGTACTGAGTCGATGAGTGATTGCCCCAGATGGCGACATTGGAGACCGAGCCAACCGGCCGGCCGGCCTTCATCGCCAATTGAGCAGACGCTCGGTTCTGGTCTAGTCTGGTCATTGCAAACCATTGATTTCGTGGAACATCAGGTGCATGCGACATCGCGATCAGACAGTTCGTGTTACAAGGATTTCCAACCACAACAACCCGTACATCTTTGGCGGCAGACGCTTGAATTGCCTTGCCCGTGCTGGTGAAAATTGGGCCATTAATCCGAATCAGGTCCGCTCGCTCCATTCCCAGTTTACGAGGAATACTTCCGACGAGCAGGATGAAATTACAGTCGCGGAAGCCGTCTTCCATATGGTCGCTGTCGTGTTTGATGACTCCCGCAAGATTGGGGAAGGCGCAGTCATCCAGTTCCATGTGAATACCATCAAGGGCAGCCATGACCGGCGGCACTTCGATCAGGTGCAACACCACAGGTCGATGCTGCCCAAAAATTTCCCCGGAGGCGAGGCGAAAAAGAGTGGCATAACCGATTTGACCAGCGGCACCTGTCACGGCGACATGAATCGGGGCAGTCATCGAGCAAAACTCCTTCAATGCGAAACGGAAGCAAAACGACTTGGAGCGTAACGTCTCGTTTGCGGAGCGGCAACTGAACTCGCAGAAGGGCCGACTGGGGCCGGAGTTGTCCTATATATAAACCGTCTGAAACGAATAGTCTGTCGGGGACGGGGCATCGTGTTCATGGAGTTCGTCCCGCTTTGGCAGTGATCTGCCTCAAGTCGAGTGCATCGCCACGGCCGATTCGATCCACGGTATTCCGCGAGCGTCTCGCTCGCGACGTCCGATTAAACCCGGCGTTGGCTACCTCGAACGGAACCCGATTTGATAAATCGATCAGAGTTCGGTGCTTTTTAAAAGCAGGCGATGTCACTCCGGGACTGCTATGGTGCGGCTGGTCGTTCCGGTGATCAGGTGCTCACGAAATTCCTCGAATCAACAGGACCACGGCGGAGTTGTTGATGTGCCACGGTTGGCACAACCGGCAAACGGTGTCGGTAAGACGACAAATGGAATTCGTTCGTTCAGACGTTCGATGCCGTTGGCGATTCCGCCGAACGAATGCAACCGTTCAAAGGCGATCTGCTAGAAAACGTTCCACGCGATGGAAGTACCATGCACCGGATGTCAGAACCACGACCGCGACTGCTGAAGAGATCATCCCTTGCGATAACGTGGGCCATGGAGTACCGAGGACGCATCCTCGAAATGCACCCAACAGGCAGGACATCGGATTGATTGCGTAAAGCAGTTGCCATTTTTGGGGAATCACGTTTGAAGTTTCGACGATCACGGGACTGACAAAGAACCCGATTTGCAAGACGAACGGGACGATGTGACCAAAGTCTCGATAATGAGCGTTCAAAGCGGAGAGCCACAAACCAAATGACAATCCAAGCACCATTGTCCCCAGAACAACAAGGGGCAACCCAAGAATCGCGATGCCCGGCCATGTTTGCCAGAATCCTAGAAACGCGAGCAACACACCCAAGACAACAAAAAAGTCAATCAATGGACGAAATGTCGCAGAGAGAGGCAATACGACTCGGGGAAAATAGACCTTGGTGATCAGTTGACGGTTATCGACGAGGCAGTTTGTCGACCCGAGAAGTATCGATGCGAACAGTTGCCAGAGCGCAAGTCCGCAGAGAATTGAGACCATCGAAGACTCGTAAGAGACGGTACCATCAACAGGCCGAATGAGTTTAAAAAATACGTTGAAGACGAGCATTTGTGCCAGCGGCTGCAAGACAACCCAGGCCAATCCAACGAGAGCCTGACGATAACGCACCTGAATGTCTCGAAGTGTCAGAATCCAGATGAGTTCGCGAAAACGCCACAGTTCTGCGACGTCAAACCACTGTGCAGCGATTGTTGCGTCAATCACAAACACGTCGTCGGTACTCAATAACTCTGGCGAACCAATGGCTTCAACGGGAAGTTTCATTTCGTGATCGAGCCGCACATAAGAGGAAAATTCCAATTTCAGTGGTACGAGGATGGTAAGATAAGTTGTCTATGAAGTCTACATTTGAACACGGTCAATGGAATCACTGTCGGGCCTCCGTTGACGCTCGTGCGATCCGAGATCTACGATCTCGGTCCATCGCTTTTCTAATGGGAAATGAAGCTCTTTATAAATCGAGAAATCATGCTTGGCCCAGGGGATGTACGCCTGCCTTTTCTTGGAATCGCGATTTGTCTCTTCAGCAGAGCGTCTACCGGATTATGGGCTGCGGAGCAGGCTGCCGTGGACGCCGCGATTCAACGTGGCCGAACACATCTCGTACAACAGATCAAACCTGGAGTGGCCGGCAATTTGGGTTTGTATGCGTTGGTCAAGTTGGGATTCGATAAGCAAGACTCGGCAGTGCAACGGGCCGTCAAAACGATTGAAGAAAGGATCGTTGACGGAAGTTATTCCCCGTTGCAACATCATTTCTACGAAGCCGGCATTGCGCTGATGCTCTTGGAAGCGATCAGTGGCGAAACCCATCGACATTTGATGGAACCGATTGTCGCATTTGTAATCGCCAATCAGCGGCCCAATGGGGCCTGGTTTTACCCCACGGTGGTTCTTCCGGACTCGGGAGACACGAGCATTACCCAGTATTCCCTGCTTGGTTTGTGGGCCGCCGTGCGGGCGGGGATCGAAATACCCAATCAAGTCTGGGAAAATGCCGCTCGTTGGCATATCACGCGACAGGCCAGCGATGGCGCTTTTCGATATCATCCCTTCGTCGGTGGAGAAAGCGGTTTCGTCAATGTTTCGAATCGGACAATGACCGTTGCAGGGACCGGAAGCTTGATGCTGAGTCGTCGGATGTTATTTGGAGATGTTGAGTTTGTTGGAGAAACACGCGTACCGGAATCCGGCCGTCGATTCGGAGTCCTCGATCGAATGACGGAGGATGTCCCTGCAACTGCGCGGAAGACGGAGTTGCCGATTCTGCCGGCGATTGACGGATCATTGAAAAAAAGCTTGCACTGGTTGGCAATCAATATTGGGGGACAGGACGCTCGGTCTGAAAATTACCCCTGTTACTATCGGTATGGAATTGAACGGGTCGGCTCCCTGCACGGCGTTGAAAAAATTGGCGTACACGACTGGTATGACGAAGGTGCGGATGAATTGCTGCGCCGCCAGCGAGGTGATGGATCTTGGATTGAAGTCAACGGCGATGCCGTCGCCTCGACCGCGCTTGCGTTGTTGTTTTTGATGAAGGTCACCGCGTCGACAATTTCACCGGTCCGGAAGACTCCGACGTTCGGTGGCGGATTGCTCGCGGGAGGACGTGGCCTGCCTGCCAATCTCGGTCAAATTTCGGTGAAGGAGGGGGTTGTCGCTGAAAGAAAGATGCGTGGACCCGTGGATAGTTTGTTGCTGGATCTCGAACGATCTTCGCCTGTCGAGGTGGCATCAATTCAAGCGGCAGTGGTTGAGGCTGTCCAGTTAGAACGGACGGAAGATCTTTTTCAGCATGTCGAGAAACTCAAGAAACTGGCATTCGATTCACGCGTTGAAGTGAGGCGTACCGCTTGCTGGGCTTTGGGGCGGGCCGGTGAGATCACTGCGGCACCGATGCTGATTCAGGCGCTCACGGACGCCGATGAGTCCGTCGCCCGCGAAGCCTCGTTTGGGCTGAGTATTCTCAGTAGGCGGATCAACGGTTGCGGACTGCCTCTGGATCCGTTGGACAACTTGGCGGAAGATGCGTCTGATGCTGATCGCCAGTCACACCTTGAGTTGTGGGGCAACGAATCGGCGAAACGCTGGCAGGAATGGTATCAAAAAAACCGCCCCTATGAAGAACGGGATGACCGGACGCAATTGAAACGCAAATAAGCTTGATGACGTTTTTTATGCGGCCCTCGAGATGCCGTAGGATGCGGAATCTCGAGTCGCGACTGAGGATCAGCAGGACCTCCGTGTCGGCTATGAATTGTGGCGGCGAAGAGGGTGCAGATCTGCTGTCCGATCGATCAGACAGGTCCAAACCCACCAGACCGACCGCAGTTGACGGGGCATCCCTGCATTCTTCTCAGGTTCAGCCACCACGACTTGTCCGCAAACTGTTTTGAAGGTTGACTTCAGCCAAATCGTCGCTGAAAATTCATCAGCTGTTCTGAAGATTCGTCTCGGCTTGGCCCGGTGTTGTTTTTTTGACTGATGTGACATGACTCACTGCGAAGTAAAATCAGATCCCATGAACTTGGTTCGAGCGATTATCTTACGTATCGCGTTACTAGACGTCACTCTTGCATCGGACGGCATCTGCGCTGCGGATTTGACGGCTATTCAGCCTGTGTCGTTTGGCGAAGTCCGGACGCCGTCAAACGACACGGTGACTTTTGAGATGGACATTCAGCCGCTGCTGACTCGTTTTGGATGCACTGCCGGAGCTTGTCACGGCAAGTCCCGAGGCCAAAACGGATTTGCGTTGTCGCTTCTTGGTTTTGACTCAGAATTCGACTATTCAGCACTCGTCCTTGAAGGTCGCGGCAGACGTGTTTTTTCGGCGTCTCCGGAGACGAGCCTGCTGCTGCAAAAGGCGACGGGACTGGTGCCGCACGGCGGTGGTGTTCGTTTCGAATCGAATGGGCCATCCTATGATCTGATTCGCCGATGGATTCTTGCGGGGACGCCGCGAACTCCCGAGAAATCGGCTCAACTTGAGCGAGTTCTTGTGAAACCGACGAACCGCAGCCTGGCTCCCCGCGAAAGTTTTCCCTTGAGGGTTTTGGCCGAGTATTCCGATGGGACGACGCGTGATGTTACCGACGCGAGCGCATTCCAATCCAATGATCGGGCGGTTGCCGCGGTGAGCCCAGAAGGTGTCATTCAAGCGGGGCCGGTTCCCGGTGAATCGGCCGTGATGGTGCGATACATGAACCACATAGCGGTTTGCGCAGTGACAATCCCGTTGAGCGGAAACGTCTCCGATGACGTGTACGACAGTTTGCCACGATCGAATGAGATCGACGAGCATGTCTGGAACAAGCTGAAGTTGCTCCGAATGCTGCCGTCAGAGGTCGCGGGCGATGCAACGTTCCATCGCCGGGCCTTTCTCCGAGCGATTGGCCGATTTCCGACAAGTGAGGAAACTCGCGCATTCCTGACCGACACGACCTCTGATAAACGTCACCAATTGGTGGATCGTTTACTCGATCACCACGAGTATGCGGATTTCTGGGCAAACAAATGGGCGGACTTACTGCGTCCCAATCCATTCCGAGTGGGAATCAAGCCGGTTCTCACGTTTGATGCCTGGTTGAGAGACATCTTTCGAAACAATGTGCCCTACGATCAGTTCGTCCGACAATTGGTGACAGCGCGCGGAGACACTTGGATCAACGGAGCGACTGTCCTCTTTCGAGATCGCCGTGAAGCAGTGGAAATTGGCTCTTCGGTGAGTCAGCTGTTCCTCGGGATTCGAATTGAGTGTGCCAAGTGCCACCATCATCCGTTTGAGGTTTGGAGTCAGGACGATTTTTACGGATTCGCGTCATTCTTTTCGCGAGTCGGACGGACGGGGGAATTGACTCCGCCGATTTCTGGGGGACGAGAGATCGTTTTTTCCACTCGATCCGGGCAGCTCAAACATGGCCGGACTGGCGAGCCAGTCGCCCCCAAAACTCTGATCGGTCCGCCGTTGCAAATCAATCGCGAGGACGATCCTCGCGAGATGCTGGTTCAATGGATGACTGACCCCGCGAACCCCTTTTTTGCCAAAGTGATGGCAAATCGAGTCTGGGCAGAGATGATGGGGCAGGGACTGGTAGAGCCGGTTGATGACATTCGAGCCACCAACCCGGCTTCCAATGAACCTCTACTGAAATACCTGGCCAACGATTTTCGTCTGCATGGTTATGACATCAAGCATCTGATCCGAAGGATCATGAAGTCGCATGCCTTTAATCTGAGTTCGACACCCGTGGAACGCAATGTTGCTGACATTAAGAACTTTTCCCGATACTATCGGCAGCGATTAAGAGCCGAGGTGCTGTTGGACGGAGTGAATGATGTGTTGGGAACCGAGGAAGAGTTTGTGGGCATGCCGCCTGGCTCCCGTGCGTCTCAGCTTTGGACCTATCGCTCCTCGTCTCTGTTTCTTGATACGTTTGGGCGGCCCGATGCCAATCAGGACCCTCCTTGCGAACGAACGAGTGACTTTACGACGCCCCAAGTTCTTCATTTGATGAACTCCCCGGCACTCAATAAGAAGCTCGCACTGGACACCGCCACTCCCGCGCGGCTGGCAGCCAGCGAACGTGACGACGTTTCCTTACTCGACGAAATTTTTCTCCGGGTGTACTGTCGATTCCCGACGACGACAGAAAGAACCCGACTGATCGTGACCTTGCCCACAAGCGAAAATCGTCGCTCGAAGGTTGAAGATCTGTTCTGGGCACTGATGAATACACCTGAGTTTTTCTTTATTGATTGATGGAGAGGAGGCGACATCATGGCGAAGCCTCGCAATTGCGAAGGGTTGCTTCGACGGGACTGTTTGAAACTGGGGTTGGGGGCATTTTTGGGAGGCGGTTTCGTCGACTCGCTCCGACAACGTCTATCCGCCGGCTCCGGTTCATCGACCAAGACCAATTGCATTTTGATCTGGTTGGACGGTGGTCCAAGCCATTTCGAGACATTTGATCCAAAACCGCTGGCTCCCAGTGAGATTCGGGGTGATTTTCAAACGATTCCGACCAAGATTCCGGGTATGTTTTTTTCCGAGAACATGCCAAACCTCGCTGCCATCAGCGACAAGTTGACAATCGTTCGCTCCGTTCGTCACGACCAAAACAATCATGGGGCAGGCAACCACTACATGATGACGGGGGCACCCACTCGGATTCCTGTCAGCTGCGGTGCCCATGTGAGTTTTCATCCAAGCATGGGCTCGGTCGTCTCTGCTGAGCGTGGAGCCCTCGAAGGTCTCCCGCCGTATTTTTCAATGCCTACCATGTCAAAGTCTGGTGGCCCTAACTTTTTGGGCGCGAAGCATGCCCCATTTGTGGTCAGCGACGATCCGAATGCCGAATCATTCAGAGTGCGTGACGTGACGATCCCGCAAGGGATTCAAGATGGGCGTGCAACCGCTCGTCGAGAATTGCGAAACCAGGTAGATGGCCTAGTGAGATTTCGAGATCGAGCGGCGGGCGATCCGGTACTCGGTGTCGATGAAAATTTTCAGCAGGCAGTGATGCTGGTGACCTCCCCAGCCGCACAAAAAGCGTTTGAAATTGAACGTGAACCTGCAGGCGTGAGAAATGCGTTTGGAAGAAATTCCTTGGGGCAGCGAGCCCTGCTGGCGCGACGATTGATTGAAGCAGGTGTCCCCTTTGTCACGATCATTAATGGAGGTTGGGATCATCATTCCAGCATTTTTCCGTCATTCCGGAAACAAGGACGGGAACTCGACGCGGTTGTGGCGACGCTGCTCGAGGATCTTTCCCAGCGAGGCCTTTTGCAGACGACTTTGGTTTTGGTGATGGGAGAATTTGGTAGAACACCACAGATCTCGATACTCCCAGGATCCCCAGAGCCCGGAAGAGATCATTGGTCGAATGCAATGTCGATACTCGTTGCGGGTTGTGGGACGCCTTGTGGACAGATTGTGGGCTCCACGGATAAGAATGGATATGCGGCAACTGAAAAGATTTACGCACCGGAAAATTTGGTCTCAACCGTCTACAGAAAGCTTGGAATCGATCCCGACAAAATCCTTTACACGCCAACAGGCCGTCCCACGCATCTGGTCAGTGATCCTCATCCGATTTCTGAGTTGATGGGGTAACTCGGAATTTGCACATTGAGACGGTCGTGAAGACTGATTGCCGACTGCATGTTGATGTTCTCCTGTGAATCGGCCTGATCTGTCGGAGTGGACACGTTCATCCGTGGGGGACCGAGACATGGTGAGTGGCCGGTCTTGACGTCCACGCTTGAGTGCCGTGGCTGAATTTGGCGCGTTCCTTGATTGCCTCGTTTGGCCCCTGACCTCCGCGACCGAATTGTGAATCATGCAACGAATCCAGATTTCAGCCGTTATCTTCAGTGCCGCAGTCTTTTCCTGCAGTGAGGTGCTTGCGGCGGCGCCAACGCTGACTCATCTATTTCCCGCGGGAGGGCAACGAGGCACCAAGGTGAGTGTTACGTGTGCAGGAGCCTTCACGTGGCCTGTCAGCGTGTCCTCGCCAAGTGTTGACGTGTTGGTTAGCCAAGAATCCGGAAAACTCGAAATCACGATTCCGCCAGATCTGGATACGGATCGCATTTGGGTCAGACTATTTAATGAGCAGGGGGCGTCAGAAGCGGTTCCCTTTCAGATCGGTAATCTGAAAGAGGCCGTCGAAATCGAGCCGAACAATCTCCCACGCCGTGCACAGGTCGTTTCGAATCTGAATCAGACGATTAATGGAGTCATTCTTGATGCGGATGTGGATGCCTTTGCCGTCACGTTAAATGCGGGACAAACTTTGGTTGCTAATGTTGACGCCAATGCCAGACTGGGTTCTCCGATGGATGCAATTCTGCAGGTGGTCACTCCTGATGGGTTTGTATTGGCCGAGAATAACGACGAAGTGGCTCTTGACCCACGAATTGTTTTTACCCCCAAGAAGGCAGGGACGTTCGTTATGCGATTATTCGCCTTTCCCGCCGGGCAGGATGCGACGATTGCGTTGCGCGGAGGTGCCAACTATGTCTACCGTCTGACGCTCTCAACGGGGCCATTCATCACACACGCACTGCCGTCGGCAGTCACTGCGGGAGGACTCGGAATGGTGGATGTGTTCGGATGGAATATCCCTCCCGGAACAAGGCTTCCCGTTGTTCCACTCGGTGGAGAAAATCCGTCACAGGATCGAGCACTTGAATCCGTGGCCGAACTGAGGGTTCATCCGGATTCTCGAATTGGCTTTGTGAATGGACCTCATATGGCTGGATCGGTTCGAGTTCGGATCGTTCCCTTTCCAGTTGTCGCGGGAATTTCTTGGGCCAAGGCTCGTGATCCGTTGACTATTTTTCCTCCCGTGACGACAGCAGGACGATTCGCCTCAGCGCATCAAATTGATGATTACCGGATCCCGCTCATCGTGGGGCAGACGGTTGTGATCACTGTGGAATCTCGGAACTTGGAGTCTCCTTTGATTCCTCCAGAAATTCGGCTTGCAGATCCAGAAGGAAAGATTGTGTTCGATCTGGATCCCGTTCCTCAAAGGTTTCTGCCATCCGTCGTCAGTCATCGGGCTACCGTCTCAGGGGATTACCATTTGAGTGTCCGTGAGCGAAATCTGCAGGGGCATGACCGCTTCTTTTATCGACTGACGGCCCGATTGGAAGAAGCGGATTTCGAACTAACCACAAGCGGAGACTCGGTCGTCGTGGTTCCCGAAAAGCCAACAGAGTTCCCGGTCACCATTCAGCGACGAACGCCCGCCGATTCGAACCTCGGTCCGATATCGATCGAAGCCATCGATCTCCCAGTCGGGGTGGTGGCCTCCGCCGTTATCTCTGAGGTCTCCGGACCGACAGCAGCAAAGGTCAGCCTTTCTTTTTCGACTACCGGTGCGGCATTCTCGGGAAAAATTCGCGTCAAAGGAACAGCGAACATGCCGCAGAAACTCGAACGTTTGGCTCGCACACCCGCGAAGCTTGGTGATTGCTTCGAAACGATCTGGCTGACCGCGGTTGCTCTGCCGAGTGATCAACCGAATTAGAGGCCCAATGTGGATGGCATCGACAGGCACACGCTGCAGACGACGGAGGCTGGGTTGATGAGAAAATTGTGGGATGCAAACGCCATTGGCGGTTGGCAGTCGCTGGCGATCGTTGATCGCGGTCCCGAGGTGGCGGACTTTCCACGATGGACCACACCGTCCGCAGACAAGAAGGACGATAACCGGCCCCCCGATCCGTTGTTATGACGGCCTTTCCACACCGGCCTCTACGGCCTGATCTCATAAAACAGGTCAACGTTTTTCGGATCGCTGCCGCGTTTCGCGAACGACAGATCTGAACGCGGAAAGAGGGTTGCCCCAGCGTCTTTTGCTTCCAACGAGAACGCAACCGGAGACCTGTGATGAGGGGAGCTTGGGCGGCTTCAAATCACGCTTTGTCGTTGGTACGCTGTTAACCTTAGAACGCGGAGGTCGCTGGATGCCCTGTTAAGGAGGCCTGAACGGATGGCAAGAAGCATAAACGTACTGATTTTATTGATGATCTGTGCCAGTTCTGGATTTTGGCTGAAGGCACTTTTGGCAGAAGGCCACGGAATCGTCTTCAACGGAGGGGAGGGACCTGGTCAGGGAAAACACATCGTGTTGGTCAGTGGTGACCAAGAGTATCGGTCTGAGGAGGGGTTACCTCAACTCGGTAAGATTTTGTCGACCCATCACGGGTTCCTATGTACGGTCCTGTTTCCGATTGATCCAAAGTCCGGTGAAATCGATCCCAATCAAACGAGCAATATTCCGGGTCTAGAGGCTCTTGATTCTGCGGATCTGATGATTGTGGCCTTGCGATTTCTCGATCTCCCCGATGAGCAAATGAAACATTTTGTCGATTACCTTGAGGCGGGAAATCCTGTCATCGGGTTGCGAACATCGACTCACGCATTCGACCTCAAGCGGAGTCAGACGTACTCAAAGTACAATTGGACCAACAAGGACAAGAGCTACGAGAATGGGTTTGGCAGGCAGGTTCTCGGGGAAACATGGATTCGTCATCACGGCGACCACGGCACGCAGAGTACACGTGGCCTGTTGGCCGCAGTTCAACGTCATCACCCCATCCTGCGAGGAATCAAGGATGGCGACATCTGGGGGCCGACGGATGTTTACGCGGTGGCGTTGCCCCTTCCCGAAAACTGCACCCCCCTTGTGATGGGGCAGGTAGTCAACGGGATGGCGTTTCACGATGCCCCCGTGGAAGGTCCGAAGAATAACCCGATGATCCCCGTTGCTTGGACAAACAGTTATCAGAGTGCCTCCGGGAAAGTGGCTCGTGTTTTCACAACCACAATGGGCGCAGCGACTGATTTGGAGGCTGAAGGGACACGTCGAATGATTGTGAATGCCGCCTATTGGGCAGCGGGGTTAGAGGGACAGATCGCCGACAGGTCCAATGTCACAACTGTTGGGACATTCCAGCCAACATGCTTTGGTCATAATGCTTTTGTCAAAGGAAAGAAGCCATCGGACTATGCAAAATAGCCCAAAAGGATCAACGATGCTGCCGCTTGGGTTAATATCAAAAGGCAAAGGCACCCTGTAATTTCTCCTAGAAAAATCTCCGCCACCCATTATGTCTAACTTTGATCTGGCAGCCCGTTTCTTTTTGCAATTGGTGATCATCCTGACAACCTGCCACGGTGTGAGTGTGTTGACTCGTAGATTGAGACAACCGCATGTCGTGTCCGAAATGATCGCCGGGGTGATCCTTGGCCCGTCCGTATTCGGGTTGTTATTTCCAGATGCCCAAGAGTATTTTTTTCCGGCCGAATCAAAGCCCGTACTCTACGTCATCAGCCACCTAGGCATCGTGCTCTACATGTTTCTGGTCGGTCTTGAATTCCGAACAGATCTATTCCGTTCATGCCTTCTGGGAGCAACGGTGGTTTCGATTGCGGGGATGGTCCTCCCTTTCGTGCTTGGTGTCTTGATTGCGTTATGGCTGATGCAGTCGCCAGGAGAATTCTTTCCCACGCCGGTGACGCCTCTGCAGGGATCTCTATTTTTAGGTGCGGCGATGTGCATCACCGCTTTTCCCACATTGGCCAGAATCATTTCTGAACGCGGACTGGGCGGCACGAGTCTGGGAACCCTCACATTGGCCGCTGGGGCCATGGCCGATGCGGGGGCATGGTGTCTTCTTGCCGTCGTCATTTCTAGCTTCGAATCGAATGCTAACTTGGCAATCATGGCGATCGGGGGCGGTGCCGCTTACGCCGTATTGACGCTCACTGTCGGCAGACATTGGCTGTGTTCGCTGGAGCAAATTTCTGAGCGGCAGGGCAAGGTCACTCCCGTCGTGATGTCGTTTGTGATTCTGCTACTGATGTGCAGTTCGTGGCTCACCGATGCGATAGGAATCTACTCGATTTTCGGAGCATTCATCCTCGGTTGTGCGATGCCGCGTCCCCTGTTCGCCCGCGAATTGGTGTCGCAACTTGGCCCGCTGACTTCCGGAGTGCTAGTCCCTTTGTTCTTCGTCTACTCCGGGTTGAATACTCAGTTGGGTTCCTTGAACACACCCTCTCTGTGGGGTGTCGCTGTGATCGTCTTGGCGGTGTCGTGTTTCGGTAAAGGTTTTGGTTGCTGGTCAGCAGCACGCATCATCGGGGAGGATCAGCGTTCCTCACTCGGAATTGGCATTCTGATGAACGCACGTGGGCTGATGGAGTTGATCATCCTCAATATCGGACTTGATCGGGACCTGATTACACCGTCGCTGTTTTCAATCATGGTGGTGATGGCGATCGTCACAACGTTGATGACCACGCCCCTGCTGGAGTTAATCCGCTGCGGGCGATTTTGCAGATATGAAATTCCTGTTGTACCGCCAGCACGATGATTTTCATCGAAAACGTCGATCAACGTGGCGAGTGGTTGTGCTTTACATTGGCACGGGCGTAGAACCCCATCCCTCGTATTGTCCTTGATGTTCGATCGCAAGGTCAAACACGATGAAGGTCATTTCATCGATGGTCATCTCATCGACCGCATGGTTCCGTTGTAGAGTGACTTCGAATGGGAGCTCTTCGTCCGGTTCCGCACACTGTTCTTCGCCCTGCCTTGTGAATCCTGCGGCCAGCGCGGCGGCAACGAACTCGGCCCGATCCTGCACATTTCTAAAACTCGCATGGTGATCGACGGTACGCAATGTCGTCAACGGATCCCCTGCCTCGGACAACTGTTCGATGCCTCGAATGTTCATGATCTCGAGGATATTTTCAGGTTCCGGGTAAAGAACGCTGGTGTAATGTGACCACTCCGAGTCTTCGTTTTCGCCTATTTCGTATTCGTAATCTTCAAAGGCTTGCATGGCTTCGGCGATGGAATCCTCAAAGCCCTCATTCGATTCGCAATAGAAGTAAAACTCCCGCCTGCCACACGTGGTGATCCGTCCCACCAACGTGGCTTTTGTGGTCAATTCAACGGGGGCAATGAACGAGTCTTCAATTTCGTTCAGCAGTGGCTCCTCGCCATCGGTGGAAAAACCGTCGTCATCCGGAGATTTCAGATACAGCCACATCCAGAGCAGCCACGGACGCTTGGAGTCCGGAGCCTGCATCGCAACACCCAAGTCCACAAGGATTTCGGCGGGCGCGTCATCGACGTTTGTATGGTACATCTCCCAGCCGTCCAACATCGTAATGCTTTCGTTTGATTTGGGTTCGAGCAATTTCAGTCCCGATTCATAGCAGACAGGGGCTCCATTTTGAACTTCAGCCCCCAATTCGATCTTGAGCGAATTGGGGATCCGTGTCACACTTCCCCTCGAAATCGGGCATGAGGGGATAACATCCTGTGGATTAGAAAATTTTCGTGAAGCACCACGTTCGCAATTTCGCCGCTGCGATGGTCGCGACAGTGTTCGTCGCCTTGGTCGGCTGCGCGTCGTTTTCCCGTGGTGTTGCGCCCATTAGCAATCCTATTTTTGTCAACGCTGACCATTCCGATAATACCTGGGAGCGAACGGTTGATGTGGTTCATGATTATTTGTTTGAGATCGAACGCGAAAACAAACTGGGTGGAGTGATTGAAACTCGCTACAAGACGGGTGCTAATCTTTTCGAACCGTGGCACCGCGACTCGATTGGAATCAGAAATCGGAGCGAAAGCACGATTCAATCGATTCGCCGCAAGGCATTCCTAAGCATCACTCCCGTGGAGGGAGGTTATATGGTCGGCGTCGAAGCTCATAAGGAACTGGAAGACGTTGCCCGCGTGGCGAAGACCACGGATGCCGCGACATTTCGTGACAGTAGCCCACTCTCCTGGGACTCAAGTCCTGCCGTCGAGTTGGCGACCCCGTCAGGCTGGATTTCGAAAGGCCGTGACGAACTGTTGGAGCAGTCGATGTTGCATTCAATCAGTCGGGCTTTCCGACAGTAAGCGGGTCTGTCATGGCGTCCACTCGTGGAGCGGCCTTTGGATTAAATGGAAATCATCGGCAGTTCGCCCCAGGTCCACATTTCGGACAGTTTTTTTGCTTCGGATGCATGGAACACATGATCCATGCCCCTCTGATCAAACTTGTGCCGGTGGATACGATGTAGAAACTTGAGGAGCTATAGAATCGCCATCATCTTGATGGCCGCGGGGCCGACAAGCACAACAAAGATGCCGGGAAAAATGAACAGAACCATCGGAAACAGCAACTGAACGGCGGACTTTTGCGCTTTTTCTTCGGCGAGTTGACGTCGTTTGACTCGCATGGCATCTGACTGTACCCGCAAAGCCTGGCCGATAGACGAGCCGAACCGCTCGGCTTGTATCAAGATTGCGGCGAGGGCTTTGACGTCATCCACGCCGGTTCGAATTCCAAAATCACGCAGCACCTCGCGACGGGCCCGGCCCATCTGAACCTGGATATTGCATAAGGCAATATCCTGACACAATTCGGGGTGCGAACCTAATAACTCGTCACCAATACGCCGAAGGCCCGCATCAAGTCCAAGGCCGGCCTCAACACAAATGACAAGCAGATCGAGTGCATCAGGAAGCGATCGGAAGACTTTCTGTTTCCGTGACGAAGCCATCATTCGCAGCACCAATTCTGGCAGATAGAAACTGACTCCTCCCACAAGTGCGATCGACAAATAGAGATTGCGAGTCAGGCCGTAGACAAACACTCCATAGGCCGTTCCCAACAAGGCGCCCGCAGCTAACAGAGCAACTTTCACCGCTAGATAAATTTGAAGCGCATTTTCGTGGTTGTAGCCAGCATTGGCTAATCGGACACGCAACTCATTCTGTTCAAATTCGGATTTCGAGCCCAGAGCTTTTGCCATTACGGGAAAGGCCTGAATCAGGACATTCTTGAAGCCTTTATCGGTCTCCTTCTTTTTTCGAGTAGACGGATTGCGAAGTTCTTCCAAGCGTTGGGATGCGCGCGAGTCCTCTTTCGTGAATGCGTTCGCGAAGGCCCACACACCCACGGTGATCGCACCGAAAATTGCCCACGGTAAGGCAACCGTTAACTCCATGATATTCCTCTTCGGACGCAGTTCAGATTTTGATATCAATAATTTTTTGGATGCAGATCGCGCCGAGGACTTGCATCACGATTCCAAAACCGATCATTTTCTTTCCCATTTCGGTGGTGAACAACAGCATCACATAGTCGGTGTTTAAAATGTAAACCGCGATGAAGATGGCGATGGGCAACGCCATCAACACGGTGCCGCTCAAACGACCTTCGCCGGTCAATGCTTGGATCATTCCACGAATTTTGAATCGCTCTCGCACAACCTCACAGATTTTATCGATGATCTCGGCCAAATCACCACCGGTTTGACGTTGGATCGCGACGGCAGTGACAAAAAACTTCAGGTCCAGATTTGGCATCCTGTTCATCATGTTTTTGAGAGCTTGTTCTATGGGAATACCGAGGTTCTGCTCCTCGTACGTGGTTTGGAATTCGAGTCCAATCGGAGCGGCCATTTCCTCGACAACAAGGCGCAGTCCGGCGTTCAAACTGTGGCCCGAACGAAGCGCACGTGCGATTAACGATAATGCATCTGGCAGCTGCGTATCGAACTTTGCAAAACGCTGTTTACGTCTCAACTTCAACCAAACAAGTGGCATCAGGCCTGCACTCAGGCCAAACAGCATCAACAAGGGGGGGGGCGATTGAATGACAGCACCAAGAGCGGTTCCACTCATTCCGGCGATGACGCTGAGAAACACAAACGTCTGAAAATTGACAGGAGAGTTGGCCTGCTCCAAGAAAAAACGCCAGCCGCCAATATTGCTGGTGTTCCGAGCTAGGGCACCGGCTGCTCCCTTGCCGACGTTGATTAAATCTTTTTTAATCAGGCTGCGTGTCTCGACCGATTCCAAGATCCTCGTACCGGCCAAGGCATCAAGCCGATCCTCGGCGTTGGCCGAACCCATATCCTTGACCATCATGAACAGGGCGGCACTGAAAGTTGTTACGCCCACAAATGCGGCCAGCGAGATCATCCATAGCGGATCCATGGGACCCTCTCCGGTTACGGTTGATGAAGAATTTTGGATCGTCAAAAAATGCCGCACAAGAATCAACAAAAGTGTTGAAGCCTTTGGGGTCACCTTCCTAATATTCTCGCGGCAAATAAGTTGGACGGCAGTTTGATACCCGCTCCCTCGAGTCGGTTCATGAACGAGGGTCGGATACCTGTTGTTTCGAAGTGTCCGACCGCCCTGCCGTTTTCATCGAGTCGATCTTGTTTGTATAGAAAAATATCCTGCATCACGACCTGATCCTGTTCCATGTTGAGGACTTCGGTGACGTGCGTCATGCAACGCGGGCCACCTTGCAGGCGTTGCACTTGAATGATCAGATCCACGGCTGCGGCGAACTGCTGCCGCAAGGCCCGGATCGGCAATTCCACTCCGCCCATCGCGATCATCGTCTCCAGTCGAGACATGGCATCGCGTGGAGTGTTGGCATGGATTGTCGTCATCGAACCCTCATGGCCCGTATTCATGGCCTGCAACATATCGAGTGATTCCGCCCCACGGCACTCGCCGATGATGATTCGGTCGGGTCGCATTCGTAGGGCATTTTTCACGAGATCCGTTGCCGTAATTCGTCCCTTTCCTTCAATGTTGGCTGGGCGAGTCTCCAACCGCAGCACGTGCTCCTGTTGAAGTTGTAGTTCCGCCGCATCTTCAATCGTGATGACTCGTTGATCGTTCTGAATGAAACCCGACAGCGTGTTGAGCAATGTCGTTTTACCAGAACCTGTGCCACCACTGATGACGATATTCAAACGAGCTTTGATCGCTCCTTCGAGCAACAGGGCCATTTCCGGGGTGAAGGCACCAAACTTCAAAAGATCTTCCAAGCCGAGAGGCTTTGAGCCGAATCGTCGTATCGTCAGCGAGGGACCGTCAAGTGCTAGCGGCGGAATGATGGCGTTGACGCGGGAACCGTCGGGGAGTCGGGCATCGACCATCGGTGACGTTTCGTCGCAACGGCGCCCCATTCGCGAGACGATACGGTCGAGAATCTGCATCAGGTGGGCATTGTCGCGAAACGTCACTTCAGACTTCTGAATGCGACCGTTCTTTTCGATGAAAACGTTCTTCGGTCCATTGATCATGATGTCAGAGATACCGGTTTCCTTCAGCAGGATCTCCAAAGGACCGTAGCCGAATGTTTCATCGAGCACCTCTTCGATAAGCCGTTCGCGTTCGGAACGGTTCAACGCGGGATTCTCGGTGTCACACAAGTGCTCCACAACGAGACGGATCTCGCGGCGCAAAGTGTCTCCTTGGAGTTCACCGAGGCGAGTCAGGTCGAGTTTTTCGACTAGCTTGCCGTGAATCAGTCGTTTCAGACTCTCAAAATCCAACTCCTGGGCGGGAACACGTCCACGAGAGGGAGTGAAACTAGAGACGGCCATGGTGCGGGAATCTCCAACGATATAAGCCTTGGTTTTGATGCGAGCCGTACCAACAGTGGCATCATTCTCGCTCCTCATCGGAAACGTAGTTCATGAATCGCAGGTTTCAAAAAAGAAACATCCGATTCGACGTTTTTAGCCGAATTTGGCTGTCGTCAGCAGGTACACGTGAAACGACGATGGTCACCGTTGGAGTGCGGGAGGCGAAGCCTCTTTTCAACCAGAGTGTCCCTCAATACGGAGGTTGTCCGAGGAAAACGAGGTGAAAATGATCTTTAAATTAGAAAATTCTCGGGACCCGGCCGACGGCCTCGCGGGCGATTAGTTTCAAGAGCTGTTGGTTGGCTTCCGGAAACTGCAGGAATGGGAGTTGCGTGGAGTGGAGCCAGCGAAATCCCAGATAGGAACCCGCCAACGAAATATCGCACTCGGGATGGCATAGGAAAAAGTGTAACTCGACCAAGGCGGGAGGATATTCGTGCACGTGACGCAGCAACAGTCGCTCGATTGCGACTCTCATTCCCGTTTCTTCGAGGCATTCACGGACGGCACAGGCTTCTGCGGACTCACTCTCCTGACACTTCCCACCGGGAAACTCCGAATATCCCGCTAGTGGTACATCGGGGCCGCGAAGACCGATCAGATAGTGCCCTGCATGCTCAACGACGGCAATACCGATCCTTTTGGCTGTCACGTAAGCCGCCTGCTGATAAGAGGGAACACAGGCCTCCCGCACGAATGTCGTACGGGTGCGCCGTTGGGCTGTTTCCGGCTCATGGAAAGGGCGTTTTGCCGTCCCCCTGCGTGTTCGATCGGGGAACTCTCATTCTGTTGAAGCGTCAGTGTGGGGAGCACCCATCACATGGTACCCACTATCAACGTGAAGCGTCTCACCGGTAACGCCTGTGGACATATCGCTCAGAAGGTACACGGCTGTCTTGCCAATCTCTTTCAGTTCAACGTTGCGGCGAAGAGGGGAAAGGGAATTATACATTTCGAGCATCTTGTCGAAATCCTTCACGGCACTTCCGGACAGAGTTTTGATCGGTCCTGCACTGAGTGCATTCACACGAATCTGACGTGGACCGAATTCGTGTGCCAAGTAACCGACGGACGATTCCAACGCGGCTTTGCACAAACCCATGACATTATAGCCTGGAATGACCCGCTCACCGCCGAGATAAGTCAGCGTAATGATACTGCCTCCGTTCGGCATCAATTCACTCGCTCTCCTGCAGACCGCCATCAGACTGTAGACGCTGATGTCCATGGATGTTTTAAATCCCTCGCGACTACATTTGTAGACGGGTCCCTTCAAGTCATCGAGCGGGGCATAGGCAATCGAATGGACGACGAAGTCGATCGTGCCAAAAGTCTCTTTGGCGGTCGCAAATGCCTTGTCGATATCGTCATCAATCTGAACGTCGCAGGGGACGAACATTTGAGGGTCGAATGCTTCAACAGCTTTGCTCACTCGCCGGGACATCTTTGGGTTTGCAGGATCTCTGTCCGGCAGGTGTGTGAATCCAAGCTTTGCCCCTTCTTTGTGAAGTTGCTCACTAATTCCCCACGCAATCGAATAGTCATTCACCACACCCAAAACCAAACCGCATTTTCCACTCATCAAACCCATGATGTTTTTTATCCTTAAAGTGGAGTTCAGCGAGAACCGTCTTTTCGACACTTATCGAAGAAAGTCGCCCTGCTTGACTGTTTTCATCGGCGACAACATACCCACGTTACGCGAATCGGGCAACTGCCTCCCTCAGCATGTCTCGTTGAGCCGGATTCGATCATTCCAGCGGCCGCTACTGAAATCCATGACGCACTTTTGAGTTCTAGCAGAGGGATAGCAACCGATTGAGATAAGATGTTCGCGAGACCATCAGATCCCGATGAGTCACAATGAAACAAACGATGATCGGTGCCGCTCACCGAAATCGGCGAGAGTTTTGCCTCCCCCTCTAAGTTTAGCACAACCGAAAATCTCAAAATTTGCCATTTTGAGGCGATCTAAAAAGTGGAAATTACCAAGGTTTTGTCACATGGATCGAGACCACTGATGTGACCTGCCTCACCTCGATGGTCTCGATGCCCGTAGCAAAAATTGGGTGCACGCTGCGGTCGCGGACAAATTTTACTGAAAAATTCAAACATTGTCAGATCGCGCCGCCGATGGCTTCCAGCGTTGTCGAGTCCCCTGCTCGTGAGCCGGGCATGCCCCTGTCCCCTCTGAAGCATGCAATCAAACACTTCTCGATGAAATTCACTGCGGAAGCCATGAGCTGATCGCGTTTGACTCGAATGCTTGGGCGTCACCCCATGAGACCGACAGCCCAGGAATTGCCTCAATGCTTAGCAGTCAGAGCACCCTTAAGCGATTCCGAGTCGATCAGTCGATGTCTTCGAGGGAACCAATCATCCGCATCCGAAAAAACGGCGGACAGTGTTGTTTTGATGACGCATCAAACCTGCACTCCGGCAGCCGTTCATTTGCCCGCTCATCCAACAGAAGCTCAAGCCTGTCCGTCAACTCTGCCGTCGCAGTCCAAAACTATTGCGACTGTTCTGCCTACAATAACACTTTGACATTCCCGCTCCCGCTGGCCTACAAGTCCCCTCAACCCCCAAGTCGCGTGCCGGATCGCTCTAGCACTTACGTCCAGCCAAGCGAATGACAGCTTCTGTCTATCAGGAGTTTCAACTCCGATCGATGCGAACGGTGTGGCTGTTGGGCAATTCTTGTCGCGACCGGCTAAATCGTCTACTGATAAATACTTTCCTGTGGAATGGTTGCGTCGATCGAATTGGCCGAATGGCGACTAGAGATTGCGATGCCATTTCGATCGGTCGAGAAGTCGCCTCGCGACTCAAGGAAGCTTCGGTTTTTCCGGAGATCTTGGTCGTGCGGGAGAGATGGGATCTCCGCAAACCCAGATTTCAGAACATTTTGTCGTTGTGCCGGCAGTCGCTTGAACTTCAAGCGACTTGCATTTACACTCAGGACCTCGATGAATGCACAGAGGGTCTTGTGCGTTTGCATCGAAATCGACCGGCCCACTCCGACGACGTATTGCACCAGGTCAGAATTTTATGCCGACAATTAATCAGTTAATTCGTAAACCACGCAAACACCAGCCCGTACGGACAAAGTCTCCTGTCTTGGAGGGTTGCCCGCAAAAACGCGGTGTCTGTTTGCTTGTCAAAACAGTCACGCCGAAGAAGCCGAATTCGGCTCTCCGAAAGGTGGCTCGTGTTCGCCTGTCCAACGGGAAGGAGATCACGGCCTATATTCCCGGGGAAGGCCATAACTTGCAGGAACACTCCATCGTTCTCGTTCGCGGTGGTCGAGTGCGCGATCTCCCCGGAGTTCGATACAAGGTCATTCGTGGCGTTCTGGATACACTTGGCGTTGCTAAGCGTATGCAGGCTCGAAGTCGTTACGGCACCAAACGGCCCAAATAGTATTGTCCATCGAGTTGCTTGTTCTCGTGAAGATATCTTCGTTGTTTCTTCCGTACGTACTAATCTAGTTGCAGGTTCAAGAGAGGTTGATCAATGGCTGATCGTTTTACAGCCAGTCGTGCTCAGTTGAAGCCGGATCCCCGTTTCGGGTCGAAACTGGCTTCGAAATTCATCAACTGCCTGATGCACGATGGTAAAAAGAGTGTCGCCTTGTCGGTCTTCTATTCAGCGATGGATATGATTTCCGAAAAAGTGACTGACCGAGAACCAATTGATGTTTTCATCGCGGCCGTCGAAAATTGCCGACCATCGATTGAAGTTCGGTCGAAGCGTGTCGGCGGTGCGAATTATCAGGTTCCAACACCGGTGAACACCAAGCGGCAACAGACTCTGGCCATCCGCTGGATTCTTGAGGCCTGTCGGGACAAAAAAGGTCGACCGATGAATCGACGTTTGGCAGACGAATTGTTGGCCGCCTACCGTCGTGAGGGGGTCGCAATCACCAAGCGAGAAAATGTTCACCGAATGGCCGATGCCAACAAGGCGTTTGCACATTTTGCGTGGTGAGACTAACACGGTTCTATTTGTCTCTCTGATTGCCTCTGGTTCCCAACGGACCGCCTTAAACCACTATTGGGATGAGGTTTTTTCCGTCAGTGACATTGATCCGATTCTGAAAATGACGTCAGTGCGTTCATCTCTGCACAACAGAGGTGAGCGTCATTCGACGTTAGATTGACGTCAGTCGTGACATGTCGGCGACTGAAGTCACGCTGACCGACAGGCCGAGTGTGGTCATTTTTCGGCGTTCATCTGTGTGATTCTGAGTGGCGAGGCATGGGGGGACAATCCCTAAAACACCGGAAGAATCGGCTTGATGATCTGATTCAGAAGGCAGGCGGGGCCAGTCGCGGTAAAAATTTCAGCACGTTAGCAACGCCCTGCAGGCGACTGAAAGACTGGAAACCCCCGTATCTTTGTAGAGCGGTATTATCGAATACGAGTCGATGACACAGCATCCCGCAAATCTCGTCGCGACTGGTGATCGTCTGTGCCGTACACAAAAATTTACCAAGAGCGTCCGCAGTCAACGGGCCGCCTATCGTGTCGCTGATGGAAAAGAGTGCGTTGGCTGCGATTCTTGAGGGGATTCCATACGGAGCCGAGCGGCGATCTGGCAATCGCCCCCCTAAACGTTCTTTTAGCCTCAGTCCCCGGACAAAATGGTTTAACGGATGAAGCGTTGCCCGCAAGAGTCGCGATTAACGGACGACGATTAACCTTTAGCGACCTCGGCTTCGTTGTTTCAATTTCATGAGGCGATAACGTCGCCGTTGTTGTCAATCACCGGGAGCGAGAATGCCGGTTGCCGATTTCGTACATTCTTTTAGGCTGGTGCCAGCCCCGTTCGTTCTCGTTGGGAATTGCGATTCAATCTCACTTGCCGTGCGGGGTTCACGAGACATTGTGTCAATCGAAAAAAAAAACTGATTTGATGTCGGAATGATGGCCGCGAGCGATAATCGCGTTTACAATGCGCCGTTCGGAAACACTTTAACTTGAAAGCGAGACGAACCATGCAAGGTAAACAAAGCGTCATCGACGCGCTGAACGCGGGACTGACCATTGAACTGACGGCCATTAACCAGTACTTCGTGCAATCCAAAATGTGCCGCAACTGGGGGCTCAATAAACTTGCTGACAAGCACTATGTTGAGTCGATCGGCGAAATGAAGCACGCTGAAAAATTGATCGATCGGATCATTTTTCTCGAAGGGGTTCCCGAGATCGCGCGTTACGATGTCATTCGTGTCGGGACGACGGTTCCGGAACAATTCGAGAATGACTTGGTGCTTGAGACCAAAGGAGTGCATGCCTACAACGCCGCTGTTCAGATTTGTCTCGAAGCACAAGATGCGGGCAGTCGGGAACTTCTTGCAGGAATTCTTGTCGAATCCGAAGAGCATGTTGATTGGCTGGAATCGCAAATCGATTTGATTTCAAAAATCGGAATACAGCTCTATATGGCTCAACAAATGGGCGAGTTTGCGGAAGGCCATTGAATTTTTCGCCGAGAGGAAGTCCGCTTCCTCAGTAGTCATGCGCCCGCACGGTGAAGAGTCTCTCTGGAAATTTTGGCGGTTCGTCGGCTTGTGATTGTCGATCCCTGATCGATCAGCCTTGGATTTGGCTGGATTTGTTATTCCGGTAGATCAAAGTGCTCTCGCAAATTTTGGCTGGGAGTTTGAGTGCCCCTCTCAGCGATGGATCCCGTTCACGGAGGTCCTTTGGAGGCGGATATCTCCTTGGCGGGAACGATGTGGCGACGGTATCACGAACCGCGGGGAGATCGTCGTGTTTGTCGTACGTCTCCGATGACCCTTATCGATGACGCCACAGGAGATCGTCCGGTATTTCAAGTCTTCGTTGCAGATTTGCAATCTCGCTACGAAATCGTTTGGCATCCACCGGATAGCCTTGTGTTGGTTTCAAGCCCGGAATTTGATTACACCAAAATCCGTTGAATTGTTGCATGGCGAGTTGTCTCAGATACTTCGCCGTCATTGAGGCAATTGCGACCGGACCGTATTCTTCCGCTCGAGGTTGAAAGTGAATTTCGCCATTCCCGATACGGTAGATGCTTCGCTCTGCTCCCTCTTGCAGCACGACGATCGTTTTCTCTGGGAAGATGTCCCTGAGTAGCAACTCATAATTATTTCGTCCGCCGTGCTTGTCTGCGACAACAAGGACCGCGCAGTCTTGGTCTCTTGGCCAGACGCGTCGCAGAACCTGCATCGCGATCTTCGATGTGGCGGTCGATTTGTTGTTGTCTTTACGGACGAGTCGATTGAACCGCTGCGGTTCAACAATGTCGGCGCAAATCGTCACCAATTTCACACCCAAACGAAGACAAAGCATTTTCCACGGAACGGTGAAAGACCGATCTTGTGACATCACGGGCAACGCCAAATCGTTGTCCTGATACCATGGCAAATCACCACGACTGTCGGTTCTTGTCCGCGAAAATTTCGCTATCGGCTCTAAATCCTCGAACAGCGATCTCGTCGAATATGACTTCGGTCCGAATGTTTTTTGGATTTTTTCTTCGGATGCCAACGGAGACGACGAATCCACATCGAGACAAACGAGCTCGCAGAGTTGGCGATATGTAGACGGAGAAGCATCGCAGAGTTGCAAGGTCGTCAATACGCCTCGCTCAAGCGTTCCGATTCCGCATCCCGACCGAAAGACTTTTTTTGAATCGGCCACATGCAATCGAGAATCGTTCGTGCCGGGTGCGCGGGTCAATACAGACTCGAAAGCAGCCCAAAAGTCGAATCCATCGGGAGACATTGGAACGTCCCAAACCGAAGCCGCTACCACAAACGGCCCCAGATTCGGCCCCAGCCCCGCTTCGTCCATCCCAATCAGGAGTGGCACTTTTGCTCTCTATCGTTGCAAAGATATTGTACGTCTTTTTTTCATTGGGATTTCAGGATCCTGCCTGTTAATGAGATGCCTTTTCTCTGAAGACATTCAACAATTCCTCCAAGAAATCTCTCGACGGCTATTCAAGATCGTTACGTTTGGCGCCGGGGACTTCCGCTCATCAACTACAAAATCGTCATTCCGGATTTCTTCAAACATCATCGCGTCGACGTATTTCGATGTTTGGATTTGGGCCTGCTGCGATATCGGGCAGACACAGAGAGTGCGTTTTTTCGGGAGGCCCAATGACCACAAGGATACGGTCTGGGCGATCTAAAAAACGGGTATTTTTTAGAACGCCCGAAGAGAATCGCCAAATAGTGAGGATTCCGATGATCCGTCCCGCTGGGTCGAGCCTAATTCTCGGGAATTAAACTTCCTTGAATGAATACCCTTCAATGTGTCGCTTCGGCGTTCCACCATTCAGAGTCCAGTTTTCTGACGGCGCAGTTTTCTTCGTTTAATTTTCCAGCGTCGATCCCGTTTCTGCTTTGTCGTTAAATTTGTTTTCATCGTCGGACCTTCAATTCTTTCCTGTGGGTGGATTGCGATTTGAGCACTCATGATCATGAACAACAAGCGTCTAGGAATCAGGATCAATAAGGGCAGATGCTCAACATACCACGTCGCGACTGGTTCGAAAAGGCAGGTCATCGAAACGGCACCTGCTGTTTTTTTGTGTGCGCGAAAATTCTTGAATTCTCGCTTTCAGTGTTTTGATATCAGAACTGCGGGGTATCAAGGCACCTTCGAGGCCGGTGGAGAATGTGCCGGCCTGACGTTATGTCTGGTGAACGTGAATTGACACCTTTTCGAGGACAGTTAGAATTCGCAACCTGGACTTGGGATCATGGTCCGTCATGTGTCGTAGCTGAAGCCGATCCCGTCCGCTACGATAGGGCCGTCGGAGATTTTCCGCTCGACAACACGATTTAAAGACTGCATGCTGTGGCGAATGCGAATCCTATATGAAGAAGTGTGGACGCTGTTCGAAGCCCGCTGTACTTCACATCACCGAGCTTCGGCAAGGTGATGTGAAGGCGTTGCATTTGTGCGAGGTGTGCGCCAAAGAGTACCTCAGTCAATCCCCCGCCGAACAGGTTGAACCCACTCCGGATGATGTGACTTCCGAGTCGGCAGACGATTTGGACGGGATCGATCAGCAGTCTTGTCCCAGCTGTGGAATTACGTTCAAAGATTTTAGGGCCGGAGGCAGGCTCGGCTGCCCACAGGATTACACGGTTTTTGAGGACGAGTTGCTGCCGCTCTTGGAAAACATCCACGGTGAGACAGACCATTGTGGCAAAGTTCCCAAACGCGCTCCGGATTCTAGTCAGCGGCAGGTTAAACTGATCAAGCTTCGCAGCGACTTGCGTGTGGCTGTCGAAGAAGAACGTTACGAGGTCGCGGCCAAGATACGAGATGAAATTCAATCGATTTCATCGGAGAATTCATCACATGAAACAGCATGAGTGATGAAGTGGTCATACTCAGGTGATTGTGAGGTCTATCTTGGACAACTCGAATGAGGCGATCGACATGGACATCGAGTCCCTAACACGAAAAAGTGGCGAGTGGTTGCGAGCGACCGGGCCGGAATCTGACATCGTCATGTCCAGTCGCATTCGACTGGCACGCAATCTGGCGCAGTTTCCATTTCCTGCCCGCGCCGATGACACAACACGGGCCGAGATCGAAGAACTTCTTCGCGAGTTAATCAAACGGCGCCCGGCGGGAAGGCATCTGAATTACATTCCGGTCAGCGCCTTGACGACGCTCGACCGGCAGATGCTTGTCGAAAGACAGCTCATCAGCCGTGAGCATTCGGAAACTCAGGGGCGACGCGGTGTTGGCATCAGCAATGAAGAGAATGTCAGTCTGATGATCAACGAAGAAGATCATTTGCGGATGCAGGTACTTCATAGTGGATTGGCACTCGATGAGTGTTGGGCAGAAATTGACAAGATCGATGACGCGATCGAAAATGAGGTGGCCTATGCGTTCAACGAACGACTAGGCTATCTCACCGCCTGTCCGACCAACTGCGGGACGGGCATTCGGGTGAGTGTCTTGCTGCACCTTCCTGCATTGGTCGCCACGAAGGAAATCCAAAAAGTTTTCCAAGCGCTTCAAAAAATAGGGCTCGCTGTTCGTGGGCTCTATGGCGAGGGAAGCCAAGCGATGGGCGACTTTTATCAAATCTCAAATCAAGTCACTCTCGGAAAGAGCGAATTACAAACCATCAAGACGATTCAAGATGTTGTGCCGAATATCCTGAGTTACGAACGACGCGTACGAACCGCACTCGTCAAGGAAAATAGACAGGGATTGCACGATCAGGTGTCGCGCGCCTACGGCGTTCTCCAAACGGCTCAGACGATCAGTTCAGAAGAGACAATGCATCTGCTCTCGAGTGTTCGTATGGGAATCAACATCGGGCTGATTGAAGATCTGGAAATCCCACTCGTTAACGAGTTGTTTATACACACTCAGCCGGCGCATTTGCAGAAAATACGGCAGGAGACGCTGGAAACCAACGAGCGTAATATTGCCCGCGCTGCTTACATTCGCGAACGCCTTGCCGAACGGCATCGCGATCGGAATTAATCTTGTCAACGCTTGTGACGCATTGCACGAACGTGCCGGAGTCGAATTTTTTCGGTTTCGGATTGGACTGTTTGGTTGGCATTTTTTGGGGGGGACTCCCATGCCCGCGTTGTATCTCAATGAGGAAGACGTTGCGTGGTTGCTGGATATCAATGCGGCGATTGAATGCGTCGAAAACGCCTTTCGCCAATTGGGGCAAGAGCGGGCCGAAAATCAGCCTCGTCGTCGTGTTGCAGGCGGGTCCGGTAGCATTTTGCACACGATGTCTGCCGGTCTCTCGTCTGCTGGTTTTGTAGGGTACAAGGCTTACGTCACCACTCCGACGGGTGCGAGATTTCAGTTTGCCCTGTTTGATGCGACAACCGGACAGCCGGCGGCCATCATCGAAGCGAATCTTTTGGGGCAGATGAGAACCGGGGCGGCCTCGGGTGTCGCTACAAAATTCATGGCCCGTCCTGACGCAAAGGTGGTCGGCTGCTTTGGCACGGGGTTTCAAGCGAGGTCACAACTCAAGGCGGTGTGCAGTGTGCGTCGGATTGAACGGGTGGAGGTGTATGGGCGAGACGACTCGCGTCGCCGGCTGTTCGCCGAGGAGATGTCAGAATTATGCGGGGTACCCGTCATCGCCGTTCATTCTCCGGCGGAAGCGGCGGCGGAAAAAGACATCGTGATCTGCGCGACAACCAGCCGCACTCCATTGTTCGATGGGCATAGCCTTTTAGAGGGAACGCACATCAATGCCATCGGCAGCAATTTTTTGTCGAAAGCCGAGATCGATGTGACAACAATTCGTCGTGCGGATCACATCGTTTGTGATGATCTTGAAGCATGCAAACTTGAGGCCGGGGACTTTGTTCCGGCGTTGGAAGATGGCAGCCTTGACTGGCCTCGCGTTTTCGAGCTGGCGGACGTTGTGCAGGAACGCCAGACGGGCCGAGCCAAAAGTGAAGATATCACATTGTTCAAGTCTGTCGGACTAGCACTCGAGGATCTTGCCGTCGCTGTGCGAGTTTTCCAAAGAGCCTGCGAAGAGGGATTGGGGCAGCCGTTGCCTTTCTAATGCTCCGTTTTGGCGGTGTTCCCAGGATCCTCCAACTCGTGTTTTTTGATGGAAAATCCCAGTCCAATCTGTTGGAGAATGGCCTCCATTCGGTGGGAGACGTGTGAAGTGGGCGGAGTATGACAGAGGCCCGTATCCCGAACGGAGTCCGAATCCCCCTCCGATGAATCCCCCTTATTGGGACGAAGACCAATCGTTGCCCAATCGAGTAAAATGGCTTAGGAGAATTGAATGGGATCGAATGGAACCAAGACCGCTGCGTCTGAGCGTGTCGCACCTTCGCTGATCGAATCGCATGATCTGACGATGTCGTTTGATCCTCTAAAACCAGTATTGCGTGAGATAACATGCAATATTTTAGCCGGAGAATTTGTGGCAATTCTCGGTCCGTCGGGCTGCGGAAAATCAACATTCTTGCGAATTGTCGCCGGACTAATGTCCCATACGTCAGGCTCGTTGACGATTGCGAATCAGCGTCCGAACGAGGCCCGTCGCACGGCTCAATCGGTTGCATTTGTGTTTCAGGATCCGAACCTTTTGCCGTGGCGATCGGTGGCTGACAATATTGCTCTTCCGTTGGAACTGCGAGGCGTCCCTCGCGAAGAGCGGATGCCGCAGATCAATCAGGTTTTATCGCTCATCGGCCTGACCGCAGATGACGCAGGCAAACAACCCCGAAGTCTCTCCGGCGGGATGCGAATGCGAGTCTCACTGGCTCGGGCGTTGGTGACCAAGCCCGATGTTTTGCTACTCGACGAGCCGTTCGCGGCTCTAGACGATGTTCTCAGGCAACAACTCAATGAGGAACTTTCGCGAATTTGGATTGCACATCGATGGACCGGTTTGTTTGTGACTCACAACGTCGCCGAAGCAGTCTTTCTCGCTCAAAGGGTTTTTGTGATGAGTAAACGTCCCGGAACGATTGTGGCGGATGTGCGAGTGCCTTTTGGTTACCCTCGTGAACCTGCGTTGCGAGCCACAGCGGATTTTGCACGGTTGTGTGGCGATTTGTCTTTTCGGCTCAGAGAGGCGGCACAATGAAGCGAATTGTCGCTTGGATTTTGCAGACGGTGTTGCCACCGCTCTCGCTATTTTTAATGATCACGGTCGTTTGGCAGGCCGCCGTCGTAGTTTACCAGATAAAGCCATACCTTCTTCCGTCACCGTTGGCCGTGGGCGCCGCCCTGATTCGTGATGGGTCCCGGCTTGGAAGTGCCCTGGCTTACACGGGTGCCGCCTCCTTGTTGGGGTTTTCTGCGAGCCTCATTGTGGGGACACTGATCGCCTTTGCGTTTTCCCAATCTCGGATATTGAGAAACAGCAGCTATCCCTATTTCATCTTCCTGCAGACAGTCCCTATTGTTGCCATCGCACCGCTGATCGTTCGCTGGTGCGGGAATGGCTTTCAGAGCGTCGTTTTGGTCGCATTCATCCTCAGCCTGTTTCCAATTCTGTCCAATGCCACACAGGGTTTGCTACACATTGACCCCGATTTGCTGGATCTGTTCCGCTTGAACAACGCATCACGATGGCAGATGCTCGTCAAACTACGTTTTCCCAACGCCGTTCCTGCGATCTGTACTGGGGCACGAACGGCCAGCGGCCTGGCTGTTGTTGGAGCCATTGTCGGTGAATTCTTCGTCGGCTATGGATCTCGCCGTTTTGGACTGGGTTATCTGATCAATGCGACAAATGATCAGTTGGAGCTTGATCGGCTGTTCGCCGCGGTATTGACATCGACATTGTTTGGGATTGCGATCTTTGCGTCCATTAACGTGGTGAGTGCGACGATTCTCCGTCGGTGGTATGATCAGGCCGTGGAGCATCGCAATTGAAGGTCAGATCGCCATAGGAAAAAACGAGTGCAAACGGTCAACGGTCAAATTCGCCGAATACTTTTCAGATCGCATATTTTTTTTGGGGTTTCCATGCGAGTGGGAATCATCGTCCCGTTGGTTTGGATTCTGTGTACGGCCGTTGGATGTCAGGCAGAAAAAGAAACACCAGCGTTGACGCTCGACACTCGGTCTGCGGAGCCGATCCCCAGTAGTAACGTCGACGTGGTCCTAGCATTAAACTGGTTCCCCGAAGTCGAGCATGGCGGGTATTATGCCGCACTGATTCACAACTATTACGCGGAGGAGGGGCTCAACGTCACGATCCGAAGCGGTGGCCCCAAGGTTCCGGTCATTGCCGATGTCGCGTCGGGAACCGTCGCGTTTGGTGTTGATAACGCGGATAAAGTGTTGCTGGGACGTGCCCAACAAGCGGATGTTGTCGCACTGATGGCTCCGATTCAGAACAGCCCACGATGCATCATGGTTCATAAGACGGCGGGAATTACAAAACTAGAAGACCTCTCGAACCGAAAACCGCTGACTTTGGCGATGAACACCGGACAAGCATTCGCCCAATTTCTAATGAAACGGGTCCGCCTCAATGATGCTCAAATTGTGGCCTATCCAGGGAACGTCGCACGATTCTTACTCGAACCGAATTACGGACAACAGGCTTATAATTTTAGTGAACCGTTCGTGGCACAGAAGGAAGGTGGCGACCCCGTTTGCCTGATGTTGTCCGAATTGGGTTTCAATATTTATACCAGCGTGCTCATCACACGCGTTGAGTTGATTGAGAAGCATCCGGACTTGATTGGCAAAATGACACGTGCCTCAATTCGCGGTTGGAAAAAATACCTAACGGCCCCTGACGAAACCAACAGACACATCCACGAACGGAACCCTCAAATGGGTCTCGATGTTTTGGGATTCGGTGTCAACGAACTCAGAAAACTTTGCCTACCGGAGCATTTTTCAGAGGAGCGTCTCGGAGAAATGACGGCCGATCGCTGGGAAACACTCACGACCCAAATGGTCGAGATCGATTCACTCGCAAAAAACGCCGTAAATTCCGAAGCAGCCTTCACGATGGATTTTCTGAAAACCGAGTGACAAATCCAAGTCATACAAACCGACCGTTCCGGATGTCGCTGTCTTTCACCTTCCAAAGCGGGCCAGGAGTCGATTTCGAGACGCGTGCTTGTGTCGCTCATCACACTACTGGAAAAGGCTGAAATGGCGGGTAATGCTTCCGCTGAGCGGCAACAAACGTTGTGTGGGCTTGGAACTGTCGTGCACCACGAGGGTAAACTCCCCGCATGTCAAGTGAAGTCGCAGCCGTTTTCACCGCCTTGGGCGTCGCCCAACGATTGAATCGATGCGGGTTACGCCACTTGATCGCAACGCAACGGACTTCACGCCAAGGGACTCGGCCTGACCAACGCCCTCGATAGATGTGTCCGCCGGCGATGTCAGGTGATTCCTCGAGTGAATGTGCAAAACTATTCGCCATCAGTAAATAATAAAAAATTAACGTCATTCGTGAACTGCGGTTAATTTTTTGCGGAACATATTCCGATAAGAGAGACTGTATCGATTGGGGTGATTTTGTGGCGTGCAGTTGCACCCCTGTGCACGACGACAGTTGCTGTTGTCTCATCAGCCCTCATCAAGCAGAGATTGGTTTATGTGGTTTCAGTCACCGATCAGATCTGTGCTTGGAACGTATTTCAAAGAGAGAGAGCAGAATGAAGTGGACCAATTCCATCCGTTGTGTCTCAGTGACGTTGGCATTACTCGGCATCGTCGTCGATGGACCGGCAATGGCCGCTTCAAAAGGCGCACCACAAAAAATAAAAATTGTACCGGTGGGTACAATTTTTGACGTCAGTTTGACGAGCAACGGATCCTGTGCCGGCCGGGTTGTTGATCAATCGGGTGTTCCGGTCAAGGGCGCACAAGTCCTCATCAAACAGGGGCACAACGAGGTTAGCCAAGTTGTCACAAACCAGAACGGTCAGTACATCGTGCCGAATTTGAGGAGCGGTGTTTACACGGTAGGCACGGGCTCTTCCAGAGGAACCTACCGCCTTTGGTCCGAAAAAACGGCTCCTCCTTCCGCGAAAGCAAATTGTCTGCTTGTTGTTTCGAAAAACGGAGCACGCGGCCAATGCTGTAACACGTCCGATCCCTGTGGCAACAGTTGCGATCCTTGTGGTAACACATACGATTCTTGCGGCACCAGCTGCGATCCTTGTGGTGTTTGCAACAGTGATGGCTCCGGATGGCTGCTTCCTGCTGTCGGTATTATTTCGGCTGCAGCGTTAGTCGTGGGTATTGTCGCTCTCGCGAAAGACGACAACAACAACAAGGTGCCTGCATCGCCCTGATGACCTGTGAGGACTCGATCCAAACGGGTTTCCGTAGGGTTAAGCACACGATTTGAAGAAACGGGTAGTCAACGACGCTATTGTCGTCGGCACCCGTTTTTTTATTCGGTGTCCCCAGCGACATTTGAGAGTTAGGAGAACATCGTCCACGACTTGACGATCTGTGCAATCACGGACAACAGGAATTGAGGCATGCAGGACGTTGCGATGATCTCAAAATAAAACGGAGTTCACAGACTTCCGTTCATGTGATACCAGTTTGTCTGGATGATGTAGTGGGATTGCTGCCGTCAGCAGTCGAGCGAGAGCGATAACTGATGGTTTACTCGCCAGCCCGTTATCGTGATTTTCCTTATTGCCGTCATTTCGAAGAGTTATGCGCTCGCAGCAGCGTCCGGCAAACCAAACTTATCGCAGAAGGGATCGGAAATGGCCCGTTCGAGTTTTCGGGCAGGCATTATTGGCCTCGGTTTTATTGGTGGGGGTGATCAGATCTCGGGGGATCGTTTGGGTCAGCAAGTCGTTGATTTGGATGGGACTCACCGGGATGCCTTTTCGAATCACAAACGAGTTCAACTCGTGGCCGGAAGTAGCAGAGATCAAGGGCGTCGCGAACGATTTCAACGGCGGACAGGTGCCAATGTCTTTGGTGATTGGCGGCAAATGCTCGCTTCTGAAAATTTGGATATTGTCGGTGTGGCGTCGTTCGCTCCGAGTCACGCCGAGTTGGTCGAGGCGTGCGCGAAACATAACGTACGGGCGATCCTCTGTGAAAAACCGATTTCAACGCGACTCGTTGATGCGGAACGCATGATCGCCACATGCCAACAGACGGGCACTCTTCTGGTCATCAATCACAATCGCAGGTTTCATCCACATTTTAGAGAGTTGGCCCGCCGTGTGGCCTCGCGTGATTTCGGAAAGTTGACGGGAGTTTGGCTGAACTGGGGGTCTGGGCGACTTGGGAATATCGGAACACATCTGATCGATGCCGCGAGAATGCTGACGGGTCTCGAAGTCACCGCCGTCTCTGCCACCCTCGATCTGACCGCCCGGCCTGATTGTCGTGGCCCGGAGTTTCGCGATCCCGGTGGCTTCGGGATACTGAGACTGCAGGGAGGCCTGATGGTCCACGTTCACGCGCCCGACGAGGGGAGTTTTCCAGCAGAAATCATCCTGCAGGGAACGACGGGCAGAGCCTACATTTCTGAGGGAACTGCTGTGATCGACACTCGGGAGAGGGGCCATGAAACGTTGCCCAATGTCCCTTCCGAATACGGGACCTCGATGGATCAAGCGGTTCGAGAAATCGTAGGTTGGTTGGATCAGGGGATTCCTGTCTGTTGCTCGGCCGAGGAATCACGACGAACGCTGGAGGTAATTGTTGCCTGTCATGCATCCCATGCGAGACGCGCGGAGTGGGTTGAATTGCCACTCACAAACTTTGATCGTGATCGGGAAGTTCTCAGCGGCTAATGCCTCAACGCAAAAGGCGGATTCCGAAAATTAAGACGTTGCGCTCAGCAGGTTCTGATTCTTGGGGGGACGAAATAATCGAGAGCCGGCGGTCGTACCTGGCGGTGATTGACTTCGCCGAGCGTTTGGCCGCGGAATCTGTGGCTTCTGGTGTCGTGGCTGAAAACGGATCGTGATTTTTCCGGACCCGCGTTACCGACGATTTGCAACGTTGTCAGGAGTCTTCAGACTCAGAATCTCGGCCGACATTGGGCCCTTCGCGAAGCGTCGAATTGAATTTTTCAACGGCGTTGATAGCACCTGTACAGCAAGGCGATTGGCGGAGTATGGAAGAGGCATATGGAGTTCACGGAGCGGTTTTTGCGATCGAAAACTAGGGCTTCCTCGGATGCACATGGCTTATCGCCCGACTCCGCCGGTCGATGGGGGCTTGCGTTTGATATCCGTCACAAATTTGACGTGTCCCTCTCCTAGGGTCTCCGTTAATTCGCGTCGTAGATCGCTGCTGATGTTTAATTTTTGGTCGAGTTGATTTTGCGAAATATATCTGAGACGTGAATCCGCATCGGTGATATCCACGACCAAGATAACTTCGGCTTTGCCGGGATTCTTTTGGAGGATATCGCGTACGCGTTCGATGATCCGTCGGTCGTGTCGGCCCTTTTGGAATTTAATCAAGACTTGCTTGGTGAATTCTTTCTCGACTTCTTCGAGTGTCCATATCGAGTCGATGACGACGTTGGGTTCGCGGCTGCGTTTGTCGACTTTGCCACGGATGAAGCGAACTTGTTCTGGTTCAATCTTGTCACCAAGCCGCGCGAATTCTTCGGGCCACATGATGCAGCGAACGACGCCTGTGGGGTCTTCAAAATCGAAGTTGACATATTTGGAGTGTCCGTTCCGACTTGGTTTTTTTGTGGTCGCCTTTTTGATGGCAGAGATCATGCCGCCGAGAATCACTTCTTGGTTTTCTCCGGCTTCGGCCAAGCCCCGAGCTTCGTAGGTGGAGAACTGTCTGATCGTCTCCGACATTTCGGCGAGCGGATGCGAAGTCAGAAAAAATCCGAGAGCCTCTTTTTCAGATGCCAGCTTTTCGCGTTGGGACCATTCAGGCATTTCAGGAAGGTTGGTGGGCGACAACGACATTCCGGCCGCCGCTTGTTGGTCGTCGTCATCTGCTCCAAAAAGATTCTTTTGTCCGCGTTGTTTGTCACGCAAGATATTGGCTGCCGATTGCACCGCACGCTCGATGACCGCATAAAGGGCGGCTCGCCGACCACCGAGACAGTCGCACGCACCCGCCTTGACTAGCAGTTCGAGGACCCCTTTTGTGACATGTCGGGGATCACAACGTTCTGCCAAATCGAAAATGCTCTTGAACGGGCCATTCAATGTTCGTTGGCTTACGATCGCTGCGATCGCACCCGCACCTACACCCTTGATTGCGCCCATTCCAAAGGCCAACTGGTCGCCGTGGACGGAGAACTCGACGTCACCGACATTGACGTTTGGAGGCAGGATCTGAATGCCCATCCGGCGACAATCGTCGACGTGCTCGATCAGTTTGTCCGTCTCACCTAACTCGCAGGACAAAAGAGCCCCCATGAATTCCGTGGGATAATGAGCTTTGAGGTATGCCGTCTGATACGCGACAGCACCATAGGCCGTTGAATGGGATTTGTTGAACCCGTAGCCGGCGAACTTTTCGATCATGCCAAAAAGCTCCACCGCCTTGTTTTCCGCCAGATTTTTTTCGCCCGCTCCTCGCAGGAATTGCTCGCGGTACTTGGCAATCGTCTCCAGCTTTTTCTTGCTGATGGCTTTGATGCATTGATAGGATTGCGGCAGTTCAATACCGCCGAGCCGGTTCAGGATTCGCATGACCTGTTCCTGATAAACCATGACTCCATAGGTTTCGTTCAGGATTTCGTCAATGATCGGGTGCAGCTGTGGCAGAGGCAGTCGCCCATGCTTCACATCCACGTAAGTCATGACCATGCCCCCCTCTAGGGGTCCGGGCCTGTAGAGCGCGGATGTGGCAATGATGTCCGCAAAAGTGTCGGGCTTCATCTTGGTGAGAAGATCTCGCATCCCACCAGATTCCAACTGAAAAATCCCCTTCGTTTCGCCACGTTGCAGGAGAGCAAACGTGGTCTTGTCATCCATCGGAAGCTTGACGGGATCGATGCTGACTCCGCGATGTATTTTGACATTCTTAACGGCCTTGTCGAGGATTGTCAGGTTGCGCAGCCCGAGGAAGTCCATCTTCAGCAGGCCGGCATTTTCGACGGTTGGGCCTTCCCATTGGGTAATCACATCCGTTTTGCCAGTAATGATTTGCAGGGGGACGTATTGGGAAATCGGTTGATCTGACACAACCACTCCCGCCGCATGAGTTCCGGCGCTTCGTGCGAGACCTTCGATCTGCTTAGCGAGATCAAGAATCTCCCGAATTTTTGGGTCGCTTTCGTAAAGTGCCTTCAGATCGGGACTGTCTTTGATCGCCTCATCGAGAGTGATATTGAGTGTTTCTGGCACCATTTTGGAAATGACGTCGACGTCTCTGGGTGACACCGAGAGTGCCCGCGCGACATCGCGGATTGCCGCCTTGGCTTTTAGAGTTCCGAAGGTCCCGATCTGGCAGACGTTCGCGGTTCCATATTTTTGTTTGGTGTAATCGATTACGGCCTGACGCCGGTCGCGACAGAAGTCGATGTCGATATCGGGCGGCTCCGTGCGGCTTGGATCAAGAAATCGCTCGAACAGCAGGTCGTATTCGAGGGGGCAGACGTGACTGAGTCTCAGTACGAAAGCGACGAGTGCACCGCAGGCGGAGCCTCGCGCGCTGCAGGGAATTCCCTGCTCACCAGCAAAACGAACAAAATCCCACACAATCAGAAAATAGCTGGCATAACCCATCTTTGCGATGACGCCCAATTCAAATTCAAGGCGATCGCGATGCACGTTCGTGATTCCGTCCGCACCGTAACGGAGAACCAAACCCTCCTCGCACAATTCCCGCAGATAATCAATATCTTTTTTTCCAGCAGGAGGTTGGAAGACAGGGTAATGCCGTGACTTCAGATCCAGCTGGATATCGACGCGATCCGCAATTTCCTGCGAACGAGCCACCGCTTCTTCGAAGCCGACAAATGCGGCGTACATTTCCGCGGGGATGCGCACGAATAACTGATCCGTATCCATTTTCATCCGCTTCGTGTCGGACCGTTCCGCTTTTGTGTTGACGCACAGCAAGACATCGTGCATCCCCGCATCGGATTGATTGAGATAGTGTGCATCGTTGGTCGCCACCAGTGGCAAGCCCATCCGATTCGCAAGATCCACGGTCATTTCTAGGCACTGTTTCTGGATGGCGAATCCGGCATTTTGGATTTCCATATACAACCGGTCACCGAAGACCTTCGAGTACCATGCCGCAAGCTTTTCGGCCTCGTCGACCTTTCCTGAGAGTAACAATTGAGACAACTCGCCCGCCGCACAGCCGGACAGCAGAATCAGCCCGTCGCTATGAGCCTCGAGTAGCTCTTTGTCGATGCGGGGCTTGTAGTAGAAGCCTTCCAAAAATGATGCCGATGACAGTTTAACGAGGTTTTGAAATCCGGCGCGGTTCATGGCCAGAAGAGTCAGGTGAAAGCTTGCCTCCTTCACGCGTGACGCGCCCGACTTGTCGAATCTTGAACCTGGAGCGATGTAGGCTTCTAAACCCAGCACCGGGTTGACAGAACGGCTTCGACATTCGTTGTAGAATTCTAACGCACCATAAAGGTTGCCATGATCCGTGATGGCGAGGGCATTCATCCCGGCATCTTTTACCTTTGTGACGACCTGATCGATCCGGTTGGCTCCGTCAAGTAGGCTGTAATGAGTATGGCAATGCAGATGTGCAAACGCCCCGGGAGTGGGTGTCTTGAGTAATGCAGCGGATTCGTGTTCTAAAAATGTTGGGGGCATGGGCATCCCACCCGCGAACGGGTCAAAAATCACTGTGTGGGGAAAGACTTGGATTGTACCGCTCAGCCGTTGAGAATGAAGCACGAACAGTCAACTCTTTCGTAACGACCGGGACCGTTCCGCTGTCGAGTTTTGTCTGAGTCGTTCGTTTCTCACTCGAAATCAACGACAAGCAAGGCTGGCTCTTGAATCCGGTATGGAACTGCTCTCAAGCAACGCCTCAGATTGCTCTGCATTTGCTTTCTGAGGCGATCGCTTGCTGAATGACGATCATCGCCCTCGGAATCACGACCTCGTTCAAAAAGTGTCTGGCGGCCGACGCATTCCGACGAACAGGTGTCGCCGTCACGCGATCGATTCTCGTTCAAGACGCACACCGCAAACGAAAAGTGTGCCGCCACGTCCTTGTTGTTCGACAAGTCGATGCGCCACGGCGAGACGACTTCCACCGCAAATCACCGACCGAGTCGATGGGGGGCAGGAGAAATCCCCGTCGAGCATCGGTTTCCGAATCCCCAAGGACACAGCCATTGTTAGGGATTTGAACAACGTCAGGGCCTCTTTGGTTTTTCCGGTATCGGGGGGCGTAATCGTTGTGGAATATCGGGCACCTGCTCAATCAACTGATTGGATTGCCCCTCGCGCTTCTTCAGTCTGAACGCGTCATAGAGCTGACCGGTGGCGGTTCGAGCAACGTACTGAAGTTGGTCGCCTTCAATTGAAATAATCTGGAAGAGTTGCGTATCTTCGGCAACGCGTTGAAACTCGGGGCGTAACGGCCGGCCCAAGTCATACATTTTTGGACCACTCACTGAAACGACATAAACAGTTCCCGCAGAATCATATTTGGCCGCGTCGGCTCCAGTAATCTGATCTTTTTTCGGATTTGGTTCGATTGTTCCTCGGAATGTTTCTAACCCTGACCGTGCGTAGGTGTGGTCATGTCCCTGAAGAACCAAATCAACACTGTACTTGTCAAACAATGGCTGCCACGCTTCTCGCTGAGCCGCGTTGTCTCGCTGTTTTGCAGAAGAATAAATCGGGTGATGGAAGGTTACAATACACCATTTTCCAGGGTTATCTCGCAGGACTGATTCCAGCCAGAGTACCTGATCGGCGTGCCTCTCGTTGGAATTCAGCGAGACGATTCGGACTCCCTGATAGTCCAGAAAATAGACGGTTTCTTCGAGTCCCGGTGGCCCGTGTTCGGGCAACGTAAACTGTGGCTTCCAGTGATCACTCAAGGTCGGCAGGTGGTGACCGAGGATATTTGCCGCAGACTTGTATTCGTGATTGCCAGGTGTTGGTACACACGGAATAGTGCCGTTCAGCCAGCCTCCCGCCTGAAACCATTCACCCCATTGAGCGTCGCTGTTGGCATGATTGATCAGATCTCCAGCATGCAACATGAAACGGGCCTTCGGTGCCTCCGTGAACGCTTCACGAATGACCCGCGACCACAACGACTTCAAGTCGTTCTGCGAATCACCGAAGTAAATAAATGAAAAGGGATCGGGCTGATCACTAGCGGTCGTGAAATGAAACCACTCGCTCCAATTCGTTCCATCGCCAACACGATACGCGTATTTGGTACGGGACGATAACGCGGTGAATTCCACGGAGTGGTAATGAGCCGCCGCGAGATTACTGGTCAGAGAAGTTGTTTTCGCTTTCAACTGGCGAGCCCGTGCGGCAAACGATGCGTTGTCATCAGCGACGGCAATCTCTGCCAGTCCAACGGCCACGGATGGATCGGATCGCCAAGTGACAGCTTGTGAGCGAGAAGGATCACCGGTCCAAGTCAACACGATCCGGTCGGGTAGTCGCGTGGGTCGATGAACTTCGACCTCGGGTACAGATTGCGGATTCGTTTCTTGGAGAATGACTGGAACGGCATCGGCCTGCACATGGCAACCAGACAGCAGCAGCGGACTCACAGCAAGACAGCACAAGAGGCAAAACATTATCACCCGGAGTTCTCCTTAGCTCCTCTCGTATCACTTTCGTCGTTGATCGGCAGCGCGCGCCAACAACGATACTCGTCGATGGTTACAGACAACAGGTAGGACCCATTGAGTTGTCGTGTCACGAACAACTTTGACGCGGCTAATTAAGATCTCAGGCCAATCTTCACGGCGACTCAACCCGATTCAGACTAACAGGAACGCTACCATCTGTCATCTATCAACTGGCGTTAGCAGCAGAGCTGAACCGACCTGTGCTATGGCCATGAATGACAATAATTGTCTGCAACGCTGGCGAATTTCGGCCATCTCAGCCAACATAACGTTTCGGGTTTCCATTCGGTGAAGTATTTTTGTGCGTGGGTCTTGCGGAGTCCTTGCATGCGATGGCATTTCCTTTGCATTTTCTGTCTCAGCGTAACGTTTCGATCAGTCTTCGCCAGCGATGCCTCATTGCCTGCCATCATTGAGTTTAACCGTGACGTGCGACCAATATTGTCGGAAGCCTGTTTCACGTGTCACGGGCCGGATGCCAACAAGCGGCAGGGTGATTTGCGGCTCGATACGGAAGCAGGTCTGTTTGGGGCGGGATCAGGGATGGCGCCCGTTGTGGCGGGGATGCCGGAAAAAAGCGAACTCCTGAGGCGGGTGACTTCTGTCGATCACGAACAAATCATGCCGCCGGTCGATTCCGGCAAAAACGTGTCTCTTCGAGACATTGCGATTCTGAAAACGTGGATTGAGCAGGGTGCGAAATGGCAGGGGCACTGGGCGTACCTGAAGCCCGTTCGCTCAAGGCCAACGCGGACACAAGAACCGGGAGTGACGAGAAACGAGATCGATCAGTTTGTACTGGAAAAACTCAATGTTGCGGGTTTAAAGCATGCCTCCGAAGCCGATCACGCCACGCTCATTCGGCGTCTCTCATTCGACCTCACAGGTCTGCCGCCCACTCCAGAACACGTGGCAATGTTTGTGAGTGACACTGCGCCAGACGCCTATGAAAAAGTGATCGAACGACTATTGGAATCGCCTCATTTTGGGGAACGGATGGCCTCCTATTGGCTGGACCTAGTCCGTTTTGCGGACACGATTGGCTATCACAGCGACAATCCTCGCGACATCGCCCCCTATCGGGATTACGTGATTCGCTCATTCAACGACAATCTGCCCTTCGATGTATTCACCATCGAACAGATTGCAGGAGACTTATTGCCGTCTCCGTCCGTGAACCAAAAGGTTGCCTCGGGCTACAATCGTCTGTTACAGACAACGCAGGAAGGAGGCGCCCAGGCGAAGGAGTACCTCGCAAAATATGCATCTGACCGAGTGCGAAACGTCTCCGCCGTGTGGCTTGGTGCCACCATGGGTTGCGCGGAATGTCACGATCACAAATATGATCCGTACAGCCAGCGAGACTTTTACAGTATGGCTGCATTTTTTGCTGACGTCGATGAAGCGGCCGTCGGCTTACGCGAGCCAGGCATGCCCGTTCCCTCACCTGCGGAAGAAGAGGAACTGACCCGCCTTGCCCTCGAGGTCTCTGAATCGCGTCAATCTCTCGTCAACGCCGTCAATGATTTCCTATCAAACAATCCCCACTGGGAGACGGAAATAGCTTTTCACTCCGCATGGCAGATCATCAAACCGGTGGAGATCCACGTTCTCGGCCAATCGCAACTGATTAAACAGGACGATGATTCCTTTCTGTCCACGGGCACCGCCGCTGACGAAGAGGCGTATGTGTTTGCGGTGGATTCTTTGTCAGGATTGTCTGGCATCCGCCTAGAGGTTCTGGCGGATAATACGTTGCCCGCGAATGGGCCGGGGATGGCTCCCGACGGCAATTTTGTATTGACCGAATTTAAAATTACGATACTCGATGCCGATGGCAAGACGCTCCCCGTGCCCGTGACGCGTGCCGTCGCCGATCACTCTCAGGTCGGTCAGGAGATTGCCAAATCAATCGACGGTAATGACCAGACCGGTTGGGGAATTCTTCCCCAGCCGGGACAGGCACACGAAGCAATTTTTGAATTTGAGAGGCCCCTCAACGATGGTAAAACAAACATTTTTTTGGAATTCAAATCGAAGTTGTTAAAGCACGGCATCGGCAAATTGAGAATCAGTGGAACACGCATTGCAAAACCGACTTCGGAATGGGTTCCGCCCGTCTTGCGTGCAGTGATCGCCAAGATTGCTGAGCAACGCAATGAGTCGGAAGCAACTCAACTCCACGCGTTTCTGCGAGAACGCTCCAGCCGTTTTCAGCCGCAACGCGAGGACATTCAAAAAGCGACCGACAAACGAGATGCCCTGATCAAGCGACTGCCAACCAGCCTGATTACAAAGTCCGTTGAGCCGCGGATGACTCGCATTCTGCCACGCGGAAACTGGTTAGACGATTCTGGCGAGGTCGTTCAGCCAGGCGTTCCGGGGTTTTTGGGCAAGGTCACGGTAGACGATAGGCAGGCGACACGATTGGAGCTTGCCCATTGGATTGTCTCGGCGGAAAATCCGCTCACGGCGAGAGTCTTCGTCAATCGCCTCTGGAAACTCTTCTATGGGCAGGGCTTGTCCAAGTCTCTCGAAGACTTGGGGAGCCAAGGTGAGTGGCCGACTCATCCGGAGTTGCTCGATCATTTGGCCGTTGATTTTCGCGAGAGTGGCTGGAATGTCAAACAGCTCGTTCGTCAGTTGGTCAGCTCCGGCGTATATCGTCAAAGCTCGGTTCAATCTAGTACGGCACGGGCAGTCGATCCGTTCAACCGGCTTCTCTCGGCGCAGAACCGCTTGCGTCTGGATGCGGAGTTCATTCGTGACAACGCCTTAACGATCAGCGGCCTGATGTCGTGGCGTATTGGAGGTGAGAGCGATAAACCTTACCAGCCAGAGGGTTATTGGGAGTTCCTGAACTTTCCTCGGCGGACATGGGAGGCAGACAAAGGAGAACGCCAATATCGTCGAGGAATTTACACCTGGTGGCAGCGTTCATTTCTGCACCCGTCCTTGTCCGCATTTGACGCACCGAGTCGAGAAGAATGTACCGCCGATCGCCCCCGATCAAATACGCCTCAGCAAGCGCTCACGCTACTGAATGATCCCAGCCACGTCGAAGCCGCCCGAATGTTCGCCGCTCGGATCTTACTGGAGGGAGGCGAGACAGACGAATCCCGTCTTATCTGGGCTTTTGGCAACGCCGTCGCTCGCCCTCCCACATCTGACGAGGCTGCGGTGCTACTCCGACTACTCTCCCGACACCGCAAGGAGTTTCGCACGAACCCAGGCGATGCCGAAAGCCTCTCGCTTGCGGGGGACGCTCCGTCTCCCAACGGACTGGATAAATCCGATCTTGCCGCTTGGACAAGCGTGACAAGAACGCTGCTCAACCTCCATGAGACGATCACAAGGCCATGAACGTACTCGATGTCTAAGTGAGCATAACTTACCTGTGATCGCTTGCAACATCTCGGCTCTGCCGTTTTCAGCCGGCATGCGGGGAATCGACGACGTGTCGCCTACTTAAGCCGTTTTTTGCACGGCTATCGCATCGTCCCGGAGACCGAAAAATGGGGGCCGAGTCAAATTTCAGCTGGAAGAGTGAATTCAAACGGCGCTGACGATGCGCAGATCGTCGAGGATGCCAAAAATTGCGGGTCATCGCGATGCTGTGAACCGAGTTCCATCAACAGTCTGCGAATGACCTGCTCGGCCTCTGCTTTTTCGATCAGCCAACGATCTCGGGTCATCTGCCATGCCGAGTCACGTACGACAAGTTCAGTGGATTCCAATCGCAAGCGTTCCTCCGTGACTAACAGTTCCTTGTCGCGAGTAGCAATCCAATCCATTAGCTTGTGTCGTTCGTCGTGGAAGTCGGCACGAAGTCTCTCCAATTTCGACTGAGCCTCGAGATGCTCACGTCGTTGAACGAGGATTTCGTCATGCAACTGGCGGTAATAACCGACGAGAGAACTTCGAACCTTTTCGACTCGCTCCCGAGCCTCTTCCGGACCCACGGATTGCGTGAGATCGACCCATGTCTCTTCGATGGCCATTCGCATTTCGAGTGTCGAGCGATGTGTCTCTTCCAATTCCCCCCTCAGTTTGTCCAGACGAATTCGCCGGCTTTCGAGGTTTTCGGAATGCGATGTAAAAAGTTCTTGTTGACGCCGCAATTCGGCTTGCTGAATCTGCCTCTCCTGCTCCCACGCCTCACGCTCAGTCTGCAAGCCGATTCGGTCAAGATCCGTTGTACTGGAATGCGCGAGTCTCGACTTGGTAAGGAAATCGCGTTCCCGTTGGATCGATGTTTCCCTCGCGTCAATGGACTCTCGATAGAGATCGTTTTGATGGGTTCTCCGCAGGAGCAGTTGAGTATTATCCTCGAGGTATCGACGCTCGATTTGAAGCTGATGCCGATTTTCATTTTGGGAACGTTCCAGATTTACTCGTAGCTTCTCCAAATGTTCCTCTTGAAAACGAACTCGGCTTTCCAATACGGTTCGTTCCCCATCGATCTGCGCACGTTGCGTGGCATACGTTTTTTCCCATTCGTCGCGTTCTGCCCGGAGCGAGGATTCGTGTGCCCGTCGCTCGGTCTGGATCGTTTCGAGGTTCTTGATCTGTTCCTCTTCGATCAGGGCCCGTTGTGCTTGGCGTTCGATTTCGATCGATGCCAAAACCGTTTCGCGAATGGAAGATAGCTCCGCAGTCTGTGTCGCTCTAGCGGCCGCGAACACGGATTCCGCATTACAGACGGCGGCATCATAGAGCGTCTTCTCTCGTTCGATCTCGAGCCGCTCCGCTTGTGCCTCGGCCCGCCATGTTTCGTGCTCCGCTTCGAACTGGCTTCGTCGTTCTTCCCACTCCGCAATGAGTGTCCGCCAAAGCCGCTCTCGTTCCGATTGGATGAGTTTTTCGGCCTCCACCGTCGCCTGTCTGTGCTGTTCTTCAAGTGTGGCCGCCAGCCTGCGAACCTGCGTCTGTTCCTCCAAAAGAGTACGGCGTTCTTGTTCGACCGTGTGACGTTCAGCCAGCAGGTTATCACGCAGCTCGAGTTGGCGTTGTTCGACGGCCGATCGCTCGGCATCGACTTGCTCTAACAGGGATGCGGTTGCCGACACCCGATCGTGAAGCGATGTTTCTTCGGACTGGATCTGCCGTCGTCGTTGCTCCAGTTCTTCAATTTGCAGGAGTCGCAACGATTGGTCTCGGAACCGCTCGGCATCCAGTTCGGCCGCGCGTTGTTCAATCAGTCCCTCACGCTGGCTGAGATCAATCAGTTTTTCCTGCATCTGCTGAACGAGAAGCCCGGCATCCAACAGGAGCTGCGAACTGACTCGATTCGCCGAATTCGGGAAGGACAAGGAAATTGCCGCCGGATTTGGCAACGCAGTGTCACAGGCTTCGGCGATCGAATGCCGGCCATCAATTCGAATCACAGCTTCGTTGACCCTTGGTTGAACAGAATCCGAGGGAGACAATTCCACTAATTCAGGTGCGCGCGGAACCGCCGAGTCAATCTTTCGCTCGTCCATAACGGGAATCCCTTCCCTATTCGAAGCAAAATTCACACTATCGTTACAAGTTCGTGGGAAACTTATCCAAGGCCGTTGTTGATCTATGCCAATCGATCCAACTCCAAGGCGAGCTTGTTTTTTTGAATCATTCCGACAAAGCGAGTCACTTCGCGACCAGCCTTAAACAAAATCAATGTGGGAATTCCAGTAATTCGATATTCGCTTGGAATTCCATTGTTGTCGTCGGTATTCATCTTCCCAATTTTGGCTTTGCCGGAATAGTCGTTTGCCAACTCTTCAACCGTGGGAGCGATCGCTCTGCAGGGACCGCACCAAGGTGCCCAAAAATCGACTAGAACAGGGTCTTGGCAATCGAGCACTTCAGTTTTGAAATTTGCGTCGGTGAACTCCACCAAATTGCCAGCCATGAATCGCCCCTTTGATGTCAAACACGCCGTCCCCACAAACAAAGCATCCCTGTCGATAGCTTTCCGGGGAGTTCTAAAGTAGAGAGATGGATTATAGGGATAGCGAAAACAGTGTCAATTCGTTCCGGTTTCTAGGATGTGCGTTTCGCATGGGTCGCTCTCTCAAAGTGGCAGGATTGGCGTCGCTTTGGAGGAAGATTCACTGTCTTCAGTCCTGATGCCATTTCTCGTCCTGAAGACGGGGTGGATTCCGTTCATCGGCAGACGTGTTCGGCCATTGAAACCCGTCGGAGAGCCCCATTGTCGGAAGCGAATTATTACGGCGGGGGTGATTCGATCGTGGTAAACGGAATGCCTACACCACGAAATAGAATCCGTGATGACCGCATTGTTTTCCATCAAAAACCGGTCGATGCAGGATTCGTTGGTCCCGTCGGACTCGAGAACGTCTCTTGTCGGGGTGGCGTCTGAGCTGGGCGGACATGCTCGAGCATCAGGGAGACTCGTTCGTTGATTTTTTCGCGAGAATCGATTCCCTCAGGAAGGGCAATCACGATTGCGCATTTCATATCACCCGTTTGAGGCGTATAGATTTCAAAAGTATAGTTGACGGTCGTTCTACGATTACTCGTTTGCTGAGTGATCGCCTTTTGATTGTATCGAAAGACGTTGAAGGAGGCGGGCGGAGTAAAATTTCCTGGCTTGGGATACATTTCCGGCGGTTCTGTTTTGACCTTTCCGCCCAACGCCGTCCCGACGAGATCTGTCAGTGACTGGATGAACTGAGAAACGTCATTCGGACTTTCAATAAACATCCGGTAGTTGCTCGCCGCGTAGATATAGGCCTTACGCAACTCACGCGCATTTTTTGTGGTACTGGAGTTCAGCTTGTCATCAAGCGGAACCTCGAAAGTTGCCTCCCATGCCCCGAGCAACCCTGGAATGATCAGATTAACGTAGTCCGGTTGCCTTAGATCGATGGAGAGGGGCTCGATCGTGCCATCTTCTCGAGTCAATGGCTGAGGAGCAGGGATCGGCATAAACTGCTTGGGAACCCTGATCTCTAACGCACCAAGCCCATCTCGCCACTTCGGGCCGAGGTTTGCTTCGACCTTCTCAAAATATTTGTAGTAATCTCTTGTCTGCTGCAGACGTGATTCGTAGGAGTCGTATCCACAACCCGTGAAAACAAGGAATACGATGCTCGAGAATAAGATCCGGAAGGACATCCATGGAGGCGGGAATTCACATAAGGGCATGGCACGAATACTTTTCATTCCGAAACCGGACTGTCCGCTGGCGGGAAGGGCACTCGCAAGTTGTTTGTTGACTTGAATTATGGCCGACATCAGGCATCCTCGTCAATTCGACCGCGTTTGCGGTCGGTTGACAATGGACAGCAGGCAATCTCAAAAAACGACAGTTTTGGTGGGACGACCAAGTTTATAATGCACTCCACTGCGGAGGAAATGAGCCAAGACAAAACCGTTTTCGCGACACATCAAACTTCTGTCCGACAGCCTCTTGAATGAATTTCGGACGTCGTCTGAGTGGGATACAACGGCAATGTTCGGTCTGACGACCCGATCGAATTTTTCTTGCGGTGGCCACAGTGGGCCGACATTTTTGGGGGGGGCAGGACGACTATCGCCGCCCGTTGGGTCCCGATGCGACCGGAGGATCCGGACGTCCGCCATTTCCAATGGCTGAGGAAGCGTTGGGAGCCGGCTTGGAGGTCCATCGGCGAGACCGATGGCCATCATCCTGAGGCAGGCGATCTGGAACGTCTCAGCGTGTTTCGATCAACCCTCCGCGGATAATCCTCAGATTCATCTTTGCGATCACCGAACCTCGCGATTTCGGCTTCGTCGGAATTTGCTATCGCGGAACCATGCTCGTCGAAATGAATCAGCAGTTGAGGGGTTGTGCCAAGAAAAAAATGTGATCAGCTGAACGTTGTTCCTAGCGGAAGTCGATCGGCCATCGGAGCGGATCGGCCTTAGTGTCTTGGAAGAGATTGGTATCTGTACGCGGCAAAGGTAAAGACACCATTCGATCACCGTTCGTTTTTTGTTTCAACGGATCTCTGTTCTGAATGGGCGATTTTGATGCATCCACCAAACGTAAAGGCTCGGTTCGAAAATTAGAACTCGAGTTCCATCGAATGGAATGGATTGGAGGCCCCTCTAGTTTACGCTTCCGCTGATGGAGCTCCAAGCCGAAAAAAGGGATTCGGGAGTTACTATCTATTGACGCGTTGCGGCCTCCGACAGCACAACCTGACAGGCTAAGGCAGAGTGTGTTGGCTAAGCAGAGCACTAACAATACGGAAAGAAACCGCATTTGACGTATCACAGCCACAAGATCCATTCTTGGCAACGAAGAGAGTTGTCGGAGAGAATACGAAGTGGGAACCTGCTCATCTCAAACCTACAAACATGATCCGAGTTCGCCGAGGGTGATAACAAAATGTGACTTTTGCGGGAAGATCGTTTTCCGCAACCCCTCTGCGTCGAGGCATAGGGGCTCGGGAGGACCCTGCAGGGCAGGTGGGAGCGTGCGGGATCCTCAGCCATCGGTTGAAACAGGCATTGAGGGCGAACGCGAGTCCCACCGATCTCCGCTAAAAATACGATTTACTGTACGGACGAGTCTCGTCGGGACCCGAGCCCGTGATTTTTTAACAGGCGGCGGTGAGGGCCGAGAAGGCAATGGAGTTCTCTTTCGCCAGTCTCCGAAGCCGCAAGCTGTCCATGTCTCTGCGGATGCTCGTCGGGACAGATCGTCTGCTCGGACGCGGCAACGTTCGCCGAGTCGATCCGTGCCGTTCTGCAGACGACGGGTTCACGGCCCAACCGGTTCGTAAGTCTCTTAATGTTAATTTTGCGGGGATCGGCGCGAACTCAGTTGATCATCGACCCCGAGATCTTTTGAAAGGACGCTTTGCCTCACGATTTTTTGTATCATAGGACTCCCCTGCAACGATCGAAACAGTGTTCTTGATCACCCCGCCGTGTTGCGTTTTTTCCGGCGGCAGACGACTCTTAAAGAAGGCCCCGATGCGATCTTTCTTGTCACCTCATCGTTGTCCGGGTTGTGAAATTCGGCGGCCACTCTGCTTTTGTGATCTGATTCCGCAATTGGCAATTCAAACGCGAATAATCATTCTGATGCACACATCGGAGGAGGTGTTGACGACGAATACCGCTCGTCTGGCGGTCAAAGCACTGACAAACAGTGAACTACGGATTCACAGCCGGAAGAATGATCGATTATGGGCGAACGATCTGGTTCACTCCGAACGACCATCGTTGTTGCTCTATCCCAGTCCCCGCTCTGTCGAGTTGACGGCCGAGTTCGTCTCCCGTTTGCCGGGACCGGTGAACCTGATTGTTCCCGACGCGAATTGGAGGCAGACGACAAAGTTTGTTCGTCGCGAACCGTCACTGATCGGAATTCCTCCAGTCCGACTGCCGCAGGGAGCACCCTCCGAGTATCGTCTACGCACCCAACGCAATGACAAAAACCTCTGCACTCTCGAGGCGATTGCTCGGGCGATCGGGATTCTTGAATGTCGTGAAACCCAAGCGAGTTTGGAAAATCTGCTGCGAATTCTTGTTGAACGAACACTCTGGTCGCGAGGTATGCTTTCTGCAAGCGAATGTGTCACAACACACATTCCAGAGGCAGCGTTTTCACAACCGATCCCGTTTCCCTCGCGACTCAAAGGACGAACAAAGTAACGCTTCGCAGACAACCCGCGTCAATTTGACGGCCCTGGTCTTCGTCCCCGCATGGGTAGGCAGGTGTCTTGCTCTCTCTTCACTTCGAGTCAGATGCAGATCCTCGATAGGGGGATCACTATTGGGGGAGATGTGAGATCCATCAGCGGTCTGTTCGCTCATGTCTCTACGGTCAGGCCTTTGTCCAAGGATGTTTCCGCTGTTGAGAGACCTGCCGGTTCTTCTTGCAGCCAAAAAACTCGCCTGCGGTGCTCTTTCTGTGGTGTCCTTTTTCAAGCGGCGGGAGTTCCCTGATCCGTTGCGATGCCGATCAGAGATCTCGACGATGGACGAGGTGGGGATGACTGAGACGCAGATCAACGTGTTGTCCACTTGTTTCGATGTCGATTTCTGGGGAGAGGGGCGACGCTGGAGGATGCGATTGGAACCAACAGGCATTCCGAAAACCGGACGCGGCACCCATGATCCGAGCGACTGGCTTTCAATCCCCTCGCTTGGTGTGTGTTCACGGCGAGGGAAGGTTTATGTGAAGCGCCGACCTTGGGGCGTTGAAAACGACCCGTTTCTTTCCGGCCAACCGCATAAATTATGCGTCACCAATTTGATCGTATTGATGGGCCTCCACCGCTTGTCACTTCGAGGGCGAATAGGACCACGGTTGCGGATCCGATCCACTCGTGTTCCCGCCGAAGTCTCCCTTTCTGATCTGTACGGAATCGTCGGCATTATTTCGATTGTTCTGCAGCGGGGAACGAATCGCAGGATTTCCGTTTACGTGTGCCGGATTTGTCGGCCTCGCATTGTTGCTGGGCCAAGTGCCGTTGTAAGGGCGTGATTGGGTGGACTGGTTTGATGGCTCGTCCCACGAATCCTTGGCAGAGAGTAAGTTCTCGTTGGAGTGTGATTCGGGGGAAGATGAACTGATCGTGTCCACGTGACGGGAAGTTGATTGCTCCCACGCTGAGGGAGCATCTTGGGGAATGGGCTGCGATGATGGCTGACGATTCAGAGCCGTTTCCCAAGGGCGACTCATGTTACTGGCCGGTGATGCGGGAGCGATCTTGATGTCATTCGATATGGAGTATTGTGGCGGCGTGTTGTTGGTCAGGGGTCGATGGCTGGATCCCTCGGGGCTTGCGCCTTCCGTGGAAGAGTGACCGTTGGGAACGCGCAGGTTCGCGGGATTTTCGTACTGCGACGGATGTGGAAATTCGCGGGCGAATGGCGCGTCTTGAATCTGCCGGTCGGTCACCGCGGAGTACATTCCATCGACCGTGCTGGCGTCACTCTTTACCGATGGAAACATACTCCCCGGTCCGGAGTTCAAAGCCCATTCCGCAGCTGCTTGGCGAGGGCTGGCGACCGCGGCGCCAGCCTTGTCAGCAGAAACGGTTTGTTCGAGGTTTTGTAGAGAAGCGGCATTGATCGAACCACCACCAGGGTGCACCGGAACGCCGTCCCAATAATCCAAATGAGAGCGTGGCGCGACGGGAGTCTGGATCCGAATTGGTGGTTGAGAGGTTGCGCCCGTCATCTGATTTTGGAATGCGAGTTGGTTTCGAGAGTCGCCAGATAGAGTCGTCGGTGGATTCTCAAGCGGTATATTTTCAGGGAACGGCTTTGCGAAATTGCCGACTCGGTCAGTGGACCTTAGTGGAAGGGACGGCATATTCTGACCGAGGTCTTGGGCACCTTTTTGGAATGAAATTGCCGACGCGTTCAGAGATAGAGATTGATTTTCCGAGAGCGCGTTGTTTCGTGGATCTCGTTGGATTGGTGAACCGAAACTGCTGGTGGGATTCTGTGAACTTTGGCTGAACTGTTGTTGAAGCCCCGGACTCCTCTCAAGGGTTCTTCGGCGGACTTCCGCCTCCAACTCCGCGGTCGACAAGTGACCCAGCGATGAGCGATCGTCGGAGGGTATGTGCGGAGCCGTTGGTGGTTCCGATTTCGACACTGCGGTGACTGATTCCATCGCGTTCAAAGCTTGTTCGGGTTGGCGAATATTCGGAAACAGTTGTGACATGTACTGTTGAGCTTCCGCTTCGGTTGTTCCTTTGCGGAAAAGTAAAAAGGCGTCTTCATGCCGGCCTTGCTTGGAGTAGATCGTTCCCAAGTTCGCCATGGCCGGCTTGTGTGAAGGATCGAGGGCGATCGCCTGCAGAAGAGTCTCTTCCGCTTTCTGATCATCTCCGCGAAGAATGTGCGAGTAACCAAAATCGCTTAACAGGCTCGGATCGCGGGGACATTTCCGAAGAGCAGCCTCGTAATGATCGTCAGCCATTCCGAACATCCCTTGCCTGTCGGCCACCACTGCCAGTCGATGATGGGCCTCGGGATCATCAGGCTTCGCCACCAAGGCCAATTCATAGTGACGACGAGCGGCATCCATCCGCCCCTCTTTTTGCTGTTGATTCCCGGCTTTGATGTTTTCCGCATACGTCCTGTTTTGCTGTGATGTTTCCGATGTTTTGCCAAGGGGTTCGTTCCGCTCGGCAGCCATATCAACGCTTTTTCGTTCCCTTTTTTTCTGTCCCAAAGTTGTCGCAACTTCCTCGGAATTTCGATCCGCCGTTTTGGCTTGAATTCTGTTTTTTCCGGAGACCGATAACCGTTCAGACGTGGCGTTCATCGATGCGCATCCGCACAATCCGAGCATCAGAAAGCTCATGATGTCCAAACATGCCGTGTCAGTCAGCCGTGACTTTGTCATTCAACCGAATCCTTGGTTGAGGAGCGATAAAAATGTGCCTGCGAAACAATCTCGGCCCAAAACTTCCGTCAATCGGCCACACTTGCGAGTCGCTTGAACAGGATGCGAAAATTGCCGATTCTCATGCAGTCTGCCGAAGAAATGCTAATGTTTCTCTGAAATCATGTCGAGACGAAGTTTTTTCTATCCAGTCCCTCGACGAGCCTTACCCTTGTTATTTCTAGGCGAAAACACTTCTTATGCTTTCTAAACGGATCATTCCATGCTTGGACGTTCATGCCGGTCGCGTTGTCAAGGGAGTCAACTTTGTAAACCTGCGTGATGCGGGGGATCCCGTTCAAATTGCTGCGAGGTATGAAGAGGACGGCGCGGATGAGATAGTGTTTCTTGATATCACGGCAACTCATGAGCAACGAGAAATCATGCTTGACGTCGTGAGACGCACCTCCGAGGTTTGTTTTATGCCATTGACAGTTGGCGGCGGCATTCGGACGGTTGAAGACATTCGGGCGCTGTTGAACGCTGGCTGCGACAAAGTTTCGATCAATTCAACGGCCGTAAAAAATCCGAGTCTTGTTCGCGAAGCCGCCTTGAAATTTGGCAGCCAGTGCATCGTTGTGAATATTGACCCCAAACGGGTTGAAAAAGATGGCCGCGTGGTATGGGAGGTTCACATCAACGGTGGCCGCCTTGCGACAGGCTTGGAAGCGGTCGCTTGGGCTCAAGAGGTCGAGCGACTTGGTGCGGGGGAGATCGTGCTGACTTGCATGGATTCAGACGGCACCCAAAACGGGTACGATTTGGAGATGACTCGAGCCGTTGCAGATGCGGTGAGCATTCCCGTGGTTGCTAGTGGAGGCGCCGGTCACCCGGAACACTTAAGAGCGATTCTCACGGAAGGGCATGCCAGTGCCGCCCTCGCCGCAAGCATTTTTCACTACGGGACACATCCGATCGGTGAAACGAAAAGGTATCTCAAGGAAAAAGGGGTCCCCATCCGGTTTAACTCACTCTGACGAATTTGACAGAACAGCGGCGGAGTTCAAAATCGGGACTCCGTGCCGGTCGAGGCATCGGACGGACGCATTTGCGGACGGGATAATCCGTTCTTCGGCCGCCAGTCGTTGATCCACAATTCCGCGATCCTATGACCACTCAGGTCTGGGACTCTGTCCTTCGCAGTAACTCAATCGCGCGTTTGACGTAGTCGTAACCACTCCAGAGTGTCGCGAGGACCATCAACCACAGCAGGAAGTCGCGGACATTGCTGAAGGTCACCCCACCACTCGATATCGAGGCGATCGATGGATCCATTGACAGGATGGCGGCCACCGCAGCTAGGCACTGCAAAAACATCTTGAGTTTTCCGCTGGTCGAGGCAGAGAAATCCGCCCCGCGTTGCTCTAAGAACCCGCGTATGCTGGTGACAAGAATTTCACGTCCCAAGACGAGCACAACCATCCAAGCCGTGACACCCGAATCTTGACTGACAGGCAACAAGAACAAAAATGTTCCACAGGTGATGAACTTGTCAACGAACGGGTCCATGATCCGACCCAGTTGGGTCACCAGATTGAATCGCCTAGCAATCCAACCATCCAGCACATCCGTAAGCACCGCCAGCACGAACAGCAACGCTACCAAGAGCCAATGGTCACGCGTGTCCATCAGGGCAAACAGCACAAAGGACAAGACGAATCGGGAGAACGTGATCACATTCGGCAGGTTGAGCGAGCGTTCAGTACTTGACATGTCATCAGATCCCGTCATCCCGGGTGGCCAATCATTCCGGAGCAACCTCGTCGTTGACCATCACTCCCACGAGATCGTAATCTCGACGCTCGAGGATCTCGACCGGAACGAACATGCCCGGTCTCAGATCCACACCGGAAACAATCACCTCGCCGTCAATTTCCGGAGCGTCCATATAGCCGCGACCTCGCCACAAACCGTCTTCGACGACGTCATCGATCAGAACGTCTATTTCATTGCCAACCAAGGAGTCACCGTAGGCAAACGCGAGGGGTTGTTGAAGGGCCATCAATTCATCTCGCCTCGCGATTTTCACCTCTTCCGGCAGATGTCCGTCCAACTTCACCGCCGGCGTGTCCGGTTCGAGGGAATAGGAAAAGACTCCCATTCGCTCAAATTTTGATTCCGCCACGAACTGCTTTAATTCCTGAAATTGTGCATCGCTTTCACCCGGAAAGCCGACCACGAACGTCGTTCGCATAACGAGATTGTCGATCCTCGCACGGAGTTTTTGAACGAGATCCACGGTCTGCCGGCGATTGACCCGACGCTGCATTCTCTTCAGGACAGTGTCGTTAATGTGCTGAAGTGGCATATCCAGATAAGGGATGATTTTGTCGGATCCGGCAATCGTGTCGATCAACTCATCCGTAAAGTTGACCGGATAAAGATACATCAGCCGAATCCAATCGATTCCGTCGACCTTTTCGAGTTCTTTTAATAATTGGACAAGCCGAACTTCGCCATAAAAATCAAGGCCATAATAGGTCGTATCTTGAGCGACAATATTCAGCTCGCGGACACCATCTTTGGCCAGTTCTTGCGCTTCGGAAATGACCATCTCGATCGGTTTTGTAATGTGTTTGCCACGCATTTTCGGGATGGAACAAAACGTGCAGGTTCGATCGCATCCTTCACTGATCTTGAGATAGGCGAAATGTTCCGGCGTCAACCTCAAACGCGCACGGTCGTCCAATGCTTTGACGGGTGCCGGACGGAATAATTGCCGTTGCTCGCGCGAACCACCGATCAGGTGATCCGCGACACGGTTGATCTCGTCCCGTCCGAACACACCGACGATATGATCGATTTCTGGAAGTTCATCTTGAAGCGCAGGGCCGAGTCGCTGTGGTAGACAGCCAGCGACGATCACCCCCTTGGTTTTGCCGGCCTTTTTGAGATCGAGCATTTCCCGAATCACGGCCTTCGACTCCGCCCGCGAACTCTCGATGAAACCACAGGTGTTGACGATCACAAAGTCCGCTCCAGTAGGCTCTGAGACTAACGCATAACCGTCCAAAGCCAAGATTCCAAGCATCTTCTCGCTATCCACGAGATTTTTCGGACAACCGAGAGTCACGAAAGCATAGGTTCCCTTGCAAAAGCCCTCGACCGGTGGGCCGGATGCTGCCTGTGTGAGATGGGTCTCGGCATCGCCGATGATGGGCAAAGACTGCATGATTTCAGGAACTTTCCAGATTGAACGGAAGTCTGCAGAGACGGCTAGGGTCAACGAAATCGCTCTCGATACCAAAGTGTACTCACCGCGAGAGGCAAGGAACAGCAAGCCTTCTCCCACCGCGGACATTCTTGCTCCACGTTTGGAGCATCGTTGCTGCGATCAACGCGAGAACCTATCACACATGTTTTTTCTATCCAGCAACGTCATCGCCCTGAATTTCAGGGTCAGCTTGTTTTCAAAGTTGATTTCGGTACGCGCTCTGTCACGATATCCTGCTGGTATGAGTCAAGATTCACCACTCCCGGTTCCAATCCTTTCCTACTTGCGCGGGTTGGTAATGCGTCTGGTGATTTATTGTGTCGTATACCTGTTTGTTTCTGTGGCAACGATTGGGCCGATGTTTTGGTACTGGTTTGCCGATGTTCACGTTCACGGTTCAGGCTGGATCGGTAAATTTTATGCACCGTTGGTTTGGTTTTGCGACCACATTGAGTCTCTTCGGTATGTCGTGAACGTTTACGTTAACTGGTGGATTTTGTAGGAACCAATGGCAAGACAACACCATAACGCGAATACGACGGAGTCCTTAGCCTTACCGGAAGATGAGTGCCGAGTCCTTCACGTCTTGCGTCGGACCCCCGAAATTTTGGATCTGATTGCCGGTGGAGCCGATTCAGCACTCGGCTTACAGGCCATTTTGCGTCGACGGTATCCTAATGACCTCGTGCGGGCGGCATTGTCGCTCCATGAGTTACGTCAAAAGGCTCCGGCTAAATTTGTGCTCGGTCATACCATGTGGATCGACCGCTTGGGCTTGGAACAATCCACGTCGGAAGTGGTCGCGAGACACAAATCTCGACGATTCAGTGGCGTCGTTTGGGATCTGTGTTGCGGAATCGGCGGAGACGCCATGGCGTTGTCTGATCACTGCCACGTCACCGCCGTCGACCGGAATCCTGCCGCCTGTTTGCGTACCACTTGGAACGCCGAGTTGTACGGAGTCGGCGCCCACATTGAGACGATCACAGCCGATATTTCGAGTCTGACCGAGATCCCTGGATTGGTGCACGTCGATCCGGATCGACGTGCCGGATCCGGAGGCCGTGTCTCACGGATCGAAGATTATGAACCAGGACTGGGGTTCCTCCAAGACTTGATGACACGTTGTCGAGGCGGCGCGATCAAGGTCGGTCCGGCAAGCAACTTTGGTGGCAAGTTTGACGGTGTCGAAATTGAACTCGTCAGTCTTGCTGGCGAGTGTAAGGAAGCAACACTCTGGTTCGGAGAGCTTGCCGGGGAGGCCCCTTTTCGAGCGACGTCTCTGCCGACTGGTGAAACGATCGCCGGACATCCGCTCGACTGTTCGGTTCCCATCACGCGACTCGGTCGCCTTCTGTTTGACCCCGATCCGGCGGTGGTTCGATCCGGTCTGGTTGATCTTGTGGCAGACCGTCATGGGTTGAACCGTTTGGATGGCGCTGAAGAATATTTGACGGGAGACTCCGTAGTGAATTCGGCGTTTGTGGATTCATTTGAAGTCTTGGCGGATCTGCCCAACAACGACCGTGAAGTTCGCGGGTGGCTGAGAACGTCCGATTTTGGGGAAATCGAAATTAAATGCCGTCACATTCCAATTCAAGCGGAGGCCGTGCGACGCCGACTGCCATTGCCCGGGAACAAGCCGGGTGTCTTGTTCTATGCTCGATGTGATGGCAAAGCGAGGGCGATCATGGCTCGGCGAATCAAGTCTGATGATGGTGGGTCGAATCGTTAGCAGACGTTGCGACCTTTACCGCATTCGTTGCTCAAGCGCGTTTCTTGGCCGCGGATTCGTGTTTACAATCAGTTCCCTTTACCACCGTTTGGAGACCGATTTGGACCGCCATTCGTTTCGTCTGCTCAGAAATCTTGGTCGAACGAGCGAGATCGTAACCGTGCTCCTCAATCACGGCTTCGGTGATCTCGTTGACCGAATCGGGCTGAGAAATTTTTGGTATCGCTGGCGACGATTATTGTCCGGGAGGCCCGTCGAACCCTCGCGGCATTTGAAGGTTGTTGAGCGAATTCGACTGACGCTGGAAAGTCTTGGACCAACCTATATTAAGTTCGGCCAGGTGATGAGTACTCGTCCGGATCTCGTTCCACCCGAAATGTTACTCGAACTCAAACGACTCCAAGAACGTGTTCCGCCATTTTCGTCTGAGGAGGCCATCAAACGTATTGAAAGTGAATTGGGACAGCCGGTCGAGCAATTGTTTGCATTTTTCGACAAAACGCCACTTGCGGCTGGTTCGTTGGGGCAGGTTCACCGCGCGGTACATTTCGACGGCACGCCACTCGCCGTGAAAATTCAACGTCCGGATGCCGCTCGCCATGTGGAGCGTGATCTGTCACTGATGCAGCAAATCGCACTGCTGGTTGAGGGAAACATTGCAGAGGCTCGGATCTTCGATCCTGTCGGACTGGTCAATCATTTCGCACGGACGATTCGACGTGAACTGAATTTTGCAAGGGAAGGCCGGACGATGGATGAGTTCCGCCGTCTGTTTCGACAGGATGCGACGCTCTATGTCCCCCAAGTCTTTTTGAACCTTTCCACCGAAGCCGTTCTGACTATGGAGTTCATTGACGGATTCCGCATCGACGAAATTGAGCCGCATCAGTCTGCTCCCTTAGAGCCCTCAGAAATAGCCGCCAACGGCGCTCGCATTTTCATGAAGCAGGCATTCGAATTTGGTGTCTTTCATGGAGATCCGCATCCCGGCAATATTCGCATTCGCCGCGATGGCACGATTTGTCTTCTCGACTACGGCATGGTTGGCGTACTCGATGACGGGACACGCGAACAACTGATTGATCTGATCGTTGCAATCAGTCAACAGGATGTCGATGCGTCAATTCAACTGATCCTGCAGTTTGCTGAACCGAATCGCCAGATTGACCGAGCCTTGTTACAGATCGACATGCGGGATTTTGTCTTCAATTATTATGGTGTTGAATTGGAACACTTGAATGTCGGCCGGTTACTGTCGGACTTCGTAGCGATCCTTTCAAATCATGGTATCCGCTGTCCAAGCAATTTGATGCTGTTGATTCGAGCCCTCGTCACGCTCGACGGGATCGGCCGCGATCTTGATCCGACATTCAATCTGGCGGCCCATTTGCAACCGTTTCTCGAGCGTCTTGTTCGTGCCCGATATGAACCCTCGAAAGTGGCCGAACGAATCTGGCTCGAGTCGAAGCAACTACTGGAGTTCGCCCATGACATTCCTCGTAACATCAACCGCACGCTGAGAAAATTGAGTGCTGACGATCTTCGGATTCAATTTGAACACCGGAATCTCGATCAATTCATTCTTGAGCTTGAGCGATCGAGCAATCGACTTGTCGTAGGAATGGTCGTGGCCGCGCTCATTATGGCTTCCGCACTGATCATCGCTGGCGGCGTCAGCACTGTCTGGGTCAGCCTTCCAATCTACATTTTGTCAAGTCTTCTGGCCGTATGGTTGATTTTTGGAATCTTTCGCAGCGGCCGCTTGTGAACAAGGCGGGACTCGGTTTCCGAACGCAAACAAAAAATGCGGCGATCAATCACCACACTCCTGCTCGAGTTGGCTCATCGTGGATCGCAGCGAGAAAATCGTAAACTCGCTGAATCGGCTCGCCAGGCGACCCCTTCAAATTGGCAACCGGAATTCCGTGGGACGCAGGCGGAAGATCGTCGCTCTCTGCCAATTGCAGCCAAACAGAGGAACCGGAAACGAAATCATTCGTCTTGAGGAACTCGACTTCCGGGAACAGCCGAATGACTTCGTCTTGGTACTGCTCCAGCAACACTAACCAGCGCCTATCCAAACCAATCCGCAGAGGACGCCTTTTCAATCGTAAATAAAGTTCGTGCAGGCTCACACCCCCCAGCGGGTGGATCAGGAGGGGGGCGACTTCCATCAGGGGAACTGTGACGAAACGACGATACCAAGCCGCGGGATGTGGAACGACCAGACGGGGTTCATTGATGATCTGTTCCCCTACGAAAAGCAGGTCCAGATCAAGCACGCGTGGTCCCCATCGAAGACCAACTGTTCGGCCGAGTGAGGTTTCGATTGACTGAAGAAGATTTAGCAACTGAAGCGGTTCCATATCTGTTGAAATACCGCACACCGCGTTCAGGAAAGCCGAGCCTGCCACTGTCCCGATGGGCGACGTTTCGTAGAGGCTGCTTCTGTTGACAACGTCGATCTGAGGATGGTTTTTGAGACAGACCCACGCGGCTTCGAACGCCGCATGAGCATCGCCGATATTGGCCCCCAATCCGATCCAACACCCGGTCATGTTGCCTCAGTGAAATCAGAGTTTTCAAAAATAATCGAATCCCTCGGAAGCCAACGGCCGAGCGAGCCATGAAACTCAACAGGCGTCTTAATCAGCAGTCGAGGAGACATCATCGAAGGCGGTGCAAAGACGACCAAATCGCTCAGGTCACCGAACGTCAGAAAGGCTCAGTCCCCCGCCTGACAACCTCTGTGAGGTTTCGTTCACGGCCAATCCTTCCGCTCTGCGGCATCCTGCACCAACAGGATGAATCTGACCATCAAATACGGTCTTCGGTTGCCGTTTTAGCATTCTCCTCGGGAAGACGTCGAGTCAACGACCGATTTGCGAACTCCTCAAATCACTCGGTGGCTTGCCAGCGGAATCTCCACCCATCCCCGGGGGACCTCTCGAATCAACTCATTTGACCATCAGCACACAACGGACATCCGGTCCATAATGACGTTCAAAAACTCTGGACCGTGGGCCAGTGACATCTCAACGCTGGCCGATGCGGTGTACGAACTGCTCCAAATCCTCAGGGAACGGCATCGTAAAGAAAACCTGTTCCTGAGAAATCGGGTGAACGAACCCGAGTTCCGCCGCGTGGAGTGCCAGCCGAGGTGCGTCACTGATGTCGTTGATCGCTTCCGCGGAGTAAGGCTGACGATATTTCACATCCCCGCAGACCAGATGGCCCTTTTCGGCAAGGTGAATGCGAATTTGATTCGTGCGGCCGGTTTCGAGTCGGCATTCCACCAGACTGTATTTGCCGAAGTGTTGCATTCGTCGAACGTGCGTCACGGCGCGTTGTCCAATCTTTTGATTGCCCGTGCTACCACGTCGGCCATCACCGCGATCCCGTGCGATGTGAGTGATGATCGTCTCGTCAGCGGGATCGCCGTGGACGACTGCCCAATAGACTCGATGGACCTCATGGCGTCGAAATTGTCCGATCAGATGTTCGGCCGCGGTCTCATTGCGAGCAAACACCAGAAGGCCACTTGTGTCGCGATCCAAACGATGAACGCATCGCACGAGATTGCCTCGCGGACGTTCCTGTCCACGCTGTGTCGCGCGATTCACCAAGAGCTGAATCAAAGATTCGTCGAGCGTCAGTTGTCGGGCCTTCCGCTCAGAGGACCAGTTGCGTTCCTCCGGCCGGCGGTGTGTCATCATTCCGGCGGGCTTCTCGACAACGACGACATGTGTATCGGCGTAATGAATTTTCACATCCGAGGAAGTCGGCGGAAGAGTCAGTGACTGTTCACCCAAAGCGATTACGTCACCGAGTGTGACCCGCCTCGCGTCATCGATGCACACAATATCATTCAGTGATACTTTCCCTTTTTGAATTTGCGTTCGCAGTCGCGACCATGACTCCCCCTGCCGCATTGTTCGCAGCACGGCGAGCACGGTCTTGCCCGTCAGTTCTTTGGAAATGGACAGCTTCGCAATGGGGCGGCCTTGTTCATTCATGGCGTCGGCAGTTCCCATGTTTCCAGTTGCAGACGAGTCATGTCGGCTGTCGATGTCATGTCGAACTGCAACGGTGTCACGGTGACATAGCCGTTGAGCAGCGTCTTCACATCGGTGGAATCATCAAGAACGTGGCTTTTTAAGGGATTCAATCCGCTCCAATAATACGTTCGACCCCGCGGATCAATTCGAGATTCCACTCCCTCGGCTGTACGTCGAGATTCCATCCCAACAATTTTGACACCGCGAGGCCAGTTGGTCTGGACTGAGGGAAAATTAATGTTCCACACCAAACCTTGGCGAGAGTGCGGAAGTAATTGCTGACAGAGAGCAACCGCTCGTCGTGATGTGGCCACGAAATCTGCAGGGCCATCCATCCACTGCGAGACAGCAAACGAAGGAATGCCGTAAAACGCCCCCTCAACGGCTGCCGCAACGGTTCCCGAATACAGAATGTTCAGGCCCACATTGGCACCCGCATTCAGGCCGCTGATAATGATATCCGGACGGCTTGAGCACAGTTCCTGTATGCCGAGTTTGACGCAGTCAGCCGGACGTCCGTCCACCTTCCATCCCACAAAGGTTCCATTCCGAAACTCTTTGTGAGCCAGCAGCGGGTGCAGGAATGTAATCGAATGGCCAACCCCGCTCTGTTCCGTCGAGGGGGCAATCACTGTCACCTCCCCCCATTGAATCAGTTCGTCATAAAACGCCCATAGACTTGGAGCGTGAATGCCATCGTCGTTCACGAGCAGAATCCGCATCACTTCTTTCTAGGCTTCTCAATTGGAAGAGAATTCGTTGTGTCCGCCATGGATTACCGGCGTCGCTGCACTGACATTGTCCCGAACGCGTAGAGGAGATCGCCCGCCTTCGTCGAAAGTGTGGCGTATTGCGCCAGCGAACTCCAGTGATGTTCCCCCATTGCCCGTGGGGCCGACACAATCTCTGAGGGAGACCATGGCTCACCGCCGACGGCGTTGCCCCCCTCGGAGCGGTTTCCCGGCGGCATCACCGCTGATACCACCCCGTCAAAAAACGTTTCCGCCTTTGTACCCAGCCTGTCACATTCGACTCGCCATTGCGGAACGTCTCCAGTGGGTTCTCGAATCAGGTGGAACCGATGCTCACCATCTCCGTCGGATCAGACGCCAAGAGCGGGTCTTGACGCAAGAGCAATTTCGTGTTGCACCGCAGTCCCTCCGTCAACAGTGACGTAATTGGAAGTCTGATTCCTGGTGACCTGCGATCACAGTTTGTATCAAGTCGTCGCGAATTTTATCACCGATCCATATCCCTGCACCGATTCTCAAGCCACATTCTGCTAGGGCGGTTCGTGGAGCTGTCTTTGCCCGTTGAGATGCTCGATCTAGTACTCATTGTCCGCCTCAACAATTTCGGAAAACTGTTGAAACGTCTTTTTAGAAACTTGTCGGATGGATCGATTGGTGACTTCCAATTGCAGTTTTGACAAGGCGTCGTCCACCGGCATGGCGCCGAGGTCCCCTTCGATTCGATCCCGAAGACTGACCGTTCCATTTTCGGCATCTCGCCCGCCAACAACCAGCATGTAAGGAGTCAGTTCGAGCTGGGCATCGCGCACCTTGCTATTGATTTTTGTGCTGCGCAAATCACTCGTGACTCGGAATCCGGCAGCACGGAACCGAGCCTCTACCTGTTTCGCGTAGTCTGCAAACTTGTCGCTGATGGAGAGAACTCGCACTTGCTCTGGAGCCAGCCACAGAGGAAACGCGCCGGCGAAGTGTTCAATCAGCATTCCGGTGAATCGCTCTATCGAGCCGAATGGCGCGCGATGGATCATGACGGGTCGATGAGCCTGATTGTCCGCGCCGATGTATTCAAGTTGGAATCGTTCAGGAAGGTTGAAGTCGAGTTGTACTGTTCCAAGTTGCCACTCGCGGCCGATGCAATCGCGCACCATGAAGTCGGTCTTGGGGCCATAAAAAGCGGCCTCACCCTCGCACTCCACAAACGACATCTTCATATCTTTCAAAACTTGGCGAAGCGCATTCTGTGCGTTTTCCCATCCTTCGTCAGACCCAACGTATTTGGACGTGTTCCTCGAATCACGACAGGACAACTGCACGCGGTAATCTGTGAGACCGACGCTGCCCAAGACGAACTTCACTAGTTCAATCGTTGCTTTAAATTCTTCCATCACCTGCTCGGGAGTGACGAACAAATGGGCGTCGTCCTGTGTCAGTCCGCGCACACGAAGCATTCCGTTCAGTTCACCCGACTGCTCATGACGATAGACCGTTCCAAACTCAGCAAGTCGAACAGGGAGGTCTCGATAGCTCCGGTGTTGGGCTTTGTAAATCTGCACGTGGTGCGGGCAATTCATGGGCTTGAGCAGATACCGCTCTTGTTGTTTCTCCCAAGCGTGGAGCTGTTCTTTGCGCGTTTCGGGTGTCCCTCCCACGGGGATTGCGGCAACGTCCATTCCCATCAGCTTGGCGGATTCGGCGAGCTTCTTCTCGTCTTCCGCAGGAAACGGAACCCGAGTCTTGATGAGAGCCTCGAGCCGGCGAATCCAATAATCGACCAACTGTCCTGCTTCGTGTCCGAAAATGGGTGCGAACTGTGAGTCACGATAGAACGGAAAGTGTCCGCTGGTCTCGTACATTTCCACACGACCAATGTGCGGTGAGTAAACCGGTTGATAGCCTCTGGCGATCAACTCCTTCTTGATGAAATCTTCGAGGATCGAGCGAATGGTCGCACCCTTGGGCAGCCACAGGCACAACCCCTGGCCAACGTCCTGGCTGATGGTAAACAGATTGAGTTGTTTGCCCAACACTCGATGATCTCGCCGCTTTGCCTCATCGGCCTGATCGAGGTATGCCTTCAGATCGTTTTGTGAAAACCAAGCTGTGCCGTACAGTCGTTGAAGTTGCTTCCCCGAAGCGTCGCCCTTCCAATAAGCTCCCGCGACGGAGAGTATTTTGAAGGATTTCACTTTTTTGGCATGGGGAATATGCGGGCCGCGGCAGAGATCGACGAACTCTCCCTGCCGGTAGAAACTCACTACCGGATGAGTCGCCAACCCTGTGTTGATGTGCTCGACCTTGAGTGTCTGCGACATCCCCGCAACAAGTTTCAGGGCTTCTTCGCGGTCACAGAGGAAGCGTTCGAAAGGCTCAGCCGCATCGACGATCTTCTGCATCTCGGCTTCGATACGAGGGAAGTCATCTTCGCTGATCTTGTGATCGCAAGAAATGTCGTAATAAAATCCTTGACCTGTTGTCGGACCGAATGCCAGTTCGACATTTGACCAGAGACGCATCACAGCCCGAGCCATGATGTGAGCACACGAATGACGCAGGATACTCAACGCGGCGTCATCTTTCTCCGTCAGCAACTGCAATGGAATCGGCCGTTCAGAGGTGACTTCCGCCAGTGGACGCATCGCATCAATAATCGTTTCGCCAACTTTTGCCCCGATCGCCGCCGCACCGAGCCTTGGGCTAATGGCCATGGCAACATCCAACGCGGTCGCATGATCAGGATGTTCGACAACATTACCATCGGGCAAGCGAATGGATAGCATGACGGAACACGTTTCTGTTAGAGACAAAATCCACTCAAATACCACCTTGTATCAAGGGTGGATCGTCTTATACGGACTACCACAAATACCGTCAACCAGCCCAGACGCGGATAAAAACATGTTCACGATCCCACCCACCTCTGCGGATTGGATGACGTATTGTGATCCTATGGTCATACCGAGGTATGACCATGCTCCTTCAATGTCAGGGATTGTCCAACAAGATCGAATTCTGGGATCTTCTCGGAATTTAGTGGCTAGTAAGGTTGGGTTTAAGATTTAGCTTTCCGCAAAAGAAGAGGATTCGACTTCCGTCGTTTTTGAAGATCCGCAAACCGCGAGCGGCGGATTTGAGAGACTGGATGCGGCTGTTGAAACCTTCGGCGGTTCAGTTGCTGATGCGGTGGCGAAACGAGGTCAGAATAGTGGTCAGACGTTTCTTAAGCAGGGTGGCAACTTTGATGATGGGCTGAAGTTCTGATTCGTACGCCCAGTCGTACCCATGGGAGAAAAAATTCCTTGCGTTGCCAGCATACGTGTATTCCCGTAACCAGCGGAAGTTTTTGCGAAGGCCCCACGCCGTTGAGGTCATCAGGTTCATTCCTTTGAGGAGTTTAATCTGAGCCGATTGTTCGTCGCTCATATTCTCCGGGTTGTACAGCCAGAGTTGTTTTGGACCTTTGAGCGTTTCATCGCCGTCCTGCACAAGAGATTAATTTTCCTGTCCTCGAATCTTGCCACCGGCTTCGATCGTGCCTGTCTGATCGTTTGACAACGTCTTCCACAGGGAATCAGCCGCTGCTCCATCGTGTCCCGGCACAGCATCCAGCACGCGAGACTCATCGATATCCGTCAGTACCAACACATAATCATGCGTGGCGCCAAAGCTCTTTCATCCCTGCTGACTTTTCGCAAATCTGCAATCTTGCGATGCAGTATGCCACGTTCCACCGCACGATTCATGATCCGCTGCACGCTCTCCCACGTCAGTCGCAACAGGATGCAAGCCTGCTAACCCGCATTCACGGCAATCAAATGCGGAACCTCCGGATTCCAGATAAATCCTGATCGCCGCCGGATCAATCTTCAAGTCGATACCGACGACTCGACTCGACTTGTCCAGACCCAAGCGGTCGCTGTAATGTTGAGGTAATGTTTGCCTCCGAAAACTCTAATCCCAATCCGCGGTTTTCAAAAATCAAAAGCACCGCAAATAAACACTCCACCCACTCAATTTCGAGAAGAAGCGAAAATGGAAATCGAAGATGGCAATTGGACTGATGAACGCAATGCAGGAAGAAAATTCCAAGTTGGTTGCCGAGTTGGGAGGAGATCGGCGGGTCATTGAGACAGGCGTGCGTAGTAGCCATGTTGGTACGCTGAGGGGAATACCGGTTGCCGTGGTCTTCTCGCAGTGGGGTAAAGTTGCGGCAGCGACAACCGCAACATGTCTGATAGCGGAATTCAACGTTGGTGAAATTATCTTTACGGGCGTGGCGGGTGGCGCTGCCCCCAAAGTTCGAGTGGGAGACGTCGTTGTCGCCACAGGTCTTTGCCAGCACGATATGGATGCTAGGCCGCTCTTTCTTCGGTACGAAATCCCGCTCATCGGCAGATCGACCTTTCCGACCGATATTGTCCGCAGACTTCACGCCGTTGAGGCTGCGAAAAGCTTCTTTCTGAATGCCCTTGCATCCCAGATCGACACGAGCGTTTTGGCTGACTTCGGGATTGTCGATCCACGAGCCGTTGAAGGTCAATATAGTGAGCGGCGACAAATTCATCGCGGCGACGGGGGGGGGGGGGGATCAAGGAACTTAAGTCGCGTCTGCAGGGTAAGTCTTGCGTTGAAATGGAAGGGGCGGCCGTGGCTCAGGTATGTTAGGAATACGATATTCCGTGTACGGTGATTCGGATAATTTCCGATGCCGCTGATGAAGGCTCCGTGATCGATTTTCCAAAGTTCGTCAAGGCCGTTGCAAGTACCTAATCCTACGGCATTCTGAAACACATGTTCCAGAGAACGCAGGCGTGACGAACATAAAAGCCATGGCAAGTAACACGCGCCATTTGCAATTGCACGCGGGTCCGTATTTTGGGGAGCATTTAAGGTCCGAGCCCGACATCTTTACCCTCATTGTGGATCCGAGGAGGGTCTGTCGTAGTCGTGTTTTTTCTTCAACTGCGGAGTGATGATACCCCAAGCAAAACCAGACCACTTGTTGTGACAGCGTTGGTGTTCAGCTCGGCTAGAGAAATGCGAAGTCTGCCGTCTTTTTCCGCTTGGAGCCGCTGTGTTAAGGTCCATTCACGCGAGAGTCAACCACCCGACCTTCGGGAGATATTGGAACCGAGAACTGGGTGTCGTCGCTCTGTGCGGATCTCTGTTTTAAAACCAGATGTCGTGCGCAAAACCAACGCTAAAAACTACTTCTGTTATCTCCGTGGTTCAAAAATCCAGTCGATCTCATCGGGATGACTCCTCTCGATCATCGACGAAACCCACCACTGTGTCGGGGAACCTTGATATGCGGTTAGGAGCGGAACCGAAAACAAACATCCTGTTTGGTGAAACAATTCCGGACGGCTTGCATCGTTGGCCTTCGCCGCTATACTCTCCCTTCTTATTATAAACTGATGTTTCGCGTGGGACTTTTACGCTTCCCGCATCCGCTAATGGCTTGTCCGATTTTACTTTAAAGTCGAGGGTGATGAACGATGGGTGCTGAGTGCTCGATCTGTGGTAAAAAACCAGTCCGCGGAAACTCCAAGGTCGAACGGGGTAAAGCGAAGTACTTGGGTGGTAACGGTCGCAAGACGACGGGTATCACCAAACGATGGTTTCGGCCAAATTTGCAATCATTACGAATGCAAACCGGCGAAACTTCAACACGGGTTCGTGTGTGCGCCAAGTGCATTCGTGGTGGTCTTGTAGTGAAGCGCGTGGTTCGTAAGCCCTTCACCATTGATAAGGCTCTGAAATCCTGACATCGCTTTCCTTGTTCAAAGCGGCATGTTGATTTTGAAAGCCCACCGACAATGTCGGTTAACTGCTGTTCAACAACGGTGTTTGTATGCGTCTGACTCACGATGACGTCCGAAAAGTGGCATTGTTGGCCCGATTGAAGGTGACGGATGCGGATGTTGCTCGTCTCGCGGATGAACTGACCGCGATTGTGCACTATGTCGATGTCCTGAAAGACATCGACACCACTGGCATTGAGCCGATGGTTCACTCGGTGGAGCTTCTCAACGTCCTTCGTGAGGACATTGTTGGGACGTGTCTGACGCGAGAAGCCGCATTAAGAAACGCGCCTCGGTCGGACGGAAAATTCTTCCTCGTTCCAGCCATGATTGATGCCCAGTGAGGGATGAAACGTCGATCGGTCTTCGCTACCATGAGCCTCCCCGTTTGGCTGTTTTCGACGCGGTATCGTTTTCCCGGCCCATTCTCTCGCGACCGATAAAGGTCTTCTGTGGCATCCAGTACTACCGCCCTTGCGGCAAGTGATCTTATTGCCAAACTCGGCACACGAGAGGTCAGCAGCGTCGAAGTGACCCGAGATTTTCTATCGGCGATCGCCCGTCTTGATTCGCGGATCGGTGCGTTTCTAAGTGTGGATGCCGAACATGCGTTGAGGCAGGCCGAGGAGATCGATCGGAGACGCGTCACGAATCAGCCACTCGGTCTGCTCGCAGGAGTCCCCGTGGCAATTAAAGATGTTATCTGCGCATCCGGCCAACGGACAACATGTGGTAGCAGAATGCTGCGAGACTTTGTCGCTCCGTATGATGCGCACGTCATTGAAAAACTGAAATCGGCCGACGCGATTCTGATTGGCCGCACGAACATGGACGAATTCGCGATGGGCTCGTCCGGCGAAAATTCCGCGTTTGGCCCGACGCGGAATCCATGGGATACAGAGCGGATTCCGGGTGGGTCGAGCAGTGGATCGGCGGCGGCTGTTGCTGCTCGAATGGTGCCGCTTGCTCTCGGAAGCGATACAGGCGGGTCGATTCGCCAGCCAGCCGGACTATGCGGGATCGTTGGCATGAAACCGACTTATGGACGCGTCTCGCGTTATGGACTCGTTGCCTACGCCAGCTCCTTGGATCAAATCGGTCCCTTGGCGACGGATGTGACGAGTGTCGCCCTGTTGCTCGAAGCCGTGGCCGGTCATGATCCACGTGATTCCACCTCAGTGAACAGATCCGTTCCGTCGTATCTGACGTCGATCGAACAGCCGTTGAGCGGGTTGCGAATTGGCGTGCCGGTTGAACATTTCGCAGAGGGACTTGATGCGGAAGTTGAGCGATCTGTCCGACAAGCTCTCGATCTTTATAAGTCTCTCGGAGCCACGTTGAAGGAGATCCATCTCTCGCATACTAAGTATGCGATCGCCACGTATTACTTGATCGCGACGTCTGAAGCGTCGAGTAATCTGTCTCGTTACGACGGAGTTCACTTCGGACACCGTGCAGCGGAGTTTGGGAGCCTCGTGGAGATGTACGAGGCCAGTCGTGCCGAAGGCTTCGGCGATGAGGTCAAACGACGGATCATGCTTGGAATCTTCGCGCTCTCAGCGGGCTATGCGGATCAGTATTACACCAAGGCACTGAAAGTCAGACGACTGATCCGGCGAGACTTCGATGAGGCTTTTGTGGATGTCGATATCATCGCTGGGCCCGTCACTCCGACCGCGGCGTATCGAATTGCCGAAAAGACCAACAATCCACTGTCGATGTATCTCGGGGATATCTATACAATCAGTGCGAACCTTGCCGGTCTGCCAGGGATTTCGATACCCTGCGGTTTCACCTCTGCAGGACTTCCTATCGGTCTGCAGCTTCAAGGGCCACCGTTTGAAGAGGAACAACTCCTCCGAGCGGCTAGGATGTACGAACGCGAAACCGATTGGCACCGCCGGCAACCCAATAGTTCCAACACATCGCCATGAACTCCGCGAAATCCCAAAAGAAAACCCTCCCCTCAGAAAAACCAAAAAGGGTTACAGGACGAGCGGATCTCCTAGGCCAAACCCCTGAACGAACGTCGCTGTATCCCCTGTTTTAAGCGAATGCGAGTGAGTCAGAGATGGTCCTCCCCGGAGATCGAAAATGAGGGGTCTGCATCATTCGTCATGGGTTGAGGTCGTGATGTGCGTCTTCAATGCCATTGGGTGTCGGATCACGTCCGATCTGTTTGTTGGCTCTTCAAATCAATCGTAGTTCAACTTTAGGCAAGAGTGATTCATGAGCTACGACATCATCATTGGTCTCGAAGTCCACGTGCAACTGCAGACGTTGACCAAGATTTTTTGCAGATGTTCCACCGCCTTCAAACCCGATGAGCCCAACGGACAGACGTGCCCCGTCTGCTTGGGCCTTCCCGGTGCCTTACCGGTACTGAATGCTCGGGGCTTCGATCTGGCGGTGAAGACGGCCCTCGGACTGAACTGCCAGATTGCCCGTTTCACAAAATGGGATCGGAAGCAGTACTTCTATCCGGACCTGCCCAAGGGATATCAGATTAGTCAGTACGACTTGCCGTTTAGTCACGATGGGTTTGTTGATGTCGCCACCGATTCCAGTGATGGTCTCGCGGCAACACGACGCATCCGCATTCTTCGGGCACACATGGAGGAAGATGCCGGCAAGAACGTGCACGACGAAATGGGGACAGGCCGAGACAGTCAAGTCGATCTGAATCGAGCCGGCACACCTCTGGTCGAAATTGTCACCGAACCCGATCTGCGTTCTGCTGCCGAAGCGAAGACGTTTCTCGAAGAATTAAGATTGCTTTTGACTTATTTAGAGGTTTCAGACTGTAACATGCAAGAAGGCAGCCTGCGGTGTGATGCCAACATCAATCTCCATGTTCACCAGTCAGATGGTTCGACCATTCCGACGCCGATTGTCGAAGTCAAGAATCTGAACAGCTTTCGTTTTACCGAACAGGCCATTCAATTTGAGGTCGCCCGACAATGGGCGGCCTTTCAGCAAACAGGCATTTGCATGGGCGCCCAGGGAGGCCACAAGTCGACGCGTGGATACGATCCGAATCGCGGTGTGACGTATCTCCTGCGTGAGAAGGAAGCCGCCGCGGACTACCGCTATTTCCCTGATCCGGACCTTGTTCCGGTGACGGTCGATGAAGCCCAATTGACGGCCCTACGGCAGCAGATGTGCGAATTGCCGGCGGAGCGTCGAAATCGTTTTCAATCGCAGTTTCAACTCACTCCCTATGATGCGGCGGTGATCATTGATCAAGGCCGCAAATTGGCCGACTACTTCGAAGAGGTGGCGTGTGCGTGTGGCGATGGCAAACAAGCGGCGAACTGGATGACTCAAGATGTCCTCCGCGAGATGAATCAGCGTGGGCAAACAATCGACACTTTTGCAATCCGTCCAGACGTTCTCTCCGTTCTGCTCAGTCGCATCAATGAAAAAAAAATCACCATCAGATCGGCTCGAGACGTCTTTTCTGAACTGTTGTCATCCGATGTCAGTGACAATGCGTCCTGTCCTCAAATGGTTTCTGCCGATTGTATTCGTCCGCAAGCGATCGACGAAATTATTGCGGCCAAAGGTTTGGCGATCCTGCAGGACTCGAGTGTGATCACCGCGGCGATCACGGCCGTGCTGGCCCGCAATGAGAAGGCCGTTGCTGACTTCAAATCCGGCAATGAGAAAGCAATCGGAGCCTTGATCGGCCAAGTGATGAAGCAGGTCCAAGGCGCCGACCCGCAAAATGTCCGAGCCAAACTCATTGACGAACTGAATCGCTGATTGACCTGCTCCCGCCGGATTGAATTGTCTCAGGAGATTTTCATTGAGAGTGCGCGAAGATCTTTCCGTTGTTGACACTGCAGCTCGACTCGATTCGCTCGACGCATTTCGTGGATTCGTGATGATCTGTCTCGCCTCGGGAGGTTTCGGAATCTCGGCAACCGCAAACGCCTTTCCTGAAAGTCACATCTGGCAAAGTCTGCGATTTCAATTTCAACACGTCCCTTGGGTCGGTTGTGCCTTCTGGGACTTGATCCAGCCATCGTTCATGTTCATGGTCGGCATGTCCATGCCGTTCTCGTATTCTCGAAAGAGCCATGCGAGAACACCGTTTTTGTCATTGCTGAGTCAGGCCGTGTTTCGATCGCTGCTGCTGATTCTTTTGGGACTGTTTCTCTCCACGGGCCCCAAAGATTCGATGACCAACTTTTCGTTTATGAATGTCCTGTCGCAGATAGGCTTAGGGTACACCTTTGTCTTTCTGCTGTGGCGTCGTTCTTTCCGTATACAGATAGGGACCCTCGTTGCGATTTTTCTGGGCTATTGGGCGTGGTTCGCACTGACGCCGGTGGTCAGTCCAGAGGTGGATGGCACATTGCTTGGCCTTCCCCGTGACTGGCCTATTCTGAAGGGATTTACAGCACATTGGCAAAAAAACGCCAACGCGGCATCCGTGTTTGATCAGTGGTTCCTTAATCAATTTCCTCGTACTGAAATTTTTCGATGGAACGAGGGTGGTTACCAAACTCTGAATTTTATTCCGTCGATTGCAACAATGCTGCTGGGATTGATGACCGGGGAGTTCATTCGTGGTTCACAAAATCACCGGAAGAATACGCTTTCCCTAGCCGCAGCAGGAATTGTTCTGCTGGGATGCGGCTGGGCCCTGAATCATTATGGCTATTGCCCCTTGGTGAAACGAATTTGGACTCCGAGTTGGACATTATTCAGCGCGGGCGCTGCGTTGCTAATATTCGCCTTCATTTATACCACGGTCGATGGACTTGGCTGGAAGACGTGGTCGTGGCCATTGAAGATTGCCGGAATGAATTCGATGGCACTGTACATCCTGTCGCAGCGGTTGACAGGCTGGACAGCCGATCTGCTTCAATCCCATTTCGGCCAGAATTTATTCGCCGCTGCGGGAGAAGATTTTATTCCCCTCGTGCGTTCCAACTTGGTTCTATTGTGTTTTTGGGGATTCGCGTGGTGGCTGTATCGCCAACGCATCTTTTTCCGAATTTGAGAAGACGCCGTCTGTCGACGCAGATCCGTAAGGGACGACCGAAGTCCGCATCCGTTTTCAAAATTTCATCCAACCACAACACGGCGGGTGGAACAATTGAGGATGCCACCATCGTGCAATCCAAAAACGTCAGAGGACAGGCTACGACTCATGCCACGTGGACATGCCAGCGAGTTGAAGCACCGCAGCCCATTCGGCCGGGGAGACCGGTTGGATAGAAAGCCGCATGCCGCGTTTGAGCACCAGCATTTTCGACGCGACTTCGTCATTCGCCAATTGATCACGAGTCAGCGGTTCTGCAAAACGACGGACAAGCTTGACGTCGACCATGTACCATCGAGGATTCGTTAGATCACTTTTCGGATCGAAGTATTTGCTTTTCGGATTGAATGCCGTGGTATCGGGGTAGCCCTGTTTGACGACTTCCATCGTTCCAAAGATTCCCAGCGGTTCCTCGCGACTGTGATAGAACAAGACTTGATCACCGCACTGAACGTCATCACGAAGAAAATTTCGCGCTTGGTAATTCCTGACGCCATCCCACGGTGCGGTTTGACGCGGGGACTGAGCCAGATGCTCTATTCCAAATGCCGAAGGCTCCGACTTGAAGAGCCAAAAGCGGCGTGCGGGACATGAACCGGTTGACATTTTCGAGTTTCATCGGTTTGGGGCAGAAGTCGTGTTATTCGTTCCACCAATTCTTCGGAATCGATGGCTTGACCACATCTCTGACAGTGTCCTGAGTCGGCAACTCGGTATCTTCCGTGCCCTCCTGTTCGTCCACGCCTTGAGAACGTTCATCCTCAGGAAAACCGACGGTATCCAGTTTGACATGGCCGACATTGTCGTCTTGACCGAGTGCAGGCGTGAGTAATTTGATCGGAGCATCAGTCCCTCGATCCGCCAGTCGTGTCCCCGGTTGAATAGTCGCACCCAAATCGACGACTTGATAACCCTGCATCTTGGGCATGTCCCAGATTTGCGAGGGAATTCCCTTGGGATTGATTTCAATAGGGCCAAGAGTCATCACCAGCGACATTTGATTTTGAGGCCAGTCGAGCTTGACTCGACGCGGCATGATCACACCGCTGGACTCGTCGAGTCTGTGGCCATCCAACCGAGCCACTGCGATACGTTGACCTCGATCGTCGTACACGCTGTGCTCTAGAATCAGGCCTCGAGCCAGGTCTACAAGGATCACCTTGCGCAACGGATGCCCATCTGCCGATGTTACATTCTGAACCAGCCGCGCTTGTCGAATCGTCGGTTCGAGCTCCACGCTCATTCCCGCTGAATTCAAAGGAGACACTCCGAGTGCCTGCATCAACCACTCCGGTTCAAACGGGATGCCCATCGCTTGTCGTACGGCTTCCGTATCTTTGTGGTGACAGACAACGTATTCAGGGGGCGGCATGCGCTTCGCCCAAACCCAAAACAGATCGTCGTTGCTGCCAATGTCGACTTCGTTGCCTGCGATCGAATTCACAACGAGGCGTAAACGTCGCCCACGTTCGACCGCGAGGGTGCCAGACAACGGAATATTGTTTGCGCGAATTCGAATATTATTTGCACGCCAAGCCTGTAATTTGTCGACGTTCCGATTGAGGTGCTCGACAACATCTTCCGGCTGTGGGTCGTCCGTCCAACGGGGTTTTGGTGCTCCGGCAATCGGGTCAACGCCTCGCCGAAAACCCAATCCTCGAAATCCAGCACATCCAGAAAGACTGCCCCACAGCGACATGGCAACAAAAACAGAAAGGGCCAATCGGGATGGAGGCGAGAGGAGCCGTGACCTGAGCACAAGGCAGACTGAACGCCGGTGCAGACACCGATAGCCCTTTGCCAAGATGGGTCGATTGAGTTCCGTCCGCATTGGAATTGTCCCTGTTACGACCATTCAGTGGACAGATGAGATTTCAATTCGACTTGCAACTGCTGAGTGTCCGCATCCGAAAGTTTGAGGTTTCGGACTTCAAATGACCCTTCACCGTGCCGACCGCTGAGCTCCAGAAACTCGTCATCGCCATCCTCTCTGGTGTTTTCAAGTCGCAATCGACGTTGTTGCAGCAAAATCAACGCCAAGACATATCGTTGTCGATCGTGAGTCGGGCTGGCTTCCTCGGACAGTTGCTCGAAATAACGCTGTGCCGATTCGGCATCGAGTGTCTGTGTCGGGGCATCAGTCACCGCAGGAGTTGTTGTTTTCCAGTAACCAACGTGTCCCTTGGGTGGCTCGGACCACCCTGCATCGGAATAATCGAATCGGACGAGGTGACCTTCCTTCTCGATCAGTACAGAATGGCACACTTCGCCGGGAACGAGCGGACGTCCTGTCCCGGCACACGTCTTACCTGGTGGTTTCAATCGATAGTCCATCCGTCGCAGATCCTCTCTTCCACCATGTCTGGCGACTCGCACAGCGGGCGGGGTTGTAGTGCAGAGCTTGGCTTCCAGCAAGACGAGTCGGGACACGGGTCCTTTGCCAATTTGAACGGTTGTAGTGAACGATCTCAGATTTCATTGAGCTGTGATATTTCTGACGGGAACGCCCCCCGCTCAAGTCTGAAAGCCAAAATTACGATGATGCCACCGGAATCTAGGCTTCGAATGACGCGTCTTAATTTTGAGAACTCCCATGGACAGCCCTCTCGTTTCCGATCGCCAATGCGAAAATGAATCGGTGTCAGGATTGATCGTGTCTTTGTTGGCGTGGCTCAGTCTGCTGGCCGGTGCCAGCCTGTTTGCTTCTATCGCTTTGGCTCCAAAGATCGTGGAGAACATCCGATTGCGAGACCTCTTTTCCGTGGGTCAGTTGAATCTCATCTCGGTCGAAAATCAGAATGAAAGGCTGCAACTCGTGGCCAAGGCAATTCGAGAGGATCGGGAGTTCGTCAATGAGCTCACTCGAGTTGAATTTGATGCGGTTTTATCTGATGAAGAAATTATTCCTGTGGCTGATGATCTGAAGTTGAACAGGAATCAATTCAAGATTCAGGAAATCGAGGCGGTCACACCGCAGGTATGGTATCTCCCGTGGCTCTCGCGATTGGCCGAAGACCGAACCGTTCGTACCGGAATTTTGTACTCTTCCGCGATGATTGTGGTGGCTTCGTTCATTGGCTTTCAACCACGGTCATTCCGTCGTGTCGGTATTTCAGAACCCTCCCAAAACCGAACGTGGCAACTGTTTCGTAATCGATATATGCGAGATTAATCGGTCACGTCCGGTGAATCCAAGTGCGTTAGGACTTCACCCATGCGACAGTCAGGGATCCGCTTCCCTCGACTGCGTTCTCAACGAGACCCACGTCGAGTGAGATTTGAGTCACGCGTCTCATCGATGCTGGGGGTGTCGTCGACGCACTTCAATAAACCGTTCCGACTTGGCCACGCGAGATCCCCTCTGGCGTATCACCGAATTCGGAATCCTCAAACGACAATCCAACGCAGGATTTCCTCAAAGGAGACGCTCGTTGGTGGGTGGCAATCCCCCGGATGGCGAGTCCTCATCCGGAACTTCATGCTTTGGAGCCGGAGGTAACAAGCATCTCCGGTTGGACCGCGATCTTCGATACGTCTTGCCACACGCCACAACCCTTCCAGCGATTCTGAAAACGATCGTCGATCCGCTCAGGGATCCTCGTGTGGGTGACGAAAAGCAGAGTCCTAGACGTCCTCGATTCGCAACTCTCGAGATCGAATCGGGCTCAATTTCATCCCGGAATGACTCAGCCACTTTCCAATCGACGTCTCACTCAGGACAATAACCACGGCAGAAGCCGAATAGGAATGCTGTTCCTATTCGGCTTCGAGAATAAGATCACGCACGTTTTATCGTCTGCTGAGTCACACAGATTCTGCAGGAACCGATCATTCGTCTCCGCGATGAGGTCAATCATGAAAATTAAATGGGCCTACGCTGTTCCGCCACTCCTGTGTTCACTGCTTCTTTCATTGGCGATTTGGAGTCCTGTGGGGACTCCCGTGCCGAACAGCATCCCCCCCGTCCCGAAAGCGGCGTCAAATAAGACAATGCCGCTCAGGGATCAACCGGGAATAACCCCTGCGGGAATGTGTTGGATACCAGGAGGGACGTTTCTCATGGGGAATTCGAGTGGTCCGCATGCGGATGAACAGATCGAACACCGTGTGACCATTGACGGACTGTGGATGGACGAGACGGAGGTGACGAATGCTCAATTTTCAGAATTTATCGACAACACGCACTATGTCACAACGGCGGAACGGAAGCCGAACAGAGACGATATTGCAGCTCAGGTTCCTTTGGGCTCGAATATTGACGAAGCGATACTTGTTCCCGGATCGATCTGTTTCAATCCAAATATCGACATGCGAACCCTTCGCAAAGATTTTGTGAATTGGCCTTACCAAGTATGGAAATATGAACCAGGAGCCAGTTGGCGACATCCACTCGGCCCTCAATCGTCGATTCAAGATCAGATGGGCCATCCCGTCACACAGGTGTCTTGGGATGATGCGGTCGAGTACTGTCGTTGGGCAGGTCGCCGTTTGCCGACTGAAAGCGAATGGGAACGGGCAGCGCGGGGCGGATTGGATGGGGCGGAATACCCTTGGGGGCGGGAATGCAATCCCGAAGGCAAGTCGATGAACAATATCTGGCAGGGAACGTTTCCAGAAAACAATACCTGCTCAGATGGGTTTGCCGGAACGGCCCCTGTAAAGTCCTTTCCGCCAAATGGATATGGCCTCTATGACATGTCCGGCAACGTCTGGGAGTGGTGTCATGACTGGTATCGGCCGGACTCTTACAATATCCACCAATCCCGTAATCCTCGGGGGCCGATCGACAGTTTTGATCCGAATGACCCGACAATTCCGAAGCGGGTTCAACGAGGAGGATCATTCCTGTGCAGTGACGACTATTGCACGGGATATCGGGTGTCCGCACGCATGAAGGGTGACGTCCAGTCAGGCACCATCCACTGTGGATTCCGGACAGTTCTCAGCCAACCCCTGCAGGGTCACAAGAACACCCCCAGCAGGAACGTTCCCTGACTCTCCTGAGGCTGAAACACTTCCGATCTCGGCAATCTTCCACTGATATTGGCAACTCCGTGAGTTCCGTCAAATGAGTCCCGCCAATTGCGCAATGATTCCCGAGGCGATACCCGAGCCCTCGGCACCGCTCCACATCGACGAAACACCGGCCCAAATGACAACAGAGTTTACGGCGAGAACCACGGAGCAGGCGATTAACCCAATCGACATGCCCAGCCCCCAAGCGGGCTCACGCTGCCCTTTGGATTTTTTAACGTCGCTCATTTCGGCCGCTGAAGAGGGGTATTCGTTGCTCTTGGGATACTCGTCATCGTCATTAAACGCGGCTTCCTCGGCATCGAAAATGTCTTGATCCTCAACGCCGAAGCCCGCTTCCAATTCGTCGGCAATATCAAGTTCGTCGACCGCTGGGGAGTCGTCCATTCGGAAGGCATCAGTCAACCCGGGACTGTCCTTGATTCGCTCGGGACTTGGCACAGGTGTCCCCGCGGTTTCAAAATCATCCTCGTCGAGAATCGATATTTCGCCAGTCGTTCGAGTTTGTGACAGATCCTTGCTGACGTTCAATGATTTTCCAGAATTGGATAAAGACTCAATCATTTGAGTTTTCGCGGGATCATCCCCCTTAAAGGTTGTGGCGCCGAGGTCGTCTGGCGAAGAAGACGGTTTTTTGGAAGAAAGCCGGATTCCCGAGTCGCTCGCCGATAGCATCGCTAAACCGCTGTCGGGTGCTCCCAGAGAAATGCCGCTGTCACCCGTTTCCAGAGAAATGCCGCTTTCTCCAGCGAGCGTTAGGCCACTGTAGTTGTCCAGTCCGAAATGATCGGGATCCCCAATTTCCAAGGTGACACCACTGTCGGCGCCCGACAATACGATCGAGCTTCCTGCGGCGTGAGGTCCCCCATCAGAACCACTGTCGAGCGTAATCCCGCTGTCCTCCAAGTCGAATAGACTGATTCCACTGTCATCACCTAGATCGATGGCACTTCCTGACGCATCGGTTTTGGCAGCCTTTTCCGAATCATTTCGCGTGGCGACCGATGGAGGGTTCTCAAAACTGTGCATCAAGCTCGTTTTCTCCAAGGGTTCTGTCTTTTCAATGGAAACAGGCTCCTTGGGATTCACCGATTGCGGTTTCTTCAGAGAAGAATGAGAAGCAGGAACTTTGGTATCTGTGCCAACGTTGGGCATGATTCCAGCATCTTCCGAAAGCCCACTTGGAGAGTGACTCGCGAGCCGGACATCGCTGTCACTGTCTTTCAAGTTGTCGGCAATCCGAACGTCACTGTCACTGTCAGGAAGACGTTGGGCGAGACTCGGTCTGTTCGGATTCGCGGCATCTGAGAGCTGAACATCGCTGTCACTGTCGGCCAGATTTTTGGCAATCCAAACATCACTATCGCTGCCAGTTTTTTTAATAAAATCGTCGAGTTCGAACGCGCTGTCCGAGAGGGTTCCGGCATTAGAAGAAGGACCCTTCAACTCGATCTGCACACTGCTTACGCTTGGAGGCGAGGCATCGGAGGGCTCGCTGTGGAGGTATTGATACGGTTCCGCCTGCGGCATTTTCAATGCATTCGCGTCGGCCTGCGGAGGCGTGTTTTTCAAAATCCCGATTTCGACGACCGGTGTTCGGTCCTCAAATTGCTCGTCCGTCAACTGCGAAACCGCGTGCTCAGCCAAAGCCTTTTCGTCGATCTCAATATAGGAGACTTCGTCATATCCCTCACCTTTGCCGAGAGTGGCTTCTCTTGCGGAGATTAGGCGATCCAATCGAATCTCTGCTGTGATAGGACTGACCCGTCCAGAATCGACTAGGGACTGGAGATCTTGGCGACTAAATTTTTGTTGTCCTACTTCAGAGAGTGCCCCAAGGACACCCTCACGAACAAACCGCTCCAACGTCGGTGAGTCCACATTAAATTCAGAAGCGACTTCTGCGGCAGTTAAAAAAATCGTGCTGTCCATGGTTTGACACTCAATAACGTTTTAATCGATATCTCAGAATCCCACTAACTTACAGACTAGGTCGAATTGTCAACCATTTCCAGTTGTTTTTGTGGTCTCGATTCAGATTCACGGCTTCGCTGGATCTCGTCCCAACGCGTTGGGTGCCATAATCGTCATGACCAGCAGTTTGGGATGTCGAAATTGGTCTCCACTGTCTGCCCGTCCTCTGTTATCCTCTGGTATTCGATTGTGTCTGCCGGATGGTGAAATAAAGCAACATCAAAAGAGTCTTAATGTTTTGGCTAGGAGTCGATGGCATGTTGGCCCGCGCACGAAGTTTCAGGCAAGTCTTTGCTTGTTGCACCATCTTCTGGGTGGGGCATATTGTTGATGCCCAAGACGTGACTGCGGAGACATTATCGCAGGAGACAACGAATCGGGTCGATCAGACCGTTGTTTTGGAGTATCGATTTCAACCGGGTCAGTTTGTTTATTACAATGTCAATGAACAAGTCCGTTACGTCACACAACAAGCCGGAATTAATGTGGTGACCCAACAGACAAACGACTCCTCTAAGCATTTTCGAGTTGTCTCTGTTGATGATGAAGGGAATGCCTTGCTGGAACCGGTGATCGATCGCATCAAAATGCTTGCTCAGTTTGCGGATCAACCTGTTGTGGAGTACGACAGTACGAAAAATGACATCGTTCCAAGTCAATTTCAACGCCATCAAGAGGCTGTCGGAAGGAGTCTCGCCCGATTCCGCCATTCCCGTGATGGCAAGTTGTTGGCCGTTCAAGTGATTGACGGGAATCTTCCACAATCGATCGCCGATGCTGCGGCGAAGACCGACCCGAAATTGAGTTTTCTCTCTCCTCTTCCGAGCGGGCCCATTGCTGTTGGCCACCGATGGAAGGAAAAATATGATGAAAAAACATCGGCAGGAAAGGGACTAACTCAACAAATTCCGATGATGAGGCAGTATGAGTTCAAGAGTCTCGTGAATGGTGTTGCCACAATTACCTTCAAGACTTCAATACTGGCCCTGATTACAGATCCCGAAATTCAAGGGAGATTGGCGCAGCAGACGCCGTCGGGGACGATTGAGTTCGATGTCCATCGCGGCTTAATTCAGTCACGGAAATTGACGACAAGTGCAAAAATTATCAATGCCTTCGGGCCGCAAAGCCTGTTAGAGGTAGCCGGCGAATCGAACGAAACATTGGTCTCTTCCGAATTGGCCGGCCAAAAGGTGGGCTTCAGCCAGGAATCCAGTGAAAAAAAATGATTTGGATTTTGAAACGGGCCGCTGTCGAGTGTAAGAGATCGCCGTAGGCAGGCGTGACCGAGCGATCCGATTGATCTCTGATTGAGTGCACTCTGGCCGGACAATTCTGCGACGCAGTATGGGGGGAAGAAACCCATTATCTCTATGCGAAACCGGAGCATTGACTGGAACTCGTTTTTGTGCCGAGGTTGGTAGGCGTTGCACGGACGTCCCGTTCCAGAACGGTCTCGATTCACGATGTCGACCAGCGGCCCTTCGGGCTGCCAACACTTCGTAGGTGGACGTGACCACCATGTGATTGCGTTGCCATCACACCAACGCGAAACCTGAAGACAGAAAGTCCGAGCCAACGACATGAGAGGACACGAATCACAACATCGTACGCCGATCAAGATCGAATCAACACCGATAGCAGAGGACCTCGATTCATCGAATCAAGCCCGCCGTAGTCGGAATGGATGTCGTCGGGGCGGAATCCCCTTGACCGATTTCGAAGATTGTTCTGTAATCGCAAGCCGCGCGGGTCAATAAAATCTCCGGAGTGGCTACGTGTTGCTGAAGGGTTACGGAGGAATGACTTACGACCGTTACTTGTGTCGCAGTTTACTGCACGTTTTTGCGGCGTGTCTGACATCCACACTCGGTCTGTATATCGTCATCGACCTGTTTGAGAACATTGACGATTTTCTAGCTCACAATGCCGACCGTGGCATGGGAATGCTGCTCTGGACAATTGGACGATGCTACGCCTTTCAATCGATATTTTTCTTGGACAGGGCGGGGCCGTCGATCGCCGTTGTCTCAATCATGGTCGTGCTTGTTCTGTTGCAGCGAAGCGGCGAATTGCACCCGTTGCTCGCAGCAGGCATACCGATGTATCGAATACTGACTCCACTGATTTTCGCCAGCGCTGCCTTCAGCCTCCTGTTCACCCTCAATCAGGAGTTGGTCGTACCGAGGATCGCCCATACCGCTTCCGAAAAGCGAGGTGAGTCTGGTTCTGCAAAGCATCAAGTGGAATCATTTACGGATCACTCGACGCACATCTCGATTGATGGTGAATCGGTAAAATTGGCAGAGCGAACGATTGAAAATGCATGGTTCATGCTGCCTGCTCCGTCGCTTGTGACGGAGTTGCGGATTCTTAAAGCTCCCACGGCTAAGTTCTATCCTGCGCAAGGAAAACGTCCGGCAGGATGGTTGTTGCGTGACGTCGAATCGCCCAACGAAATCGCTCGACTGTTAACGGATCGTGGGCGGGAAGTCGTCCTTCTCAAGGCCGGGAAATCGGATGTGTTTGTGACGACGTCGATTAGCTGCGATGACTTATTTAAACGGAACTCCAATTTTTCCCTGTTTTCCATTCCGGAACTTGTTTGCCGCATTCGTTCACCTGCCATGGGATTGGTTTCCGTGCATCTAAACGTTCTTCATCTTCACTCACGCCTTGTCCAGCCGTTGTTGAATATCATTGCTGTCCTCATTGCGATTCCGCTGATGGTTCGTCGTGAAAGCCCCGGAATTGTTGCCGATTCCGCATTGAGCGGATTCGCCCTCGCGGTGGTGTTTGGAGTGATTCAGGTCAGTCAGGTTCTTGGCTCCAATCAGATTGTTCCAGCGGATATGGCGGCGTGGATTCCGGTCGTGATCGGCGGCACAATGGCGGCGTGGTTGTCTGGAGTCATTCGGACATAGATTGGCTGCGCGTCTCGAAAAACGATCGTTGACACCGTGACAATGGGGCGTTCTTGGCTGTCGAAGAGTAGCGGAATTGGAGCAAAACGGCAGGCCTTCATTGTAGATCAGGCCGTCCATAGCCCGGTTTGGAAGTCGATCGTGAAGAGCGTCGGATTCCCGACGGAACCCGGACACGGGTTCACGGATCACTTCGGCGGAGGTGTGCTCAATCAAGTCAGGACTAGAATCCTCGACCAAGCCTCCGGCCACTCAAAAAGATCTCCGGTCGTGCCTCGCTCTTCTGTAACACCCAGCGATTGACATCCGATGTGAGTGACTCGCCATCAACTCAAGCGACGACTTCTCGCCACTCCAGTCCTGAAAATATCTGCAAATCTGACAGGCTCACGGTGAGCACCAGATTGCCGACCCATGGCTGTGACCGCCTCTTTGTCAGCATGGACTATTACTCCCGCCGAGACTCACGTATTCCACTGCAGTACGAGGTCTCAGCGGCGAGAGGCAAACCTCAAAGAACCAACGCCGATGACGAATCGGTCGTCGGAGAGATCGGCATCCTACGACGATGCCTGACCCGATTAGCCATCCAGTTGCTTGGAGTTCTCGAAATCTGCCGCGCGTTGGAGTCCTCGTTTTGTGAGCAGCAGGCCGCGGCCGAGATCCAAAGACTCTCTGACCAGTGGCCCCATTCGAGGGTGTGTCGGCTGTAGATCAACTGGTAATCCGCCGTCCCGAAGAGTTTCTGTGGCGGTGGGTCCGATGGAGGCAACGACGCAGCGATTGGCGGCTTCAAGCCATTTTTGTGAAAGCCCCAAAGTGTCTGCAACGGTCATGATGTGATGAAACTGCTGCGCACTCGTGAAGAGAATCAAATCGAAGCGCTCTTCGACTGTTTGGCGAACGGCATCAATCAGGGGTTGCACATCTTCAGGAAGAGCCCAACGATAGACCGGGACCCGAACCACCAACGCGTTGCGTTCAATCAACTCGTAATAAAGGTCATCGCTCGGTTTTCCATATTCCTGAATCGCGATCGTTTTTCCGGAGAGAAGAAATGCCGTTTCCATGGTGCTGAGTAAATCCCGCCACGTATTCGGCTCGGGAACACGATCATCGATCCGCAGTCCCCATTTACTCAAAACCGCCGCTGGTTTTGGTCCGCGCACAACGGTCCGGCAGACATTCATCACCGACAAAACCTCTGCTCTCGACCAACGTGTTTCTAAGGCCTCCATCAATGCCGTGGCGCCCACGCCAGTCATGAAGACGACGACGTCGATTCCTCCGGCAAACAACCTGTTTCCAAAGGCAAACGCAGCAGCATTTTCTGCGATCACAATCTCACGCATGGACGGTGCGACTGTCGCAAGACCTCCGTGTCGTTCGATGAGCGAACGCATCTCGTCGCCGCGTCGGCTTTCCAAGCTGAGAACTCGCAGAGGAGTAGAATCAATGTGTTTGGACACCATCAGGCGACCTTTTTGAGGGCCCGTGAAACAGGTTCAATGCAGGAACCGTCGTACGACCGGAGTCGTGGAAATATCGAGATCAAGCCGAGATTCGTAAGAAGCCAGAAGATCAAAGGATCCCTCGTTACGGATTTGACTATCGACGCCATGGAACAAGCCGATGTAAGGTACGAACTCGGCGAAGCATGATTGATCCCGCCGTTGGCCTCCCCCTCTAGGAACTGAGAACAGGTAATTTCAGGCGGCGAAGTCGTTCCTCATCAGCGGAGGATTGGGTCTCGTCACCTCTTGGCGGGGACCGATCATCCGGTGGTAACTCTTCGCGTTCAACGCCAAACATCGTTAACCACGCAACTCGTCCGAACGATTTGAGTGAACCGAACGTCTGGGCCACCGCGGTCGCTTCATAGCCGCAATGGACCATGCAGTCGGCACACTTGGGGTTGCCGCTCGCTTGACCATACTCAGACCAGTCCGTTGTGTCGAGCAGTTCTTGGAACGTCTCGCAGTAGCCTTCGTTCAGTAAATAGCATGGCCGTTGCCAACCGAATAGATTGTAGGCTGGCATTCCCCAAGGGGTGCATTCGAGTTGCCATTTTCCCTTCAGAAATTCCAGAAACAGCGGTGAGAGATTGAAACGCCAATCCCGTTTCGGGTTTCCAAGCAGTCGTCGGAACAAACTCGCCGTTTGATTTCGGTGCAGGAATAATTCTTGGCCCGGCGCTTTTTCGTATGGATAGCCAGGCGAAATCATCATTCCTTCGACACCAAAACCCATCAGCGTGTCGAACATCTGACGCATCGCCTTCGGATCCGCATTGTTGTAAACGGTCGTGTTCGTCGTGACTCGAAATCCCTTGGCGACGGCGGCCTTGATTGCGCTGACGGCAACGTCGTAGACACCCTCGCGACAGACGGCGAAGTCGTGTTCTTTTTGAGGTCCGTCCAGATGGATGGAAAACGACAGATATTTTGACGGTTTGAACTTGTCGAGATACTTTTCCAGAAGGATCGCGTTCGTGCAGAGATAGATATATTTTTTGCGAGCGACCAGTCCGGCGACGATCTCTTCGATCTGAGGATGAAGCAATGGCTCACCACCGGGGATCGAGACGAGTGGCACGCCACATTCATCGACCGCCTTGAAACATTGTTCGGGTGTCAAATGCCGCCGCAGTACGTCGGCAGGATGCTGAATCTTTCCGCAGCCAGCACAGGCTAAGTTGCAACGGAAAAGGGGTTCGAGCATCAGCACCAGTGGATAACGTTTGACGCCACGCAATTTTTTACCGAGCACATAACTCGCCACAGTCCACATTTGAGAAACGGGGACACCCATCAAGTCACTCCCGAGCCTCATCAACGCCCGTCGCGTCCGAATCGAGGTTCTTTTTTGTCTTTTGATGTTTACTAAAAATCACGGTTTCTGGTGAATCTGGTCAACCTCATTTATCGCCACGACGCTCGAATGCGATTCGCCCTCTTCAGGCTTGCTAGCTCGTTCCGTGGAGATCAAATCGCCACACCATCCCCAGACTGCGCGTTCAATTTACGATGGTCGCACTTTCAACGACTTGGGTTTAACAACTTCTCCGGCAATTGTCAGCCCTCAGCGTGAACACTGACGACCCGCCGCAGGACGGTGCGGATGTCTTCCTATAAGCGTCATCAGGCCCTGATAACCGCGGAACGCACTGAAGGATTGATTTAAAAGTCGGTTAGGGAGCAAGGGGTCGCCGACCATGCGTGAAGCAGTTAGCTTTCCGCATCGGACGCTAGGCAGTCCTGCTGGGCGATGACGAGTGGTCACGCCGCCGCTGTGAATGAGGTGGAATTCGATCAAAACCCAGAAGAAGATGAAATCCACTGCTTGACCCGTCTATTTCGCGCGCCCTATCATTCCCCGCAGTATCGGTTTGGAATGATGACCGATGGGTTATAAGACTCGTGCCGAATCTTACGACTGATTGGTTTTGGTTGGCTACGAAGGTTAGACGGAAACTTCAGCGACCATTGACATCATTGCGAATATGGGGAATTGAATGCCGTATCGTCGATGCTGTTGAAACGTCGATACGAGGCGTGGCGGTTTTGGTCCAGGACAGCGAGGTCTTGACAATGCATGTGACCGGAAAATTTGGCGTTTGGTTGGTCGTATTGGCTGCGGTCTCGGGGACCCTCCTCACGACCAAATTCATTCAGGTTAGAAACAGTTGGACGAAACGCGCGGTCATTGCTCGCAACGAATTTCGAATTCTTGCACCGAAGATTGCGGAACTCCAAGAACAGTTCAATGTTCTGGAAAGAGAGAAGTTTCGCTCCTTAGGATTGTGGGGTAATTCCTCCTCGCCCATTCAGACTTCAGTTCAGGCTCAGGGAAAACTTGTCGTTGACCTAGGAGCGGAGGCTAAGACCGGAATCGCGGAAAAGAAAATTCTCTACGGTTTTGAAGTCCGCCCCGACAACAGCGTGGTTTATCGCGGTGACTTTACCCTCGATAACGTACGCGATGTGCAGTCGCAATTGACTCCAAACTGGCGGGTTCGGCCCGAAGATGTCGCGGCATGGCAGAGTGGGAAATGGCGGTGGAGAAATCAGCTTCCTTCATCCATTCAGGAAAATTTTGACAGATTACTGCTCCTAGTTGGCGAAGCCGAATTCGAGCAGAACGACAGACTCCAGACGCTGGCCGTTCAAGAAGGGCTGCTTGCACAATCGCAGGAGCAACTCGCATTGCGCGAAGCTGAGTTGATTGGCGGTGAGCAATTGTCGAACGATCCAAAGGTCGGTGTGGAGCATCGCGAAGGTTTGGTGGTCGCCGTTGAGCAAATTGAGGAAACACGCAATAACCGTCTGACCAAGATTGACCAACTCCGCCGCAAGCTGAAATCCGTTCAAAGTGAAGTGGATCGCTTACAAACCCGAAATGTCAAACTCACGAAAAAACTTCCGAAGCCTGTGTTGGCACCGGCCTTGAGCCAGCAATGACGAAATCGGCAATGTGATACGCCATCAGTCTTTGTCGCAAGAGACGGATGGCGTAACACATTGCCGATAGAGCTTTAAGGATCATGCAATGGGGTTTGAGAACCGTGACTACTTCCAAGATGAAGATTCTTGGCAGCCTCGCTGGGGTCACGACACGCCGACAACTCGCCTGCTGATCATTGTCACCGTAATTGTCTTTTTGGCACAGACGATTGTGACGCGTGAGGGCAGTTTCGATACGGCTTTGAAATTTGGCGCTCGACGCGTGTCATTGATCGACGAATGGTTCATGCTTGACGCTCCGGCCGTTTTAGGCGGACAAGTTTGGCGAGTGTTGACGTATGTGTTTTGCCATGATCGTCAGGCACCGTTCTCGCTCGTGTTGAACATGGTTGCCGTCTGGTTTTTGGGTTCACGACTTGAACGCATGTATGGCAAGCGAGAGTTACTGGCGTTCTATCTCTGTTCCTCGATATCTGCTGGAGTGTTGTATGCCGCGTGTGGAACGATCATTTCACTTCCGGTCCCATTGTCCGGAGCGACACCAGCCGTCCTGTCACTGTTCACTCTGTACGCAACCCATTTTCCACGTGAGAAAATACTGTTTGCTTGGATCATTCCGATAGAGATTTGGGTTCTATTATGGATCTATACCGGGCTTGACGTGTACTCGATATTGTTGGCCGTTCAAGGTGATAACGGACCGGCGGCTGCGGTTCATGCCGCCTCAGATCTGTGCGGGATTGGATTCGGCTATATTTATCACCGCTTTTGCTGGCAATTGAACACTGTCTTGGAATACCTCCACCCCCAACGACTGAAGAAGGCGTTGCAACGCGGCTCGACCCGACGCAATCTGCGTGTCTTCAAACCGGTTGTGGAGTTGGAAGACATCGATGCAAAAGTCGATTTGATTCTCGCGAAAATTCACGAATTTGGTTCAGAAAACATCACCGATGCTGAACGGGCGACGTTGACACGCGCCAGCGAAAGGATCAAAAAAAGGACCCAAGCCTAGTGCCTGTAAACTTCAAACAACCCGAGACTGTGACGCGGATTACCGCAGTCTCGGGCTTTGACCATGTTTCGCAAGACGATGGCGGGTGCCACGTTTTACCTGACGCAGCGTCTCCCCGCTGAGAGACCGTGTTCAGGCATCAGCAGCCGGTTCCAAAAGAACTTTGCGGAGGGTTAAGATCCCGCTGCGCTGCCAGAAACCTCTCCCGGAATTTTCCCACACCATTCGGCCGGAACCTGACCCCGCCTTCTCCAGAGGTGGGTCGGCACTCAGCCTGAGTCAACACGCCGCGTGTCCGATAGAAAACGAGCGGAATTTCGCTCCTGCCATCGGCCAAAACGCTTTCCAACGGATTCATTTTAAGCGGCGGATAACTCGAGCGAGTCTCCCCGCAGAGGCCTGAAAATTACGCTATCTAGCGCGCAATTCTCACAGCGTATTCAAACACAGGAGCCTCCTTTGGCGTCAGTCCTTTTGATGAAAGGAAAAACAATACGCAAACGGAGGCGAAACCGGGCAAACAGATTGTCAATCCAATTCCTCTGAATTTCACGAGTTGGGCCGGCGCGATGTCGTCGCGAGATTTGATGGCGGAGCG
>CAMCMU010000005.1 GCA_945876035.1 Schlesneria paludicola DSM 18645 | reverse complement strand
TACAAGACGCTCGTTCTGACGGGACTGCGGAAAGGTGAACTCGCATCGCTCACGGTGGGACAACTGGAACTCGACGGGCCGATGCCGTGCGTCGTTTTGAATGCGGCCGACGAGAAGAACCGCCAAGGCTCCACGATCCCTCTACGGCGCGACTTGGCGAACGATCTGAGGGATTGGCTGTCTGACACGCCAAACGCGGCTACGCTCAAGCTACGCAACGACAAGGGCATTCGTGACAGCAAGCGACCGCTGTTCACCGTTCCAGCCGGGTTGGTGCGAATCCTCGACCGCGACCTTCTCGCCTCCGGCATCGACAAGGCCGACGAGCGAGGCCGAACCATCGACGTTCACGCTTTGCGTCATTCGTTCGGAACGCTGCTCAGCAAGGGGGGCGTTGCTCCGCGAACGGCTCAAGCTGCGATGCGTCACAGTAAGATCGACCTGACAATGAACGTCTACACCGATCCGAAGTTGCTCGACGTCTACGGGGCGTTGGATGCGCTGCCGTTGCTCGATTGGAAGTCGTCGCCATCGACCGAACGGGCCGTGATGCGAGCGACCGGCACGGAATGCCGAGACGCCGCCGCGAACCGCCGACGTGTTGATTTGGCTGGTGCAACGGGAAAAAGTTTCGTTGCACCAGATGTTGCACCAAACATTGGCAAACAGGGGCAAACTGTGTCGCTTGCTGTCATCTCGGCAGACGATGCCGGTGAACGGATGCGACGCGGGGCGAGTGACGAAAATCCCATGAAATCAAGCGAAAAAGCCTTGCCCGCAGTGTTTGCGGACAAGGCTTTTCGAGTGGAGGATAGCGGGATCGAACCGCTGACCTCTTGCATGCCATGCAAGCGCTCTCCCAGCTGAGCTAATCCCCCGATTGTTTCAACGTTTTGACTTGTCTTGGCGAGACAGCCGGTTTTCAGTCGGTTGTTACCGACTCGGACTCGTAGTTTCGGCATCTCATCGCGACGACTCTAACAATTCTGTCGCCAATTCAGAAGAACCCAGACCCGACCATATCAGTCGTCTCCAAAATCGTCAAGCATTTGTTGTTTGATCGCGGATCGTTGCTGATTGACACCGGATCGCGAGAGCCCGGATTGTTCCGCGGGAGTTCAGTGCCGTTGGGTCAGATGTCTGTGGGCGAGACATGAACCAATCACGGTGCTTGCCGATTCGTTCCGTTTCCTCTGGCCTTGAGTCTTTTCAAAGTGTTTTCCGATCGAACACTTCTGCCCGGATCGTTTCTGTTCCCACCAATCATGCCTGTGGCTCCCTGAAAAGAGCGAGCATCTGAAGAGCGACCTGTCCGAAGTCCTCGTTTGACGTTGCCGTCACGCGTCAGGAAGAATGTGATCCGCGAATTCTGTTAACGACTTTGCCAGTTGATTACCGGTTCGCCGGATTCGTGTCACAAGAAAAACCACACAGCAGCAGCGACCCTCCCAGTCCCGGCGACACTCTTCGACTCTGATGCCGTCGACTCACAAAATGAGGGACCGCCATTGTTTGTTGCGGGAGTTGTCCGTCGCGGTGAAGAGGTAGTAGCTTTCGATGGGAGTTATTCCACGAGGGGTATTCGATACCTGACGGAATCGTGGATCGAGCGGGATTGGGCCCTGAAGTGATGTTCGTCGCACACGACATGTCGTGGTTGAATTCGTCTTCGAATGACGTTGAGTTTTTTTGTGGACGACCGTGACACACATTCTTCGTGTTGTCTCTGCCTAAGAATTCTTGGCGACTCCGCAGGAAAAACATCGTAACGTCATCAGCTTTGATTCATCGGAGGACGACAGAATCGCCACGGAGTTGGTCACCGCGAAGGCGATTAGATTAGCATTCATGGCCAGTTCAAGAGTGCCAGTGACCACGAATAGCCGACGCCAAAGCCCACGACCATCACACGCATTCCTGATTGCAGCCGAGAGTCTTGCTCTGCGATGCGCAGTGCAATTGGAATGGAACTAGAGGTCGTATTTCCGCAGTGCTCCATTGCGATCACAAATCGCTCTTTCGGGACTTTCAATTTGGAACGAAGATGTTCGAGGATGAAGGCGTTTGCTTGATGGAATACAATTAAGTCGATGTCCGTCAGTGTCAACTGAGCCTGTTCGAGTAACGCCTGCACGGCTTTGGGAATGGCAGACATGGTAAACGCGAAGACTTCCGGTCCGTTCATGAACATGCGTGGTGAGCCGCCGGTCGAATCAGGCTGTTGCCGCAGACCGCCGCCGCGGACACACAGATTTTCAGCCCCCGATCCGTCGGTCCCATGCAGAAACGGTCCGATGGCTTGGCTGTCCTGCGTTGTCGCTTGAATGGAGGTCGCTGATCCGGCGTCACCAAACAGCGTTCGGACGGTCAAGTCGTCCGGCGCGAGATATCGTGAGACGGTGTCGGCACACAGGAGCAATACGTGTCGAGCTTGACCGGATTCGACCAATCCCGTGACGACTCCGAGGCCATAAACATACCCCGAACAACCTTGGTTAATCTCGATCGCACCGCAGTGCGATGCAAGTCCGAGTCGAGATTGGATCACGCACGCGGTGGCCGGCATCAGTTGATCGGGCGATTGGGTCACATAGACTAAAAAATCGATCTCCTCACGGCGGATCAGACCGCGGTCAAAAAGATGTTCGGCGGCATGACAGGCAAGATCGGATGCATATTCATCCGCGGTTGCAATACTCCGTTGTCGGACTCCCGTCTTCTGCCAGATTTTTTCTTCGGTCCACTGCTCGGACAGCGTGGCCAATTGACTGTTGGTAATGCACGTTTTGCCGAGCTGATAATCAACGGCGACGATTCTAGCGCGCATCGCACACTTTCTCTGAAAACGTTGAGGGTGAGGTTTTGTCATGACTCGCGGCGATAGCGATATTTCGGGCGGGCACCCCGAAGACGCGACTGCCGGCCGGCACGTGCCGGATGACGACGCTTCCGGCTCCGATAAAGGCTCCGTCGCCGACGCGAACTTTGGGAATAACGCAGGCGTGCGTCGCCAGAAATACGCCCTTTCCTAACTCCACATGCCCCGTCAAATCGCAATGGGAACTGAGGGTGCATCCCTCGCCGATCCGCGTATCATGGCCGACGGTCGCATTCACATTCAAGACCACGAAATCGCCGAGGACTGCGCCCCCACCGACATAGGCCAGCGGCGCAATCACAACACCTTCGCCGAGGATTGTCCGACGACAAACGACCGCCGAGCGATGCACCAGCGATAAAAACTTTGCTCCGCGTTGCTTCAACCGTTCCGCCACCTGCATTTTGGGCCCAGGATCGCTGATGGCCACCACAATTCGATCGTCGGGTTGAGGTTGATAATCCGCAATTGTGCCGAGGATCTGTTCCGGAAAATCATAGCCCTTCAGCGCGTCTGGGATATCGCTGAGGAATCCGGAGAACTTCCACTCCGCGTTGGCCCCGGCGTAGCCATCGATTCCATCGGCAATTTCGCGACCGAAATTTCCCGCACCCGCGATCAGCACACGCAACATGACAGTCCTTTGGGCTAATGGGCCGTATAGCCGCCGTCGACGACGAGCGTCGAGCCTGTGAACCACCGCGAACACGGCATCAGCAGAAATGCGATGGCCTGCGCCACATCGGCGGGTAATCCGATTCCCAACGGATGCATCGCCTCGATGGCTGCCGATTGTTCCGGCGACAAAAATTGTTGTGTCTGTTCTCTCATCGGCGTGGCGACCTGACCGGGAGCGACGCAGTTGACACGAATGTGTTCTGCTGCGAATTCCAAAGCGAGCGTCTTCGTCAGCGAAATGAGGGCACCCTTGCTGGCCGAGTACGCCGAAATTCCCCGATCGCCCACGAGGCCAGCGACCGACGAGACGAACACCATGCTCGCCGGCCGTGTGCTGATCGTCGCCGGTCGAAAGGCGGCGGCCAATTGCGCTGCTGCGATCAGATTGGTTCTCAAAATTCGATCCCACGTTTTGACAGTCGACAAACGGGCTGGCTGAAGGGCAAAAATGCCGGCACAGTGGGCCAAACCGGACAGCCGGCCTGTTCGCGGTATCAGGCCGCCTAGCCACGCCAAGATTCCGTCGAGATCCGCCAGATCATACGGTGCGAGGAGATGACCATCGTCCGGCAATGCTTGGAGGGTTTCGAGGAGTCGGGCTTCGTTTCTTCCGCTGAGGACCAGTCGCGCGCCCCGTTCGGCCAAAACCTGCGAGACCGCCCGACCGATTCCGCTCGAAGCGCCGGTCACTAAGATCGTTTGATCCTTCAGACTCCAAGCGTTGGCGAGTACGTCGTTCATGATCGAGTCTGATTGGCGAAAGAGTTCGAACAGAGCTTGTGGTTCAGCTCGCATGACCCCGGACCAAATCGGCAACATCTTGTGCAGTCTGGCACGCCGCGAGTTTTTGCGGGGAAAGCACCACGCTGAATTCTTCATCCACCGCAGCCATGAATCCCAAAACCGCAATCGATTCCCAGCGATCGGCGATGGCGTCGGCCGGCGACAGGCTTCCCGGTGGCAATTCGAAAACACACTCCAATAATTCCAACGTCCGATCAGTCGACATAATCGCTTCCAATTCGTGTGGATGCACCCCCCGAGTGGTAATTCGAGTCTGATTCGACTCTACCACGTTGTCCAAGCGGAAACAATTCGCACCACGCAGACACGACGACGGGATGCAGTCGTACGGCTTCTGAATCACCAGTGACAGTCTGGCAATACACCGGCAGTCCCGGATCGCGAGGAAGCCGTCGGGCATGGACGGCTGAGATTCGCGACAACGCTTGGTGACGTTCGAGGTTTTTTGTCGGAAGACGTCTGACGCGAGGGTTCGTTTCGACAAGTCGAGGGACAAGTCGAGCTTAGATAAGGAGGGAACCAACGCCTCCGATGCGGGCGAGACAGGCGAGGTGTGACTCCTACCGCTCTCGGTGGCTTTCGATATGTTGTCGCAATGCTCGATCGGCCTGTCGCAGGCGACCCGCTTTGAGTGCGTCAATGATTTGCTGGTGGCTGTCCACTCCCTGCGACCATTCCGCCCTTTTGATACTCTCACGGAAACGTTGAAAAAACACGGCAAGAACCTCTGTGAAAGCCATCAACGGCGACAGACCGCTGGCCCGGATGAGCTCACGATGGAATTCAATATCGAGTTTCACCCATCGTGGCAGGCTGCGAGCCTGACGAAGTTCGGCATTGATGACATGAAGTCTGTCGTAAATCGATTCGTCGTGTTTCATTCGCCGGGCAACATGGGTCAGGACGCCTGATTCGATTAGAATCCGAGTGTCAATCAGTTCTGTTGCGGAAACCTGATGCAGTGCGGGATGGAATCCAAGATACTCGGTCACCCGTTCCATGTTCACGCAACCGACGGTCAGCCCCCTTCCCGGCTTGGCTTCGACAATTCCAAGAAATTCAAGAGACTTGGTCGCTTCACGCAGGCTGAGCCGACTGACTCCGAATTTTGTCGCCAATTCCGTCTCCGTCGGTAACCGGTCTCCCGACTGAAGATTTCCCTCGAGGATGAACGCCTTCAAGCGAGTCGCCACGACATCACGCAATTTGGAACGTCCAACGGTTTCTACCATGAGGCGACTTTATGGCTGGGTTGCAGTCTGGAAAATCGCTGATTAGATTATCAGACAAACGGAATTGGTCAATTCAAGATGCCGTTGTCTGAAATTCATTTCACGAATTCCGTTTGCGGGTCATGCCTGATTCCGTTTCTTTAAAATACATCGACCACATTTTTGGCAGGAGTGTTACGACGATGAAAATCGCGATCACGGACTATTCCTTTCCGAGTCTTGACATCGAGGAGGGGATACTCCAACCGTTGGGTCACGAGATCGTCGCTTGGAAAGAGAAGCGAACTGCGGCGGAATTGCCTCAATTGGTGTCAGATGCCGACGCCGTCATCACTCAATTTGCGCCTGTGAATGCGGACGTCATCGGCAGCATGCGCAATGCGAAGGTGATTGTGCGATACGGCATCGGTGTGGACAATGTCGATCTTGAGGCCGCGAAGGCTCGTGGTATTCCCGTCTGCAACGTGCCGGACTACTGTATTGACGAGGTGGCCGACCATACTCTCGCCTTCGTCTTGGCGACGACACGTCAGGTCGTGACGAACTGTGTGCGCGTCCGTGACGGGAAGTGGGGGTTGGCAACTCCGATGGATCAGATGCGTACCCTGCGGGATCTGAAAGTCGGCGTCGTCGGCTTTGGGCGAATTGGTCGAGAAGTGGCGGCGCGGTTGCGGGCATTTAAATGTCAGGTACTCGTTCACGATCCCGTCGTCGTTCCTCTGGAGATTGAGAAGAACGGTTGCCGGCCAGTGTCTCTGAACGCGCTGTTTTCCGAGTCGGATGTGATCACTCTGCACTGCCCCTCAATGTCGCAGACTCGGGGGATGATCAACCGCGAGTCGTTGGCAAGCATGAAACGGGGAGTGATTCTGATCAATGTCGCTCGAGGCGATCTGGCCGATTCTGCGGCGTTGACCGCAGCACTTCAAAGTGGGCAGGTTTCGGCAGCGGCATTAGACGTGTTTGCTCCAGAGCCGATTCCGTCGGAACATCCGATCTTGAAAATGGACAACGTCATCATTGCCTCACACATCGCCTCGTGCAGCGTCCCGGCCGTGCGCAAATTGCGAGAAACCGCAACCCAACTAGCGTTGATGGCGGTGCGTGGTGAGCGGTTGCCGAATATTGTGAATGGCGTTGGTTAAGCGTGCTTGATCATTGAAACCGTTGCCGTGTTTTCGGTTCTTCAGAGATCGGCTCTGCGACGGAAACGGGGGAACGGTGATTTTCGTGGCGAGAAAATTTCGAAATCCGCGGTATGTCTTGGGGGCAGGACGAAGAAGCGATTGAGGATCCGATGAGCAATTCGGTCTTGGTAACGGGCGGCGGTGGATTCATCGGGACTTGGGTTTTACGTGATTTGTTGTCACGCGGAATGACGCCCGTGGTGCTGGACATTCAGCGGAATGACACGCGATGGGATCGCGTTCTAGGCACCGCTGCCGCGCAGGTGACGTTCGTTGCCGGAAGCATGCTAGATCGTGAAATTCTTCAGCGAATCGCAGACGAGCATGACATCTCCCACATCATTCATTTGGCCGCTCTGCTGACTCCAAGTTGTCAGCAAGATCCCTATGCCGGCTGCGAGATCAACGTCTTGGGCAGTGTGGCGCTGTTCGAATTAGCCCGCGGCAGAGCCCAACAGATCAAAGGCATTTCGTATGCCAGTTCTTATGCGGTTTACGGTCCCGAAGCGGATGACGGCTCGTTGGGACTGACAGCTGCCGACAACCGTCCGCCTTCATTTTATGGCGTCTACAAGATGGCCGTTGATTCGATCGCCGAGCAGTATTGGCGGCACTTCGGCATTGCTTCCGTCGGCATCCGGCCGCACGTCGTTTACGGGCCGGAACGGACTGTGGGGTTGACGGCTGGTCCCTCTCAGGCGGCTCGTGCGGCCGCTCTGGGGGAATCCTATACCATCAATTACACGGGACGCGTCGGCTATGACTACGTCGAGGATGTGGCGCGCGCTTTCGTTCGATCCGCGTTAGAAACCCCTCAGGGTTCGACCGTCGTCGATCTTCAAAGCCAGTTGGCAACAACCGAGGAATTTGTCCGAATCATCGATCAAGTCGTTCCCGGCGCAGGCCTGAGGCTTCAGGTGAATGGCGTTTCGATTCCCTCCAACATTCCACCCAAGCCACGGTATATTTCAGAACTCTTTTGCGATTGGCGAACGACAACTCTCGAAGAGGGTGTGCGATCAACGGTCGAGTTTTATGGCACTGCACCGTCACGTGTCGCACCGCATCATTAGAGATCTCTGTTCCTGATGACAGATCTCTGTTCCTGATGACAATTGTCGGAAATCCTCCATGCATGTCTCCCTCGAATCGCTCACACAGTTTTGTATCGATGCCTTGACTCGAGTCGGATTATCCCGGATTGATGCGGAGACAACAGCGAACGCTCTTGTCACAACCGATGCGATGGGTGTCTTTACGCACGGCACCAAGTTGCTGGCTGGATATCTCAAAAAACTCAAGGGAGGCGGTTATCGAGCGACTGCGGTTCCGCGCATCGAGCGGGAAGGTCTCGGCTGGGCGATCATTGATGGCGAGTCGGCACTGGGGCAGGTTGGCAGTGTGTTTGCCATGCGAACGGCGATGGCAAAAGCTCGACAGGTGGGGATTGCCTATGTCGGTCTCAAAAATACGGGACATATTGGGGCGGCCGGTTACTATGCGGCATTGGCCGGCCGCGAGGGTTTCATTGGAATGGTGACCGGCAACGACATCCCCAGTGTTGCGGCTCCCGGTTCACGTAGTGCCGTCTTGGGGAGCAATCCGATCGCTTATGGGATTCCGGTGGGAAATGGCGATCCAATTCTTCTCGACATGGCGACAGCCGCGGTGGCCGGCGGCAAAGTTTATGCGGCTCATCAACGGGGTGAACCGATTCCATCAACGTGGTTGATCGGGTCCGATGGAAAACCGACGACCGATGCCAGTCTTTATCCGCAGCAGGCCTCGCTGGCTCCCATGGCGGCGCACAAAGGGTACGGCTTCGGGCTGTGGTGCGAAATTTTGTCGGCAGTCCTCCCCGGCGGTCACATGACATGGCAGGTGGGCAGTTGGATGTTTGATGACACGTCCCGTCCGTCATGGCACAACGCCTCGTTCATTGCGATCGACATCGGCGCCATCGTGCCTGTGGAACAGTTCGAAGTCCGTCTGCGAAAACTGATCGACGAAATTCACGGTGCTCCAACGGCCGAGGGCGTCGAACGCGTCCTTCTTCCTGGTGAACGAGAATGGAGTATGCACCGGCAAGCTCAGATCGATGGTATTTTGCTGTCTCCGGATGTTATTGAAAAACTGACTCAGGCGGCCGCGTTCGTGGGACTTCCCTCGCCGTGGCCTTCGTTGTCCAAAGCCTGAATCTTTGTTGGCACCTCTGTTTTTTCCTTGCACAAGAAAGTTCAAAAATCATGAAGCTTGTCCGCTACCAAGAATCTGCCGGTCACGCATCGTTCGGCCGCAGGCACGACGATGGTCGTATCACCAAGATCAACGGGGATGTTTTGGGCTCGTTCACGGACACCGGCGAAGTGGTCGTTGGCAAAAAGTTACTCGCCCCAATCGAACCGCGCGACGTCATTTGCATCGGACTCAATTACCGCAAGCATGCCGCCGAGGGAAACCAGGCCATCCCGGAATATCCGGTTGTGTTCATGAAGAATCTTGGAACAGTTCAGAACCCCGGCGATCCTATTGTTCTACCGAGACGATTGCGAAGCGATGCCGTCGATTACGAATGTGAACTGGCCGTGGTGATCGGACGCGAGTGCTACAACGTCTCTAAGTCGAATGCTCTGGATCACGTTCTGGGTTATACCTGTGCCAATGATGTCAGCGCCCGTGACTGGCAGATTAAAAAGGGGGGAAGTCAGTGGTGTCGAGGCAAGACCTTTGCCACATTCTGCCCGCTGGGTCCTTGGATTGTCACCCCGGAGGAGATTCCCAACCCGAATGCGTTGTCCATCAAGACCGTTCTGAACGGCCAGACGATGCAGGACTGGAACACCGATGACATGATCTTTGATGTGCCCACGCTGATCGAGTTTTTGAGTGGAAGCACACGACTTCTTCCGGGAACGGTGATCCTGACAGGGACCCCGCATGGCGTCGGCAGCGCCCGCAATCCGCCAGTCTTCCTCAAGTCTGGTGACAGTGTCACCATTGAAATCGGCAGCATTGGCTCGCTGACTAATCCCGTCATTGAAGAGGCCTAAGGGTTCCGCTGTTGCGACATGTTCGTTCCTCAGCATTTCAGGAGTCACCGTCATGCGATGTTCCATCCGCAAATCATGTTTTCCAAGGACTTCGATCGCGGTGATACTGGTTGTTTTTACCGCCCGTGGCATTGAGTCTCAGGCGGGTGACACTCCGAGCCGATTCGTGGATCACTCCGTATTGATTTCGCGTGAATATCCCTGCACGTGGCCATCGGCTCCTTTTCCACGGTTTCAGCTGAATCATCAGCAGGTTATTGGACCGGATTCGGCTTATCACATTGACGTGTTGTTGATTGACGGAAATGTCGGTACTCAACTTGATTTTCCGCCTCACTCCGTGGCGAGACCGGATCTGAAACGGGAGAAATCTGGCCTTTTGGGCCTAGCGTTTAGCGACAAGATTGAGGCTTGGCAGTTCGGTGGTGAAGCCTGTGTCATCGATGTCTGTGACCTGCTTGACCAAGCTCCCAAGGGAGTCAGTCCCCTCGTCAATCCTGACCACGTTCAGCGATTTGAGAAACAGAATCGGCGAGTGCGATTTGGCGATGTCGTGCTGTTTCGGAGTGATTACACAGATAAATATTACCGGCCGTTTCCGGAGGGACGCCGGTTTGTTGCCGACGCCTTGGACCGTAAGGTTCCCGGTTTCCCCGATCCCAGTCCAGAGTGCATGGACTTTTTGGCGAGTCGGGGTGTGATGGCTTTGGGGACCGACAGCGCCAGCATGGGGCCACTTCCTGATCTTGGTGAGCCAACGCACTATGCAGGACTGAAACATGGCATGATCTGGACGGAAAGCGCAACGAACTTAGGGGCTCTTCCACCGACGGGAGCGTTCTACTGCAATCTGGGGCCGAAGCATCAAGGCGGCCCCTATGGAGCGGGACGTGCGTTTTCGATTGTCGGTGGCGACTTGCCTCGGCGATTGATTGAAGCCGCAAAAAACAAACGGGCGATCGACTTGTCACCCGTTCTGGCCCCCAATCTTCCCGTCACCTCACCCGGCGCGAGGACGGGAGACCATCGACAGGTTTATCTGAAGGTCGATTTCTTATACTCGGAATATCTCGATCTCTGGCATCACACGCACCTGATGGATTCCATGGCGGGAACGCATCTGGTGCCGCCGTCATTTGCGCTGCCGCGCGCGGAAGAAAAGCCCGCCTACGCACCAGAAGTCCGCGGTTGGTTGGAAGAGTATGAGAAGAAGTACGGGAGGCGCGGGACCAGTTCGCTGACGACCGAGCAAATCCCTTTGGAGTGGACGTGTGGTCCTGTGCGGGTGATGGATGTCCGATCACTCGTCGCAACGACGGACTCAAAATCTTGGCCGTCCTCACCAGAGATCACGACCGATCAGATTCAGTCATTCGAGAAGAATTCCGGTGACTTAAAGGCAGGTGACATCGTGTTGTTTCAGACAGGTCATCTGGATCGCTATTTCCAACCTCAACCGAATGACGCGGCCGTCTGGCGAGATCCCTTATCCGGCAAGTCCGAAGGTTGGCCCGCCCCCGGTCCCGATGCGATCGTCTATCTCCAGAGCAAAGGAATTCGCTGCGTTGCTACTGATGCTCCCGATCTTGGTGGAGTCAACCCGAAAAGAGCCCTGATGACCTATTGGGCATTGGGCAGTCGAGAAATGGTCGGTGTCGAATTTTTGAAAAATGTCGAGCAGATTCCTGCGGGCGGATACTTTTTGTTTGCAGCACTCAAAATACGCGACTGTCATGGAGGGCCTGGTCGGGCCCTTGTGCTGTACTGATGACCAGAGGCGGTTTCTGCAGCGAACGGAAACCGTTCTCAGGATCGGCAAACGAGCCGAAAATGAAGATCACATTGTCCGGTTGAATCCCTATACGATAAGCGGCCATTTCGCGAGACACGAACGCATGGAAGAGATGGCAAACGATCTCCGTGACTTTTTCAACAATTACGCCAAAAAGAAATTGCAGGTTTCTGATGGGCAATGGCTCCACGACAAACTCCATTCCGCCTTGGGATACTGCGGATCTGCCTGAGCCGAAACCGCTGTCTTGGCGGAACTGGGCCAGTTTCATTGGGCCAGGGATCGTCATGATGGGGATTCAGATTGGCGGCGGCGAATGGTTGCTCGGTCCAGCGGTGACGGCGCGGTTTGGTGGCGGACTGATGTGGATCGCCACCGTCGCGATCGTCTTGCAGGTTTTTTACAATCTCGAATGTGGTCGATACGCTCTCTATTGCGGGGAGCCGGTCTTTACTGGATTTATGCGCATGCGACCGGGGCCAACGTTCTGGGTCGGTGTGATGTTGACTCTCAATCTTTCGGCCCTCGTGCCAGGGCTTTCGACTCACGGAGCGGCTTTGATCGCGTCGTTGATCCTTGATCGGCCGCCGACGTTGGCGGATCGAGGACTGATCACGATTCTGGCTTACGTCTGCCTGCTGGGAGTCACCGTGCCGATCTTCTTGGGTGGCAAGGTGTACAACATGCTGCAAACGGTGATGACTGCTAAGGTCGCAATCGTGCTGGGCTTTTGCCTGATCATTGGCGTGACATGCGTCAGTCCGACCAATTGGTGGAATGTGTTCAGCGGTTTTGTGAAATTTGGCAACGTGCCCGTGAGTGATGGGCACGGCGGTGAAGTCGTTGCCAACGCCGTGTCTCACGTCTGGCAGCACGGCGAGTGGCCGACGATTTCGGTGGCCAGTATTGTGATGTTGGGAGCATTTGCCGGTTACGCGGGGGGCGGTGGCCTCGCCAATTCGACCTACAGCAATTTCGTGCGAGACAAAGGCTGGGGCATGGGGAGCCAAGTGGGTGCTATTCCCAGCGCCGTCGGTGGAGGGAGCGTGACGCTCAGTCACGTCGGAAAAGTGTTTGAGTTGACCACGGACAATCTTCGCCGCTGGAGAGGCTGGTGGCGTTATGTGCTCACCGACCAGATTCTGGTGTGGGCCCCGGGTTGTTTCATGGGGATGGCACTTCCGGCTTTGATTTCTATGCAATTCGCCCAGTATTCGACGATCACTCCGGAGCAAACGAGTGTGGCTCAAGCGATCGTCACGGCTGACGGAATCTTTCATTCGGGCTTCAGTCCGGTCCTCGCCAAAGTGTTGTGGATCGTGGCGTTGTTTACCGGAATGATGGTGATGTTGCCGAGTCAAATGTCGATTGTGGATGATTTCAGCCGCCGTTGGACGGACGCGATCTGGACGGCCAATAGTCGCGTCCGCAATGTGATGCAGCCTCATCAGGTGAAGTACATCTATTATTCCATTCTTGGCAGCTATGTCCTGTGGTCGTTCGTGTGTGCCTTTCTGTTCAGTAATGCTCCTAAATTAATGACCGATTTTATCGCTAATTTTAACAATCTGGCCATTGGCGTGACGTCGTTTCAATTGTTGTGGATCAACCATTGCCTGCTGCCTCGAGAGGTGCGGCCGAAGTGGTATCACTCTGCCGGCGTCGCCAGTTGCGGCGCGTTTTATCTGGGTCTGGCAGCACTGGTGTTTGCCTTCAAGATCTGGCCCATGATCACCGGTTCTCACTAACCTTCGTCGAACAACGAGTTGAGGAACGTCATGACATTGTTTGATTTGACCAACCGAGTTTCTGTGGTTTCTGGAGCGGCTCAGGGGATGGGCCGGGCCACCGCATTGGCGGTTGCAGAGGCGGGATCCGATGTCCTCGTGGTTGACCGCAATCTGGAAGGTGTGAAGGCAACGGCGGAAGAGATTCGCGCACTGGGCCGGAAAGCCACGTTTGCGAATACCGACGTTGCGGACCCTCAGGCGATTCGAGAACTCTTTCAGCAGGTGGATGCCGAGTTCGGACGCATTGACTTTCTGGGCAACATTGCCGGAGAGGGTCATCTCGCCAAGCCGGAAGATTTAGAAATCGACGATCTTCATCGGGTATTGCAAACCCTCGTTGTGGGGCGATTTGCCATGTGTCAAGAAGCGGGTCGACGGATGCTCACGCAAGGTCGAGGATCGATCATGAATATCGGCTCACTCGCCAGCACAACGGCGCTCGGTCGCGGGCACGTCGCCTACAGCATGGCCATGGGGGCCGTGGTGCAGATGACCCGCGAGCTGAGCACCGAGTGGAGCCATCGTGGAGTCCGCGTGAATTGCGTCACGCCGGCTCAAGTCATCAATCCCAGTCTTGCGGCGCGTTTGCAGGCCGATCCGACTCTTGAAGGTCGGTTCCTCAAAGGCATTCCCGCTGGACGGCTCGGCCATCCCAACGATATCAAGGGGTTGGCAGTCATGCTGGCTTCCGATGCATCGGCATGGATTACAGGGGCGATTATTCCGATGGATGGCGGCAACATGGCGATGAATGCCGGTGGGACACCGGGACATGAACAGCACGCCGTACAAAAATTTGCAGCGGAAAAAACGCTTTAAGGGTCAAGAACCAATGACAACCGAACGACTTCTCAGTCTCTTCCGCACGATGCTCATTATCCGGCACACAGAAGAGGAACTTGCACGATGCCACCAACGTGGGCTTATTTTCGGGGCCTGTCACACGTATGTCGGGCAGGAGGCAATTTCGACCGGCGTTTGTGCTCATTTGACGAATGAGGATCCGATTTTTAGCACCCATCGGGGGCATGGACATGCAATGGCGAAGGGGATGCCACCGGGAGAGCTGATGGCCGAGCTGTTCGGACGCGTCACCGGATGCTCACGGGGGCGTGGTGGCTCCATGCATCTCTTCTCACCCGGGATCGGAATGATGGGTACGAGCGGCATCGTCGGACCGTGCATCCTGCAGGCGTGCGGCGGTGGTTACAGTGCGAAGCTGATGAAGACGGGTGGCGTCGCTGTGGCCTTCTTTGGGGATGGAGCCGTCAACAACGGCGCATTTCATGAAGGCTTGAACATGGCCAGCATCTGGAAGCTGCCGGTTCTGTTTATCTGCGAAAACAATCAGTTCGCCACGGAGGTGCCGTTCGCCTATTCCAGCGGGATTCCGGATGTCGGGCGTCGTGCGGAAAACTATGGTCTTCCCGGGTTCGAAGTCGATGGCAACGACGTGATGGCCGTCACGGAGGTTGCTGGCAACGCTGTGGCTCGAGCCCGAGCCGGCGCGGGAGCCACACTCATTGAATGCAAAACATACCGCACACGGGCGCATGCCGAAGGAATGGGCGATTTTACATATCGGACCCGCGTTCAGGTCGATGATTGGAAACGTCGCTGTCCGATTGTGTCATTCAGAAAACGACTGCTGACGGAATTTGAAATTGAGGAGTCGCGGATTCAGCAAATAGAATCAGAGATCTTAGCCCTCGTCGCGGAATCGCGTCAGTTCGCCGAAAACAGCCCTATGCCGGAACCGGCGTCCGCAGCCGTGAATGTCTATGCCGCTCCTCGGGCTGTCGCGTGCTCCCAGAGTCTGTCCAAGCCACAGACAGAAAAACGTGAAAGGACCTTCACACAAGCAACCCACGAAGCTCTGTCAGAGGAAATGGCCGTCAATCCTCGAATTTTCGTGATGGGAGAGGGGATCGGAATCCGCGGCGGCAACTTCAAAACCACAGCCGGTCTGTACGACATTTACGGCCCGGAACGGCTGTGCGACACCCCCATTTCCGAAAGAGGATTCGTAGGCTTGGCCGGAGGAGCGGCGATGACGGGAACGCGCCCGGTCATCGACTTCATGTTTGCCGATTTCATACTCGACTCGATTGGTGAAATTGTGAACCAAATCGCCAAGATGCAGTACATGTCGAGCGGTCGCTTAAAGATGCCCGTCCTGCTGCGTGGCTGTATTGGAATTGGTCACTCGGCCGCGACGCACCACTCCGGCAGTTACTATGGAATGTATGCTCAGGTGCCCGGACTTCGGGTCGTCGTTCCTTCCAACGCCTTTGACGCAAAGGGGCTCATGAAACATGCGTTGAGGTGCGATGATCCCGTCATGTTTTTGGAACACCGAGAGATCCTGACAACGAAATGCCATGTTCCTGAGGAAGACTATGAAATCGAATTTGGCCGGGCGGCGGTCGTTCGTTCGGGTCGAGACGTCACGGTCGTGGCACTCGCACGAATGGTTCATCTGACGTTGTCGATTTGCGAAGAATTGGAACGAGAGGGCATCTCGGTGGAATTGATCGATCCGCGGACCGTGTCTCCGCTCGATACGGAGACGATTTTGCAATCAGTCGCCCGTACAGGTCGTCTGTTGATTGTCGATGAGCCTCCTGCTTCCTGCGGTTTTGCTGCAGAGATCGCGGCCCAAGTAACGGATGCAGGCTTCAATGATCTCGATGCTCCTATCCGTCGTCTGACCGGAGTCTTCACTCCAACCCCCTATAGTCCGCCGCTCGAAGCCGCCGTCGTGCCGACTGCCGCTGCGATCAGCGACGCGATTCGTTTGTTGGTCAAGGAATAATCATGGTCTACGAAATTGTGATTCCACGTCTAGGATGGTCGATGGAAGAGGGAACATTCGTCGGTTGGCTGAAGAAGGATGGCGACCCGATCCATCGCGGTGATGCCGTTTTCGAACTCGAGGGAGAGAAAGCGTCTCAGGACGTCGAAGCGGTCGATGAAGGCCTACTCCGAATTCCGCCAACCGGTCCTCAGCCCGGCCAGGTGCTCAAGGTGGGAGCCGTCATCGGCTATCTTGTCGAACAGGCAGAAGAGATTCCGTGGGCTGCGGCCATTCCGAGCATCAACAAACCGTCGTTGACGGACTCAGCACTCCCGCCACCCGCCTCGCCTTCGGTGCGGAGGCAAGCCAGAGAAGCCGGTGTGGCAATCACGGATGTTGCAGGTACGGGGCCGGGAGGTCGCGTGCTGCTGGCAGATATCCATCGCGTCAGCACGGCCAGCCAGGATCGAGAACCTCAGACGGCCCTGTTGCCGGCCACGAGTCCCTCGACGCCCAGTCGCGTGGTCGTCGCCTCCCCGCGCGCGAGACGCGTCGCGACGGAACTGGGCGTGGACTGGAAATCGCTGCCGGGGACAGGTGCCGAGGGGCGCATTCGGGAATGCGATGTGAGACAGGCGGCCTCCGTCGGTCTCCCTGCGGCGGAGGCCGCCCACGGGGGCCGACGAATACCGATCACCAGTCGGCGGCGGGTCATCGCTCAGAGGATGCTGGCAGGTCGTCAACAGACCGTTCCGGTCACACTGACGACGAGAGCCGATGCAACAAACCTGGTCAACCTGCGTGAGCAATTCAAGTCCGTCGGGGGACAACTTTCGATTCCGAGCTATCAAGACATCATTATCAAACTTGTCGCGGAGGTCTTGAAACGACATCCGCTGCTGGCAGGTCGCTGGGAAGAAGACGGGATCGTGACCCCTGCGGACACAGAGATGAATCTGGGAATGGCAGTCGATACCGAGCAAGGCCTGCTGGTTCCCGTGATTCGCAACGTCCTCGGATTGTCGGTAGCGGAACTGTCGGATCAGTCTCGCCAACTGATCAGCCGTGCACGATCCGGACAGCTTTCCGCAGCGGAGATGCAGGGCAGTGTTTTTACCATCACGAACCTCGGTGCCTTCGGCATTGAAGCCTTTACTCCGATCATCAATTTTCCGGAATCGGCGATTCTGGGGCTCGGAGCCATCCGTTTTGAGGCCATCGTTCTTGACAGCGGTCAGATCGTTGCACGGCATCAATTGACGCTCAGCCTGACCTTCGATCATCGCCTCGTCGATGGAGCTCCAGCCGCTCGATTCCTGAACGAAGTGGTTGCTGCGCTCTCCAATCCTTCAGCGTCGCTGCTCCGTCGTTGAAGAGATGCAGACAACCCTCTGAGCACCAAGCATCGTTCATGCCAAGAGATCTCGAATGACATGACCATGAACATCGGTCAGGCGTCGTTCAATGCCATTGTGATAGAACGACAATCGCTCATGATTCAAACCAAGGATCTCCAGAATCGTCGCGTGAAAATCGTGGATGGTGGCAACCTTGTCGACGGCCTTGTAACCGAAGTCGTCCGTCCTGCCGTAACTGAACCCCTTCTTCACTCCGGCGCCAGCCATCCAAGCGGTAAAGCCACTCGGATTGTGGTCGCGACCACTGGCCCCTTTCTGAAATGTTGGCATCCGACCGAACTCCGTACACCACACGACCAGTGTGTCCTGTAACAGACCTCGCTGTTTAAGATCCGCCAGTAACGCTGCCGTTGGCTGGTCCATCACTTCACCGTGCTTGATATATTGCTCATGAAGGACTTTGTGACCATCCCAGTTGCTGACACCTTCTCCGCCGGTCTGATAGGCACCGTTAAACAGTTGGACGAATCGAACACCCTGCTCTACTAACCGTCTAGCAAGAATACAGTTTCGAGCGTAAGCCGCTTTCAAATCCTTGACCGGATTTCCTGTCTGATCGGCGCCATACATCTTTAAAATATGAGCGGGTTCGTTGTTAATGTTGGCGACTTCCGGAACGGAAAGCTGCATGCGTGCCGCCAACTCATAGCTGGAAATCCGTGCTGCGAGTTCCGTATCTTGTGGAAACCGTTCCAAGTGACGGCGATTGAGGTGCGTCAGGAACTCACGTGTCGCGCGGTCATTCTTCGGCGATGAGCCGGCGGGGCGAGCCAAGTTGCGCACGGGTTGAGAGGCATTGAAGTCCGTCCCTTGGAAGGCGGCAGGGAGAAAACCCGATCCCCAAAAATTTCCTGCGGATTGTGGTGCACCCCGCGGATCGGGAATGGCGACATACGCGGGCAACGTCTCGTTTTCGGTTCCCAGAGCATATGTTAACCAAGAGCCCGCGCTGGGAAAGGCATCCGCCGTAAAGCCGGTTCCCATGAGGTTCTCACCGGGACCGTGCGTATTTGTTTTTCCAGTCAATGAATGAATAAAGCAGATGTCGTCGGCGAGTGCACCGAGATGCGGAACAAGGTCTGAGACCATCTTTCCGCATTCCCCATAAGGCCGAAAAGTCCAGGGGCTCTGATTCAATGCCCCCTGCTCTCCTTGAAATGTGATCAGGCCTTCCGCCCCTGGCAGGGACTGGCCATGCTTCCGAATTAACTCGGGTTTGAAATCAAAAGTATCAATCTGACTGACCGCTCCGGAGCAGAAAATCATGAGCACATTCTTGGCACGCGGTTGAAAATGGGGCTGACGAATCGCGTTCGGATTGGCGGGATTGATGTCCGGACGAATCGGCGACGTCGAATCACCGACCGCGCGGGTCGGGGTCAGTAAATCGATCAAGGCGATCCCGCCAAGACCGGTGACAGTCTGCGAAAGGAAGTTCCGTCGATTGAGAAGTGGATGCATGGTGTTCAAAAAATGAAAAGAAATTCGCTGGCATTGAACAGGGCTCGGCAGAAAGACTCAATTCCATGATTTCGAATTAAGGTCACAGACACGTCTCGTTCGTCGGCATCAGGAGATCTAGAGAAGAACAAAGCGAATGCCAGAACGACCTGAGCGTCAGGTGTCTCCCCTGCGCTGTGACGTAAACGTGCGGCAAGAATCTCCGCCTGCTGAAGAGTGAACGTGCTGTTGAAAAGATTCAACGCCTGAAGTGGTGTGGTTGATCGACTCCGCTTGGGCATCACCTGGCCTCCATCAGGGCAGTCGAAGGAACTGAACACACTGTCTGTCGCCTGACGAATCCGAAACAGATAAACCATTCGACGACATTCAGCCGAGGTGTAATCCACTTTGGGAAAATAGTGCATCACGTTCTCGACCACGACGTCCATGAGGTAGAACCCGGGGCCCCCCATCTTCGAATCTAACGACCCTGAAACGCTGAGAATACTGTCGCGGATCGCCTCCGCTTCCAACCGCCGCGGGGTGTATCGCCAGAAAAATCGGCCGGCCGCATCCAGAGCCAGCGACTCCTCTTGTGGTGTCGAGTCTTGCTGAAACGTGGACGAGAGTAGAATCAATCGCTGAATGTGCTGGATCGCCCATCCCCGTTTCACAAATTCGTCGGCCAGCCAATCGAGCAGTTCTGGATGAGTCGGCCTAGAACCGTTGATCCCGAAATCACTCGGCGTATCGACAATGCCATGCCCCAACAAGTAGTACCAGACGCGGTTCACCATCACGCGCGCGGTGAGCGGATGTCGTGGACTGGAAATCCATTCGGCTAACCGCCGCCGCCGCCGCTGCTCCGGCTCATCGACGGAGAGTCCGAGCGTGCCAAGAACACTCAAGGCATCGGGCGTGACGACTTCACGCTTCTGCAGCGGTTCTCCTCGATAGAGTCGATGCGTTTTGTCCGGTTGAGCAAAAGTTCCAAGCCATCCTTTTTCCATCTGTGTCAGAGCAGAGATTCGACTTTGAAGGGTTCGTAAATCCTGTTGAAGCGTGATTGCCGCTGTGGCATCAGCTGCGGAAAGCTTATTGAGAAATGCTTGCGTGTCTGTCGAGTCAGGAGACGGTGCGTGGTCATTGGAACTGGCTACGGTCAACCACTTCCCCGGCTCAATAGCGATTTCAAACTGATACTCTGTCGGCACTCGATCGGTGAATCGCCCTGTTCGATCACGTCCCCAGACAATCCGATTGATCGTAGTTTTTGTTGGTAACACAACCTGCACATAACCTGTTCCGGGAGTGTCTGAAATCCAGCTATGATCGTTCCCCACGGATCCATCGTTGACGCATTCGAGTTTGTGAATCGCATGGCCTGACAGAGTCCCCGATGCGCTCACCACAGCGCCACACGAAGCCAAGGCGACGTTTCGACCGTTGTCATCGTAGATTTCTAATTCATCGACTGCGGGCTCGGAAGAACTGCTGGCCGTAATCTTGAAACGAACGGTGTCGGTTTGGACGGTGTGAAATTTTTCTTCATTGAGTCTCGCATTGATTGGGGCGCGCACGGTGTTTGCCACGTCTGACGCCGAAGCAATTGCCCCTTTCTGTTGATAGGTTTCGAGCAAGCGCGTTGCCGTTTTCTCGGTTTCGGTGAGATTCGCTAGTTCTCGAATCGTCCACGCGTCGGCAGTCTTACGGAACGGCCGTTCGGCGTGCTTTGTCCCGGCGAAGATGGCCTGCATCGAATAGTAGTCCTTCTGCAGGATGGGATCGAACTTGTGATTGTGGCACCGCGCGCAGCCGACCGTCAGGCCCAAAAAGGCGGTTCCGGTGGTGCTGATCATGTCTGCCAACACATCTTGACGCTGGGCCAGCTTAAGGTTGATGTCCGGACCCATGACGACGTCGTAGGCTCCGGCCACCAGAAATCCTGTCGCGGCCTCCGCTCCCAACGCATCCCCTGCAAGTTGCTCACGGATAAACTGATCGTATGGCTTGTCCGCATTGAATGACTCAATGATGTAGTCACGGTAATGGTAGGCCGTTTTTCGCTCTTTGTTGGTCTCGTAACCATTGGTATCGGCGTAACGCACAACATCCATCCAATGCCCAGCCCATCGTTCTCCAGAATGCGGGCTGGCGAGCACACGATCCACCAATCGAGCGTAGGCATCGGATTCCGTGTCGTCGACAAAATCCGCCACTTCCTGCGGAGTCGGCGGCAAGCCATGCATGACAAGGTACAGTCGTCGAATCAGTGTCAGCCGATTGGCCGGTGCGGAGGGTTCGAGATGTTTCGCTTTTAATCTGGCGAGTACAAAATCATCGATCGCGTTCGCGGCGAAGGCATCGCCGCGACTCGGGACCGCTGGACGTTTGACGGGCTGAAATGACCAATGATCAGTCCGAGGCTTCAGCGAATCCTGTGCGGCTTGTTTCCCCGGCATGCTTGCTCCAGCGTCGATCCATGCACGCAGCAGGTTTACCTGTTCGGCAGTCACTCGATCACCTTCGGGAGGCATCCGCTCTGGCGAATTCTCGGCGGTGATTCGCTGGATGATCAGGCTGTCCGAACTGCTGCCCGAGACAAAAAGCGGTTCGCCAGAATCACCACCTCGGAGAATTCCAGTCACATCATCCAGTCGCAGTTGACTCTGCTGCGTCTGACTGTCATGACAGTCGAAACATCGACTCATCAAAATTGGCCGAATGTCACGATCGAACTCGACAGCCGAACCGGCAGGCAACGAGATTTCAGCGGATTGCGCCGCCATCATCGGAACCCATGCGATCATGGCACGGATCGTCCCGAGCGTCAGGTATGACCGTCGATGACCAAGCATACTACGAACCCTCGAGATCGATGTCCTTAGAGCCTCAGGAACAATCGAAGCACTGTAGCAACTTCCGGTTTGGCCTGTTCGAATTGTCGACGGAGAGACGACTCCCGCAGGTGATACGATTACCGTGAGTTCTTGTACTGTCCCACAACGGCTCCCTGGCAGTGCCCTTTTTTTAAAATATTCGGCAGAAGACAACGGCTCGTCCCAACGCCATCGAATCGCGCCGGCCACCGACACTCCCATTGGTAAACCGAGTCACAACGCAGATCTTCAATCCACCCCCCAAGTCAGGGTTGGAGGTGTGATAACAGAGACGCGACTCAGTCCTATTTCGTTACTCGCTGTCGCCTCCGCCGCCTGTCGAGCCCTGTTTGACTCCACCCGTCAGCTTGGCGCCGTGCTGGAGTGCGAAGACGGTACTCTTGTTCGAGATAAACAGCGTGTTGTTGGCGACGATCGGAGTGCTGTAGATCGAGTTGATCATATTGTTTTCGGCCATGATGTTGAGTTCCTTCGAGAGCTCAAAAATAGTGATGTCGCCGTCTTCGTCGCCGATGTAGACCTTGCCATCGACGATCAGCACGGAGCCCCAAGCTGCCGCGAACATGTCGTGCGTCCAGTAGACAACCGGTTTACCATTGTTCGTCTTTTTTGCGTCGAGGCAGTGAACTAGCCCGGCGAAGTCTGAGATGAATAGCAGATCGTCCTTGATCGCCGCGCTGCCGATCGTGCGATGCATGGTCTCTTCGAAATCACTCTTGCCATTTTTATTGCGGTCTACAGAATCGTAATGCCAGACGGCGGCGGAGTTCGGATTGGGGATGGCCTTCTCACCCTTTTTTGTGTCAACACATTGCAGCCGTCGTGGCGGGATGACTTGACCATCGGAATTGACGGCCAGTTCGAGGCTGACATCGCCGCGTTTGGTCGGATCGATGCAGTAGAAATGGCCCACCCCTTCACCATGTTCAGGATCTTCACCCACGCCGGAATAGACGTTGCCATCGTAGAACACGGGGGTTCCGATGATGTGATTGCGTGTCGCACGACCGCCCAGAAGGTAGATTGATTCCTTGGGATTACCGTCAAATTTCCACAGCAATCGAGGTCCACCTTGGCCGTCACCGGCGGGATCGAAGCTGTAGATCCAGCCGTCGCCGCCGCCCATGACAACCTGCGCCTGACCACCCGCCTCGAAGCAGAGTGGACTGGACCACTGCCCGTGAAGAATGTTGAGGCCGGGCGACTTGTCGCTCCAGACCAGCTTGCCGGTGTTCTTCTCGAGGCAGATAAAACTGGGAGCGTTCGGGGCGGGAATGTTGATATGGTCATCGTCCACGCCATTGCCGGTCACGACAAAGCAGTAGTCTCCGACGCAGGTCACCGAACACGAACACATATTGTGCTGGAAGACACCCAAAACGCCCATCAAGTCGTAACGCCAGAGGATGTCGGCCTCACCTTTGTTCTCGTTCGCTTCGGCTTTGAACGGTCCGTCGTTCTCACTGTCGTGAAAGCCTTCCACGTCGAGGCACAGCACTTCGCCACGACTGGTGTTGTACCACAGTCGTGTGTCGTCGCAGAACACGGTCGAGCAGATTCCCTGCTGGGGCCAGTCGTTCACGCGTCCGCTCGGTAGCTTGGGCGACGATGCCTGCCACAAAAACTTGCCCGTCTTCTCCTCGAAGGCGATGAGGCAGCCCAGATCAATCTTGGCGGGATACCGTTTGAGATAGCCGTGCGTGTTATTGGTCCCCACGAACACTTTGCCGTTCGCCACGACAGGATTGCCGTAGGTTTGCGAGCCGAGCGGAGCAGCCCACAAAACATTCTCACCCGTTTCCAAGTTCCATTCGTGGGGGATGCCCGTTCCCGCCGGAGTGTTGTTGCGATGGGACGATCCACCCCACTGAGGCCAGTCATACTTGCCGACCTTCATTTTGCCGATGAGGTTCAAAGCGGTATCGGTCGGTTGGAACGTGTCGGCGGCGGAAGCCAGACCGACCGCGAGCAGAGAGATCGCAACGAAGAGAGACAGCGATTTCATGAAAAATTCCTTGTTTGGACAACGGCGATTCATCGCCGCGTCCTTGGGCGGCGGAGCCGCTTTGATGGAGTTAAAGAGGTTGTCAGGATCCAAAAAGTGGCGTGGGGCAGCCCTTGAGTCCGCTGCGATTCAACGTTATTGAGGCGTGACCGACACATTGTCGACAAAGATTTCCGAGTCCTTAGCATTGCCAAAAAGGCCTGGACTTCCAGTCAGATTGGCGGGCGCATCGGTCCACTCGATTAACCACGGTAAGGGTTCCTTGTCTGCTTTCTTCCAGGCTTTGCCGCGACAGACGGCCACGTTTTGGCCGTCACGATCTTCCAAGACGACGATCAGTTTCAGGGTATACCACTGACCCGCTTCCCAAGCGAAGGGGACTTCGTGTGACTTTTTATCGTGGGGGAACCATGAGTACAGTTTGAGATGCTGGCTGGCACCGAGCATCGCGAAGCGATACCGCTGGTTCTGCAGGCCGACGTCGGGGAGTTTCGAGTTTTTGTCCGCATCGGCACCAACGGCGACGTTGCTGGCCATGAAGTCGGCTTGCATCACATAGCCCTTTGAGTCGGGGTGCCCTAACCAACCCTGACTCTTGGTCCCCTTGGGGATCGTCGTGATCTTGCACATCACGCCGTTGCCGGTGATCTTGCGAGTTCCCCGCTCCACAATCAACTGTATTGGAATCTTTTCGTTGGCAGTCCAATTCCACTTGGCGATGACACCATCGTCTTGTAGTCGTTTGAGCGAGGGATCGAGTTTCTCTTTCCCTTGGTCTTGGCTGGTGATGGCCTCGATCAGTCCGAGGTAACGCTTCAGTCCCGTAAACGCTTGCGCAGGAGTGGAGTCATCGAAGGTCGTTTTGGGAGCGGGAAAGTTCGTGAATTGAGTCGTCAGAAAAAGATAGAGCTTTGCGGCCAGCGGGTCTTCTTTCGTTAATGCTGTGAAGTAGTCGTGGTCGATCGAAATGTGACGGTATCGCATGCCGACACCCGTCACAGGAACGAGGCCGTCGTTGAAGTCGAACGACCAAGGGGTCTCCGATGTGATTTCGGGAATAACGCGAATGCGTGCCTGGCTCTTCAGTCCACCAACCTCAGCATTGACCAATACGGCCGCGTGGACGTTGCCACCAGGTCCGGCGTATTTTCCGGAGGGGTCAATAGTGCCGAGCCCGGAAATCGAGAACGTCACGTCCTTGGCCTCGGCCACCTTCAGGAATTGGCCGTTGGCGTTGTAGAGCCTCACGGAGAACGCCTGCTTTTGTATCGGCTTGAGCAGTGACTCAACAGGTACGATCAACGCGGTGGCGGGCTGTCGATCACTGTCCACCGCTGTTTCTGCAGTCGGTGCGGGGATCGGGTCGGCGGCAGGCTTCGCGTCTTTCAGGCCGATGCAATACATCATCGTCTCGCAGGCAAGATAGATCCTGCCGTGAGAGATGATTGGTGAGGCATTCACGTCGCCGTCTTCGAGTCGCAGTTGGTGAATCTTCTTCAGCCCCTTGGCATCATCGGGCCTAAAAATGAACCAGCGACCATTGCCATCAACGACATAGATCTTGCCGTCCGCATAGACCGGACTACCGCGACCCATGGTGCCGATTTTCTGTTTGCCGAGGATCGCGCCCGTCTTCAAGTCGTTGACGAAAAAGATGCCGCCGTCATCGACCGAGTAGATCCGGTCACCAATCACGAGGGGGCCGGTCCTGCCAATGAACTGCTCTTTCGTTCTCCAGATCTCACCCGATTTCGTGATGTTACCAGACTGAGTGGCATCGAGAGCAAAGAGGGCACCCATGGCGGTGTGATCTAAGTTTTCTTCGCTGTGGCCACAGATGACCTGCGTGCCGATGATCGTGGGGGCGGTGTTGATACCGCGCAGCGAGACATCGTAGTTCCAGATCATCTTTCCGGTACGCGGCTGCAGGCTGTAAACGCTGCCGTCCCCCGCCGCCACAACCAATTGAGTCTGCCCTTGGATGACCGAGATCGCGGGACCGCTGTAGGTTGTGTCTTCTGGTAGTGGCTTCGTCCCTTGAAACCAGACGGCCTGCCCATTGCGTTTGTCGAATGCAATGAGGCGATACGTCGGACGAGCCATCTCACCCCAACCAATCACGACCCCGCTGACGATGACTAGATTTTCATGGACGATCGGATAGTTGGTTCTGCCGCCATAGGTACTGAGCAGGCCGTACTCCTCGCTCATCGCGTGCGACCAGATCGTCTGACCGGTCTCGCCATCAAGGCATTGGAAATATCCGCAGACTCCAAGAGCAAAAACGTGGCCGGTCAGGGGGTCACCGACAACGCTCGACCAACCGACGCGGGTATCGGGCACATCGGAGAGGAAGACGTTAAAGACACTCTCCCATTTTTTGACGCCTGTCGCGGCATCCACACAGACAACCTTTTCAGCCTCTTCCTTCGTCGCGGGGTTGTGCCTCACCATTGTGTAAAGTTTGCCATTCATCACGATTGGCGTGGAGCGTGTTCCCAACTCGGAGTTTTTCCAAATCAGGTTCTCACCATCGGGAGTCCAGGTGTCAGGCAGCCCCTTCTCTCGTGAGATCCCGTTCATTTCAGGGCCGCGCCAATAGGGCCAGTCGAGTGGGTCGGCCGTCTGTCTTCCTTGTGCGAAAGCCGAAACGTCCATGAAAAACAACAGGCTGAGCAGACTGGAAATCCAAGGTCGCGGCAGCATGGGTGATGATCCTGTGTTCGGACTCAATCGTGGGTGGAATAAAGTATTAGTGGGGTGAAAAATCTAGTTCAGAAGATAACCAATGCCGATAGGCTGGGCAAGGAGTGCGAACAGTGAGAGAGGGGGGTGACAAAGACGTTGGAGCCAGCGAAAGCGGGGTCTATCCTCCGTGATCTCACCGCACAGGTCTCCGCCATTCACAGAACAGTCGTGTAATGAGCGTCGACTGACGGGATGGCCCGTCGAGTCCACCGTGGGAGAAGAGATGATGAAACGCTTCATTCGCCCCAAAAGACTCTGGATCTGGGACGTGTTAACTCGGTGGAATGAGGTTTTTCCACGTGAGTTCGCCCGAGGTCACGGACCTGGCAAGATCCGGTCTCTGGCCTAGGATTGTTGAAGCCAGCGGAGATCGACATTGGTGGAGAGCCAAGGCCGCCGCTTGTTGTTCCGCCGGCGCGCCGGTCGTCAACATCTGCCTCAAATCATTCACTCCCCGTTCGTCGGCATAGGGGCCGACGCAACGCCACAATTCTGGTGGAACAGACCGATGCGCGGCGCGGCGCTCGTGGGCGAAATCGACCAGCATCGTCATTAGTGCGGCATTCGCGCGACGATCGATCCCCACCACGGGGTCCAGCGAGACATCGATAAAGAGGCATTTCAGGACCAGCTGATTCCATTGCTCGTCGTTGAGTTGTTCAGCCGGAAATGGATTCTGATGCGCGATCGCGCAGAACACCGATTTGATGTTGCTCCGAATCCCTTCTGCGGTTCGCAGAACGTGACTCCGAGGGTGCGGGAGAAGTGGCAATGTCTGATACAGTGACACCAATTCGCCGACCTCGCCCATCTGGAACAACGGATCGAGTATTTGCACATAAGCCGCAGCATCAGCCGCAGGGAAGTTCAGTACGAGGAACGCCCGTGCGAGTTGGTCAAGACTCCACGTTCGCGGATTCCAACCGGGACGAACGGCCGCGGCCTCGGCCGCTTCCAGATCTGTCAGCAGCGTCTCCGATTTGCCGACCCGGCGTGGGACCATTCCGAAGCCAAAAAACAGGTGTTTCTTGTCCCCTGTGGCGATAGCCTCAGCACGCTCATTGAGCCAAGTCATCGCCGAAGGCTCAACACGTGAAGCAATCCACGCATGAAGCAAGTCGGTGATTCGTGAGCCGGTCAATGTCGCCATCTTTCGTCCGAAGGAATCGTCAACGGTGCGAGCGAGTTGACGGATGGGCCGGACCCGAAATCATTTCCGCAAGACGCATTCCCGGGTGTCGGCTTTAATGTCCGTGCCCGCAACTGGTCGGGTGACCGCAGCAGCCCGCCATGGGTAGCGTCGCGGAAGCACTGGCTATCGGCAGCGAAATGCCACCCGAAATGATCCGTTCGACGGGAGCATCACTCGGAGTGCCACTGATTTCTACCCCCGCCTTCTGGCAGAGCTCACCCCAAGTCTTGATCGTCTCTTTCATACTATGTTGCACGGAAACGGTGCGAGAATTTTTTTCGCACCGATAGTCGTATGTTGGCATTTTTGATGTTCCTTGCGAGTCATCGGCGGACATTCGGAGAACCGTTCAACAGACACTCTGAGGGGTTCTCGCGATGTTTGTGCTTCAATCCTTGTGGTCACGTTCGAGTCCTCGACCAATGTTCACCCTCGTGATGTCGGATGGACTCTGGGCCACAGAGTAATCTCGTTCGCCAACGACCGGCAAGTGTTGGCAGGAAAGTCATTCGGCGGGCGTATCGTCGTGCAACTCATCGGGGTCTGAGCGGAAGCCAGATCTCCCACGGGTTCCGCCGATGAAATTGCTTCTAAGAACGGTTCTGTTGGGGATGGCCTCGGATTCAGACACGTTCAGACGTGGGCCGCTGTTGCCCAAGTGGGCGTCGGCGTTTCTACGGGTCCGTCGACGCAGCCGCAAGGGTTTTTCGCAGGACAGGCATCGAGTCCGCGAGTGATGTGTCATCACTTCGTTTTGGGACGAAACGTGACAACTTTTTCTGCGTCGGTGGTGAGATACGGGCCGTTCAAAAGGTCAATGCAGTACGGAATGGCGGGCATGACGGCATCGAGACATTCTTTGATGGCTCGGGGCTGGCCGGGAAGGTTCACGATCAGTGCCTTGCCACAAATACCGGCGGTCTGCCGTGACAAGATTGCCGTCGCAACTTTCTCCAGTGAGACACGACGCATCAGCTCACCAAAACCGGGCAGAAGTTTGTGACAGACGGCCTCTGTCGCCTCGGGGGTCACGTCACGCAGAGCGGGTCCCGTTCCTCCTGTGGTGACCACAAGACAACAATCACACGCTTGGCATAACTCTCGCAACGTGTCTTCAATGACGGCGACTTCGTCCGGGATGATTCGCTCCACCGATTCAAACGGTGAGGTGAGGACGTCTGCGAAGTAGTCCCGAATGGCAGGACCACCTCGATCATCATACTCTCCACGACTGGCGCGATCCGATACGGTGACGATCCCAATCCGGGCGATCATAGTTTGTGGATGCCTTGGAATATCGAATTTCGAGACGCAACTACGCTGGCCGCTTTTCGGGTGCTGTGCCGAAGTTCTTGCCAGTTTTTTTCATCGCCGCTTCAAAGGCGCGACGCGCCGTGGTCCACGCGTCGTCCATGAGTGGAACGTGACATCCCCCCTGTCCCTTGCACGAATTCATGCCGGGATGTTCGCCACAACCCCCCTGCCCTTGGCATGCGTTGTGGCCACCACAGGTGGCGTCAGCGATGCTGGCGCACGTCCCCAATCCGGCGCAGTCATTATCTTGGCTGCGACCCAGCGACTGGCACGAATTCAACCCTCGACAGACATGCGGTTCGTCGATGATCAGCTTCTCGACTTCGGTCAGCTCTGTCAGGGAGATTGCAGACGCCGTTGTCGGGGTTGCTGGGCCCGCTTGGCCTCCACAACCACTTGCCGCGCCGGCAACCATGCCCCCCAGTGCGGCGATCGTCAGTCGATGAAAATCGCGTCGATCAAGTGCCGAGTTGGCCATAGGGAATCTTTAATGTCGGATGACGTTGCGAAATGGTGTTGAACGCAATTTCAAAGCACCGAGAAGAATATCGGCTTGCACCGCGTCCCTGCAACCGAGCCGCTCCCGTTCGACAGTATTCCTGCCAGCGATAACGATGCCGCTGTGCACAACAAAAGGTTTTGTTTCAGCTGACGGTTGCGGGGGGGGTGGGAGGGGGCTCGGTCGTTGACATCAGGGATCTGGCCAAAAAATCCCTGATGATATCGAGTCCGTCCAAGAACGCGGAAAATTCACAAACTGTTGTGGTTTTAGGCCCTTGTGTTCGGCGAGTCTCCCCACGGCGATGTCGTAATTCCGTCAAAACAAGCTTTTTTTCGGAGAGGCGGTTCGGTGTGTGTTGTACAAATTCTCGGTGTCTGTGGGCGAAATCGCGAACCAAGATCGGATATCTCGGCGACGGAGGTTGCGTTTTTCGTGGGATTCGATAACACTGGAAATACCGCTGTCGATCTGTCAGGCGGTCGCTTACCGTCGTCACGCCTAGAACATATGGGATATTGAGAGATGGCTCACAAGAAGGGGCAGGGATCGAGTCGCAACGGTCGTGACTCGAACGCAAAACGATTGGGCGTCAAAAAATTCGGCGGTGAGTACGTCATCCCCGGGAACATCCTGATTCGTCAACGCGGAACAAAGTGGCATCCGGGCAAGAACGTGGGGATGGGACGTGATTACACGTTGTACACCCTCGTTGAGGGCCACGTTTTTTTTGATCGCGAAGGTCGGCGAATCAACGTACTGCCCATGGAAGGCGCTGTTGCACAGACGGACTGAGTGAATTCCGGTATCACGGAAGTGATTCCGGGGTTGAGGAACGCCGCCGTGTTTCCGTTTCGACCGGATCAGTTCTGAAACACGATCGGGCATCATTGCCGGACTATTCGACGGGGCTAAGACCGAGAGTGTTTTCGGATCCTAAGCCCAAACCTCGACGGTAACTTGCCCGAAATTTGTCGATTCCAAATTCGGTTGCCAGTCGGTCAAATTCACGTTTCAGATCCGACAACGCCTCTGAGGGTTCCGACTCATTCTGAAGAACCCGAAGAATGGCGAGTTCGGTTGCAGAGCGAAATTCGTCCGCTCGCGGCAGGGGTAGATCGGCCACCACCTGCGTGTCTCGGAGAGTCTGTGCGACCGTGTCCACATACTGGCTCGCCTCTTCTGAGACCAATCCATTCTCGTGCCAGTTGATGGCGCTGATCGCCTGCGATTCCCGACAGGGTGTCTTCGGAAGCGTCGCCCAGGAAGAATCAAATTGAATTTCGACCAAGGTCTTCAGTAGATTCCAACAGGCGACTGCGCCGCTGAAATCTGCTGTGGGAAGCGTGACTCCTGCAACAAGTCCCTTCATTCCGCAGAGTCCGGGGGCATGAACCTGACCCGCTTCTGACTGCTCCCAACGCATCGAATTGCGATTAAAGACACGTCGAGTGCCAGGTATGCGACAGATCCCGATTTCGAGACCTGGTGCCCGCCGAACTTGAGGTGAAACGACCTCTGCGGTAGTGGGTTCGTATCCGATTGCCAAAGCAGCCCGTCCCTCCAGAACCGCAAGACGGCAACTGTCCGGACTCATTTCACGGATGGAAGAGGGCATCACTTTCCACGCCCGCTGCGACGCTTCTAAAGCTGCCACAAATCCGGGTGATTGAACGAGTGATTCTCCCGTTTCCAGATCAAACCAAACCGAATAGTTTTCGGGGTGCTTGGCATACGCCAGCGACCTCGCAAAAAATGTCGTCGCTCGGTACTTGGGGCCCAATGGCTCGACAGCAGTCAGGCCCGTTGCCCAGCGATCCATCGAGTCGAGAAGGGTTTGATAGTCTTCCCAAGTCTGCGGCGGTTTCAGACCAGCGGCTTGGAGCAGATCTCGACGGAAATAACAAACGAGGACCGGGGCCTCCAATGGAATCGCGATGGGAAATCGATTTCGCGACATGATTCGGTCACGGAGTCCCTTGAAAATGTCCTTGGATTCCAATCCCAGTTGTGACTCTGGATAGAGAGGTGCAAGACTCTGTTCCACGTCACTCAAACGCGGCAAAGGCAGCAGCGCAACGCGTCCGCCTGAGCTCGATGTTTGTTCCAGCATTTTGGCCAACAACGGTTCGTCTTCGACCGAATATTCGGTCCACCGAATATTCGCGCCTGTTTGAGAGGACCATTCTTGCAGCATGACCTCCCAGAGTGCCGGCAAACCAAGGGACTTGGGCGCGAGTAACTCGACTTCCTGTCCTTTGAAAGGAACAACAATCGTGCCGCTTTCCGGAGCAGGGTTTGAGTCGAAACAGCCGCATAGAATCAGGCACGCCGAATATGAAGTCGACCGAAGGAAGTCACAAAAAACGAAGTTTTCCCTTCGAAACATCAATCGGGCGGACATCACGTGCTCTCCGGAAAATGGACTGTAGTCGAAGCAGAAATCGAATTTGAGGAACTTTATTCCACTTTGTCGAGTGTGTCAGCACTGGCAAGGATGAGACTCACGCGGACACGGCGTCCATCGCGAACGACGGTCAGCACGACCTCGTCACCGGGTTGCTTGGCTTCGATGTAGCTCAATAAATCTTCGGCGGTGGCGACCTTTTCCTCATCGATTCCGACAATCAGGTCGGCGGCTGTTCGATCGACACGGGTGACAACAAACGGGCCGCGGCGGACCTTTGTGAGTTTGGGACCGTGTAATCCAGCCTTCTCCGCAGGTCCATTGGCGCGAACTTCCGCAACCAGCAAACCATTTTCTGTCTGGTACACCTTGTCGATGCCGCTTTCGGGTCGAATGAATCGACCATGCTTCAGCAGTTGCGGAACGACGCGTGCAACCATGCTCACGGGGATCGCAAACCCCACTCCGGAACTCTGTCCCGAGGTCGTGGCGATGGCGGTATTGATCCCGATTAACCGGCCGTGAGTATCCAGCAGCGGTCCACCGGAACTTCCCGGATTGATGGCGGCGTCAATCTGAATGATCGACTTGATTTTCCAATTTTCACGAATCTGCAACGATCGATTCAGGCTCGAGATAATTCCGGTTGTCAGTGTCCGCTCAAGACCAAATGGATTTCCTAAGGCGAAGACGCGCATGCCAACCCGCAGATCCCGAGAGTCACCAAAAGTCACCGGAAACAATTCGTCATCAGGCGCATCGATCCGAATGACCGCCACATCGTTCAGCGGATCCGAGCCCACCGATGTGGCATCGTAAGTTTTGCCGTTGAAGAGAGAAACGGCAATTTCTTTTGCGCCGGCCACAACGTGATAATTCGTCAGGATGTGCCCGTCGGCATCGATGATCGATCCGGAGCCGGAACCTTCCGACTGTTCGACACGCAACAGGCGTTCGGTCTTTGCCGATTTGGCGGTGATATTCACAACGCCCCGATTGACCGCCTCATAGACCAAGACGTTGACGGACTCTTCCGGTGTCAGGCCCTCAGAATCAAAAGTCCGCGAGGAAATCGGATGCAGTTGTTCGATCGGCGATCTGCCAATCTGTTGGCTCGATCCTTCCTCCGCAACGGCGAACGACCCTCGTGGGGGACTGATAATCCAGATGGTGAACAGGCTTCCTAGCACGGCGGAAAAAAAACATCCCATAGCCAATCGCATGAAGCACCTCACCAAAAGACAGGACACGAAGGGCTCTTGCCATCGAGTCGGGACCACGCTCTTTCCGAATGGTTTCAGAGAGCGTTCGCTATTCGATAAAGACGTCTTTCACGCCCAATTCAGCCACAGGGAGAATGGAGGCCTCGTCGGCGGGTCAGGTCTGGAAATTTATAGATTCTTTTCTCAAGTCGCTCAAGACCGTATCGGTCATCCTCGTGCACTCTTCGCTCTACCTTATCAACAAGCGGGAGACCGTGGCAGACTCTTCTTGAAATTCAATCCACGGACAAAAAATGTGCCAGCGACGTCGGTCGTGATTCACCAGATCTGCGCATTGCGAGAGGGAATCCAGCCCACTCCTGAACCGGCAAGTTGAACATGCAACCAGTCGTTCCTCTGCTCCAGTACCACAAATTCGGTCCCTTCAGGGAGGGGCCGGTTGAAGGCCGTTTCGTAATTCTCGGAATCCCCCTTTCGGGCCACAATTGGCGCAGAGATCACGATTCCGTGAACACTCCGCTCAATCTGCATCCAATCACGGAAAGTGGAAAAAGAAAAGACGAAAAAAATCACCGTTCCGGCCGTCCGCCATCGTTTCGAGATCGTCCCTGCGGAGAACAATTGCATCGACAGGGCCGCGCACAGTATCGCTGCTAAGAGTGTGGTTGTCACCAGAAGCTTCTCCGAATAGCTACACCAATCCTGCCAAAAGAAGATGTAGCCTGCAAAACCATTCTGGGGTGATCTTGATTCCTCAGGACCGCCGACATTTTTGATTGCATTTCGCAGATTCGCATCCAGAGAGGGATCTCTCGGACGGAATCGTTTTGCCTGACGATAGGCCGCAATTCCCCTGCCAACCTCTCCCGCACGAATCCAAGCATTTCCCTGATTGAAGAGGACCGCACCTGATTTCAGTCCGGAATCGAGAATTTGCTGGTACTGACTGGCAACACGAACGAATTCGTCTTGCGTTAACGACTTGGCGAACGCCTGCTCAGCGGCTTGAAATTGGTGCAGCCTATTTGCATCAACGGCCGCCGTACAACCTGCGACAACGGCCAATCCGCAAAGCAGGCCGGCGGAAATTATCCTGCCAGACTTGCCGCGCCGCTGTTTTTTAAGGATCAGATCAAGGTCATTCACCAGTGAGATGCATTGGTGTTCGAGCCGTTCGAAATCCTCGGCGGCCAGACCATAGCGAGCGGCATCACAGGCCTGCAGAAATTGGTGGATGGCCAAGCGACGAGTGGGATCAACACCAAGTCTTTCGAGATTGTCATCGACATCCCGAGGCGTCAGCCCTGCCGGAGGAACATTCAGATAGTCGGCGATCAATCCCACAATGGCTCGCCGCAGAGCATCGCAGATTGCCCGCGATTCACTGGACGGATTCAGGAACGCGACCTCACGCAATGTGATGCGCGCCTGTCTCCCGGCACCGCGCCGGCGAACAACAGCGGGATCACCGTGTCGGTAACGTGTCCAAGCAATAGCCGCGGCGAAGGTGGCATAGGTCGCAAGCATTCCAACCCACAGCATCAGCCAAGGGACGATCAAGACCGAGTCATTGTGGAGTGCGGACAGACGGTTGTCATTGGCCAGCAGTCCGGCCTGACTGACCTGCAACGCCTCCGACGATTTTGATTCTGCAGTGGATGAGGACACGATCTGTTCGTTCAGGAGCGATTCGGCCTCCCGGATTGAAACGGGAATGGGATCCGTCGAAACCGTGACATATTGATCACGATCCACATTGAAATAAGACATCGAAATGGATGGGAATTCTGTGATTCCGGGAGCTAGCGGGCGCAAACCATAGGTGAAAATGTGTGTCTCGGCCCTGATTTCCTCCGTGGCTTCATAGGTCCGAAACGCTCCCGGAATTCCCGCGACTGCGGCAATGTCTGGTGGCTTCGCTTCCGCCACAGTTCCTCGGCCGGTCAACAGAAGCGTGAGAGTCATGGGATCGCCCACTCGGGATGAAGTGGGTGACAGTTCAGACCTCAAACCAAAGGTACCAATCGCTCCACAAAACGAATCCGGCCGACCCTGTAGAGGAACGTCCTTGACAGTGACCTCAATTTTTTTCTCAACCGCATAAATTTTTTCGCCCTTCAGAGTTCCTGTTTCAATGGCGGTGGCAAACGTCCCCTTGAGTGTCACGGGCCCGAATTCGAAGGTTCCTTGTTTTTGAGGAATTAGCGTGCGGCGAAATTGGTACTCCCAGTATTCAACATCTTGGCCACCGCGATCTTTCCGAGTGACCTTGGTAGGCTGCGGATGAAAACGAATGGTCTCTTGCTCAAACAGCGAAAACGCTGATGCACCGCCGATGTTGTTCAGTTGAAATCCGGCACCGCGGCGACTGACAAGGGATTCGAGAATTTCTCGCCACGTTTTTTCGGCTTGAATTCCCGTAGGAATTTGATCATCGTCCAGCCAAGGGAGGCTCAGTACGGGAGGCTTTGGCTGAATCGTTAAGGGATCACGTTGACGGAATTCGGCTGGCAGACCTTTGACAAAAATGGACAGCGTGAGCGTAAACGGCTGAGTCGGATAGACCGTCGTACGATCCACGGCATGCTGCATCACGACAACGTCCTGAACTTCGGCGGCGACAACGAGCATTCGAACTTCTTTTCCCCTCAAAACCTCATTGGCGACCTTCGCGCTGGGTGATGGAATTGTCAACTCGCCGCTCCGTCGGGGTGTCAATCGATAGTTATATTGTCTTCCCCGCCGCACGATTTCGTGTCGCGTACCATTGATGATTGTGACCTGCTGCGAATCCAAAGTCTGCTCGGCAAGGACTCCGATCTGAAACTCATCGAATCCATCCAGTGATGGTGGACTTGGGTTGTCGACATGATTCAGTGTGACCCGATAGAGAACGGATTCGCCTTCATAGATCTCCGTGGCATCCGTCTCCACGATGAGTTCCGGCCGGGGTGCAGCGTGAGCGGGGGAAGACCAGAAAAGTGCCACACAGTAGACCAGTGGCAGCATCGTCACCGTCAATGGACCACATCGAAGGCCGCTCGCGTGCCGACGAATCGGCATTTGCTGGAAACACGGGGAGGGATCAACAGGCTTCACTCGGCCGTCTGTCTCTGGCCATTGCAGGGGAGTGTCGTACGTCATGTTTTCTACCAGTCTCGATCCACTTGAACGCGGCCACCGACCATTTGGTCCAGCTGTTTTTGTAACTCGCGATGTTTCCGTTCTCGTTCTCGTGCCCGACGGAGAACAGAAATCGCCCGCTCCTTTGCCGACTGACCGTCCTGCGGCTTCTCTGCGGAAGATGGATTTTCCTGTTGTTGATTGTCTTGGCGAGGGGGAGGATCACCTGGCGTGTTCTGCGATTTGTCACCCGGATCCTTTCCGTCCGGATTTGGCTTTTGGGGATCCGGTGGAGATTGTTCCTGACGAGGCAGCGATTCGGCAATGTCCTTGAGAAGTCGCAAACATTCCTGTTGATCGGGAAGTGACAAAGGACTGTTTTTGTTTCTCAGGTGGTTTGTTGCCGATTCCGAATGCTGGACCACGATGGGTCCCAGTTCCAGCGCTTTTTGATAGGCCGTTTTCATGGCCTCACGCTGAGCCGCGGGGTCGGCGGCGGATGTGGCCTCGGCACTCGAATTCCTAACCGCTGGATCTAGTGGTTGAGTGTCCGGAGTGACGGGCGTTAGTTCCCCGATGGGAGGGCTGGCCGCTTGAGAATTTAACTGATCCAACTCGGCGCGAGCCTTCAAAATCAGGATCTGACTCCAGTCAGTCACGCGAGATTGTCGCCAGGCAACGTCCACGAAATCGAGCGAAGATACGGTTGTGTCGGCGGGTTCAGGGTTCGGAGGCGGTGCGTGATCCTGTCGTGTGGCATCACGAGCCTGCTGATTCTTGGAGAACACGGCGTCGTCTGATTCACCCACCGGTTCAGTCTCCTCGGACCCAATCCATGATTCAGACGCTTGAACAAGTGACTCCTGCTCAGCCAAGGATCGCTGTAGGAGACCCGTAAAAGGTGAGAGGGCCATGAACACTTGGTTCAACGCGTTCAGAACATCCCCCTGTGGATTTTCAGCGTCTAGCAATCGTCCGGCGTCAATTTCGGCCGCCGCTTTGAGCATTCGCGCACCAGCCTCGTTGGTGAAGCCGGTTAACAATTCATGAGCCTGTTCCATGGCGGTTTTATCGGCCGCCGATGTTTGCTGTTGAGGTGCTTGAAGTTGTTGACGCAGTTTTTCTTGAAGTACCGGAATCTCTTCCTCGAGACGCTTCTGAGACTCCTGTGTGTCCCGGACCGCCTGACGCCGTTGCGGCGAATCCTGCTCAACCGACAGGACTCTGGTGACCGACCGAAGTGCCGCCTGTCGCTGTTCAATCATGGCGAGGAACTCGAGCACTCCCGTCTCCTGGCGTGTCTTCTCCCGGTCGCGTTGTTCCCATTGTGACTGGATCCATTTGATGAACTGTCGAATCAACTCCAAGTTGTACCTGGCATCTGTGTGATTCGAATCGATCTTCAGACAGTCGCGATAGTGACCGACCGCCGTGAGCAACTGGGCAACCCCCTGCTGCCGTTGTTCTGTGTTGGCTGCGAGGGGATCTGGACTGAGCGTTGCACGCCCCTGCTTGGCCGCAAGACTACCCAAATTGTAATGGGCCTTCGCCGTCAGTGCCGAATCGCGTGAGAGTGATGCCTGACGGAATAAATCCCGAGCTTTCTCGACATCATCCGCAGCGGCGAGAACACAAGCACGGTCGAAAGCAATCACGTGATTCTCCGGAGCCGCCACATCCGCTTCTGCGAACGACTTTCCTGCGGCATCGTAGGCACCCAGTTTGTAGTGCCGAATCCCCTCGCGGACTTTTGTGATGGCCATCGATGACGGACCAAATCCCAATGAAACGCCGGCCGTCACCAGCATCAACATTACGACGGGGTCTGGAAAGCCACGAGGGATGCGAAGAGGCCCGAGTCTCGTGATGCCTCCAAAGTCGACGGATTGTTTGCAGTGCTTCACGGGATGGCCTCCGCTCTTGAAGTCGTCGCGGTGCGATATTCCGAGATCATCATTTCGAGCAACAACAGTGTCAGGCCGATGCCTCCAAACAATTGAAACTGCTCACGGAAGCGTTTGCGTTTCTCGGATCGTATTTCCCCTCGGGTCATCTTCACGAGGTGCTCATCATAGATCTGCCCCAAATCATAGGCGCGCGTCTGGGCTGGCACGTAGGCCCCCGACGTCGCCAACGCAATTTCTTGGAGAGTCCGTTGATCCATTTTTGACCACACTTCTTGGCCATCATGTTGCACAAAACTCAAACTGCCGTCCTCCTTACGCTGCGGAATTCGGGCACCTTCACCGACATCACCGAGGCCAACGCTAATAATTCGAATATGACGTTCCGCCGCCTGCTTTGCAGCTTCGATCGGAAACGAATCTTGGTCTTCGCCGTCCGTAATTAACACGATGGCCTGATCGTGGTCTTGTCTTTCCTGCATTTGTTCCATCGCTTTGCGAATGGCATCTCCAATCAGGCTGCCTCCCCGAGGTGCGCTTCCGGGGCCGACATCCGCAAGGACTGTTTGAAAGAAACCGTGGTCGGTTGTCAGAGGCACCAGCACCACAGGCGCGCCGGCAAACGCAATCAAACCGACTCGGTCTCCTGCGAGCTTCTGCAGTAGATCACGAATGTCGGACTTGGCTCTTTCGAGTCGATTGGGTGCCACGTCTTCGGCCAGCATCGACCGAGAGACATCGAGTAGGACAAAGAGATCCGCGCTGCGGGATGTCACGTCTTCGAAAAACACACCATATCGGGGTCGAGCCGCCGCGACGATCAGGCAGGCCAAGGCCCCCATCAGCAGGACCGTCTTCAACCCCATTCGGGAAGTCTGCAATACGGGGAATAACCTGTCAATCATCTGGGGATCTGCAAACAACAGGGCCGTCGCGCGACGCCGATGATGAGCAAAGACGACCAGCCCACCTAGGACAGGAACAAGCCAGAAGGCGAACAGTAATGCCGGTGTTTCCCAGATCATTGTCTTGAGTTCACTCCTAGGGAAGCGACCGAAAGCGAGTTGATGTCAGGACGATTTCCAGACAGAGACAGATCAATCCGAGAAGCATCAGCATCTGAAAGATCTCACGATATTCCGTGTAAAGCCGTCCTTCCGTCTCAGTTTTCTCCAGACGGTCAATCTCGGAATAGACTTGCTGAAGGGCTTCGGTGTTCTGAGCGTTAAAGTACCGGCCGTTGGTCTTCTGTGCGAGTTCTGTCAACGCCGCTTCATCGAGGCGCACAGGCCGAGCCTGCAGGACTTCTCGACCAAACAGATCGACAGTCGGAAACGGAGCGGTCCCCGTCGACCCAACTCCGATGGAATAGATGCGAATGCCGAACTCGGCAGCGGTCTCCGCCGCCTCCGTCGGTGTGATGACCCCAGCGGTATTTTCGCCATCGGACAGAAGGACGATGATTTTACTCTTTGACTTGGCGTCTTTCAGGCGATCGACAGCGACGGCGACGGCATCTCCGATCGCAGTGGCCTGCTCTTCCTGGAGCAACCGCTCATTGATCACACGGCCTTGGCCATCCGTGATTGGTTCGGGAATCTTGACCGTCTCTAGCACCTGAATCAAGGTGCCATGATCCAGCGTCAGCGGACATTTGGCATCGGCGAATCCTCCGAACACGACAAGTCCAATCATGTCATCAGGCCGCCCTCGAAAGCCACGTGCCCCGGTCACAAATTCGCGAAAAACGTGCTTCACGGCCTCCAAGCGATTGACTCTTCTGCCGTCCACCGGGAAATCGAGTGCCTGCATCGAACCCGATCGATCGATGCACATTTCAATAGAAATGCCCTCGGCGCGGATGCGAAATTCGGCACGCCCGCGTTGAGGACGAGCGAGAGCGACGACGATCAGCGCCATTCCGAAAATTCGGATCCAAGGCAGAACGCGCCGGACTCGTTGCGCCAGTGTGACCGGCAAACCGCGAAGCAATTCGACATTTGAGTACAGTACCGCAATGCGTCGCTGACGTCGCACTGCCAGTAATCCCAAGCCAACGACGGGAATCAACAGAAGCAGCCAGAGTGGATCTTGAAATCGCAAACCGTTCACGCAGCGGTCTCCTGCGGGACTGTCGATTGGAGACCAATGAAGCGTTTGGCTCGCTCGAAACTGCCTTCAATGTCGGAGTCCAACGGCTGATATCCGGCAAACTTCACTAGATCCGCTGACTGAAGAAAGTCTCGTAATCGCTGTTGCTCTGCATCGGCATAGTGGTTGTTGCTGGCAATTTCATGTAAGAATTCTTCGGTCGTCTGTTCCGGTGCGTGAATGCCGGTGGAACGCTCAATGTAACGACGCACCACTCCGGTCAACTCGACATAAAAACGTTTAATGTCGGTCCGAGAAAGATCTGCGCAGACGAGTTGCTCCAATTCCAGCCAGGCCAGTTCCTGCGCGGTCAGCTCCGCTTCTCGCATCCCGGATCGATGTCGGATCCGCCAAAAGATCCACGCGCCGGTGGCGGTCGCCAGCGTGGATCCAACGAGCCACCCCCAAAACAGATTGCTCGGAGACGGTAACTCGACCGGCTCGGAATTTGGTCGCAGGTTGGCCAGCGACGGAGCATCCGAGTCCAGTACCGTACTGACGTCCACCGTGATCGCGTCGGTTTCGATTGAATGTTGCCGGTGATCCCCTTGGGGTCGATCGTCGTTAAAGGTCACGACGATCGGTGCAATCGTCAACTTTCCGGACTGAGTCGGTTCCAGCACATAGACCTGGCGAGTGATCTCGAGATTGCCGTCAACGGATGAAAGCGGTTCGTGAAAATCACGAATGAGAAACTCACCGAACGCCTGCCCGAACGGTGGCTTGTCAATGCGAACCCCCTTCTCGGCGCGAATCGTGAGTCTCAGTTGCGGTAAATCGGACAGCCGCGGCTTTGCGGGTGAGACCTCGACAGTCACCTTAACGGGGCCACGTTCGATCGTCGATGTCACAGCTTCGGAATCGGCTAGGTCTTCGGAGGCCTTCGCCGCTGCGTCTGTTTTTTTCCCCGCATTGCTCAGGAATCCGCATCCCGAAACGAGAGCGATGATCGGAGCGATGGTCAAAAAAACAACTGCAACAGTCGTCGCGGAACGGGCGAACCAACTCATGGATTCGTCTCCACACCTCTGCGACCGGACGCGGACTCGCCGTCTGATGTTTTTTCCGCGGGCATGGCGAGTATCTTCACGTCGTAGAGTTCCATCAATTCAGCGAAGAGTCGCTGTAACAGTTCCTGTTGTTTACGCTGTCGATAATCTGCCTCGACCTGGAACCGGACTTCGCGGAGGGGCCGCGTCTCTTCGGCTGTCTTGGACTCGACGAGTACGAACACCTTTCCGTTGTTGGTTGCAAGAGGGGTCTTCGTCCAGTCTCCTTCAATCAGATCAAACAACGGCTCGGTGTCACCGAGCATCGAATGCCTTTGATGACGAACGATCGTTGTCGAAGCCGTCGGCGTTTTTCCGTTGGTTTCGTTGGCAAGTCGTCGAAATTCTTCCGCCGACAGAATCTGTTTTTGCAGTTCCTCGGCCGACTGGTTTTCAGCGATCGGAAGAACAGTCAGCGTCGCTGATTCGGGGCGACGATAATCGGTTTGGTGCGTCGAGTAATACGATTCAAGATCGACATCCGTTGGCTGAATGGTTCGCAGTTCCCGTGAAAGAAATTCTTGCGACAGCAGTTGGGTCGCCACGAATTCTTGCGAACGAACGAACGATTCTTCTCGGTCGAGTTTCAGATCGCGTGCCCGCCGGCTGAAGAGTTCTCGCTGGAGAATTTCCTGGAACTGACGCTGTCGTTCTCCGGGGGATTCGTAGTGCTTTAACAGTTGTTCGCGAGTTGTTTGGGAACTCCCCGGCGGCTGCCGTACGAGAATCTGATCGACGGTTCTTTCGATCGTCTGATCGAGATCCGTGTCCGTGAATGTTTCGCCGGCAAACGTTGCCAGTACGTTTCCCTGTCGGTTTCGATCAGCGTTGGTTTCGGTCTGTCGCGACAACTCGCGGCCCACTTCCCCGTACTGCCCTAGGCGTCTCAGGCATTCAATAATTCGGAGACCCACCGGTTTGCTGAATTCGTGATCCTTGGTCATCCCCTGTTCGGCTCCGACGAACGCCGTGACCGCTTGACTAAAGTCGTTCGACTCCATGGACAGACAGCCCATTCGATAAAGCACCTCAGTTCGATCGGTTGCTCCCGGGTTGCGATGCAGATAATCACGCCACACACCGGCGGCTTCCGATTTTAACCCGCGATCTTCCAAGGCTATTGCGGTCGAGCGCATTGCGTTGGTCTCCAAGAGTCCCGCCCCGCTAACCGTGGGACGGTTACGGTGGCTGCCAATCGCCAAGAACGATACCACGGTAAAGAGTTGCAGAAGAAACAGGACAAAGAACCAGCGGGTCGAATGGTTTTGGGCGTGAAGAACTCGTTTTCCGGGCGGGTCGCCCAGAGACAGCATGGGTTTGGTCTTGGAATCATTCATGGTTTGGTGGATTCAATGTTTCGCTAGTGGAATCGTTTTTCACGTGACTCGAAGAATCGCTTGAGACTGATGGTGTACGGTTCCTGTGTGCTGATCTTCAATTCGTCGATTCCCGTACGCCGCAACCGTGAAGACAGTTGCTCGGCCCGACGAGTCGTCTGTTCTCGGAAGAGGTCTCGAACTCGGGGATGACGGGTGTCCACTTCCACAATCTCACCCGTCTCAGCATCACGCAGATTGAGGAACCCGACATTAGGAAGTTCGCGTTCGCGAGGGTCAGAGACAGTCATGGCAACCAAGTCATGTCGACGATGCGTCAAGGCTAACGCCTGTCGTGATGCGACGGCCTGAAAGTCGCTGATCAGGAAGACCACGGCACGCCGCTTTTGAACGCGATTCAGAAACTGCAGGGCCGTGTCGAGTTGTGTTTCTCGAGAAACTGGCGGGATAGCGATCATTTCCCGAATCAATCGCAAGACGTTGGAGCGACCCTTTCTCGGCGGGTAATAACGCTCAATCGCATTGGAAAATAGCAGCAAACCGACCTTGTCGTTGTTCTTCAACGCGGAAAACATCAGCAGAGCGACCATCTCGACCATCACGTCCAGTTTGGACTGCCGCCCGGAACCGAATGCCCCTGATGCGGACACGTCCAAAAGAAACAGGACCGTCATTTCTCGTTCTTCGCTGAATCGTTTGACAAACGGTGCTCCAGCACGTGCGGTGACATTCCAGTCAATCGTCCGAATTTCATCTCCCGGTTGGTACTCGCGGACCTCGTCAAATTCCATGCCACGACCGCGAAACACACTACGGTACTGCCCAGCCAGTAGATCATTGACCGACCGGTTAGCGACGATTTGAATTCGCTGCACCTTACGGAGAATCTCGGCAACGGTCTGTTCTGACATCGGTGGTTGCCTTACGGAACAGGAACGGCCGCGAGAATCTCGCGAATCACGTCTTCGCTGGTTTTTTGTTCTGCTTCTGCTTCGTAGGTCAGGATCACTCGATGCCGAAGCACATCATAGGCCACGTCTTTTACGTCTTGGGGTGTGACATAAGCCCTGCCTTGTAGGAAGGCCAATGCCCGGGCTCCGGTCCCCAAAAAGATGGTTGCACGGGGTGAGGCGCCGAACTCGATCAAGGGTGCTAGCCCGTCCAGTTTGAACGAACGCGGATCACGTGTGGCCCGAATGATCGACACAATGTAATCTTTCACCTGCTCGTCAATATAAATCATGCGGACCACATCTTGCATGGCGAAGATGTCCTCCGCAGTCAAGACCGGCTGAATCGGTCTCGTGGTTCCGTCCAATGCCATGTCCAAGATCTTGCGTTCCTCGGCCGGCTTAGGATATGTCATCTTGACCTTGAGCATGAACCGATCCACCTGCGCTTCCGGGAGAGGATATGTTCCCTCCTGCTCAATCGGATTCTGTGTGGCCAGAACTAAGAAAGGCTTCTCGAGCGGAAACGTTTCGTCACCGACGGTGACCTGACGCTCCTGCATGGCTTCGAGCAACGCCGATTGCACTTTGGAGGGTGCTCGGTTGATTTCGTCAGCCAAAACGAGATTGGCAAAGATCGGTCCCTTGCGAGTCGTGAAGGAGCCTGTGGATGGGACATAGATCATCGTCCCGACGAGATCTGCGGGAAGCAGGTCGGGCGTGAACTGAATCCGCTGAAAACGGACGGACAAAGCGCGCGCCAACGAAGTAATCGCCGTGGTTTTGGCCAGTCCTGGAACACCCTCCAGCAGGACATGCCCACCCGCCAATAGCCCAATGAGCAAACGGGAAATCATTTGCTCTTGGCCAATAATCACCTTGCTCATCTCGCCGTTAAGCCGATGGATCAGGTCGGCTTTCTCCGCAACGCGATCCTTAAGTTGTTGAATGTCTGCAAGCATGGGTCGTTCGGTAAGGTTCCGTTCCATTGAGCACGTGTGTCACGATCGGTCGGCGGATGTTCCCAGCGGTACCGATCATCACCACAGGACACCGACGGGGACTAAAAGTTAATAACAAAACAACAACACTGCAAGTTTTTGGTGTTATTTTTTTCGGCCTCGGACGCAGCATACTGTGTTGCTCTTCCGGAGTCTGCGATTTCGGAAAAGTTTCCGAAGTTTCAGCGGAAACATCAGGTCTCGGAAACAGGTTCCAGCCGCGGAGCAATTATCGAGTAAGCGACCAAGTCAGAGTTCTCTCGGGCTTCCTCTTGGAGTATCGGTTTCCTCCTAGAGTGTCTGGCCGTTCGGGGCGCAAGAGTCTTGCTTTTTCGGATTGCGTCGGCCGCTGTCCCCATTCTCGTTCTTCCGCGGTGATTCCAAGATGCCGACAAGTTGCATCGTTCGGGATGTATCGACGGATGTCAGTTGAGTTGTGTTTCGTTGACTTCTGTCCATCGATTCCGATCAGCTGCGAAATTGTTCGGCCGATCATTTCATCGTATTTTCATTCGCCCGATGGTGACTCGCTTGACAAGTATTTGAGTCTCGGCTATCCAGTCGGCGATGTTGCGGGTGGTACCTGTAAGAATTGTCCTTCTGGAGATCGCCGAAATTGTGGGCGGCAAATTCGATTTGTCCAGTGGTTGCGTCTGTTTTCGAGAGACATCATTTGATGCCTGTTGGTTGGCATCTCGTCCATAGTCAGAGTTTTTTGAGGTTATAATTGATGACAAACATTTCGTTCGAAGAAAAACTGAAATTGTGTGCCGGTTTGCCGAGGTTCCTCTTGGCAGAGCCCCGCATGGCGACGGACGACGATGACCTGCCTAGTGATTTCGACGATGACGATGACGATGACGATGACGATGACGATGACGATGACGATGATATTGATGAAGAAGATCTCGAGGATGACTTCGACGAGGACTTCGACGATGACTTAGAGGACGACCTCGACGATGACGACGATGATGACGACGATGATGATGACGATGATGATGATGATGAATAATTTGGGATGGCTTGTATCGATTCGCTTGTCCCGAATCACGGTGAACGAAATTGCCGCCGCCGACTTAGGATCGGTTGCAATCAGCGTTTCTGCGAAGTGAATTGACACCGACTTACAGTCTCCCAAGACAGTGAGTCGGTGTATTTTGTTTCCGAATATTCTATCGGAGGAAAATCTGTTTATGGAAGGATTAGCCGAACGTGTTGGTCAAGCGGCAGGTTTCATTAGAGCTTCGTGGACGGGACGTCCTCGAGTTGGTTTGATCCTCGGGACGGGTCTGGGCGGGCTTGTGGAGCAGATTGATCAACAAGCGGCGATTCCTTACGCCGAGATTCCACATTTTCCTGTCTGTACGGCCTCGTCACACGTTGGTCGATTGGTGTGCGGCTTGTTGCGAGGTGTTCCCGTCGTGGCGATGGAGGGGCGTTTTCACTATTACGAGGGCTATTCGCTACAGCATGTCACGTTTCCTGTTCGTGTCATGAAGGCTTTGGGAGCGGAGATACTGCTGGTGGTCAATGCCGCGGGTGGCATCAATCCGCAGTTGGACTTAGCCGACGTGGTGGTGATTGAAGATCACATTAATCTTCTGCCCGACAATCCCCTGCGTGGTGTGAACGACGACAGCCTCGGTCCTCGCTGGCCCGATTTGAGCGAGCCGTACACGAAGCGACTCATCGCCCTCGCTCGTTCCTCTGCACTGGAATTGGGAATTCATCTTCCTCAGGGGGTCTTCGTGGCTGTTCCCGGTCCGAACCTAGAAACGCGTGCCGAGTATCGAATGCTCAAGGCTTTTGGAGCGGATGTGGTTGCCATGTCAACGGTCCCCGAAGTGTTGGTCGCCGTCCATGCGGGGATGCAGGTTCTTGGATTCTCTGTCGTGACGGACCTGTGCCTGCCCGATCGTTTGGAACGGGCTGAGTTATCGAAGATTCTCGCCAATGCTGCTAAGGGTGGCGAAAAACTCGCCAAACTCATTCCACGCGTGATTGAACAACTCGCCTGATGTAGGTCTTGTCCTTGCCCATGGCTCTGGCTCCCGCTGCGTTGTTCCCTCGATCATTCAGACCGAACCGCTTCGGAAAATTGTGTTGCTGATCGCGACTGAGATTGGGGCGGTGTTGCCCCGCGAATTTGCATCTTGACCACTCAGGCAGGAAGTCGCTCGCTCAGTGCCTTTGGTCTGAGGGAAATGCCTCTCCGCCAAACGGGAAGCCTGCCCCTCAGACTCCCTTGAAAAGGGGTCAGAACCAACCCCACGAGGATCCCATCCGAGTTGATCCGTAGTCGAAGGACGATATTCGATCGGACTCCATGACGTCGATGTCAGGCAGCGGAGGCGAGTAGGCCGAGGAACAATCTTTCCACAGGCCGCGACCTCCGCTCGTCCCTGTCAGGGAATTTCGGAAACTCGAGACCGATCGCTAGGCGTCATTCCACGAGGCGTCGGTCTGATCGACGACTCCCTCTGAAACCATTTTCTGCGCCTGTCGGGCCACTTGTGCATAAAGCTTTTGATAGTTGTCGGACAGGGACGACTGGTTAATTGTGACCAGCAATTTGAGGGCAGCGCCTGGTCGCGTCAACGGCGTGACCAATACCATGGCCAACTTGAGTCGATGACGATCGGCATTCTGAGGAAACCGTCTGATGTATTCCACCAACAGTGGTCTCGCCGTTTCAACATCGTGCGCCTTTAAAAATCCGTCGGCCAGTCCGCTCAGGTGGTCTTGTGGCAACTCAAATAAGGAATTCAACGAACGCTGCAGCAGGAATTCGGAATAGGCCTCCGCCAGTCTTCCCTCGTGGAGGGCACTGTAAATAAGTTCATGCGCCGAGGCAGACCGGGTGGACTTTGCCGCCACCGGCGGAATGAATGGTAACGTTGGTTGTCCACGAGCAACGGGTGTCTGCGCCACGGGAGCACTCTCGGCCTTTTCCTTTGGGGTTATGACCGGCCGGCCTTCCGCAACCGCATCTTCAAACTCCTCATCAAACGAATCGAGTGCAATCAGGTGTTCCTTCACCTTTTTTTTCTTCGGCCGCCGTGTGCGTTCTTGTGAGACCTCGTCTTGATGGACTTGTGGTCTTGGGGTGTTCTTTTCGTGGTCACCATTCGAAAAGATGGCTAATCCCGGCCAATCACCAACGCGTGCCAGATTACCGTGCCGGTTCTGTAGATAGGCAAACAGATCCCAGTTCTCACAATCAACCCATTTGAATTTGAGGAAAAGAGTCGCACCCAGAACTCCCAGAATTGCTCCCAAGGCATGGGCGACTTCGGAGGTGACTTCGAACCCTTGCAGTCTGAAAAAAGCCCCCAAGAATTCCAAGGCAATTTTGAAGCCGCAGAAGTAGAGGTATTCTAATTCAAAGGTGACCACATGAAATCCGAGGAGACAAAAACACGAGACTTCGTTCTTGGGTGCCCAGACGAGCACAATCCCCAGCAGCGCGAAGACGACGAGCGATGCCCCGCCTTCTCCGGAATGCGCTCGGAGATATTTTTTTAGGTCACCCGAATCGATTTCATTGTTATCGAAAGGAGGAATCTTCAACTCAGGAATTCCCGGGATATGGATGGCAGAAGGCGTGTCGGGATCCGCTCCCTGATCGCCAATGACGGCCTGTACGAATGCGGGCGTCACCACCGAGGATTCACCGGACAGTTCCGCGGCGACGTCCCGTGCGGGGGCGTTCAGATGCCCAAGCATCGCGACTTGAATCAGAAGTCCGCCGGCGACTCCGATGCCAAGATAAAGACTCAGAAAAACAAACCAGCCGAGTTTCCCTTCGATGACGATTCCGAACGCCCACAGGAAGAACATGTTCCCGATCAGATGCATCGATCCAAAATGTAAAAAGCTGTATGCCAGCCATTCGAGCGGATGCAAACCGTTGCCGTATTGCAACAGCCAACCCTCGCTTTGCCGCCCCATGTCTGTGATCGCGAAGACGATGCCGTTGACGACAATCAGAAAAAATGTCATCCATGGGAAATAGTAGATCGGAGCGTCAGTGCTGTAGGGAACAATCATGAGGAGACCCTGCACAGCGAGAAACAAGATCCAACGGTGACGTCACCGTGATCGTATCACTCGGAACTTGAGGCACATGGAACATTGGGAAGCGTAGCAAACTGGTGGATCTGTCGGGAGAAACGGTTTCTCGGTACCGGAGTTCCAGGACGACGGTGCCGACCTGATATTCAGACTCCAGCCAAGGAATGACTGGCAAAAATTCGAGCGTGGAGAACTGTCCGGCTCATGACCGATGTTGACGGAAATAGGGATTCCGAGTTGAATCTGTGGCGTTGTGCCGGACTTGCTTCGCCGGAATGTTCTCCATTTGATCTGCGAGATTTTGCCATGTCTATGCCAATTCGCGGGCTCGTCTTTTTTCTATGTTTGACGGGCATTGCCATCGCCCAAAAAGAAGCGGGATCTGATGCGCTGAAGACTGAGGCGGAAGTGGCGTATCAGAATGGGGATTTTCCAAGGTGTATCGAAATCACGGATCGACTTCTGCTGGGGAATCCCACAGACCATGGAGCCCTGTACTTGCGCGCGGTTTCTCATGTCGAGGTTGGAGTGTTCCGAAGAAACGCTCAGGAGCTTCGCAAAGGGATTGAAGACGCCCGTGCATCGTTGAAGTTGAGCGAGTCGTTGAAGCTTAACGAAGTGAACTATTATGTTCCATATCTGCACGGCATGACTGCTCTTGCGAATCTTGAAGGGCGGAAAGAATCCGCAGAGAGCGTCATAAAAGTGGCAACATCACTGTTGGAACGCAAAACTCTGACATCTGAGCAACGGGCGAATGTGCTCTACCAACGCGCCGGTGCCTTCGTTCATCTGCGAGATCTGGAAGCCGCGATTCAAGACTATCAAGCGGCCATCCAGAGTTTTCCAGGACATCTTGGATCGCATGTCGGTCTCGCCGAGGTCTATGTCGTCCGCCAGCAAACGGAAAAGGCTCTTGCGGCATTTTCTGTCGCTGTGGAGACGTTTTCCGGCAATCCCCTCGTGTTCAACAACCGAGGTCTGTTCCTGCAACAGAAAAACCGGCTGAACGAAGCGATGGTCGATTTCGATAAGGCGTTGCAACTCGACCCCCAATTTGCCGTGGCCTACACGAATCGCGGGGTCACGCAGCAGGCGGCTGGAAATCTTCTCGCTGCGGAAGTCGATTTTACGGAAGCGATCAAGCTCGATTCAGCGAACCCAGTCTTCCTTCTTCTTCGTGGTAACTGCCGATTGTCTCGGGGGAACGCCGCCGGAGCGATTGACGATTATGGTCAGTCGATTCGGATCGATCCACGGAACTCTGTGGCGTTTGGGGACCTCGGATTCGCAAAGTTTTTTTCTGGAGACTTTGCGGGCTCTTTAGAGGCATTCAATCAGGCGATTGCGTTGGACGCGAGCATACGTTATCTGAACCCGTGGCGTTGCTGGGTGTCGGTCTTGCTGAAAAATTCGGACGAACAACTTGCGTTAGTCAAGACATTGGACAAAAAGCCGGCCGCAGATCGTGACTGGAACGACCAGCTGGTTTTGTTTTTGATCGGGAAGAATTCGGAACAGGACCTCGTCAACTCCGTTGTCAAAGCCACCGATTCCAATTCCAGCCTGAGGGACCCCCAGCTTTGTGAAGCCTATTACTTCATCGCAAAACGAAGGTCCGACGCTGGTGATAACACGAATGCCATCGCATTCTATCAGCAAGCCCTCAAAATGAAATGCGTTCACTTGTCTGCTTATCGAGGCGCCCAATTCGCATTGAAGTCGTTTCCTACCGCCCCGTGAGAGCGCCAGATGACGGAGTCAACGGTCTCTCTATTCAGGACCGGTCCGGATTTCTGAACTCAGTAAACTTCCACGATTGCTGCAGTGGCCTGCCCGGCGCGTGAAACATTGATGTTGAGCACGATTCGATTATCGGTCTCCAACGGTTGCGCGGTGACGATGTTCAGTGGGCAATTCGGGTCGGGTGTCTGATAATTCAATGTCTGTGGAATGAGTCCATGACTGAGGCCCACTAAAGAGGCCGCCAATTCGAGAGTCCCGCTGCCGGCTCCAGAATTTCCCATGAAGCTCTTGGGGGCGGTGACCGGAATCCGACGCCCTAACACGGGTCCAAAAACTTCGAGTATCGCTTTGGCTTCTTCGATATCGGCCTGCTGTGTTCCTAGGCCATGCGCATTGATGTGGCCGATCCCTTCAGGGTTCATGCCGCAAGAGCGCAAGGCGGCTCGCATGGCGTTCACCAACGCCAGACGCATGCCATTCACACCCGAAGGATTGAAGACACAAGAAGAGCCGGTTCCCAGCAGCCGCGCCCAAATTTTTGCTCCTCTTTTTTCCGCGTGCAGGCGGTCTTCAAGGATGAAAGTACAGGCACCCTCACCAACGACTCGTCCTGATCGCTCAAGGTCAAACGGGCGGCAGCGAGCTTCGGGGGCGTCCGGTGTCCGCGCCAGATCGTTCCAGAGAGCGAGGTGAAGCGTCTTAATTGGATGGAGCGTCGTTCCGGTGGCACCGGTGATCATCACATCCGCATGCCCTCGCAGCAATATCCGCATTGCTTCTCCTAAGACGGCATTGCCAGAGGCATCGTCGAGCGTCAGCGAATTACTCGGCCCCCGCGCATCCGAGGAAATGCTAATGTGACACGCGGGCATGTTTGGCAGATATCGAAGCAGCCACAGTGGCTCCATTTTTGCGAGCCCCTCTTGGCCCCATCGCGAAAACTGAAAGACCGTAGAATCCTCTTCACAGCAGTCCGAACAACTCTCCGCAAGGATGTCAGGGGAACTCAACATCAGGTTCGCACCGAATTCCACACCCAGACGTTCGTGATCGATGGCCTCCAATTTCACACCGGAATGTTGGAGGGCCAAGCCTGCCGAAGCGACGCCAAGCTGAATTTCCCGGCACATCGCCTTAATGTTTTTTCGCTGATCCTTCAGATAAATCTTTCGGGCAGATTCTTCGGTGAATTCGGTGACCGCACCACCGACACCATCCGGGGCGGCATAACCCGGGAAAAGGTCGCATTGATGGACACCGGATTGACCTTCGGACAAATTCTTCCAAAAAGAATCAACACCGATTCCGATGGGACTCAAAATACCGATGCCAGTGATGACGGCCTGTCGATTGGTCTGTTCGGGAACGTTCATTTTCACTCAAACTGTGCTCGCTGACCACAATTATGGGAACGTCAAACAACCGCTGATGAGGTTCACCTCAAGAAGGTCTAACGCCACGACTATTGTTCAGGAGCATTGTTGTGGTATGGGACACTATGGAATTCGAGCAACACCAAGAAACAGCGGTAGCCTTCCCGCTCAGTGACCTAAAATCGACGTTAGAAGAATCGAACTGGCTGCCGTATGCAACCGACGGAACTGAATAACAATGCTTCCCCTTCATTTACCAACAGCTGTTTCCACGCGATCCGCCACAAAACAGATCGCGGCTTATTTGATGACGTTATCCAATGCGACCAACGACAAGACACGCATTGTGTCCACCAAATCCAAAACTGTTCGACAGCACTCGTTCCAATTTCAATGACCTTGGAGTATTCGGCACGAAGTCGAGGTCACATTCGGGATCCGGATTCTCGATGTTGATTGTTGGTGGGACGGTTTGATGCATCAAGGACAATGCGGCAATGACAAATTCCACACCTCCAGAAGCTCCGAGCAGATGCCCCAGTTGACTCTTTGTACTCGAGACGCACAGGCCATTCTTAGCAAATGAGCCGAAAACCTTTTTGATGGCCGCGGTTTCCGCCTTGTCACCCAACGGCGTACTTGTGCCGTGTGCATTGACATAGGCGACCTGATCGGGATTGACTCGAGCATCTTGGAGAGACGAGCTCATCGCCCGTGCGGCTCCCGTTCCTTCGGGATCGGGAGCGGTCATGTGCGATCCATCGGAGGACATTCCGTAGCCGAGCACTTCCGCAAAAAGAGGTGCCCCGCGGCGTCTGGCATGCTCGTATTCTTCGAGCACAACGACGCCGGCACCTTCGGAAAGTACAAATCCGTCGCGATCTCTGTCAAACGGACGACTGGCGGATTCTGGAGCGTCCATGCGAGTGGACAACGCGCCCATGCGGGCAAATCCGGAGAGACCCATCGGGGTGATGGCTGCCTCGCTGCCACCCGCAATCATCACATCAGCGACGTCGTGTTGGATCACTCGAAACGCATCTCCAATGGCGTTGCTACCGGAAGCGCATGCGGTGGCGACGGCACTACTGGGACCCTTCAAACCCCACGTTACGGAAATGTTTCCGCTTGCCGCGTTAACCATCAGTTTCGGAATCATCAACGGGGAAACACGGGAGGGCCCCCGATCAAACAGCTTGGCGTGCTGTTCCTCGATCTCGTTGAGGCCTCCGATACCGCTACCCACGATGACGCCACAGCGATAGGGATCCGACTCCTCGGAAAACACGATTCCGCTTTGAGCGACCGCTTTCTTCGCCGCCGCCAAGGCAAACTGGCTGAATCGATCTAACCGACGTGCTTCTTTGCCGTCGAAGTGATCTTCCGGTTTGAAATCCTTCACCTCGCCGCCAAAGTTCACCTTAAAGTCAGAGCAATCGAAGCGTTCCAGCCGACTGACTCCACTTCTCCCGGCGCATAGGGCCCCCCAAAACTCTACGAGATCAATCCCGAGAGCGGTGACGACCGACATCCCTGTCACGACGACGCGTCTGGCCATCGCTCACTGCTTCTCCATGATATAGCTGACAGCATCGCCAACTTTTTGAATTTTGTCCTGATCGGATTCGGGAATTTGCACCCCAAATTCGTCCTCAAACTCCATCACGAGTTCGACCAAATCGAGGGAATCAGCTTTGAGGTCCGCAATAAACGCACTCTCCAGCTTAATGTCCCCTTTGGGGATGTTCAGTTGCTCACTGACGATTCCGATAACTTTGTCTTTGACCTCTTCGACCGACGCCACGCTTCACTCCTTTGGAGCAGATACTAAAAAGATGACACTCATTCAGACGCCCGAGGAGCGGCTGAATCACCACACTGAGTGACGTTATGACAAATCGTGGATGCGAGATATAACGGCTTTCCTCGGTCGTGTAAACTGCAGCAATCCTGCGAAAATTCGGAACTTCGGCAGGCATCGCTTCCAAAACAGTTTTTCGGAAATCCGTGGACACCCGAATGTAGTGGTGCGAGGAGACTCAAGATCTGTTCAGAACCCGCTGAAAAATCACCACGAAGGGGAACTGCAATCTCAGGGCGAGTCGTTAATTGATTCACAGTCGACTTTGCGATCAATCCGTTTGAGGAGCCCTTTCAGGACTTTCCCTGGACCGATTTCGAAGAATGGACCTGCTGCTTGAGACAAGAGCCACCGCATGGAATCCTCCCAAAGAACGGGCTGTGTCATCTGCCGAACCAAATTTTGTCGAATGTCGTCCGGATTTGAGTGTGCTTGGCCGTCCACGTTGGAAATGACGGGGATTTGGGGTGTGCCAATTGCCGCACGACTCAATGCCTCCCTGAGCCTGTCGCACGCCGATTCCATGAGTGGCGTGTGAAACGCGCCAGCCACAGCCAAAACGACGGGCTTGCCGCCCGCTTGAATAATCGCATCGGCGGCATGGTCACACGCCGCTTTTTCCCCCGACAAAACCGTATTCCCGGGACAGAGGTAGTTTGCGATCCAGATGCCACCCCGTGACGAAGACGTGTCCAGCACTTCTTGGACTTGGTCACGGTTGAGCAGCAAGGCGCTGACCATGCCGGAGGAGACAGCGTCCGCAGCCGCCTGCATGGCTTCGCCCCGAACCTGCACCACACGAAGTCCGTCTTCAAAACTCAGGGCACCGGCAAATGTGAGTGCGGTGTATTCGCCAAGGCTTAGTCCTGCGGAAAACTTGCATGACTCAACCACGTGTGGGCGATCGGCCTTCAACATTTCCAGTGCTGCGAGGCTGCTGACGAAAATGGCCGGCTGGCTGACAACGGTTGTGTTCAGTTTTTCTGCCGGTCCTTCAAAACAGATTGAGGCAAGGTCATAACCCAGCAGATCATTCGCTTGGTCATACAGGCGACGCGCGGCGGGATAGTTTTGCGAAAGGGTCTTTCCCATTCCCACATGTTGAGCTCCCTGCCCTGGAAACAAGAACGTAATATTGCTCATTTCGATAGGGTCTCCGATTTCCATGCACAGAAGATGCTTGCTACGAGGCAGACCCGAGGAAGGTAAGGCGTCATGAACCGGCGGACTGCGGCAGGCCAAACCAACGGTGTTTATGGGTTTTGGGAAAGCAGGTCCACAATTTGTTCGTTGATTCGTCGAGCTTTGAGTGTTGTTGCCAGTCGCAACGCATTGTGAATCGAGCGTGCGGTACTCGCTCCGTGGCAAATGATGGAGAGTCCCTCCACTCCGAGGAGAGGGGCGCCACCCGCTTCGTGATATTCGAACCGCTTCGCGAGACTTTGAAATGCCTGAGTGGCGAGGCCGCGTTCGACGTTCAGCGCGCCGATCACCTCGGCCGCGACTGTTTTCATCATCATGTCGGCCAAGCCCTCCGCGGCCTTGAGTAGCACATTACCGACGAAACCCTCACAAATCACCACGTCGGCCGCGCCGGTATACAACTCACGACCCTCAATATTCCCAATGAACTGGTCGCGGAACGGACTTTGGGAAAATAGCGTATGTGACTCACGGAGAACGTCCGTTCCTTTGCCGTCTTCGCTGCCAATGTTCATCAAGCCGACTGTCGGCCGCTCAATACCGAACATCTCGCGAGAATACACGGATCCCATGACTCCGTATTGGACGAGGTGCTCGGGGCGTGCACCGGGATTCGCTCCCACATCCATGAGGATAGTCTTGCCCTTGGTTGTCGGGAGAGCCACTGCGATACCGGGACGCTTGACCCCTTTGAGAAACAACCGAGTCCGCAGTCCGGCGGCGACGACGGCACCGGTATGCCCTGCACTCACAACCGCATCGACCTGCTGGGTTGCCATCAATTGCCAGCACACGACGATCGAACAATTCGGCTTTTGACGCAGGGCTTCGATCGGCTTTTCACCCATCTCCACATAGCCTTCGGAGGCATGAAGATGCAAACGGTCAATCGGATACCCCGACTTGGCGACCAGGGGACCGATGGAAGAAAGATCTCCCACCAGTGTGACATGGAGGTCCGGGTTGTCCTTCAGTGCGGTGATTGCTCCGTCAATGTTGGGTTGAACACCGAAGTCGCCACCCATCGCGTCCAATGCAATTCGCATGGAGCATCAACCTTTAACTTCAATCAATTTTCGTCCCATGTAATAGCCGCAAACAGGGCAGATGACATGAGTCGGAATCCGAGATTGACACTGCTGGCAGTTGTGCAATTGAGGCGGTGTGATGCCATCATGGCTGCGCCGTCGACGTGATCGGCCTTTAGATTGTCTACGCTTCGGTACGGCCATGTTGAGGTCGTTTCCAACTGTGAGTGACGAAAAATAAACGGGCGAAAATCATCGCCACGGTTTGTGCCAATGCAACGCTTGCCCCCAAGGGAAGTCCGGGATGTTACGGGAACCGCAAAACAAGTGTCAAGTAAGAGACGTATTCACGACCGTATTTCTTGGTTGGAAGCCCTCGGAAACAGTGTCACACCGGCTGACGGGTTGCCCTATCGCTGATAGCGAACCATGATTTACGGGTCGGTTGCGAACCACGTGGATCAGCACTGCTGCCACGATTGTCCATGTCAATAAGAGATTCTCTTGCGGTCTGTTATGTTCTTGTATGTTCTTGATTGCATGTTTTTGAAAGACGTGAAACCAAATCCGGATGACGGTTTTCAACGTTCCCCGCGAAAAGGATCACCGACAGCCGTCCCACGTAACGCCGTGTCATCTCGCGTAGTCACCGGCCCACATCAACGAAAGCCCAAATGATGAGACTGTTCGCAGGAACTGATTGGGATCGACCACCGATTTGTGATCGCTGTGATCGGCTGGAAAGTGAATGCTCCTGTCCACCTCCGCTGGCGTCGAGCAAGCAGGTATCACCGGCAAAACAAACCGCCACGTTGACGGTTGAAAGGCGAAAAAGAGGGAAGGTTGTGACCGTCATCCGCGGCTTGGCTGCCGAGGGGAACGACCTCCCCTCGCTCCTCGTTCGGCTCAAAAATTCCTGTGGTGCCGGCGGAACGCTCGATGGCGCGTTGCTCGAAGTTCAGGGCGAGCACCTCGAACGGCTACGCGGCCTTCTGGGTGAAATTGGCTACAAAGTCCGTGGATGAAATGACGTCCGGTGGAGACACCTTGATTTTCTCGAGATTCAGAAGCATTTTCATTCCGGCGATGATCAGTACCACACCAAGCATTCGTCTGATGGTGGAAACGGCCAAATGGCGTAAACTGAGTTGCGTACCGACAAGGCCCCCGGCAACTCCGGCGGCGATCCAGAACCAGATTGGAGCGGGCAATAACGAAACCGATGCCGATTGTCCTGCCAATCCCGAGACGGAATTGAGCAGAATGAACGCCACGGAGACACCCGCTGCGTCGCGCATCGTCGCCCATCGCATGAAGAGGAGGATCGGGGTGAGCAGCACACCGCCTCCCGTGCCGGTCAGGCCCGCGAGCAGGCCGATGGCAGCTCCCACGGGCAGAGACAGGGACAGGGGCGGAGTCGCTGTCGTGATCGATGTCTCCTCATCCGGTTGCAGGATCAACTTTCCGGCAGCGAGAAACAGCATTAGGCCGATGGCTTGCTTGAAGAGCAAATTGGGAAGCATCACCATTCCTCCGACATAAGCGGCGGGCACCGAAGCCACCGCGAATGGCCAGAGCAATCGCCACCGTAGGGAACCGGCCCGCCCGAAACGCACGGTCCCGATGATGGCTACGGGAATATTAAGGACTAACGCCGAGATCTTCATCACCGCCGGATCCAGACCCATGAACGCCATCGCCGCCTGATATCCGGTCGCCCCCGCATGTCCGACCGATGAGTACAGGACCGCAAACGCGAAGATCAGCACTGTCAGAACGATGTCATCCATCATGGGTGGGGACCGTGGAACGTTCGAGAGTGTGTGAGAACAGTCGTCCCCAAATGGGGTCGAGGCCATCACCGCAGTCAGCGGAAGGGTGGCGTACTATAGTCAGGAGGCTCTGTCGTGGGGAATGGCACGCCGATGAAAGCCGCCTCGGATCCCCCGTTCAGCGTCTTCTCGGGCCGTGCTCTGCTTAATCTCGCCAAGCCCCTCTCTGACCACCAATGTCCCGAATCCTCAGAGATCACCATGGCGTCGGTACTGCCGCCGCCTGTTGCATGGGCTGTCTCCGACGAAAAATAAGGGGAGGCAGGTGCCGTGTTCTCAGCCGATTTGACGTTCGACAGATTTGGTTGCCCGGGTCAAATGGATCGCTAGAACGTGAGGATCGACGTCCGGGTCGTGCGGTTGCGATTGGTATCCGGATCGCCTCCCGGGAACCACCAAGTTTTGACACCATTCGGCATTGCGGGCATGCAGCAGGCCGGTGTTATCAGACGTCCGATCGAGCGGGCCTTCATAGTCTCGAGATCTACCAGCCCGACTTCGTCAGTCACAGTTTTTAGTTTGGGGACGCGACCTATCAACAGGATTTGGCGTTCTCCAATGGCGGTCGCCGTCCAGGCATATCCCGGCATGTCAAACCCTTCCAGTCGCTTCCAGACGTTGGTGGCAGGCTCATAGCGATCGGCATCGCCGAAAATTTTGGTTTGTGGCTCAGAGGGAGGTGATGTGAAGCCACCGAACACATAAAGCTGAGAACCCACCGCCGTGACGGCGGCATAGCCGCGTCCCTCCGCAGGGAGCGGGGCGCGTTCCGTCCATGTCGCGGTTGGTGAGTCGAGATCCAGTTCCCAAATTTGACTGCTGGCCCGGTCTCCAGAAAACCCACCGATGACGTAAAACTTGTCGGAAAGGAGAACGCCCGAGGCGGCCTCGATAGGTTGCGGAAGAGACGCGAGAGGTTGCCACGAGGCGTTGGCGGAGGTGTCAGCGAGGAACAACACCTGAGTGCTCGCCTGTTTGCCGTTGGTGCCACCGGCGAGGTAAAGGCCGCGAGATCCGGTGACGTACGCCGCGTCACTACAGGGACCGGGAAGCGAAGGACCGTCTCGAAAGACGAAACACTCATGAAGCCATCGTTTGGTTTTTTGATCCACGCTCCATCTCGATCCGCCGGCGACGACAGGCCGATGACCAACAATTCCGCCAACATGCCCCGCCATCGACGATGGGAGTTCCGGCCCCTCACTCACGACAACGCGGACCGTGGCGTCGTCCGAAAACAGAGCGAAACACCGGTTGCCGCCAATCACCAGCGTTAGTGGCAACAGAAATACGGTCAACGCCCCGAGACTCCAGGATTGTCGATGTCGCTATTTGAGCATCAGCGATCCTTTCAAAACGGGCGATACAGCCAAGATCCGGACTCGTTCACGCGATCTGCGCAATGACATACGGCCAGGTAAAGTGGCGGCCACAAATGGTCCATCGACATCGGAAACCGAACGTTGCGAACAGCCTCGAATGATGACAGCAAGAATCGGGTCGATTGTCTGACATCGAATGACCGAATTCTTTCTGCGAGTTTGACAGCCGGGTTTTGCGTCTTAATCACATCGCACCCGAAGACAACCACGGCAGACGAAACGCGGGCCGAAGCAACGACCTCGAGCATCGTCGGCGTTTTCGGTGTCTTCACCGGCGTGACCCCGCCTTCGATCCCCCTCAGACGACGGACGAGATCACGTCATTCCCCGCAACGACGTTTAGACGAGAGCTCCCAACACTCCTCTCGCGGATCACCCTGTTACGTTTGGAATCAGGCGATCGATCTGCTAAGAAACGATCCGGGTAAATCTTGAATCACGCGTTCGTTTTGGAGAGGCGCAGTAAGTCCATGCACATTCGCGATGGCATCTTAGGGCCGGAGGTTTGCTTGGCGGCTGCCGCTGCCAGCGCCGGGGCAATTGCCTATTCGTTGCGGCGGCTTCGGATTGATTTGGAAGACAGGGCGGTGCCATTAACCGGGATGATGGCCGCACTCGTGTTTGCCGGACAGATGGTCAATTTTCCGTTGCTGGGTCTTCCCGTCTCTGGGCACTTGTTGGGCGGAGTCTTGGCGTCAGTGTTGCTGGGTCCATGGGCCGGATGCTTGGCTATTGCGATGGTTCTTTTTGTCCAAGCGGTGTTGTTCCACGACGGCGGCTTGTTGTCTCTCGGTGCCAATATTTTGAACATGGGTGTTGTTGGCGCCTGGGGCGGCTATGCGATTTATGCTTCGCTGCGAAGGTTGTTCGGAAGCGGCATGACATCCACGGTGTCGGCGGCAGTCGTTGCCGCATGGCTATCCGTGCTGGCCGCAGCGGCATTGTTCTGTGTTGAATTTGGATTGTCCTCAACGTCGATCGGATTTGATCCGCAGGGCGTTTTTCAGCTCATGGTGTTCTATCACGGCCTCGTTGGAGTCGGTGAAGCGATCATCACCGGATCGGTCTTGGCGTTTGTTCTATCGCGTCGAGCGGATCTGATCCCCTCACCGGCACCCACCAGTTCCATTGGCGCAGTGGGCCGATTTGTCGTTGCCGGAATGGTGGCCGCATTGGCTGTTGCCGCGTTGGTCGCTCCCTTTAAGAGCGTCTATTCCGATGGACTTGATGCGGTCTCGGAACAGCTTGGCTTTATGGACTTAAAAACCCAAGGAACTCCACTGCTTCTCGGCGGCTACGAGATTCCGCTTCTCTCTCCCAGTTGGTACTCGGTATCCCTCGCCGGACTGCTCGGTACGGTGATTGTATTTTCCGGGGCGATGGTGCTGGTCGGCATTGCGCGTTGGCAGGGGAATCGTCTGACGATGGTGGACGGTTCCGATGGATGATGCTGTTCCTGGATCACGCACGGTCGGTGTCGATGTGTCTTCAAGATCCGTCTGTCACCGACTTCCGGCGAATGTGAAACTGGGGCTGACGCTGCTGGCCATTGTGGTGGCGGGCGTCATTCCACTTCACCATTGGCCCGCACAAGGACTCCTGCTGACTCTGATCTTTATCGGATTGAGTCTTTCGGGCGTGACGATTCGTTACCTCGCGCGCAGGCTGGGATTATTTGTGCCACTGCTGCTCGTATTGGGACTTTCGGTTCCCGTCAGCAGCGGGAATCATCAGGCGTGGAGTTGGACGGTTGCACTCTGGATGCGATGTACGGTTTCATTTTTGGCCGGCTTGTGGCTGATCCATGTGCTCCCGTTTCGGGAGTTCCTCGCAGTCCTGAGACGCTGGAGATGTCCTGCCGTGTTTGTCGCCATGCTGGGGTTTATGTATCGCTATCTCTTCATTTTATGGGACGAATTGAAACGTTTGCGAAACGCCCGAGACGCGCGAGATTTTGGATACGTTTCGTTTTGGAGGCGATGGACCATGAATGCGCAATTGATTGGACTTCTCTTACTGCGGGCGATGGAACGAGCCGAACGGACGCACCGTGCCATGTTAGCCCGCGGCTGGGCTGGGTCTGCGAGATCGCTGGACGATGCCGTCTGATTCCATTCAGAGACTCCAGACGTTGTTGAAACACGGCATCCCATCGGTCAAGACGTTGAACGCTGTCCACGGTTATTCTTGTGTCATACTTTGTGTCTCATCGCCTTCGATTGGCCGACCCTTGCCTTGAGTTTCCACGCATGAATCAGCCGATCATTCTCGACCTTCGTGGTCTGTCGTTTCGATACCAGAATGGGCGACTAGCGCTCCACGAAATCCGTTGCGCGGTCTGTCGCGGAGATCGGCTTGCCGTCGTGGGGCCAAGTGGTGCCGGCAAATCCACGTTACTGATGCACTGCAATGGGCTGCTCCCATCGCCGCCGGCAATTCGAGATGAAGAGGCTCATGTCTTCTTCAATGGACAGGCTGTCACAAAATCTCGGTTGCGCGAGATCCGGCAACAGGTGGGGTTCCTCTTTCAAGATCCGGACGACCAGTTGTTCTGTCCGACCGTCCGCGACGACGTCGCGTTTGGGCCGCTCAATCTCGGTCTTGACCACGCCGAAGTTCTGGCACGAGTGGAGCGCGGTCTGAGTGCCGTTGGTCTGGCAGACTGCTCCACGAGGAATCCGTCCGAATTGAGTACCGGCGAACGGAAACGCGTCTGTCTGGCTGGCGTCTTGGCGTGCCAGCCAGCCGTCCTTGTTCTGGATGAACCAACAAGCAATCTTGACCCGCGAGCACGTCGCCAGTTGCTCAGTATTTTGCGTGATTTTTCCGGCACGCTGATTGTTGCCACGCACGATCTGGACTTCGCCATCGATCTTTGCGATCGCGTTGTTGTTCTGGACGAAGGGAAAGTGCAGGCGGACGGGCTCACAGAACGCATCCTGTCCGATCCGCTGATCATGGACCGTCACGGTCTAGAAGTTCCTTGGCGACTGCGCAAGCCGAGATCGGGTTCTTGAGTGTCAAGCGTCATGGTGTGTGGAATCCTGGCGGCGTTGTGGAACACAGACACAGACACACAGGCATCGGGATTGCGGCTCGAGCGTGGTTCTTCGGTTCGATTGTGGGAATTCCGCTCAGCCTTTGGTGATCGCTTCGTCGAGGTTCAGGATCACGCTCATCACGGCGGTCCATGCGGCTAGGTCTTCGGGGTTGAGGGACTGGTTGACGAGGGATTCGCCGACGGTGAGGAGTGCCTTTGCGGCAGACGGATCGTGTTGGTAGCGGGTGAGTCGTTGTTGGTAGATCTTCAACAAGATTCCGGATTCAACCAGGGAGGGCCTGCGTGAAAGACTGATCCGGAAGGCAAAAACGATGCGTGATTCCGGTGTTGCGCCGCCTTCTGTCATGGTTCGTTCCGCCAGCCTGCGAGCCGCTTCGAGATACGTGGGGTCGTTCATCAGAACGAGGGCCTGCAGCGGGGTGTTAGTCCGTGATCGACGCGCGGTGCAGACCTCGCGTTCGGGTGCGTCGAACGTATTCAATCCCGGCGGAGGGCAAGTCCGTTTCCAAAACGTGTACATACTCCGACGATAGAGGTTCTCACCTTTGTCTTGTTGATAGACGGTCCCTGCATAGTCGGCCCCCACGGCCACATCGTCCCACAATCCCGCCGGTTGGTACGGAGAGACACTCGGGCCGCCACAGTGATCACTGAGCAAACCAGCGACAGCGAGAGCGTTGTCTCGAATGGTTTCTGCCGGCAATCGAAATCGAGATCCCCGCGCGAGCAACCTGTTCAGCGGATCACGTTCCTGCAATTCCGGCGTCACATGCGAGGACTGCTTGTATGTGGCTGATGTTACGATTAGGCGGTGGAGATGCTTCACGTCGCCGCGGGGAATACGGAGCGTGGAACACGGAGCGGCGGACGGGTCATCGTTCCGTACTTTCGGTTCCTCGCTTGCCGCCCCCCCCAATTCGACCGCGAGCCAATCGAGTAACTCCAAATGACTAGGCCACAATCCCTGCGAACCAAAGTCTTCCACGGTCTCCACCAGTCCCGTGCCGAAAAACTGGCTCCAAGCTCGATTGACTGCGACACGCGCTGTCAGCGGATGTTCGGGCGACAGCAGCCACTGGGCCAAGCCGAGCCGATTGCGTGGCGCGTCGCTGGGGAACGCCGGTAGGCTCGCAGGAACATCGGGGCCCACAGTCTCTGCTGGTTGATCGTACTGGCCTCGTTTGAGCAGAAATGTTTGGCGAGGCTGGGGCATCTCCTGCATCACCATTGTCGAGGGAGCGGTCTTTTCCAGATTGGATCGCCGCTGTTCGATGTCGCTTCGTTGCGTGGTGAGGTTTACGAACTCTGGATCGAAGCGATTCAGATAGGCCTTGGCGACGCTCTGCATCTGATCGACGGAACGTTGATCGGTGGCCAGAGCAAGCACTTCGTCGAGGCGGTCTGATTCGGTGACTGCCAGTACGTCATCAGCCGTCAGTTCACGGTTGTCGATCCGGACCTCGTCGATCAGCCCCCGAAAATCGGTCTCCCCTGTGCGGTAGCCAAGACGAAATGATTCGGTCGTGATTGTCGTCTCGGTTAAGAGGTTGACTTTGATCTCGACCTCCTGCTGCTGACCATCGACATACAGTTTGAGTCCCTCCGCTTTCGACGAACCATCGTAGGTGACGAAGACGTGATGCCATTCTTGGACCGTGAGATCAGCTTTGGTGACGACGTGCAGGGCCTCGTCAGGCCAACGGTGCACCAGTCGTGCCGTCAACTTGCCATCGACCAACAACACATCAAATCCTCGAAAGGGAGTCGTCTCGTCCCTGCGGGAGAAGACTGTCGTCGCATCAGTGTTCGAAACATTGATCCACGCACCGAGCGAGAACTTGTCCGTCCGCTCAAAGGATCCGATGTCACCCAAATCAACGCCAGATGTTCCATCGAGCTTGATCGCTGATCCGATCTTGCCCCGCGTCCATTCGATCATTCCACTGATCTTGCCGGTGCGTTGCGGGTCCCGTCGCTCACGCACCGGGTTTCCCGTCGTCTCCTCAAAAGACCACTGAAATTCCGGCATCAATTCGGCAGAGACACTGGCTCGCGCCGCTTTCCACGGGGGTTCCCACTCTCCGATTGTCGACACGGCACGCATTCGACGCTGCTGAAGATCCGACTCGATTTCTATCAGTTGCTGTGTCAGTTCTCGTTGCTGGCTGGACTGCTCCGGTGTCGGTGCCTTGATCGCCGGTTCGGCATTGCCAACTCGACCCGCCTCCCCCTTCTCGTCGAGTTGATTGAAAAACGCGAAGAACTGGTAGTACTCACGCTGTGTGAGCGGATCGAACTTATGGTCGTGACAGCGGGCGCAGCCCATCGACAGGCCCATGAAGATCGTCGCCGTGGTATGAACTCGGTCGGCGACGTATTCCACTCGATACTCTTCGGGAATGATGCCGCCCTCAGAATTGATGACGTGATTGCGGTTGAATCCGGTGGCGATCTGTTGCTCGAGCGTCGGATTTGGAAGCAGGTCTCCCGCCAGTTGCTCGGTGACAAATTGATCATAGGGCATGCCGCTGTTGAAGGCGTTGATCGTCCAGTCTCGCCAACGCCACATCGATCGTGTCGTGTCATTGTTGAAGCCGTGGGTGTCGGCGTAGCGAGCGGCATCAAGCCAGTCGAGCGTCATCCGTTCCCCATAACGAGGAGAAGCGAGTAATCGATCGGCGAGGTGTTCATAAGCATCCGGTGCGTTATCGGTCAGGAACTCGTCGAGTTCCTGCACTGTCGGTGGAACGCCGGTTAAATCGAGCGTGACGCGACGCAGGAGCTGCTCCCGGTTCGCCGTCGGTGATGGTTCAAGCCCCTCGACCTCGAGTCGATCGAGAACAAACTCATCGATCGGGTTCAGCGGCCATTTCCAACGGCGCCGCTGCGCATCGCTGTTCGATGTCAGATCGTTGACGCTTCGCGAACCCGCAACCCCATGTTTCGGCGTAACAAACGACCAATGTGGCTGGTACACCGCCCCCTGTTCGATCCAACGGCAAAGCAAGTCCCTCTGCCGGACTGTCAATTTCTTGCCGCTGTCAGCGGGCGGCATCTGGTCGGCAGGGTCTGCCGCCATAATCCGGCGGACGAGTTCACTGTCGCCGACCTTCGTCGGAACGATTGCTGTTTTGCCAGAGGGCAATGCGGCTTGCGCTGGTTCTGATTTGTCGAGCCGCAGTCCCACCTGCCGGGCCCGTTCATCGGGGCCATGACATTGAAAGCAGTTATCGGACAGAATTGGCCGGATGTCGCGATTGAACTCGATTTGACCGTCATTGGCGGCAACGTATGACCTAAACAGAAACGGCAAACAGACCATCCAAACAATCGATAGATATCTCATCGTGTGGCGTACTCGTCCCAGAGGAAATGCGTATTCGTCAGCGTGTCTATATGAACCACTGTTTCCAGATTCAAGCCAGTTCCAAATTCAATCCAGCCTTCCGCGGTCATATATCAGGCCAAATGACCGGATTTTTTGTGTCTGCCGAGTCCGTCTCCGGTGACGATGCGACATCTGCCGTCGCCACGAGAATGTGATACTAACGATCGATGAAATTTTCTCGCCAGTTGAGGAAGTTTCAATTGATAAACGTGTTGGGTCGGATCGATTTTGGAAAATAAGAGAAAGCCACAGACGCTCCTCGCCCCACAGACTTTCCTCCGGTACGAATCGGGGTGGGAGAGGATGCGCCACAGCGTTCGGTTGATTCCTGCCGCAGTCTGGGAAACGGCGACGTGTTGAGATTCCTCGCCGGGGCGCGGCATGAGGGGTTCGCGGATCAGTCCCCGCGGACGACTGGCATGGGACAACCCTCAAGACGACCGATGCTTTTCTTCGCGACCACCGGCCATTCCACAGATCCGCAGGGTTGGATGAGTCAAGGGTTTCGAATGACGGCGGTCGTCGTTATATCCCCGCAAACCGTATTGTGAACATGGCCGGTATTCGCGTACTCCACTTGTGAATTTTGACCGCGGCTCCCAATTCCAAAGCGATGGTCAGCCACGCGTCTCGATTAACGATGGCACATGCCTCAGAGATCGTGTATTATTCGGCCCCCCCCTTCACGAGGCCCGCCAATGTATCCCACAAGCACTTCCCGTTTTTTGTTGGCACGACACGGCGTCATTCTCCTCGTGCTTACAGTGACCCTCACAACTCACGCGGCGGCAGAGAATGGCCCAATCACACATTGCCTGTTGCTCGCCGAGTATGGCAAGGGTCCAAACCGACTCTTGGAATTGGATGCCAATGGCACGCAGGTTTGGGATTACAGGCCGCCGAGCACGACGGTGATCTTTGAGGTCCAGTCCAACGGGAACATTCTGTTTGGTTATGGTGGCAAACCGACCGGCGTCCGCGAGATCACGGCGCGGGGTGTCCAAGTCTTTGACTACGTCAGCCAATCGATGCAGGTCTTTGGTTGCAGTCGGCTTGCGAATGGCAATACGCTTGTCGCGGAACAAGGGCCGCCGCAGGCTGTGGAAGTGAATTCGAAGGGCGAAGTGGTGCACGTCACACCGCTGCAGACAAGCCACGAGTCGTATCATCTTCAGGTCCGAAACGTTCATCAACTCGCCCACGGTAACATTCTGGCCGCGCACGAAGGAGAAGGTGCGGTCCGCGAAGTCGATTCCACGGGCCACGTTGTCTGGGAATATACAGGCGTGGAAAATGCCGGGGATGCGCAACGACTCGCGAATGGCAATACCCTCATCTCCTGCGGCACGCAAAAACGCGTGATCGAAGTGACACCCGGCAAACAGACTGTGTGGGAGTTTGGAGACAGGGACGCGCCGGAACTGAACCTCACCTGGGTCTCCAGTATCCAACCCCTCAAAAATGGCAATATCATCGTCGGTAATTTTCTCCGCGGACAAGAGGGCCGGGGGGCCCATGTCTTCGAGGTCACTCGTGACAAAAAAGTCGTTTGGAAATGGGACGACCATCGTCTGGTCCAGTCGTTAGCCACCGTCCGCGTCATCGGCGAATGATCGGGTTGATCCGTGAGTGTATGCCAAGCACCCAGCCCACTATTTTTTAGATATGATCAGGGGGTTTTTGGATGATAACCAACCGTCAAATTCATCACCTTGGAATGTGTTTCGGCTTATGGTTCGCGTTGTTGCTTGGTTTGTTCGGCATGATATCGCCGGCCCGAGCCGATGAAACCACACATCTCAATGTCGCATACAAGACGGACGTTCAACCGCTGTTGAAGCAGTTTTGTTACAAATGCCACAGCGGAGACACGGCGGAAGCCGAAATCGACCTCACCGCTTTTGTGGACTTAACTCAGATTCGCCAGCATCCCAAGACGTGGCAACAGATCAGCGAGATGCTCACCAGCGAGCAGATGCCGCCGCAGGATGCGGTCCAGCCTTCGACCGAGGAACGGGCGAGGATGCATCAGTGGGTGCAGAACTATTTGACGATGGAAGCCGCAGCCCATGCAGGTGATCCGGGGCCAGTCGTCCTGCGTCGGCTGAACAACGTGGAATACACCTACACGCTGCAGGATTTGACTCAGATTGGCGATCTCAATGTTGCGAAGGAGTTCCCTGTTGATAGTGCCGCGGGCGAAGGATTCACAAACGTTGGCAATTCGCTGGTCATGTCGCCATCGCTGCTGACGAAGTATCTGGACGCAGCCAAAGAGGTCGCGGCCCATGCGGTGTTGCTTCCGGAGGGAATGCGGTTCTCGACGTACATGACCCGACGCGATTGGGTCAATGAATACCTGACAAAAATTCGCGGTCTCTACGGTCGTTACACCGGCCATGGTGGTGGTTCGACAGGAGTTCAGAAGGAGCCGGGCGAGGACTGGCGGGCCTACTTGCAACGTCTGGGTGCGAACCGCAGCGGCAAGCTTTCGGTTGAGCGATATCTGTTGGCGACGATTGAAGACAGAGAGGCCCTTGCGTCGGGCACCAAGACGATCGAAGTGGTCGCGAAAGAACGCGGGCTGAGCCCGAAGTACCTCGGAACAGTCTGGACGATGCTGAACGACGGGGATGCAAAGTCCCTGTTGATTGATCCGCTCCGAGTGAAATGGAAAACCGCAAACTCGGCAGAAATTCTGCAGCTCATGGAGTTGATCACTCCGTGGCAAAATTTCCTGTTTAAGTTTAACCCAGTCGGCCAGATTGGACTTCACGAGAACATTCACTCGTGGCTGGTCCCCGTAAATCCGCTCGTTTCTCGGCATGAGTTTCGAGTCAAGTTGCCGGGTGAGGAAAAGGGTGAAATTTCACTCTCCTTACAGGCCGACGATGCTGGTGACGGGAATGCGAACGACGATGCCGTCTGGGAGCGACCGCGATTTGTCATGGCCGGTCGGCCGGACTTGTTGCTGAGAGATGTGGATCGCGTCGCGACCACAGTCACCCAAAGTCGAGATCGCTACGCGGCTCAGTCTGCCAAATGCCTCGCCGCGGCCCATGAAGCGGACCAATCGAGTGCGCCCATCGAGTTGGCACTGCTGGCCAAGAAGCACGGAGTCGATGTCGAGGCGTTGACGGCATGGCTCGACTATCTGGGAGTTGGCAACGGAGGTCGTCAGGCGTTGGGGACTCCAATGCTTGGCAAACAAGAGTCGTTTGAAGCCTCCGATTTCATCAAGGGTTGGATTGGTGAGGACGGCCACAGTGTCTTGGCCAATTTGTCGGATCAGCGTGTGCGTGTTCCGGGCGACATGCAGCCTCAGAGTGTGTTCGTTCATCCCTCGGCCACACGCGCGGTTGTCATCGGCTGGCGCAGCCCGATCGCCGCGACGATCAAGATTTCAGGATCGATCCAGCATCGCGATCCCGCCTGCGGGGACAAGACCCTCTGGTCGCTGCAACGACGACGTGGCAACACGCGTCAACAGCTTGCCGCGGGACGGAGCAAGGGAGCCGAACTTTTGTCCGTCGGGTCCTTCGATTCGGTCGTCGTGCGTCCGGGTGATGTGATTGCCCTCGTGATCAGCCCGAAAGAGACTCAAGCGTGCGATCTGACTGCAATCGATTTGACGCTGAGCGATGGAAAGCACGAGTGGAATCTGTGGAAGGAGATCTTGCCCGATATTCTGGCGGGCAATCCCCATGCCGACTCCCAAGGGAATCCGGATGTCTGGCACTTCACCTCGGAGCCGGTCAGCGCGAGCGTGGGGACGGTGTTTCCCGTGGATTCTCTGATCTCGAAATGGCAGGCTGCGAGCGAACCCACAGAGAAGCTGCGGCTGGCCGATGAACTCCAACGCGTCCTGCAATTGGACCCCGCCACGCTCTCCAAGGATTCTCCCGAGGCCTTCCTTGTGCAACAGTTCCGGTCCCTATCCGGTCCGTTTCTGTCCCCTATTTTGAATGCCGCGGCCAACGCTCCATCCGATCTCCCAACGGTCACTCAGCCGAAGTGGGGGCTGCCGTTGATGCGTTTCGGCAGATCTCGCGATGGACGTGTCACCGAAGACGCGAACCTGTGCGTGCATGCCCCGGAAATTCTTGAAGTGCGTCTTCCTGCAGAATTCGTTGCCGGTTCGGAGTTCGTGACGTCTGGGCTGCTGCATCCTGAAATGGCTCAAGAAGGATCTGTCCGACTGCAAGTTCAGATGACCCCCGCCGGTGCGGTCGGGCCGAGCTCAACCGCATCGGCCATGCTTGTCACAGAGGGAAGCCAAACGGCTCAGCGAATCCAAACGGCATTTGAGGAATTTCGCAGCCTGTTTCCGCCGACGTTGTGCTACTCCCAGATTGTTCCTGCCGATGAAACTGTCACGCTGATTCTTTTTTATCGTGAGGACGACCAGCTGCGGCGATTGATGTTAACACCGGAGGAGTCCGCCCAACTCGACCAGCTGTGGCAGGAGTTGTTGTATGTTTCACAAGAACCGTTGGAGATCAGTTCGGCCTTCGTTCAGCTGTACCAGTATGCGACGCAGGATCGCCCCGACCTGATGCCAGGGTTTGAGCGGCTTCGCAAACCGGTTCAAGACCGGGTCGATGCGTTCCGTCAAAAGCTGATCGACAACGAGCCGCAGCAACTCAACGCGGTGATCGAATTTGCAAAAAAGGCGTACCGACGCCCGCTGATCGATACGGATGTCGCTCAGATTCGGGATCTGTATGCGAGCCTGCGGGTACAGGAACTGGCGCATGATGAAGCCTTGCGATTGACGCTGGCTCGGGTCCTCGTTTCGCCCGCATTTCTGTACCGATTGGAGAAGCCGGGTGCCGGAACCAAGGCCGGACCTGTTTCCGATGATGAACTCGCCAACCGACTCAGTTACTTCCTGTGGTCCTCCGCTCCGGATGCGGAACTGCTGTCTCTCGCCGCAGCGGGAAAACTGCACGATCCGGATGTTGTTGCCGCGCAGGCTCGGCGGATGCTGAAGGATGCCAAGATACGCCGAATGGCGACCGAATTTGGGTGTCACTGGCTGCATATCCATGACTTTGATCATCTGGATGAGAAGAGCGAACGCCACTTCCCGACATTCAACGCTCTTCGCGGTGCGATGTACGAGGAATCGATTTTGGTTTTGACCGACATGCTGCAGAACGATCGGTCGGTGGTGTCTCTCGTCGATGGTGATTCCACGTTTCTCAACGAGGAACTGGCCCGGCACTATGGGATCCCCGGTATCATGGGGCGCGAATGGCGGCGGGTGGAGAACGTCCGCCAGTACTCACGCGGCAGCATTCTGTCTCTCGCAACGACGCTTTCGAAGCAATCGGGAGCCTCACGCACGAGCCCGATTCTGCGTGGTAACTGGCTCAGTGAAGTGGTCCTCGGCGAGAAGTTGCCCCGTCCGCCGAAGAACGTACCGGTGCTCTCCGAAACTGTTCCCGAAGGTCTGACGGAACGCCAATTGATCGCCCGGCACACGAGTGACCGGGCCTGTGCCAAATGCCACCTGCGTTTCGACCCGTTTGGATTTGCCCTCGAAGGCTTCGACGGCATCGGTCGATTGCGTACGACCGATGCCGCGGGATTGCCGATTGACACAAAAACAGTCCTCTTCGACGGGACATCCGTCGACGGCCTAGCCGATCTCAAGCATTATCTTGGTACCACCCGTCGGCAAGCGTTTGTCGGTCAGTTTCAACGAAAACTACTGGGCTACGCCCTGGGTCGGTCGGTACAGTTATCAGATGAGCCGCTGTTGGCCGAGATTCAGAAACAGCTTAACCAAAACGATAACCACGTCGCGATTGTCGTGGAAGCCATCGTTCGCAGCCCCCAGTTCCGTGAGATCCGTGGACGAAACCGCGTTTCGGATGAGTGAAAAAATAGGCCCAGTGTCATTCTAAAGTCCGGTCGATCATTATTGCTAATCTCATTTTCGCAGGATGAACCACATGCCACAGCACTTCTCCCGTCGAACGTTTCTGCGTGGTCTCGGCGTCTCGATGGCTCTCCCGTGGATGGAGTCGCTGCCTGTTTGGGGCGACGAAATCAGCGGCAGCCAAAAGTCGAGTGAAGCGCCTGTCCGTCTGGCGGTGCTGTTCTCGGGTAACGGCTATCACAGCAAAGAATGGTGGGCCAAAGGACAAGGCAAGGCCATGCAACTCGGCCAAGTCCTTGCCCCATTACACGACTTCCGCGAGAAGTTGCTGTTTGTGCAGGGGCTTTACAATGTTGAGGCGACAAAGGGGAACATTCACAGCTCCCAAACGGGCAATCTGCTCTCCGGAGCTCCACTGGCTCCAGGTGGAGAGATTAAGTCCGGCACCAGCGTTGACCAGTATCTCGCCCAGACTTATGGCCGGTCGACGAAAGTCCAGAGCCTTGTCCTCGGATGCGAAGCGGCAAATCCGTCGGTCCACAGTAACTACTCGATGCTGTACAGTTCACACATCTCGTGGACCACTCCGACCACGCCGACGCCACTGGAACTGTACCCCTCCCTTGCATTTGACAGGCTGTTTAAGGATGAGGTGCAGAAAGGTGATAAGAGCGTGCTGGACGCGATCATCGCAGATGCGACCGACATTCGGCGAGAGATCAGTATCAGCGATCAGCGGAAGCTTGATGAGTATCTGGATTCCGTACGCGACGTCGAACGACGGATTGAGCAAGCGGGTCAGAAAGGAGAGTTGCAAGGCTGGCGTCCGACTCTGGACAAGCCGAACTTCGCGCGCCCGGCGGACGGGATCCCTCAGAATATCGCCGACCATATGCGGCTGATGTGTGACATTCTTGTACTCGGATTCCAAACCGATACCACCCGAATCGCGACACTGAAGCTCAACAACGACCATTCGGCGCTGCGGTTCCCGCATCTGAATGTCGACTACATGATTCATCACCTGCTGTCGCACTCCGATGGCGAAGATTGGCTCAAGGTGAACCGTTTCTTCGTGGAGCAACTGGGCTATATCGCCAGCAAGTTGGATGCGATTCAAGAAGGGGAACGCACGCTCCTTGACAATTCGATGCTGATGATGTGCTCCAGCATGATGAGCGGTGGACATAAAAACGATGAGCTGCCGGTTGTCATGGTCGGGGGCGGTGGAGGCCGGATTCAGGGTGGTCGGATCCTCGACTATCGCAAGCAGCCAAATCGCCAAATGTGCCGACTGTATCTGTCAATGATGGACAAGATGAATGTCCGACCGAAAACGTTTGGGGATGCCACCGAGGCACTGAACGAGGTCTGAGCTGGGGATTTTTCAGCCATCAGCCTTCCGCAGGATTCGAAAACATGTCATTGCGTCTCTGTTTCGATCTGTTGATCTCCTGCCGTGGGTCGATCGATTCCGTGTTTCACGACAGGACGCCTTTGCTTCGGTATGTTCGACCGGGCTAGCCAGTCAACGGAGCCGCGACCATGAAACGAATGATTTGCCTTGCCGGGATGTTGGTGGCGTCGCTGCTTCCGATGAGCAGCGACGGGTGCCGCGGCGATGAACGCGAAGATTTCTTTGAGGCGAAGATTCGACCCGTTCTGGTCGGGACCTGCTTTCGCTGTCATGGCGACGCGAAGACCTCTGGAGAACTGCGAATCGATTCGCTTGACATGTTGGCTCAGGGGGGCCAATCGGGGCCTGCCATTGTGCCGGGACAGCCGCAGGAGAGTCTGCTGATCAAGGCCATCAAGAGACAGGCCGATGTTTCCGCCATGCCGCCCGAGAAAGACAAGGCTCTGCGAGCGGATCAGATCGCAGACTTCGTGACGTGGATCCAATCGGGAGCAGTTTGGCCGGCGAAGACCCCGAAATTTCAAACGACAACACATTGGTCTTTCGAGCCGATCCAAGATGTCGCGCCGCCTGTTGGTCAAGACCACGTGGGCGCCACGAGCAGCGTTGATTCCTTCATCGGTGCTCGGCAACAGGCACAGGGCGTCCATTCTGCACCGGTGGCTGACAAACTCACGCGGATTCGCCGAGCCACATTCGATCTGACAGGGCTCCCACCAACCGATGCAGAGATTCAGGCGTTTGAGAGGGATCCCTCGCCGCGGGCGTTTGAGGCGGTCATCGATCGACTTCTCCAATCGGCTCACTACGGTGAGCGATGGGGACGGCACTGGCTTGATGTGGTGCGGTACGCTGATACAGCGGGTGAGACGGCGGATTATCCTGTACCGCTGGCTTGGCGTTACCGTAACTACGTGATCGATTCGTTCAATGCCGACAAACCTTACGATGAGTTTCTGCAAGAGCAGATTGCGGGGGATCTGCTGGCGGAAATCAGTCGCAAGGCGGTCGTAGAGCGTGATGACTCGGAATCCAAGAACGATGTGGAGCAATCGCCAACGCTCATTGCGCGAAAGACTTCAGCCGAACGCTATGCGGAACAAGTGGTCGGCACGGGTTATCTGGCGATCTCGCGGCGGTTCGGATTTGACTCCGAGAACTATCACCACCTAACCATTCAAGATACGATCGAGACGCTGGGGCAGACGGTGCTTGGCCTGAGTCTCGGCTGTGCGCGGTGTCACGATCATAAGTTTGATGCGGTTTCGATGCGCGACTACTATGCGCTCTACGGCATCTTCGACAGCAGTCGTTATGCGTTTCCGGGTTCTGAGCAAAAGAATCGAGTTCGCTCCTTGCTGCCGCTGATTCCACCGCACGAATCACGGCCGAAATGGCGTGAGTACAATGCGCGAGTGGCGTCTGTTGTGACAAGCCTTGAGCAGCAGAAACAGCCAGTCTCGGCAGCCATTCTTAGATCGATGCACGAGATCGATGGCGACTTCGAGATGCAGGCTTCAGCTGCCGGCGGCAGTCACGGTGTGCTCGTTCCGCCTTGGCTCTATCACGGAAGAATTGAGGTGAATTCCGAATCTCAGAGCCCGTTCAAGAATGTGTATGCGCGCGGTCAGGTCGGCGTGACTGTATCACGCGGCGTCGGGGAGTATCAGATTACTCAGGCACTCTACCTCGAGCCTGTTCCTTATTCCGACAACACGTTGCATGTGAATCTGGACTTCCGGGTGGCCGCACCGGAGGCGGGAGCGGAAGGATTGCATCGGTTCTGGATCGGGACGATGCCTGCTGCGCCCGCTGTCGAAGTTCTGATCTCGGCCGAATCGGTGTCTTTGCGAAGTGGTGAGACGATCGAAGTCCTTGCCGCAGTACCGCCCTTCCAATGGCAGAACATGCAACTGACTCTCGATCTGAAGGGACGAACCGTTTCCGGAAAGGTGGGCCTGCCGGGGCGTATGACCGAGTTCACAGGCAAGCGGTTCGTTCCCGGATGGTCGGGAGCGATGGACCTCGTGGTGTTGGAGGGAGTCGATCAGAAAGAGACGAATCGGCCGGCGATTTGGTTCGACAATCTGAGCGTGCAGAACGCCTCCATCGCCCCGGTTTCGACAGAGTCATCGAGTGCCGCAGGTGCCATCAGCTGTCTCGATCCCGCCGGACTCAATCAGGCTCACGCCGACTTGATCGTCGAGGGGCCGTTCGCGATGGCTTATGGTATGGCTGAGGGGACGCCGCACAATGCGAGAATGCAGATGCGGGGGCAGCCGGATCAGGCGGGCGAGGAAGTGTCTCGCGGTTTCATCCAGGCCTTGGGTCGCCATGCGTTGCCGGCCGATACGTCGGGAAGTGGTCGATTGGAACTCGCACAATGGCTGACGCGGATTGATAACCCGCTGACCGCACGCGTGATGGTCAATCGGATTTGGCAGCACCACTTCGGAAGAGGACTCGTTCAGACGCCCAATGACTTTGGTGTCCGGGGAAGACCACCCACGCACCCCGAGTTACTCGATCACTTGGCAACGCGATTCATCAGGAGTGGCTGGTCGGTGAAGATGATGCACCGCTTGATCATGTTCAGCGCGACGTATCAGCAGTCGTCGGTGGCCGATGCGACTCAAACACAAGCAACCACACGGCCAGACGCTGGACGCGACTTCTACACGCGCTTCCAGCGTCGACGTCTGGACGCAGAGGAAATCCGGGATGCGATCCTCGCTGTGAGCGGCGCACTCGACGCGACTCCCGGGCGCGAACATCCGTTTCCGTCGCCGATCAGCTGGAAATATACGCAACACAGCCCATTCAGTGCGGTCTATGACCACAACAAACGCAGCATCTATCTCATGACGCAGAGACTCAAGCGACATCCGTTTCTCTCGCTGTTCGACGGCGCGGACCCGAACGCGTCCACCGCCGATCGTCTCGGTACAACGGTCCCGGCTCAAGCGTTATTCTTTCTTAACGATCCATTTGTTCACACGAACTCCGAGAAGTGGGCGACTCGGCTTCAGACCGGCAATGAGGATCCCGCTCAACAGATTGAACAGGCTTGGCGAGACGCTGTTGGGCGTACTCCGAGCGAGGGCGAGCGGAACGATGCCAGGGAGTTTCTTCTCGCCTATCGCACTGAACTGATCTCCGCAAAAATGGACAACGTCGCAGTCCGCTCGCTCGCGGCCTATTTGAGAACACTGATCGGCAGCAATGAGTTCCTCTATGTTGACTAATAATTCCACCTGCCGTCTGAGCCCGGACCGTCGCCTGGCCGAGGCCGCCTCTTGGCGTCTTTGCGCTCGTTTCCGTTTTCGGTGGCTGTATCAAAACTGCTTTTGGAAACTGCGATGAAACACAGACCGGCGTTTGATCTCACACGTCGAGACCTGCTGCGTTCCATGACGGGTGGCTCGATGCTGCTGTCAGGTCTCGTCTCGCAGTTGCTCGCCGAAGGTGCCGCGCGATCGAATCCGGAGGATCCCCTGGCGCCGAAGCCGACGCATTTTTCGCCGAAGGCGAAGCGAGTCATCTTTCTCTATATGAGCGGTGGCGTGTCGCATGTGGACTCGTGGGATCCCAAACCAAAGCTCGTTGCCGATGCCGGCAAGACGGTCCCGGTCAGTGAGTTTCAAGGACGCGAAGGGAACTACAAGATGTTCCTCAAACGACCGCAGTGGGAGTTTGCGCCGCACGGTGAATGCGGCACCGAAGTCAGTTCGCTGTTCCCGCATCTGGCGGAGTGTGTCGATGATCTGTGCGTGATTCGCTCGATGAAATCGGATCATACCAACCATTACGAAGCGACCCTCGGCATTCACACGGGGTCGTTTACGTTCGCGCGACCAAGCCTCGGTTCGTGGGTTAGTTATGGGCTCGGCACGGTGAATCATAATCTGCCATCGTTCGTCGTGATTGCGCCGCAGTCGCCCTATGCGGGTGGTCAGGTCTGGGGGAGCGACTTCCTCCCCGGTGCGCATCAGGGAACGCTCGTCGTCCCCGGACCCGAGCCTGTCGCGAACATTCAGCGTCGGGCCGCGAATAGTCGTTTGCAAGAGATCGAACTCGACGCGATAGCCCGGCTGAACCAACGCCATCTCGCGTCGCGTGCGGACGATCCGCTCCTCACCGCGCGGATGAAGTCGTTCGAGACTGCATTCGGCATGCAGGCCGAGATGCCCGAAGTTTTTGATCTCTCGAAGGAGACGGATCAGACGTTGAAACTCTATGGTTTGGAGCGAGGCAGTACGCAGGGGTTTGCGTGGCAATGCCTCGTCGCCCGTCGTCTCGCCGAACGGGGAGTCCGCTTTGTCGAGCTGATTGATGTTGGCTCATCGGATAATTGGGATGCACATGGCGACATGCTGACGCATGCCTCGCTGGCCAAAAACGTCGATCAACCGATCGCCGGACTGCTGCGGGATCTGAAACAACGCGGTCTGCTTCAGGACACGCTCGTCGTTTGGACGACGGAGTTCGGTCGTACGCCGTTCAACGCAGCAGCAGAGGCCAAAGGCCGTGAGCACCATCACTGGGTTTTCTCATCTTGGCTGGCGGGAGCCGGTGTGAAGCCGGGCATCACTCACGGAGAATCAGACGAGTACGGCATCAACGTCGGTCGAGATCCGGTCCATATTCATGACTTTCACGCGACGATCTTGCACCTGATGGGTCTCGATCACAAACGCCTCACCTATCGGCACACCGGCCGCGACTATCGTCTGACGGATGTGCATGGAAATGTCGTCCAGCAGGTGCTCACGTGATCTGTCCACTCCATCCCCACTCTAGGCTATCCATGAAGAATATCCCCCTGCACCGCCACGATCTCTGGAAAAATCTACTCGAGCAGGCCGCTGATCCTCGTTTTTTTGAGAAGAATAACCCGATGTTCTCACGCCGTGCCATGCTGGCACAGGGCTTCAATGGAATTGGAACTCTGGGCCTCGCAGCGGCGCTCGGCCACCGAGCGACGGCCGCCGAACCGCTGGGTGGGGCTGTCGGTTCCCTGGCCAGTCCACTGCTGCCTCAGCGGCCTCATTTTGCTGCGAAAGCCAAGCACGTCATTCATCTGTGGATGAATGGCGCCCCCTCACAGGTCGACACCTTCGACCCGAAGCCGGCTTTGGAAACGTTTGCCGGCCAGCGTCCCGAGAGTACCGCGAAACTGACCACGGAAAACGCCACCGGAGGTCTCATGCCATCGCCGTTTAAGTTTTCGAAATGCGGCCAGTCTGGAATTGAGATTAGCGATTTGTTTCCAGAGGTCGCCAGGTTTGCGGATGACTTGTGCGTGATTCGTTCGATGCAAACGGATGTTCCGGTTCATGAATCTTCCAACTGGATGATGTTCACCGGCAGTATTCAGCCGAACCGTCCGTCGTACGGATCATGGCTGCTCTATGGGCTCGGAAGTGAGAATGGAAACTTGCCTGGATTTGTCGTATTGGGCGAGCAAGGCCAACCGGTCAATGGCCCTTCGAACTGGAGTAATCGTTTCCTGCCGGGAATTTATCAGGGTTGCCAAGTCGCGTTACCCCAAAACTACAATCCCCGCGAAGTTATTCCATTTCTGCAAAACGCGGAGTTATCACCGGTCACGCAACGCCGTGAACTCGACCTGATTCAACGTCTGAACGCCATGCATACGGAACGCCGAGGTGCCGAGAATGCGATGAATGCCCGAATTCAATCGCTCGAAATGGCTTTTCAGATGGAGAACTCCGCAGCGGACGCATTCGATACCAGCCAAGAAACCGCGTCGACAATGGCGGAGTATGGTTTGACCGGCACGGAATCGGAACTGGTGGCCACGGGTGTCGCGGGTGGATTCAAACGCTCCACCTATGGCAGGAACTGTCTGCTCGCCCGCCGGCTTGTGGAACGAGGAGTTCGCGTTGTGCAGATTTACTGTGGTAAGAGCCAGCCGTGGGACCATCACAGCAGAAATACGGAATCGCACCTCAATCACGCCCGGGTTGTGGATCGTCCGATCGCGGCGTTGCTTGGAGACCTCAAACAACGAGGCTTGCTGGCAGACACGCTGGTGTTATGGGGCGGTGAATTCGGGCGAACACCGACTTCACAAAAGAAAGATGGACGTGACCATAACCATCACGGATTCACGGTCTGGCTGGCCGGCGGCGGCGTGAAAGGGGGCCTGACCTATGGAGCCACGGACGAGTTCGGCTTCAAGGCTGTAGAGAATCCCGTGCATGTGCATGACCTGCACGCAACAATGCTCCATCTGATGGGTTTGGATCATGAAAAACTGACCTACCGCTACAGTGGCCGCGATTTTCGTCTGACAGATGTTCACGGCCGTATCGTGCAGGAAATCATCGCGTGAGAACCGGAAAAATGATGAAAATAACGTTCGTTTCTTCGGCTTGTCTGCTCGCGATTGGGTGCGTCAACACGCTCATGGCAGGCGAATTAGACGTCGGCAAGATCGAGTTTTTTGAAGCCAAGGTTCGGCCTCTTCTGATCAGCCATTGCTACGAATGCCACAGTCAGGAGGCGGCCAACGCGGGAAAATTGAAGGGCGCACTGCGGCTCGACACCCGGGCTGGTGTTGAGGAAGGCGGTGAGTCCGGTGCGGTCATTCGGCCGGGAAGTCCGGAGGAAAGTCCGCTCATCAAGTCGGTTCGCTATACCGATGAGAATTTGCGTATGCCACCGAAGGAACGCCTGTCCGCCGAGCAAGTGGCAATTTTGGAAACGTGGGTGGCCATGGGCGCGCCTGATCCGCGTGACAGAACGGCATCCACTCGCGTCACGGGCAAACCGGGAGTCGACTTCGATGCCGGTCGTCAACAATGGGCATTTCAACCTCCTGGCAAGCGGGTGATGCCCCATGTTGACGACAGCCGTTGGCCCAAAAAACCACTCGATTTTTTTGTGCTGGCCGCTCTGGATCAACGGATACTGAGTCCGGTTCGGACGGCGACCAGACAAGAGTTGATTCGTCGGGCGACGTTCGACCTGATCGGCCTGCCGCCCACACCGGAAGAGTGTGCCGCGTTTGAGTCTGACACAGAACCGGGTGCGTACGAGACGGTAATCGATCGGCTGTTGCAGTCGCCTCACTATGGGGAACGTTGGGGGCGTTACTGGTTGGATGTGGCGCGCTACGCTGACGACCAAGGAAATTCATTCCTCACGCCGACACCGGCGGCTTATCTGTATCGTGACTGGGTTGTGAAGTCTTTGAATGAAGATCTGCCTTATACGGAATTTGTGCGTTTGCAGATTGCCGGTGATCAAGTGCCCGATCTGGCGACAGACTATGTGGCCCGACTGGCCGGACTCGGCTTTCAATCGCTCGGTCCGCAATTCCGTAAAGGTGCCGCCGGAGAAGCCAAAGCCAAGGCCGATGAATTGGAGGACAGAGTCGACACTTTGTCGCGTGGAATTATGGGGCTGACCATCTCTTGTGCCCGGTGCCACGACCACAAGTTCGATCCGATTCCGACGCGTGATTATTACTCGTTGGCAGCTGCCTACAATGGTGCCGAGTGGCCCGAGCGGATGCTGGCGGCTCCGCCGATTGTCGAGGCTCACAAAAACTGGCGTGAGCAGGTTGAACAACAGAAGTCGACTCTGAAGAAATGGAAGGATGATCACGGGAGACAACTCGGCCGTCAGGCCTTGGAAAAAGTGGATGCCTATGTGCGCGCCTCTTGGAAGATGCTTGTGCTGCGAAGCCAGAAACTGCCCTTAGACGAGGTGGCTTTCGCACGCCAAGAGGGTTTGGAAATTTACTTCTTGAACCGTTGGATCAAGGTCTTGGAAGAGTCGGGTCCGGAGCCGATTCTGCAGAGTCTTCGCGAGGTGGCAACGCAGGCAAAAGAATCCGCGACAGTGATCACATCCGACACGATGCGGCAGCAGTCAGAAGGTCTCCAGAGTTCGGTGTTGACCGCGTTGGACGGCCTCCGAGCCACCGAGCAACCGCTCGCCGACTCGTCACAAAAGCCGCCTCCCCTGCCCCCCGATCAGGAGCGATTACTCACGGTCCTCTGGAAGGGCGACAAGGCCCCCTTTTTCGTTGCCGAGAACGACCTCGTTGGTTTGTTGACGGAATTGGAGAAACAGCAACTCGCCGAACGTCAGGCTCCATACGAATCCCTGATCAAGACTCCGCCACCGGCGGGACCGCTGATGCCGAGCATTCTCGGAGGTGGCCAAGCCATGCGGGTTTTCGTCCGTGGAAATCCTGAAAACCTCGGAGAACCAGCACCGCCAGGATTTCCTCGCATCTTCCGTCAGCCGCCTGACGCCACGGACGGAAAAACATTTTCGCGACTCGATCTAGCCAACGCGATCATCGATCCCCAAAACCCGCTGACGGCACGCGTCTTCGTCAATCGCGTCTGGCATTATCATTTTGGTCGGGGAATCGTGACGACACTGAGCAATTTTGGAAAACTTGGTAGCCCGCCGACACATCCGGATCTGTTAGATCACTTGGCCGTGCAATTCATGGAGGCTGGCTGGTCGATCAAATGGTTGCATCGCGAAATCATGCTGTCCGCGACCTATCAATTGAGCAGCGCCCAGCAGTCGGACAATATGGCCCGCGATCCCGACAATGAATATTTCTGGCGTATGACTCCACGGCGTCTCGATATTGAGGCCTGTCGTGATGCGCTGCTCAGTGTCGCTGGTAGGCTCGACCCACAGGTGGGCGGCCCGTCGATCGATCAGACAACGCCCGGTCTCAAAGAGGTTGAAGGATTCGATTTTTTCAGTCGACTCAACGGGTTTGAAGCGGACAATCCGGCTGGCCGTCGTCGGACTCTTTACACCATAATCAGTCGATACGCTCCCAATGCCACGCTGACTCTGTTCGATTTCCCGGAACCGAACGTGACGAGCGACCAACGCCATCTGACCACCGTGCCACAGCAGCAGTTGTTTGTTCTCAACAGCCCCTTCATGCTCGAGATGAGTCGTCAGTTCGCGCGACGCCTCGACATGGCGGCCTCCAATGATCGAGACCGTCTTGAACTGGGCTGGCAGCTAGCGTATGGGCGACCGCCAACTGAGCAGGAGATCGCGGTGGCGATTGAATTCCTGCAGACTCCGGTGGAGCCCGTGGCGGCGGATCACTTGAGTCGTTGGGAGCAATTATCGCACTCATTGCTTGCCAGCAACGAATTTGTTTTCCTGCCATGACTGCCCTATGAACAACCCAGAAACCCCGAAGACCTCGGACCCGCATTTTCAGAGGTTGATTCGATGTCTCGATCAAGAGGCAGAGGCGGAGACCCGTGCCGTGCTCAGGCGGTCTCGTTTGGCGACGGGGACAACGGCCGAGCGGAGTGGTGACAGTCTATTGGGGTTGACGATTCGCGGTGAGGAAACGGGATTCGGTGGGCGAGTGATTGTGACGCTTGCCAAGCGAGATCAGCGTCTCGTCCTTCCTTGGACACGACTAAATCCCGGGACTCCCGTTGTTCTTTCTGAAGAACGGGCCCAAGGCGATGACGCGTGGCGCGGTGTCGTCACGAATCGAGATCGAGAAACGATCATCGTTGCGTTGGAAGAATCTCCGGAATCGAAAGCGGATCGGCCAACGTATCGGCTCGACCTTTCCTCCGATGAGATCGCGCGACAACGTCAGCGTGAGGCCCTTCGTCGCGCGGAGGCGGCTGATCGGGGCCGACTCGCTCAGCTCAAACGCAGTCTCTTGGGAACAGTCGCTCCGACGTTTCAGCCACCGTCAGACCTCCGTTTTGGATCGGGCTTGGATGATGCGCAACGGGAGGCGATCCGCCATGCGTTGGCGGCGGACGATGTCGCCGTTATCCATGGTCCTCCAGGAACTGGCAAAACGACCGCAGTTGTCGAGTTGATTCGCCAAGCGATCAGACGCGGTGAGCGAGTCCTTGCCTGTGCTCCGAGTAATCTTGCCGTCGATAATATCCTCGAACGGTTGCTGGCTGCGGGTGAACGACCGATTCGCATCGGGCATCCCGCGCGCGTCCTTCCCGAACTGCGTGAGCAAACGCTTGATGTTCAGGTCGAATCGCATCCCGACCTAAAACTGGCTGCGGAATGGACGAAGGAGGCCTGGTCGTTGCGGCGGCAGGCCAACAAAGTCACGCGTGCCGCTCCGGCTCCCGGTGTACGACGCGACCTGAGGGCGGAGGCCAAGAGACTGCTGGCCGATGCCCGGCTGATGGAACTGAGATTGGTCAAGCATCTTCTCGAATCGTCGCCCGTCGTCTGTGCAACTCTCACAGGGCTGAACCCCGATCTGCTTGGTGACCTCGAGTTCGATCTGGTGGTCATCGACGAAGCGGCTCAAACGACCGAGCCGCCCTGTTGGATTCCCCTGTTGCGGAGCCGACGTCTCGTGCTGGCGGGCGACCACTGTCAATTGCCGGCCGTCATTGTCTCTAACGAAGCCCGTCGTGACGGATTTCACATCAGTTTAATGGAACGCTTGATCGGGTTGTACGGTGATTCCATCGTCCGGCGGCTGACGACTCAGTATCGAATGCACCAACAGATCATGCAGTTCTCATCCGATGAGTTTTACGAATCGTCACTCGTCGCGGCGGAGTCCGTACGAACGCACCTGCTCTGTGATTGGCCTCACGTCGTGGTGAGTCGACTGACACAAACAGCAGTCCGATTTTACGACACGGCTGGATCCGGCTGCGATGAGCGAGCGGAGTCCGAAGGGTCGAGCCGAGAAAATCTTGGCGAAGCGACATTGGTCGCGCGACAAGTTCTCGACTTGAAAAGCTCGGGAGTCGCTTCCCGCGAGATCGGCGTGATTACGCCATATGCGGCCCAAGCGAGACTCCTTCGAGAACTGATTAGCGATCTCGCCATCGAAATCGACACGGTCGATGGTTTTCAGGGCCGAGAAAAAGAAGTGATCGTGATTTCGTTCGTTCGCTCAAACACAACCGCCGAGTTAGGCTTTCTCACGGATACACGCCGTACCAACGTTGCTCTGACCCGAGCCCGCCGTAAACTCATCGTTTTTGGTGACAGCAGCACACTTGCCAATCACGAATTTTATTGTCGACTGCTCGACTATTGGGAACGACTGGACGTGTACGGGACGGTGTTTGAACTCAGCGACTCCTGAGCCAAACAGATCGCGGTTCGTGTGTACGTCTGCAGCGTTGAAATGAAATGTGTCACAATAGCGTTTGACGCTGTGACCGATGAGCGATCGCATCAACGGGGATTCAGAGGACGACGGGTGTCCTCTGCGAACCGGATTCAGTCGGCGGCGAAAACGGTTTCAGTTCGGCATGATTCGCGGACCCGCCGCCGAGCGGACGGGGCTCCACAACGGGCGTCCGAAGCGGAACGTCTGCGATGCGGTGTCGCGGCGAAGGCGTTAAAATGAAGACGCTCCGATTTAGCAAGATATTTCCACAACGTCGGTTGAGGCTGTGACACACACGGCGACAGCGGATCGCCGATGGCTCCGTCAGGAGACGATTTTCGCGTTGCCCAAAGTGAACACTGTTGATAGGAATAAGATGATGTTTCCCCCTCGTGCCTGGATCGTCTCGTGGCTCACGTTCTCCGTGTTGTTGGCGTTGTCGGCCGCAGCGGCGGAGTCCGTTCCGGACAAGGCGTCGCCCTTACTGTTCCCGTTTACGGCGACTCAGGCGCAGGCGGGACAACAGGCGTGGGCGAAGTCGTTCGGAAAGCCGGTGGTGGATAAAAACACATTGGGAATGGAGTTCGTCTTGATTCCGCCGGGGACGTTCACGATGGGAAGCCCGCCGGCGGAGAAGGATCGGCGGGATGACGAAACACAGGTGCAGGTGACGTTGACGGAGGCGATCTGGTTGTCGAAAACAGAGGTGACGCAGGGCCAGTGGACACAGGTGATGGGAACGATCCCGTGGACGGGCGCAGGGGGAATTAAGGACTATGCCAAAGAAGGCCCCGACTACGCGGCGTGTTACTTGAGTTGGAATGCGGCACAGGAGTTCCTCAAGACGTTGAGTCAGAGGGACGGGAGTACGTATCGATTGCCCACGGAAGCGGAGTGGGAATGGAGTTGCCGCGCGGGAACGTCAAGCCCTTGGAGTTTCGGAGAGAAAGACGGGGACTTGAGCCAATACGGATGGTACGGCGGCGTCTTTGGCGAGGGCAATGCACAGCCTGAGCAGTACCCGCATCCGGTAAGTCAGAAGTTGGCGAATCCGTTTGGACTGGACGACATGCACGGGAACGTCTTGGAGTGGTGTGAAGATGTTTATGTTGCCAAGCGATTGGGAGGCACCAATCCCCACGTGACGACCGGTAGCAACTTCCACGTCCTTCGAGGCGGCTCATGGAACTACCCTCCTCGGAACTCCCGCACCTCTCAACGCAGCAAGAACTTACCCGACGCCCGGAGTTACAACGGTGGTTTTCGTGTTGTGAGGACTCAATAACCATTTATGGCGGGCGTCCGGCAGGTACGCGTCAACTCTGGAGGCCTGATTTCAAGCGGCACGGCAGACCGGCGTCGTGGTTGAGTGGGAACGTGCTTCCTGTGTCAGCCGCCGAACACTTTCGTGCAGAATGATTCGGTGTGGCCGTGACCGTAAGGAGAAACGTCCACAGGAACGGCTATTCATTGTGAAAACCCGTCAAACCGCATCGACCAAAGCACAATCACAGCGTCGGATTGGCGGGTCAGAGACGCATCACGAACGTGTTCGATGCCATGCGTCGATGAGTGGGCCACGGACGATGGACTATTCACCCAAGTAGGCATCTTTCACGCGTTGGTCGTTCAGGAGCGATGTAGCCGAATCGCTCATCGTGATCGTGCCCGTTTCCATGACGTAGCCACGGTGAGCCAGTTTCAGAGCCAGGCGGGCATTTTGCTCGACGATCAGAACAGACATTCCCTCTTCCGCGTTGAGTTTGCGGATCACGTCGAAGATTTTCAGCACGATCAATGGAGCGAGGCCGAGCGATGGTTCGTCGAGCAACAGCAGTTTAGGGCGGCCCAGCAGAGCACGGGCAACGGCGAGCATCTGTTGCTCGCCGCCGGACAGTGTTCCCCCGAGTTGGTCTTTGCGTTCGCGCAGGATCGGGAACAGTTCGTAGGAGTGATTGATGTCTTGGCGAATCCCCGCCCTATCGTTGCGCGTGTAGGCTCCGAGTTCGAGATTCTCCAGCACCGTCAGTCGCGGAAAAATCTTGCGGCCTTCCGGGGACTGACAGAGACCAAGCCGAACGATCTCGTGCGGCGGCAGGTTCTGAATGTCACGACCCGCCCACACGATCCGGCCAGCGCGGGCGTGGACAGCCCCCGAGATCGTCATCAGTGTCGTCGTCTTCCCCGCGCCATTGGCTCCGATCATCGTGACGATCTCTCCCTCGTTGACAGCGAGTGAGATGTCTTTCAGAACCTCAATCGGTCCGTAGCCCGCATGCAAGTGTTCCACGGTCAGCAACTGTGCCAAGATCTGTGACTCCTTAAGGCGACCGCACGTGGTTGGTGGGGATTCCCCATTCCAGAACTTCAGCTCACGTCTTCCTTGCCGAGATACGCTTCGATGACGCGTGGGTTGGCCCGGATCTCGGCAGGAGTTCCCTCGGCAATTTTTTGGCCGTAATCGAGGACAGCGATTCGGTCGGAGATGTCCATCACCAGCTTCATGTGATGTTCGATCAGCAGCACCGTCGTACCCGTGTCACGAATGAGGCGAATCAGGTGCATCAGTTCGAGCGACTCGGTCGGATTCATGCCGGCCGCGGGTTCGTCGAGCAGCAGCAGCAGCGGCTTCGATGCCAAGGCCCGAGCGATTTCGAGCCGTCTCTGTTCACCATAAGGGAGGTTTTTCGCGAGATGGTTTTGTTGAGATGTCAGGCTGATGAAGTCGAGCAATTTGAGGGCCCGCTGACGCTGCTGAGTCTCTTGATGGCGTTGGGCCGGGGAACGGAACAACATGCCGAACATGTGGGGTGAAAAACTGCGGTCCATCCCGACAAGGACGTTTTCTAGAACAGTCATGTTGTGAAACAGGCGGATGTTCTGAAACGTGCGGGCGATCCCGGCAAACGCGATCACATCGGGTGTGAGACGCGATCGCTGCCAAGTCGAGTACGTGCCAAGACCCCCGACCAACATCCCACCCCACAACGCGAGCCACTGGTTGAGGCGGTAATTGGTCTGCTCGGCTGCAACATCTTTCCACTGAGTCAGCTTGATCTGGGCGGAGTCTGCATCAGGAGCTGACACGAGCGTGCGCTGTCCATCCGCGGAAAGGAATTTTTGTTGGCCCTCTCGCTCGACGAACGTCCCAGCCTCCTGCGCTAGGGCGATCGCCTCGCCGTAGCTCTCTCGCGTTGTCAACGCTTGCGGCAGATGGAGTGCAGAAGCCAACATCTGCGTGCTGGTCGCTGGGACAATCAGCCAACGATTTCCTCGCCGGAGCAGCCCGAGTTCACCGCGAAGCTGTCGTAAGGCCTCGCGTCGTGCCTGAAGCCAGTCAAATGGCCGTCGCATCATTCGCAGGTACTCGGTTCGACTGATCTGCCCGTCGTCGTTGGCATCGCCGTGCCCGAGAAGGTTCCTCGGTTGGACGGCCGCTCCGTCGGACAACTCACGGAGTGACACTTGGCCATCCACGTTCAAATCGTACTTGGCAAATTCGGCTGCCGCCGTCGAGAGCTGTCTCGCTTCATCATCGTTGTTGTTCTTAATCGCCACACGCCAGAGACTGTCGACGTTGGCCATAAGCAACAGCGAGGCGACTCCCATGCAGAGTCCCACCGCCACACAGGCCACAGGTACACGCCACGTCATCGGATGGCACAGAGGCCGGTCATTGAAAACAATCTCACCGCTCGAGGGAGAGTAAATCCCGGTGACGGCGTTGAAGACCGTCGTCTTGCCCGCCCCATTAGGGCCGATGATCGAATAGATCGTGTTTGGCTCGACCTCCAGATCGAAGCCGTTGACGGCGGTCAGGCCACCGAAACGCATGGTCAACTTGCGTAGTGAAAGTAACGCCATCAGACGGCTCCTTCACTGACGCCACGTCGGGCGGGCAGCAGTCCATTGGGGCGATACCGCATCATCAACACCAACGCCAAGCCGAAGATCAGCAGCCGCCAATTGGTGAACATCAGCAGGCGATTTCCGGTGGGGTTGATGTTCGCCTTCTGAATGGCGCTGTCGAGCATCGGGGCAACAATGTTGTCGAAACCGATCAGCAGCATGGAGCCGACAATAACGCCGCGGATGCTGCCCAGTCCGCCGAGGATCACGCAGGCGAGGACGATGATCGAGCGGTTGAAGTCGTAGGCATCGGGTCCGGCTGTTGTGGTCAGCTTGGTGGCGTAAAGGCTGCCCGCCAGTCCGGCCAGTGCGGAGCCAACCGCGAACGCTGCCAACTTTGCACGGGCGGCGTTGATTCCCATACAGGTCGCGGCCAGTTCGTCTTCGCGAATCGCAACCCACGCACGCCCGAGTCGGGATCGTTCGAGATTCCGCAGCAGCCAGACGACGCCGATCAGGAGGACGAGAGTCAGATAATAGAAGGGCCGCATGTCGTTGCTCCAGCTTTCCGACGACAGGCCTAGCCAACGGAGGTTCGGCGGCGGAATCGGATTCAGTGCCCGACTCCCCGCCGTGATCTCTTCCAAGTTGCGAAGCGAGAACCGCACGACCTCGCCAAACCCGAGTGTGACAAGTGCCAGATAGTCGCCACGCAATCGCAACGTCGGCGTACCGAGCAGGACTCCCGCCAATGCGGCTCCTGCCGTCGATAAAACGAGAGCGAGCCAGAAGCCACATTCAAACGGATAGGCAGGAATGGTCAGGATGCCGGTGAGATACGCTCCGATTCCAAAGAATGCACCCATTCCCAGATGCAGTAAACCGGTGTAGCCAACAATGACGTTCAGCCCCAACGCGAGGATCGTCAGAATGAAGATGATGGGAAGCTGACTCGCTACACGGTCGAGAAACTCTTGGACGGGGAGGAACAGGACTTGCTCGGGCAGATGCAACGCACGCCAACCGAGAGGCAAGGCGGGGAACAGCAACAGCACGAGGATCCCGATCAGTTCCGGCACAAGTGGCATCAACCTGTGTCGCATTGTGTGCGTCATACCTTCTCCTGGACCGAACGTCCGAGCAGGCCCGAGGGGCGGAAAACGAGGATCGCGATGAGAATTGTGAAGACCAGTGACCCGGTCCACTTCTCGCCGAGATACGCCGAGCCGAGCGAGCGAGCGAGCCCGATAATCAGTCCGCCGAGAACGGCTCCCGGCAGCTTGCCAATTCCGCCCAGCACCGCTGCGGTGAATGCATACAGCCCGTTCTGAAAGCCCATCTGAAAACTGATCGTGTTGATGTAGACCGCGTACACGACACTCGCCACGCCGCCCAACGCGCCGCCGATGACGAATGTCGCTCCAATCACGCGATCGACGTTGATCCCCATCAATTGGGCCGCAACGGGATTTTGTTCGACCGCCCGCATCGCCTTGCCGAGCTTGGTGAACTTCACGAACACCGTCAGCCCCACCATGATCGGCACGGTGATCAGGACGACCAACAAATCTTTGAGCGTGAATTGAATCGCCGAGTCTCCCATCAGGTTCTGCGACGAAATCAGTGTGGGAAAATTCACATCGGCCGCGCCACCCCACAGGAGTCCCAGATTCATGAAAATGAACGAGACGCCGATGGCCGAGACCAGCGGAGCCAATTTCGGAGCATTGCGCAGCGGCTTATAGACGATCCGATCGACCGCCCAATTCAAGCCACCACAAAACAGCGGCACGATCAGAAAGCACAGCGTCAGTCCCACGACGGCCCCGCCGCTGGTGGTCGGAATCCCCACCATTCCCATCGCATCGAGCAGTGTCAGCGTCAGGAATGCTCCCAGCATGAACAGGTCGCCGTGCGCAAAGTTGATCAGCCCGATGATGCCATACACCATCGTGTAACCCAACGCGATCAGGGCAATCAGCGAACCGGTCGTTAGACCGATCAGGCAATACTGAACGAATTGCTCCCACGCGGTCGGGCTGATCGCAGCAGCTAGTGAAAGGTAGGGCATGGCATCGCAGGAGAGTAAAGTGTGGGGGGGGAAAACGTAGGTCGCCGGCCGCGATCCGGCTACTTCGCATCAACCTGCCCGAGGAGCTTTACGAACTTGAACTTTCCGTCCTTGACGCAGTTGCCACTGAGGAGCTTCATACTCGTATCACCGTTGGCATCGAAAGACCACTTGCCGAGTGCACCGTCGAATTCCTTGATCCCCAGAGCCGCTTGTGTGATCGCCGCGCGGTCCTTTTTACCGGCTCGGCGGATCGCTTCGAGCGTCACTTTGCCGGCCTCGTATCCGTAAATCGCGTAGGCTTCCGGCGAGGACTTGTATTTGGTTGTGTACCGTTTGACGAACTCTTTCGCGGCGCCCGTCAATTCGTCGGGGGGGAGTCCGCCAAAGGTCACAAAGCAACGGTCATTGAGGTTCTCTGCTCCGGCGGAGGTGATGAATGCTTCTTCCATGCAACCGTCGGGGACCATCAGTTTGGCCGTTAATCCCGCGGCGACGAGATCCTTGGCAATCTGGCCTCCTTTCGACTGCGTCGTCCCGCCGAAGTAGATCAGATCCGGCCCCTTGGTCTTGATCGAGACCATCAGCGACTTGAACTCTTGCGCCTTGGAATCAATGCTCTCGTGACCGAGGATCTCGAGGCCGATGTCTTCTGCGTGTGCCTCAAACAGATTAGCGATGCCCCGGCCATAGACTTCGTTGTCGTCGAGAATGTAGATCTTGAGAAGGCCCATCTCCTTGGCCCAGTCGGCAGCCAGCGTCCCTTGCAGGTCGTCCGCGGGGACCACGCGGACGTAGTTCAGTTTTCCCGTGGGGCGATAGACTTCCGGTTCGCTGGGATCGCCGGTTTCCGGTTTGGTCAGACCGGGCCAAGTGTTCGCCGGACTGACCATGAGCAATTGGGCTCGGTTGAGGATCGGCATCGCAATTTTGGCGGCTCCACTGTTGTAGGTCCCGATGTATGCCATTACGTTGGGGTCTTTAACCGCTTGGTCGGCGTTGGAGGTTTCCGCTTCAGCCGTCCACTGACCGGCCGCTGCCGTGGCGTCGTCAAGATCCAAAAAATTGATCTGAAACTCACCGACCTTGCTCTCGATATCGTCGATGGCCATCTTGATGCCGTTCACGATCGTGTCGGTCTGTTGCTTAGCACTGCCGGTGCGTGGGAAGCTCGACACAATTGTGATCACGTTCGGAGTGTCGCTCGTTGTTGCGGTACCGTTCGCAAAGACGCCATTTCCGGATGCGTTTTTCGCCGGAGGATTGCAACCCACCACAGCCAATCCGGCAATGAGAACGGTGTAGGGAAACCACAGCGTACGCGCGGGAAACATGTCAAAACCCTTGAAAGACAGATTGTGATGAACGCCCCTGAGTATAGGGAGATGATAAACCAACCGCCAACGAAGACGCCGACTCTGTGAGGCGTTATTCCGAAACGAGAAGATCAGCGGTGTTGTTTGTCGTCGCTTGCACGATCTCTTTAGTTCGGTCCACTTCAAGTGGGAGGGCTGGAGGATCGGATCACGGATGCATGAAACGCGGCGCCCTTTGGGGAAACACGGAACTCTTTGGTACTGTCTCGAAAACAGCCTGCATCGGAAAGGCAATTCCATACGGGAGGTGTTGAGATTGGCCAGAAACGTTTAACCCAAGACCGGCGAGCCGCATATCATAGGGCCGATTTTGCAGGGGGTGGGGGGGGGGGCCTCGTTGCCATCGTTGAAAGACATTTGGCCGTGAGTGGCCTAAGATTCGCGGTGAAACTGTTGCCGCCTCGGGAGGCCGGTACGGAACAACGGACAGAGAAAAAAGAGGAGTGGCACCGTCAGGCGTTGTGGGTGGTCCAGAGATGTCCTTTGTTTCAGTCAAGGGCTTTGATAGGCTCGGTGAGATGTTTCCTTGAGGTCAGCAGACGAGACACACGCATGAAACGAAATCCCCGTGTGGGTCACTGGATTCTTTTCGTTTTCCAGTACGCTGTGATGAGCCGACTCGTCATCCATCCGCTGCATGCGGAAGAAGATCGCTTCGACTGGAGTGGGGCGAAGGAGTTGTCTCCCGGAGTGCGTTACGTGCACTTCGAAACCGAGCTTCCACGGAAGATGGTGACGAACTGCCTGCAGATCGATTCGCAGGCTCCGGGGATCAAGTTTCTCTCGACTCCCCGACGCAAAGGGTGGGAGCTTGGAAAATCCGAGACCAATCGTCAGACGGTGCGAAACTTCATCCGCAGTTCGCGAAACACGCGTTGCAAGCTCGTGGCTGCTGTGAATGGGGACGCGTTCTCGCCGTGGCCGGCTCCGTATCAGAATGAGGATCCCACCGATCTCAGTGGCTTGGCGATCACCAACGGAGAGATCGTTTCTAAGTCAACGGGCACGCCTTCTCTCCTCGTCATGAAACGGGGGACACTGACGTTCGCAACGATGTCTCCGGACGACGATCTCTCAGAAATCGAAACGGCGATCAGTGGATTTGGATGGTGTCTGGTTGATGGACAGGCCCCCGCCAGTGGTGATGAACGGCACCCCCGTACGGGTTTCGGTCTGTCTCAGGATGCACGTTATCTCTTCCTGCTGACGATCGATGGGCGACAACCCAACAGCATCGGGGCGACCACTCATGATCTGGGGCAGTTGCTCAAGATGTTCGGAGCCCATGTCGGGATCAACATGGATGGCGGCGGATCGACGACGATGGCGTGGTGGAATCAGGACGCAGCGGAAGCGGACAAGTGCCAACTGCTGAACATCCCCGTGGGGGCGGGGCGGGTTCCGACGCTGGCCCAAACGGTTGCTCCACTAGTCGCCACAGAACGTGCCAACGGGAATAACTTCGGAATTTACTATCTTGCTCCGTGAGGGTATGAATCCTTTCGCTCAAGCGCCTGTGGAACACGTCTCGCTCCAGCGCCGCAAAGAAAACGGAATGTCCGTGCTGGGTGATGTTTGGACACCGCGATTTTGAGGGTTGATTCGTGACGGATTGAGAACCGTATTTCAACGCGATGGGTCCTCTGTGGGTGTGGGTGTGGGTGTGAATGGTCACGCTCACGCGGGAACTGAGGTCTGCACTCGCTGGACCTGTGACGTTTGCTGCTCACATCGTTCGGCCAAAAATCGACAAGGCGGGGGGAGCGTTTCAGCGACCAGGAGAGGTCTTCACCGGACCTGCGATTTTACCCATGGAATGATCGGGATTGGGAAAGAACTCTTTCAAAGGCAGCGTCATGAACTCGACGGACTCCGTTTCGTACAATCTCGAGGCAGCCTCACCGTCGATGATTGATCGGGTGTGCGGCATGACGGTCGCCCCGGCTTGCGTAGCCGGTTCGCAGGTCCATAACGGGACGACCTACGTCTTCTGCTCGATCGCGTGTCAGCGACAGTTCATCGCGGCACCCGATCGCTACACGGTGCCGCAGTCCGAGCATTCGTGCTGCTCCTCAAAGTTGCCGGTGGGACTGCCGGCAATTGACCCTGTCTGTGGCATGACGGTGGTTCGCGACGAAAAGGCCGCCATCGCGCACCACGGCGGGCAGACCTGGCACTTTTGCAGCACGCACTGTCAGAGGAAGTTCATCGCCGATCCCATGCGCTATTTGAAGAAAACACGTCCGATGGTTGAGACGGCAGCAACGCAAGAGGTAGGGTACACCTGTCCGATGCACCCGGAGGTGGTCAGCGATCATCCCGGCCCGTGCTCCAAGTGCGGAATGGCCTTGGAACCCTGCACCAGCGCCTTGCAGGACGGACCAAGTCAAGAACAGACGGACATGACGCGGCGGTTCTGGAGGAGCCTTGTCCTCGGGTTGCCGATCTTCATGGTGGCGATGGCCGACATGTTCCCTCACAATCCACTGCACCACTGGGAGACGCTGCTCAACGGGGGCCAACTGCTGCTTGCCACGCCGATCGTCTTCTGGTGCGGTTGGCCGTTTTTTGAGCGGGCATGGCTGTCGCTCCGCAACCTCAGCCCGAACATGTTTACACTGATCGCGATGGGTGTGGGATCGGCCTACGTCTACAGCCTGATCGCCACGGTCGCACCGGGAGTCTTTCCAGACGGCTTTCGCCACGCGAACGGTTCGGTGATGCCGTACTTCGATACGGCGGTCGTGGTCACGGTACTGATCCTGCTCGGTCAGGTCGTGGAGCTTCAAGCCCGCAGCCAAACGAGCGGAGCGATCAAGCGACTGCTGGGCCTCGCACCGAAGACAGCACGTCGAGTGACATCCCGTGGCGTGGAACAGGATGTGTCACTGGAGCTGATTCGGCCGGATGACTTACTCCGCGTTCGACCCGGTGAAAAGCTGCCCGCTGACGGCATCGTTGTCGAGGGACGTAGCTCGGTCGATGAGTCGATGATCTCCGGGGAACCGATCCCGGTCGAGAAACAGCCGGGAGACAGCATCATCGCGGCCACCATCAACGGCACAGGCAGTCTGTTGATTCGCGCCAAAAAAGTTGGTTCCGAGACACTACTCGCGCAGATTGTCAGTATGGTTGGCGACGCCCAGCGAACTCGTGCTCCCATTGAGCGGTTGGTTGATCAGGTGTCGCGGTACTTCGTCCCCGCAGTCATTGGCGTGAGCGTGTTGACGTTTGTCGTCTGGAGCCTGTTTGGAGCCGAACCAAGGCTGGCTCACGCACTCGTGAATGCTGTCGCCGTTTTGATTATCGCCTGTCCGTGTGCGTTGGGTCTGGCGACGCCGATGTCGATCATGGTCGGAGTCGGACGCGGTGCGGAGAATGGTGTCCTGATCAGGAATGCCGAAGCGTTGGAAGTCCTGCAACGAGCCGACACGCTCGTGGTGGACAAGACCGGGACGCTCACCGAAGGCAAGCCGCGTCTGCTCAGTGTCGAACCGACAGAAGGCTTCATGGCCGACGAGGTGTTGCGACTGGCAGCGTCACTGGAGCGAGGCAGTGAACATCCGCTGGCGGATGCCATCGTGAAGGGAGCCGCAGAACGGGGCCTGACGCTGGTCCACGCGCATGAGTTTCAGACGATCACCGGCAAAGGAGTCACCGGCCTCGTGGAGGGAAAACAAGTCGTGCTGGGCAACGCGCGAATGATGTCAGATCACGGAATCAACATCGCAAACAAAGCCACTCGGATGGACGAACTGCGTGGTCAAGGGCAGACCGTAATGAGTCTCGCCATCGACGGACGCTTCGCGGGACTGATCGGTGTGGCCGATCGGATCAAGACCACCACGCCGGAGGCGATACACGCACTGCACGAGGCGGGATGGAGAATCATCATGCTGACTGGCGATAGCCGCCGCACGGCCGATGCGGTCGCCAAGTCATTGGGGATCGACGAAGTGATTGCCGAGGTACTACCGAATCAAAAGCTCGACGTGATCAAGCGTTTGCAAGCCGAGGGGTCTGTGGTCGCGATGGCCGGAGACGGGATCAACGATGCCCCCGCGCTGGCTCAGGCTCACATTGGTATCGCGATGGGTTCGGGCACCGACGTGGCGATGGAGAGTGCCGGGATCATACTCGTGCGGGGTGATCTGCGGTCGCTGGTGCGTGCTCTGCGCCTGAGTCGGGCCACGATGGCCAACATCCGACAGAACTTGTTCCTGGCGTTCGTCTACAATGTGGCCGGTATTGCTGTGGCAACGGGGTTGTTCTATCCAACCGCCGGCCTGCTGATCTCACCTGTCTGGGCCAGCGTGGCGATGAGTCTTAGTTCGCTGTCCGTGGTGAGCAATGCGCTCCGATTGCGGAGAGTCCCACTGTGACGTCATCCGCGTGCACGATTCTCAACCTCCATCGGGTCCGAAGACCAACCGACGGACCCTGTCAGACTGTTATCGGCGAATGCGATTCGGCCCTCGTCAAAGTTAGTCAGTAGGCACGCACTCGAGGAGTGGCAGACCCCGATCTGGCGACCGAGGGAACCGTGACTCGTATCGGCCTCGTGGTCGTTTTTGCGAGTTCGATGCACAAATTCTGCTGCATGAATCGCAGGACATCGGCAGGAGAAAGAAGCGATCGGGCGCTTGCGAAGGTTCCGTTCGCTCCTTAACTTCACCGAGGATTCATCAGGCGTCACATCAGTCATCAATCGCATGGAGGAGCCTCGAACATGGCAGCAAGGAATGGACGTGCCACGGGCAGAGGGGGCGTGAGTGCAAAATCGATCGAGGCTGGCAGCAAACACCCTGGAAAGAGCATCACGCCGAACCCGCGTGCTCAGCCGGTGAAGACCGCAGCGACGCAGGCTGGCGCCGCGAGTGGAAACATCTCGCGATCGACTGGCATTCAGCCCGTGAAGGGCAATGCGGCGACGAAAACGTCCGACTCGCTGACATTGAAGGATCGTTTGTCGCGTTTGACCTATGCGCGTGCTGTGCCGTTGCTCGGCGAAAACGGAGCAAAGTTGATTGTGGCCGGGTCGCGGCGTGAGATTGATCTGAAGCAGCAGGTGTACAACGGCAGAGATCTGTTTCGCGTGACGTTTCCCGGCACAGGTCGAGGTCCGAGCGAGGCGATCGTGACATTGACGTTGCTGACCATGGGACCCGATCGACTTCACTGGAATTGCACGGCATGCAAGGTTCCTTGCGAGCATGTTGGGGCCGCATTTTCCTTGATTCTGAACCAGAAGACGGCTCTCGGATTTGCCGTCGTTCCCCGAGATGAGGACGAGGTTCGACCGACCACCGAAGAGGAACTGATTCATCAAGCACTGGCCGAACGGAGTCAACGAGCACAGGTCGAGAAGATGAATGTCACTTCGGCAGATCTCTCGACGCCGTGGGCCGATTACGCAGTGACTTCGGCGCTCTCAGGCAAGACGTATCGCGTCGCCCTGCGTGGTACCGCACGTGGAGATTCGTACTGTTCCTGCCCGGACTATCGCATCAATACGCTGGGGACCTGCAAGCACATCCTGCACACGTTCGACAAGATACGAAAGACGTTTTCCGCCTGCGACATGAAGAAACCGTACCAGCGGACGTCGTTCAGCGTGTCCGTGGATTATGCACGCGACCTCACACTCCGGTTGCTCATGCCCGCAACGCTTGATCCGGAATCCGCGGCCATTGCCGAGACACTGCGAGGACAACCGATTGACGACGTACAGGATTTGCTGAAGCGGATGCGGCAACTGGAACGTCTCGGTCAGCGAGTGGCTGTCTATCCCGACGCGGAAGAGTTCATTCAACAGAAACTGTTTCAGCAACAAACGGCCGAGCGGATGGCCGAGATTCGTCGCGATCCCAAGTCGCATCCGCTGCGAACATCACTCCTCAGAACAGAACTGCTCCCCTATCAGATGGATGGGATCGCCTTCGCGGTCTCGGCGGGTCGGGCCGTCCTGGCCGATGAGATGGGGCTGGGGAAGACGATTCAAGGGGTCGGCGTGGCGGAGATGTTGGCTCGCGAATCTGACATCAAAAGAGTACTCGTCGTCTGCCCTGCCTCGCTCAAATCGCAATGGCGAAATGAAATTGAACGGTTCTGCGGTCGCAGCGTGCAACTGGTCGGCGGCGTCTCAGCCGAACGTGGCTCGCAGTATGGCAGCAAGGCGTTTTTTACGATCTGCAATTATGAACAAGTGCTGCGGGATATCCTCGAGATTGAGCGGATGACATGGGATCTGATCATTATTGATGAAGGGCAGCGAATCAAGAACTGGGAATCGAAAACGAGCCGTGTCATCAAAGGCTTGCGTTCGCGGTTTGCGTTGGCGCTGAGTGGGACGCCGCTGGAGAATCGGTTGGATGAGTTGTATTCCGTGGTGCAGTTCATCGACGACCGGCGGCTGGGGCCCGGCTTTCGTTTTTTCCATCATCACCGCGTTGTTGATGAGCGAGGTAAGGTGCTGGGCTACAAGAATCTCGCCGAGTTGCGGGAAAACTTGGCGCCGATCCTGCTCCGTCGCACACGCAGTTCTGTCCAGCAACAGCTGCCGCCACGCACCAACGAGATCATCCGCATTGCACCCACGGCGGAGCAGGCGGAGATCTCCACATCGCATCTGCAACAAGTCCGCCGTATCACGAGCAAACGATTTCTGACCGAGATGGATCTGATCCTGCTGCAGAAGGAGTTACTGCTCTGTCGCATGGCGGCCAATAGTACCATTCTCGTCAACAAGGTGCAGCCCGGTTTTTCCAGCAAGCTCGCAGTCATCGACGATCTACTCGAGCGATTGTTCCAAGAACACGGTCGCAAGTCGCTCGTATTCTCGGAATGGACGACGATGCTCGATTTGATCGAACCGATTTTGAAGAAGCACAAGCTGCCGTTCGTTCGATTGGATGGTTCGGTCCCGCAGAAGCAACGTTCGGCGTTGGTTCACGAGTTTCAGACCAATCCCGAATGCAAGCTGTTTCTGACAACGAATGCGGGATCGACGGGCCTCAATCTGCAAGCGGCCAATACGGTGATCAACGTTGATTTGCCGTGGAATCCGGCCGTGCTCGAGCAACGCATTGCGCGGGCCTATCGCATGGGGCAGCAGAACCCGGTCGATGTCTACATCTTGGTGACAGAAGACACACTGGAAGAACGACTCCTGGCCACACTCGCCGCGAAGCAAGACCTTGCTCTGGCGGCGCTTGATTCCGAATCGGAAGTGGATCAGGTCTATCTCGCCAGTGGCATGGAAGAACTCAAACGCCGCCTCGAAGTCCTGCTCGGTCCGCGTGCTGAGGCACACGTGGAACAGAGCCTTGGCCAGACAGAACGCTCGGAAACGGGTCAGTTCACGCCCACTCCCCTCGTCACCACGCAGGACTCTCCGCATTCCCCAGAGACGCGAAACGGCACGTCCTCGCACGATCCCGCGAACGCTGGTGGCTTCGCATTTGGCAACCAAAGGGCTTCGCCAGAAGATGCCGCACGCCGCGAACGTGTCTCCGTAGCGGGAGGCCAACTTCTCGCCGCCGCCGTCGCGCTGTTGAATGAACTCCTGCCCAGTCGTCCCGAGACAGAGGCGTCGCGCCAGTTGGCGGAAACTCTCAAACAGGGATTCGCTGACTGTCTTCATCGCAACCAATACGGCCAAACGCAACTGACGTTCACCCTGCCTGATCCCTCTGTCTTGAATCACTTGGCTGATTCGCTAGCGAAGCGACTGACCCGTTGACTACGATGCCTTCCCGTCAGTGGACTCAGTTCTCGTTTGTGGAATGCAAACGTCAGTTCATCGCTCGTCGCTGCAACCGCGGCAACGACCGATGGAAATTCTTCTCTTTCAATAAGAATCCAATCCCATAGAGGGCATGTCATGGATAATCTCCTCTCGGGCATTCATCAGTTTCACGCACAGGTCTTTCAGCGTGAGAAAGAGTTTTATTCGGATCTTGTCGCGGGGCAGAGTCCCCGCACGATGTTCATTGGTTGCTCGGATTCGCGTGTCGATCCGACGATTATTACCCAGTCGGGACTCGGCGAACTTTTCGTGTTGAGGAATGCGGGGAACATCGTGCCGTGCTATGGGGCGTCGAATGGCGGCGAACCAGCGACGATTGAGTACGCAGTGACGGCGCTCGGAGTCAAAGACATCGTGATTTGTGGGCACTCCGGCTGCGGTGCTCTGCAGGCGATGCTCAACCCCGACCAAATGGTTAAGCTCCCGCTGGTCAAGAGTTGGTTGAATCATGCCGAAGCGACGCGGCGAATTGTGGAAGAAAATTACGCGCAGGCGACGGGAGCGGCCTTGCTGGATATTGCGGTGCGCGAGCATGTTCTGGTTCAGATCGAGAACCTCCAAACGCATCCCTGCGTCGCCGTAAAGCTGCAACGAGGCGAACTGACTTTGCATGCGTGGGTTTATCTGATGGAATCGGGAGACATTCTCGCGTACTCTACAGCAGACGGCGGCTTTGCATCACTGACAGGATTGGCGCGTCACGAGGCCTCGCAACGGAGGGTGGCCAATCCACGTCAATCCAAGAAATCGTGACTAATGTCGTGGAGGATTGATGCCATGGCAACAGTGTTGCCGAGCCCGAGTCTAGCAGCCTGTTGGGACGCATCGAGGAGGCGGTGCTGTGGCTCGACGAGTTTCTGTGAAAAAAGACAGGCGAGTCGTCCGGGCTCGTGTTTTTGGCAGGATCTTTCCGGCTAGAGAAATGCGTCGAGCTTTGGAAACGCGGATCAACGACACTTGCCACGCCGGGCCTAGCCCACGCGGTGATACGACCCTTGAACACAAAGAGAGACTCACCGTGGCCGTTCACATGTTTGCCGACTCCCCGCCTGATGACACGCCGAAGCGGACCATGCTGACAGAGGGTATTCGTGAGAAACGTCAGATTGAGCGTGAGTTTGGCGTCCCCGTCCCTGGTGAAATCTTGCCGATCGAACTCTGGACCAACACCGCGTTGAAAGCGATGCCACCAGAACAGCCTTGCAATTGGAAAATGCTGTTTGAACGAGACGCTCCGGTCATGCTCGACATCGGCTGCGGCAACGGTCGCTCGACCCTCTCCTCCGCCGTCTGGAGACCCGGATTTGACCACCTTTCCACTGATGTATTGCCCGTCGTCATCCGCTACGCCACACGACGAGCCAACCAGCGTGGGCTGACAAACGTGAAGTTTGCCGTTATCGGTGGGCGAGAACTGTTGGCCGAGTACATCGCGCCGCAGTCCGTTGCCGAAATCCATGTCTATCACCCGCAGCCGTATTACGAACACAAGCAAATTCACAAACGACTCATCACGCCCGAGTTTATCGCGTTGGTCCATCGGTCACTCGTGCCCGGTGGATTATTCGTCCTGCAAACAGATAGCCCCGCCTATTGGAAGTATATTCAGCAGATCGTCCCGCTCTTCTTTGAGTTTGAAGAGCATTCTGGCAAATGGCCCGATGCGCCCAAAGGTCGTACACGCCGCGAGATCATCGCCCTGCGCGAAAAGCTGCCCGTGTTTCGGAGCACGGGAAAGCCTCGCACAAACATCTCGGCCGCCGACGCGATCGCCTTGGCGGAGTCATTACCGGCTCCTCGCTTCGATGCCGATCGTGGGTTGATGGCCCTCGACAAAATGGAGCGAGAATCGTCGAACCGCCCGCAGGCAGGTGGACGGCGAAACAAAGGTGTCAGTCCTTCCTGACAGATTTGCTTCGCCACACACAGCAGATCCCGCAAGGCCTCGTCAAAGCCTCGTACGCGGTATCACCCACGCTGATCCGTTGGCACGGGTCTGCGGCCCTTGCCTGTGTCCTCTCTGTCGCCCCGCTCGGAAGTGTCATGGCGATTCAGCTGCACGCCCGGGAGTGGCTGAGCAGCGAATCGTGGCTGACATGGGGTTGCCTGCGCTAGGCACACACGCAAGGGCTTTTCTTCGGTTGGCTCAGCAATGTGTTCATTGCATTCCTGTATTACGCGGTACCTCGACTGGCCAACCGGCCTGTGATCAGCGTTAGACTGGGTTGGATTTTGTTCTCGGTGTGGAACTTTTTGCTCGATTTACCAGGCTGGATCTTGGTGCACGTCGGGATCATCCAGCCGCTTGAGTGGGCGGAATTTCCGCTGCTTGTGGATGCCGCCGCAACACAAGATTTGGTTTTGGCGTGCATGCAGTTCGTCGTCCCGCTTGCTGCTGCGGAGCATTCGAAGGCGACGACTTTATTGAAGGCAGAGTGCGCAATCTACTACGGGAACACGGGGCGTGGAGATGGTCTCTCCGCACGGCGACTCGCTCCCGCGCCGACCAACGTTCGTGAACAACAACCGACGCAGGTTGTGGCCGAGTTGGCGTTGAAAAACGGCGTTCGCGGCACGTCGATGCCGAAGTGGCAAGGCACGTTGACTTTCGATGAACAACGCATGCTGACGCGGTCCGTCGAAACACTGTTTGCATTGAAGGAACCACCGTCATGGCCGTGAATTTGATCGTCATCGCGATCACGTGTTTGATGACGGGTTTCATTGTCGTGTGGTTCGGTCCATCGCCCAGCCGTCGTCGGAGGATCGAGGCCCGCCAATACCAGCCTTTTGGAATGGGACAGAACGGAATGACGATGGCAACCGCCGTCGGAGGATCTGCGGTCCGTCCGCGGAGTTGACCGACTGTCGATCCGCTTCGGAACGGGTATCAGACTGCCGAATGTCGATGCCGATTCCATGTGAGCAGATGCCGAGGCCATCGCTGGAACAGGGGCTCGCAAGGTCGGTCGCCGGCAGCCAAGATTCGCTTGTCCGTCGCCTATGTCATCAGATCCGCTGCTGGCGGAGAGTGGTTGTTTTTTTTAGCCAAGTGGCGTCTTTCGGCTGCGATCCGGTTGTGCCGAAAGCCGCAGGGAATCGCTACGAGCAATCTCGCGCGTGCTAGGACTGCCGTCCAAGGGGCCGAACACGGACGTGTCCCCTTGGAGACAGTGCTTCCAAGCAAGCCACCTCGCAACAGACGACGAACTTCTTCGCATGTTCTTCACAATCGGTCGCGAACAACGCTAAACAGTCGCCGGATTTCTCTTTTTCGCGCTCTCCTTTTGTGAATTTTTTTTCATCAACTCAACATCAAGTCTTGACGTGATTGCGTTCCAATCCTCTCACCATTGATGGTCGGGTTTGGGGCTGATCACCCCGGAGTTGCTGAATGCGGACGGAGTCGTGTTTAGCCCTGAGAAACGTTGCTGCTGACGGGAGTGTCGGCGAATTGAAGGGTTGTCAATGGACGATTGGTGACGAGGTCGCTTGCCAGTGTCGTCCGTGGAATCGTGTGCTCCAGACATTATCAAAAATTCCTGGTTTTCAAAAACTCGTTCTAGAAGGAAGAATCAAGTATGACTAAGTTAAGGTTTTCTCGTCCGGCTGCCGCCCGACAAGGTTTCACGCTCATCGAACTGCTGGTGGTGATTTCGATAATCGCCATTCTCGCGGCACTGCTGTTGCCTGCGATTCAATCGGCCCGCGAGGCGGCTCGAACCGTTCAGTGTCAGAACAATCTGCGTCAAATCGGCATTGGCTTGCATGCGTTTTCGAACTTCGATCCGGAAACGCGTTTCTCGACAGGAGCTTATGATTCAAACCGTGACGGCTGCATGGACACGTACGGGTGGGTGGCCGACATCATCAAGGTTAAGGCGGGATACCCACAAGCCTTGCGTTGTCCTTCGAACGTCCTTCGTGGGTCTGAAAAGTTGAATGACATGCTCGGCATCAGTACGTCGAATGCGAATGCCGCACCGGTCGATCGCCTGAACAAGGGCGCCTGTGTCGCCATGTTCGCCTTGCCGGCGAACGATCCGGCCCGCGTGGCACAGATGGGTGAGTTGCTCAAGAGTGGGTACGGAACGAACTACGCAAGCAGTTGGCACATGGTCCGCGGCGGTCCTCTGTTGGTAAACGGTACAGGCAATGTCCTGTTCGTGCAGACTTATGCCACGACTGGAGCAAACGCGAATACGCAGGATATGAAGGATCTTCGTAACGTGACCGGGCCGCTGAGCCAACGGACGCTCGATAATGCAGACGTTCCTTCGTCCAACATCGCGATGATGGGGGACGGCGCTCCGGGAGACTCCAACGAAGCCCTTTTAGCCACGACGGTCGTGGGGCTTGATGGCGCGACCGTTGACAGTGGGTTGGTCACCGGCGCCCGGTTGGTTGAATCGTTTAATGATGGGCCAGCCGCCTACAATTCGACCACGAAGAAGATTGTACTCGTCAAGACCGGCGGGGCGATGGCGGGTGCCTCGCTCGAAGCCGAAGCGTTCATTCCACTTGCGCATCCGACCAATGGCGTCGTCGTGGATTCCGCCAATCTTGCCACATTTTCTTCGGGTGTGGGAACGCTCTCCGCAGGTGTCGACAATTTGATTCTGCAAGATACGCGCGACTGGTTCGCGGTCCACGGACGGAAGGCCAATCTCTTGATGGCTGACGGCAGTGTCAAGCAACTGATCGACAGCAACGGCGACGGATTCTTCAACCCGGGGTTCCCGTCAGGTCGGGGAACCGATACCGCTAAGGTTGCCATTGCCCGCACCGGTTATGCCGATGCCACCACCGAGATCAACAACTTCGAAGTCTTTGTGGGAACGTTCCTGAATAAGAGCAATATCGGAAAGGACAAGTTCGAGTGATCGCCCTGTGTCTGATCGAGTTTTGGGGGGAATCTTCGAGGGAAATCGCCCTCCTGAGCAAGTGGGGATAACAGGCCCGGGACCGGCAGCGATTGCTGTCGGTCCCCTTTCCGTTGTTCTGAGGTAATAAATCCATGTTGATTACAGCCACAATCGATTGCCCGAATTGTTCAGAAGAGTTGCGTCCTGGCATGATTCGTTGCCGGAGGTGTGGTGCCGTCTGCAAAGACTCGGCGGCTGTACGAACTGTTACCGATTCCGATCCTTTTGCGACCTACGACGTGTCGGACGTGGCAACGGGCTCTCGTCCGAGTACGGCGACATCATTGATCGCGAAGTTGACGGGTACGACGCCCCTTCGCGACCGGCAAGCACACGGACTCGTTCCGAAAACACAACAGCAGCAGGCCACACCGCTGCAACCACAGCCGGTCGGCAGCAGCCAGTTTGAAATCACGATGAATTGTGAGTGCGGCCACCCGTTCGCAGTTGTCCGCCATCCGAATGGCCGGCGGACGGAGTGCCCTCAATGTGGACGAGTCGACGGAACCGAGCCGCGTGGACCCCGGCGATCGACGTCATTGAAGTCACACCAATCGGGGAAGGCCGATCAGGGATCCAAACCAATCGCAAAGCCCGTTCCCAACATGTTGGTCGACCAAGTCGAATCCGCTGCTCCCGAGTTGCGAACGCCAGTCACACTGCGACGAACATTGGGAGGGTTCAAGCTGTCCGGCTTAAAACGGACATTGGAGCGAGGTCTTGGCGGACGCGGAGAGTGGCTGGACGACTTCCGTACCGCCATCGAAACGCTCGGTCAATCCCATGACGAACGGGTCGGCGAGATCTTGATCCCGCTCTTGTCCCACACGAATAGCCAGACGCATCAACTGGTGGCGGCTGCATTAGGCGACCTGCGCCAGCCGATGGCTGTTGTCCCGCTGCTCAAAGCGTTGGACCATGAGATCACCGGTGTGAGGAACGCGGCATTGCGATCACTCGGAAAAATCGGGGACGCTCGTGTGGTGGCGTCGCTGTTTGTGCGATCGGTTCGCTACCCCGATCAACGTCTTGCCTGCGAGCAGGTGATCGTGGACATCGGTCCGTTGGCCGTGCGGCATTTGCAACCGGCGCTGGAACAAGCGGACAACGAACTCGTCATTCGGTCACTCGCACTGTTAGGCCGAATTGGTGGAGCGGGTGTTCCTCAACTCGTGTTGCCGTTGCTGGGACACACCGACGCGGTTGTTCGCAGGACGGCTGTGGAGGTTGTCGGACAACTCGGTGAGGAACGGCTGGCGTCTCATGTCGGCCGTCTGTTGCGTGACAAGGATGCGGCGGTCCGCCAATGTGTGGCGACGGTCCTCGGGACTCTCGGCAGTCAAGCGGTTGTCCCGTTACTGCTCACAGCCATCAACGATTCCAGTGATGCGGTACGTGAACAAGTCGTTTTTGCCCTCGGTGAGCGAAAAGACCCCTCGGCCACGCCTGCATTATTGTCTCTGCTAGAAACAGACGCTCCCGCGTTGCGAAGTGCGGCGTTGGAAGCTTTGGGAAACATTGGGGATCAACGGGCGGCCGATGTAATAATGAATCTGACGAATGATGTCGATCGCGGCATTCGTGCGCAAGCTGTCTTCGCACTCCGCAAACTGCCAATGAAACAAGCCTCAGAACGGCTACTGCAATTCCTGCAAGATCCGGAGGTCCGCGTTCGCATCTGCGCGGCGGAGGCACTAGGCCATCAAAAAGGGATGAAGATCGTCCAGCCGTTAATCGACGCGGCGCGTCAAGATGACTCGCCTCAGGTGCGCGAAATGGCGATTAAGAGCCTCGGTCGGTTCGGATCACCGGCGTCGATTCGGGCCATCGAAGAGGCTCTGCACGATGATTTCAACGTGCAGCTTCGAGCGATTGCTGTGTTGAGTGAATTATGCGACGCATCATCCATTCCCGCCTTACTGGCCATGCTCAAGCACGGCAAGACGATGATTCGAAATCACGCGGCCCAGGCACTGGGGGCGATGAAACATCGGGATGCAATCCGTCCCTTGGAGGAGTTGCTCGCGGATCGAGATTCGCTCGTTCGTCACAGTGCGGCTAGGGCCCTGATTGAACTGGGAGACACGCGAGGCGAGAGCCTGATCCAACTCTGTAAGCAGCCGTATCGTCGCCGTCGTACGATGTGGGAGAAGTTCTCCACACGCGTCGAATCAGCGGAGATTCTTGGTTCGTCGGAACCGCAGGCCATCTCACCACGAGTGGTGATGTCCGTCATCGGAACCCTCGCCGCAGTGTCCGTTGTGGGATTCTTCGTTCATTCGTTTTTGACGTCTGCACACGCATCCCTGCCTCGAGGGCGTGTGAGTAGCCTGCTGTTAGCGGCGGACGGAATGACGGTTGCGGCGGGCCGCAACGTCAGTGGCTTGATTGAGGTTTGGAACATCGATTCCAAAAAAATCGAGCGACGACTGTCGATAGAGAAAGGTTCCATCGATGCTGTGGGACTCGCGCCAACCGGAACGAAGTTGTTGGCTATGTCGAGTCACGTCGCTCGAATCTTTGATCGAGATCAATGGCAAAACGCGGCCACGCATGCGTCTGGCATTCGAGAGAGTTGCACAACGCCGAATCGTCAATGGACCGCGACGTGTGGGGGCGATGGCAGCGTTTACATCTGGAATCTGAACATGGGTGAAGTCGCCCGCACGATTCGCGTTCCCTCTCAGGGATTATCGGCGTTGGCCATGAGTGACGACGGTGAACTGATTGCGACGGGGTACACGTCAGGCAGCGTCAAAGTTTGGAAGGGTTCACCGGCTGAAGTGATCGCCGAATACAACTCTGGAACGCGTGTCGCCGCTCTGGCATTCAATGCGGACACCACGGTGTTGGCGATGGCCGATGCCAAAAACGGTCTGATGCTGTTGGATCCGCATCGTTCCACCACACCCAACATCCTGAAGCAATCCCGCACGATAGTCCCGCTCTACAACCGACTGTTCTTCCTGCCGACCGACGGCAGACTGCTCGCACTAGAATCTGGCCGCGGCGATATTTTGACGCTGACGGATCCGCTCCTACCACAAATTGAAACGATTGACTCGCTCGGTGGTAATGCTCAACTTGTCTCGCTCTCCAGCGATGGCAAACGACTGGCGATGGCCGACCGTGAAGAAACAGCGGTCTGGATTATGGATCTTGAAAAGAAGCAGATTACGGCGACCCTCGACATCCCTTGATCCAACCAAATAGAGCCGATCATTCATCATGTGTCGATTGTGGTGCATCTCAGTTCCCGACCGATCCTGATCCCCTCTTGGACTGCGTTGGTCATGGTCGTGCAGCCAACGCCGGCCCCTGAGTTGGATTGAGCACGGACGGAGCCAACGGCGATCGTGATGCTTCCCCCATCCGGAGTCACAACCGTTGGGGTGTTTCTAAAACGTGTTGTGACCGACGAACTGTCATCGGCAACGATCGTCCTCGAAGGCACGAGAGAGTTGGGCGGATCGCTGGTCGATCACGCGGGTATTACTGAAATGTCCTGCGTCGAGGCCTTCACGCGGGCAGCGAATTTCAGATTGGATCCGAGGAACAGCGACTGTCCGTTGACGCTCCTCAATCTCGACACACACAGCCTCTCGCTCAACCCCCCGTCGGCGAACGGATTCTATCAATCGAGGCGGTCCCCCTCAGCGACATGGAACGAGTAACCAGAGGCCGCAGACGGGGTCTTCTTCTATTGTTGCACGCGGCCTGATTCCGTGACTGAGGATCTCGTGTTTTTGAATCGCAGAAGCGTCGGTCAAACGGAAAAAGTCCCTAGAGATCGCTCGCTATCACGGAGCGATCGCATCGTCAGATCACGATTGGTACATTGGGCAGACCGATTTCGTCGTTGTGAATGCTCACTCACGGTCGGGATCGTTCGACTCACCGATTGGCTGGGAAAATTCAGCATGTCCAAACAGTTCTGTACCAGCCTGCTGGGATGTTTTTTTTTAACGATCCGTACCGCGTTGGGTTCGCCACCCGTTTCCGATGTGGTCGAGTGGCAGGCCGGGATCGAATACTCGAACCCAGGCGTTGAGCATTTGCAGTTGAATCTGGCGCGACCGAAGACCGGTGACGGGCCGTTTCCTGCGATCTTGTGCATTCACGGTGGGGGCTTTCGTGCGGGCAAGCGAGAGAGTTACGACGCACTCTGCGTGAAATTAGCGGAACGTGGTTACGTAGCCGCGACGATGACTTATCGACTCGCCCCACAGCATCAATTCCCGGCAGCCGTGCATGACACCAAAGCGGCCGTACGGTGGCTGCGCGCGAACTCCGCCAGCTACAAAATCGACCCAAGTCGCATCGGTACGACCGGTGGCTCTGCCGGAGGACACCTGGCGCAGTTTCTTGCTGTAACGGCTAATGTCCCGCAGTTCGAGGGAATCGGCGGCAACCCGAACCAGTCGAGTTCCGTCGCTTGCGTCGTGAACATTTATGGCCCGAGCGACTTCACCCAGTCTTACGGCAAGAGCGTGGATGCTCACGAAGTCCTCCCTCTCTGGTTCGGCGGCAACCTCGACACGAAGCGTGATCTCCACATCCAAGGAAGTCCGCTCTACTGGGTCACGCCGAATTCGGCTCCGACGCTCTGTATCCACGGCACCGAGGACAAGTACGTCGCCCACGAACAGGCCGTCTGGCTCATCGATAAGCTGAGGGCCGCGACCGTCGAAGCCGATCTCCTGACTCTCGAAGGAGCGGGCCACGGCTTCCAAGGGGCCGACGCGGAGAAGGCGGAGAAGGCGTTGTTTGAGTATTTTGATAAGCGACTGAAGAAGTAAGGGGCAGTGCTCATGAGCGAGCGTCTGCCAGCCGGCAGGAACACGCCTCATCTCCTGCTGAGAAATATCCGATTCGCGTGACCGCATCACCGTTTTCCATCAAGCGGATGCATGAATCGAAAGACGGTCGAACGTTTTCCGAATGCCGCGATCAGAAAAATTGACTCAAGCCGGAAAGCGTGTCCGTTACGAAGAGTCCGGCCACTCCCATGAAAGGACTCAGCAGAAACGGGTACTCCGGGAAAATGACCGTCGCGTTTGAATGTGTTTTTAAACACCCGTGACGTGGTTCCGTCCAAGTGTTACCAGCAACCAACCGTGCGAATGCCACTCAAACTCATGAAACCCTCGGGATTTGCCGCCGGAATGTGAGTCAGATCCAGATGAGTCTGCTGCCGTATATCGCCCGCGCGTTCATGGTTTCGTGCCATCATGTTGATTGGCATGATTCAGGCTCATTCCATGAGCGGGAGTGCGTCTTCGACGTAATTTCTGTTGGGTCGTATGTTTTTTTGGAATCAAGTGATTGAGCGGCAAACGGTGCGATTCGAGGACTCGCTGCCGCGACGGATGATCATCCAAACAGATCGACGATCGGCTGCCCGCCGTCCATGATGGGAACCGGGCGGCCTTGGGTGTCGGGCAGTCTCAGTTCTTGGCTGATGCCGAGAGCGTGGTAGATCGTGGCCGCTAGGTCTGCGGGTTTGTAGGGTGGTGTCACGGCATAGGCGGCGTCTTTGTCGGACTGGCCGAGTACGATGCCGCCGCGGATACCGGCTCCGGCAATGACTGCGGGAAAAAGAGTACTCCAGTGACCTCGACCCCAAGTCGCGTTGGTACGCGGTGTCCGACCCATTTCACCGAGGCAGACGACAAGTGTCTCGTCGAGCAGTCCGCGTTCCTTGAGGTCCGTGAGCAACGCGGACAGGGCTTGGTCGAGACCCGGCATCAAGTGATTTCCGAGATCCTGACTGTTGATGTGCGAATCCCAGCTGTAACCGTCTGGTGCGTCCCAATGGACAGTCACGTAGCGGACACCGGCTTCGACAAGACGACGTGCCATGAGCGTCGATTGACCAAAAAGATGGCGTCCATATCGATCTCGAATTCCGACCGATTCTCGATTCAGATCGAGGGCATTACGTGTTTCTGCAGATGTCACCAGAGACAACGCACGTCGTTGGTAACGATCATAGACCGACCACGTTTTTTCATTGTCCATCCCACGCAGTTGTTGTTCGTACTGCCCGAGCAACGATTGACGGGCGTGGAGTCGATCCAGCGTCATTGATTGCGGAGTCAGCAGGCCCTCGATTTGAAACGTCAGTTCGTCGTTGGAGCACTGCCGGAAGTAGGGATTGTCTTCGTTGTTTGCCTTGTCGACGGATGTCGTGATTGGATCGTAGGCCCGTCCCAGCCACCCGGCATATTCGCCCGGCCGACTGTACGGCGTCGACTGAATCTTGCCGAGTTTGTTGGGCAGGACGACGTAACCGGGAAGGTTTTCGGAGGCACTGCGTTGTCCGCGAGTCTCCGGACTCCGGAGACCGTCCCGACTGACGTTTTGATCAAGGTACTCCACCACCGATCCGATCGACGGCCAGTCTTGTGGAGTTGCGTTGAAACCACCACCGACGGGGATCTGCCAGCGTTTGCCCGTTTGAATGAAGTGCCCTGCCCCGCTGTGATCATTGTAGTCGTGAGACATCGTTCTCAGGACGGCAAATTGATCCGAGATCGCGGCACATCGAGGAAGCCGTTCGCACAGGTGCAAGTCTGGTGTGCGCGACGCGATTGGGGAGAACGGCCCGCGAATCGTGCTGGACGTTAAGGGCTTCATGTCCCATGTTTCTAACTGACTCGGCCCGCCAAAAAGAAACAGGAAGATCACTGATTTGGCGCGCGGGCGTAACGCGGCAGTTTTCTGCCCCAGGAGAGCCTCTTCCGCCTGAAGCAGTTTCGGCAAAGACAACCCCAGAAGTCCTGCACCGCCAGCCTGAAGCAGTTGGCGTCGCGAGACGCCACCACAGATGGAAGCGGTTCGACCGAGAATCTGAAGCATGACCAGCAATCTCCCTGAAGACGAGTCCCCAGTATAGTCGGTCTTAGACCCATGGCAACAGCCATGGTTTACGGTACTCGACGCGGGGTCTTAACCCGTTCGCATATCGGCATCATCGACAAAAGTTTCATTTCCGGGATCGAATTGGAGTTTGCGTCCGATACGGCTAGCAACATTGCCCATGTGACACAGCAAGCTCGAGGGATGACCGACCGTTTCCAAATCCGTATTCGGTCGATTTCGACTCTTGATACAGTCGATAAATTTTTGAACGTGTGCCGCTTCGTCGTTGTTACCGGAAAAATCGCCGAGCACCTGACCGCCAGCATCGAGGGCTTTCCACGGCCGGTTGCCAATCACAATCTGCCCTTTGTCACCGTAAACGGCTGCTCCCTCTTTTTCGCCGAGAAAGGGATACGACGCCCAAATCCGCATTTCGTCAGTTAATAGCTTTGGAAAATTTCCGCCAAATTCAGAGTTGACTTGCAGCCTATCGGGCCACTTCTGCATGTCCTCGAAGTACCACTGGCTACCGTGGGCTGAGACGGTGCTGGGGAGCCCGATTGTCCGCCACCTTGTGCCTCGGATGCGACGCTCAACGCTCCGAGAACCAGGTCAAGTCGGTGCACACCGTCGTTTGCAAGATCCCCAGTCTCGTACTCAGAAAACCAATGCCAGCGACCGTGACATCGAATTCGATTAAAGGGACGTTTGGGTGCCAGACCGAGCCACCTGTCATAGTCGACGTCGACGGGTACTTCGCAATCCTTAGGAAAACCGATACTCCCCTGCTGGGAACTCTCCCAAGCACGAGCCACAAGGCAGCGTCCGAGCGCCCCCGGTACGAATAAACTCCGTGGCTGTCCTCATTCTTTCCGTCGTCCGTGCCTGAATCCCCCATTGAACGACTCGGCCATTCTTTTTCATCGCGGTCACCATCCGCTGCCTTTCAACACTGTTGTGACCAGCGGTTTTTTCGACGGCCATCATCGCCGATGCGAACATCGAGGCATCGAGATCGGCGAGGGCAACAACTTCACAACTGGGGTTGCGAGAGAACGTATTGACCAGTGACAATCCACGTTCGGCAACTCCGACGATGCCCACCCGGACGCGTTCGCTGGCAACGGCGTTACCCGCAGGAGCATCTTCGAAGAGTGATGCTGCTCCGATAAAACTCAAAGTGGACGACGCCAAAAAATCGCGACGCTGCAGCGATTGGCTCCCCTCTTTTCAAAGGGTCAGAACAACGAAATTGCATCGTTTTCAGTAATCTGTTGAATCGCCTGCGAGAGACCAAGAATCGCACAGTGAATGACGATAGGATCAACGCTGGAAAAATTTGACGCGTCGCCCACCGATTCGAATCGCCCCATTTTCAATCAATGGCGACTCGGTGTAAATTCGGCATTCGTTTTATCGAGACTGTTTGTCCTATGCAATCCGCCACCGTGGTCGTTGAGGGATATCTATCGGGGACTCGCGTTGACACGTTTCTTTCGCGGCACCTGCGAAGCTATACGTCATGGAGGATCCACCGATTGGTGCGAGCGGGTCAGGTCACGGTTAACGGATCTGTCGCCACGCCGGACCAGAGAGTGTTTACAGGCGAAGTGGTCGCCGTGACCCTGCTCGAACCCCCAGACAATCTGATGCCCGCCGAAAAGATCGCATTCGAGATCCTGTTTGAGGATCAGTGGCTGCTGATTGTCAATAAGCCGGCGGGACTCATTATTCATCCCACAGGAAAGGATCCGTCGGGTACGCTGACCAATGCCGTTCAGTATCACTTGGACCGCCAGTCGGATTATCCAGGACAAAGGAAACCGGGAATCGTGCATCGATTGGACCGAGAAACGAGTGGCGTCGTCGCCATAGCCAAAGATCATCTGTCGCTGCGATTGCTTTCGATTGAGTTTCAGCGAGAGCGAATCGCAAAATCGTACATCGCGCTTGTGGAGGGCGTGGTGACGGACGATGAGGCAACAATCGATCTCCCCATCGGCCGGTCTCGCGGTGAGTCGAGCGCTCTGATGACCTGCCGAGGCGATGCCCTCGACGCCAAGCCCTCCAAAACCTGTTACGAGGTCATCGAACGATATCCGCAACACACATTGATCTGCGCCAAGCCGCGTACGGGTCGATTGCATCAAATTCGAGTTCATCTCGCGACAATCGGCCACCCTGTTGTCGGCGATCCTTTCTACGGAATGTGCGGCGAACTCAAGCCGGATCGCGCGGTTGACGATCCACCGATCTCACGATTCATCCGTCGCCAGGCGCTCCATGCCGCTGAAATAGCATTCACTCACCCGAGGACCAGCCAATGGCAGACCTTTTCCGCACCGCTACCCAGTGACATGGAACAGGCAATCTACGCCACAAAAATGCGGTGATCACATCGCCTCCTGACGGGCTCTCATGAGTCTCGGTGACGATCATCGCCTGTTAGCCAGCAAGTTCCTTGTTGGAGCGAAATCCAACCACAGGGCCCGCCGCACGAATGTTGGAAACCCACGTTCCACCGTCGGCATCACACCACACTAAGCCGCGTTCGTCGAGACCCACCCCGGTGGCTTCCAAGTTCAACGTATCGGTGTTGCCGACACGACCAACACAGACGAGACACGCATCGGCAACGAATACTGTTCCACTTGCCAATTGCACCGCGACGCGTTCATTCTGCCGTGTCGCCACACCGATCACCTCGTCACCGAGTCGAAATGCGATGTCGAGCGACTGTGCCTCGAATAACCGTGCGGTGTCAGTCAACCCTCCGTAAACGTCGAGGAGACTTGCACGGGCATCGATGACCGTAACATCGACGCCCATCGACGCGAGAAACAACGCGTGATCGAGCCCGCTTTCCCCCGCTCCGACCACCAGCAGCGATCTTGGCAATTCGTCTAGATCTAGCAATGATTCGACATCGAGCACAAGGCGATCATCAAAGCGGAAGTGATGCGGGCGGAGAGAACGGGTGCCACAGGCAAGCAAGATTTTCTGGCCGCTCAACACAATCGATGTCGAGGCTTCCCCCCTGCAACAAACACCGACGGCCTGCTGATCGAGAAACCGGACGTCGCCTGAAAAAATATTGACACCGAGGCGATCGAGTTCCACCCGATCGGCTGTCCGTTGAGAATGCAAAATTCGATTCACCTCGTTTCGCAATTCACGCAGACGAGCCCGTGACGGATTTCCAATGTTCGTGGATGCTTCGCGCAGTACGTCGATCGCTATCGCACCCCTCTCGAAGTTCGTCGGTTGCACCAGAGCCGTGTATTGACCACGACGACCGGCAGCCAGAGCGTTCTCAATGGCCTCGCGTTCATCGCCAATGACCAGCAGTTCAAAGTCCACGCCGACACCCTCTCTTTCCTGATCGATACAGATTGTCCCGATTGGAATCGGAATTTCGGAACCTGTTCCGATAGAGAAGACATTGTCAATTGGCAAAACTTGAAGGATGATCTGCGAGGGTATCGGTTGTATCGATTATGAAGCCGTCAGCAGCTTTCTGGAGACAGCGGCCCGCCGGTCGGAAGCAGTGCTTGGAGCGCACAACCATCACAGATCGGTTCGCGTCCACAGTGGTTCTCGCCGACTTTGGAGAGTAACGATGAGAACTCACGCGGATCAATCTTGGCCTGTTTGAGGCCGTCGATGAAAAATAACTGTGCCTCTTCCTCTTCGAGGGGCAGAGCGAGCCATCCATGGCGAACGGCGACGCGCAGTGCCGATCGATCCAGAGGAAAAACGTTTAATCGAGCCGCGAACAACAAAAGTTCATCGACGGTGGACGGGCCGAGTCCGCGGAGGGTTCGTAGCGATACGCGATAAAAGTCTAGGCCCTTCGACCATTGGGGAGAAATTTCGTCGCCGAATTGTTCGATCCACCATGCCGCCATGGCTCGAACGACGGAGCTCTTTTGAGGGCCGCGAGGAATGGGATTCAGAACCTCAACTAAGTGTCCGGTCGTCGAAGATACGGTCTGCGTCGGCGAGACGAGTGGCGGCGACCGCAGTATCTCGTTCAGAACAGGGCTCAGGTGATGGCCGGTCGAAATGCCGAACAGGACTTGCAACGCAAGTGCCCAAGTCGAATCCGCGGTCGGAAGACAGGGCCGACCATACGCGGCCTGCAAATGGTCCGTGGCTCGTTCGAATCGCAACGGATCGGACATGTTCGAACTTTCTCAAGAAATGTGTTCGGTATTCAGGCAGACACGGCCCTCCGTGCGTCCGTTCATGACGGGAATTCGTCCGGATCAGAGTGATTGGCCAGACAGCAGTCCACGTCACGTTTTTCAACGAGATGACTGGGGATCGATAACATCCGTCACAAACATACAGCCAGGTGCGTGCGTGATCGCAAACGGGATTTGGGACTTCTGAAGAGCAGCCTGAGGGGTCACACCGCAGGCCCAAAAGACGGGAAGTTCACCCTCTTCAACAGCAACGGCGTCTCCATAGTCGGGACGGTTGATGTCTACGATGCCAATCTGTTCAGGATATCCGACGTGGATCGGAGATCCATGCGATCCAGAAAACCGCGATGAAATTTCGAAGGATTGAAGGACATCGGAGGGCTTGAGTGGCCGCATGGAAACCACAAGCGGTCCCGCAAATCGCCCCGCTGGCCGGCAGGGAATGTTCGTCTGAAACATCGGCACGTTGCAGCCACGTTCGATATGACGCACAGGAATCCCATTCCGGATCAACGACGCTTCGAAAGTGAATGAGCAGCCGATCAGAAAACTGACAAGATCATCTCGCCAGAGATCCGTCACCGCTGTCGGCTCATCGACAAGGTTTCCGTCCTGCCACACACGGTATCTTGGCAGGTCGCTCCGCAAATCGACGTCAGTCGCCACCTCCGAGGGCTGCCAGCTACCGGCCTCCGTGACGGAAATCAACGGACAAGACCGGGGATTCCTTTGACAAAACAACAGAAAATCGAACGCGAACTCTCGAGGCAATGTGACGAGATTGGCCTGAACATAATTCGCGGCCAGCCCTGCCGTGGGGCCAGTCCATTGACCCCGACGACATGCCCGCCGAACATCCAGCCCGGTGCTCAACTGTATTTTGTCCGCCATTGTGGAATTCCATTCTCGGGAATTGAACCGACGTCCCACACAAAACGTGAAGAGAGGGACTGTCGTTGGACGTCACTCCCTCTCTTCGGCCACTGCGATGAGTCGCTGACCGTTGTCTCTGTCATGCGAGTTTCGTGATCGCAATCACAGTGGCTTTGTTGTTGCAATGACTCGTGCGGAGTTGATCTTGATCTCTTTCAGTGGTCTGTCGGAATGATTGGTTTTGACCGCTCCGATGGCCTTTACAATATCGAGACTCGCCTGATCGGCGGTCTTTCCGAAGACGGTGTACTGATTATCGAGGCTGCGTGTTCCCTCACGGCTGAGGCAGATGAAGAATTGCGAGCCAGCCGAGTTGGGGTCGTTGGTTCGTGCCATCGAAAGAATTCCTGCATCGTGCGGCGTCTCGTTGAATTCCGCCTTAATGGTGTAGCCGGGGCCGCCCGTTCCCGTTCCTTGGGGGCATCCCACTTGAATCATGAAGTTCGAGATCACTCGATGAAAAATGATCCCGTTATAGAATCCAATTTTTGTCAGTCCGATCAAATTGCGAGCGTGTCCCGGAGCCACGTCAGGGTAGACATCCAGCAGGATTTTTCCCTCGGTCGTATCGAATTCAACTTGGTAGTTGTGCTTCGAGAAATCTACATCGGCCAGAGCCTTGTCCACATCAGCACGTCGATTGGCTGCCACGAATACGATCCTTTATTTAGGGAAAAGTGTCCACTCACGAGGCGCAAGTGGTGTGCCATGGTATCGGCTCAATGCCGGGGAGTCATGTCACACTCAAGCCAAATCCGCCACCTCCCGGTGTCTCAATCGTCAGCACGTCTCCGGCCTGAACATCGAGTGACACTTTTCCGGCAAGAGCATCGATATTCGTCGCACCAGCCCGTCGCAGTGTGTTGCGGCCCAGTTGGCCCGCCCCGCCTCCCTGGAGACCAAAGGGAGGGAACTGACCGCGACGCTCGGAGAGAATCGACACTCGAAGTGGCTTCAGGAATTCGATTTTGCGAACAATGCCGTCTCCACCGCGATGATTGCCTATCCCACCCGAGTTGGGTCGGATTGAAAACTCATGAATCCGGACAGGATAGCGGCGTTCGATCACTTCGGGATCGGTCAGCCGCGTATTTGTCATGTGTGTATGCACGGCATCGGCACCGTCCGCATCGCGTGTGGCGCCGCTTCCGCCGCAAATGGTTTCGTAGTATCCGAACGTTTCGTCGCCGAAAGTTAGGTTGTTCATTGTTCCCTGACTCGCCGCCGCTACACCCAAAGCTCCGAGCAAGACATCGACGACGCGTTGCGATGTTTCGACGTTGCCACCGACCATTGCCGCACATTGTCTTGGATCATCGTGCGAGGGGGGGTTGAGTAGGCAACTGGGAAGAATGATGGTCACGGGGTCCAAGACACCACTATTGAGTGGTATCTCGTCCTTGATGAGGCATCGAAAGACGTACAGCACGGCTGCGGTGACGATCGCCCGATTGGCATTAAGATTTGTCGCCAGCACCGGGCCGGTCCCGGTAAAATCGACCGTGGCATGACCAGCGGAAATTGTGATCGTCACACAGATTGGCGAACCATCATCGAGGCAATCGGTACACGTGAATTGTCGATTCGCAATCGGCAGATGTCCGGCGCTCTGTTGTGCGAGACTCTGGGAATGTTGCGAGACGTTATGATTGACGGCCTCCGCGTTTGTCAGACAGGCCGGTGGGCCGACTTCAGCGACAGTCCGAGGCACGTTGTTAGCCGGTTCGGGCGACCGGCTCCACGCGGATGAGTCGCGACTCAATTCCTCTAGTGCCAAACGCATCTTCGCCGCCGCCGAAGCTTGAATGTGACACATGAAGGCGCGAACAACGTGCCACGTCTGCGATTCCACCAATCGCTGCAGTTGGCTTGCGCCGGTACGGTTAGCGGCCACCTGAGCCGACACGTCGGCGAGGTTGTCGCCGACAGACCGGGAGGGATACGGTCCGGACTGAAGGAGCGTTCGCAGTTCGGAATCACGCGATCTGCCGCCATCGACCAGCAAAAAGTTGCGGATCAGTACACCCTCATCGGCGAGCGTTTTTGAGAACGGAGGCATCGAGCCTGGAACGATGCCACCAATCTCGGCGTGATGAGCACGGCTGGCGGTGAAGAACATCAATTCCCCGGTCGTTTCCTCGTGGACAGGTGTGATGACCGTGACGTCAGGAAGGTGAGATCCACCGCGATAGGGGTCATTCGTAACGAAGACATCGCCAGACTTCAGTGTTGGATTGTCCTCAATGATGCGACGAACCGTCTCACTCATGGCGCCGAGATGGACGGGAATGTGTGGTGCATTCACAACCAGTTCACCTTGGGCCGAGAAGATGCCACAGGAAAAATCCAGACGTTCCTTGACGTTCGTCGACAGGCTCGTCTGTTGCAACGCGATCCCCATTTGTTCGGCGATGGAGGCGAACAAATGGTTGAAGATTTCGATGCGGATGGGATCCGCTGCCGGAGGTTCCTTCGCGAGGGAGAGAGGTTGTCGATCGATTGGCATTTCACGTGATCCCCGCTCGCTTGTCGCGTTGGACGCATCGCTCCGGATTGTGATGACGATTTCACCTCGGCCGAGAATGACTGCCTCAAAACCGGGGTCGATCACAACCGTCGATGTCGGTTCGCACAGGATCGCCGGGCCGTTGAATGTGTCGCCGGGATGCAGTTGTTCTCGCAAAAAGACGGCCGTCGGATGTGGGGATCCATGGAACCAAGTCTCCGTCCATGAGTGGGGTTCAGGAACACGCGCCGTTTCCGCTGCCGAATTCTCAACGGGATCGGGCTGCCTGCCAACCACTTCAATTCTCGCTGCCACGACCTCCAATGCACGGTCAGGCCTTGTATATCCATAAAGCTGCTGATGTCGTGTGGCATACGCTGCGGCGAAATTACCATCACTCGGCTGGATCACATTGAGAGAGGCTTCGATGCCCTGATATCGGATGTCGAGCGACCGGATTGGCGTGTCGATACGATCTGCGGAAATCCCCTCGGCCAGTACCGCCTCAGTTGCGGAAGTGGCCATGCGGACGAAGTCCGATTCCAATGCGGAAAGTAACTCCGGCGAGTACGGCTGCAGCACTCCCTGTTCGTTCAACTGACGAACGTCGGCAAGTCCAATTCCATAAGCGCTCATAATGCCTGAATAGGGATGCGATAGGACTGTTTTCATGCCGAGGGATTGAACGAGTGCACAGGCATGCTGAGCCCCAGCACCGCCGAAGGTGACCAACGCATATTCCGCAGGATCGTACCCCTTTGAGACGGAGATTTTACGAATTGCTCGGGCCATCGTGGTATTTGCAATATCGATGAATCCTTGTGCTAATTCGTGTTCGGAGTATCGACGTCCGAGCGGTGAGTCCATCACGCGTTCACACAATTCGAAAAGGCGTGTTTCCACCGCGGAGTGGTCGAGCGGGAACGGAAACCGCTCTGGAATGATCTTGCCGAGGAAGAGATTCACGTCGGTAATCGTCAACGGCCCCCCTCGGCCGTAGCATGCGGGACCGGGGTTGGCGCCGGCACTCTGGGGGCCGACGAACAGTTTCACGCCATCAAAACCGCAGACGCTGCCTCCTCCTGCGGCCACGGTCTCAATCGCCAGCATCGGAGCGACAACGCGTACGCCCGCCTTGATCGTTTCAAACTCTCGCTCAAATCGTCCATCGAAACGCGAGACATCAGTGCTCGTCCCACCCATGTCAAAGCCGATCGATTTTGCGAAACCTGCCCGCTGAGCGACGCGTGAGAATCCGATGACGCCTCCGGCAGGTCCGGAGAGCACGCTGTCTTTGCCGGTAAATCGAGCGGCATCGACGAGGCCGCCCGAAGAGGTCATCAATTTCAGTGTGTGTGGAGCAGTTATTCCGGCAACGTTGCCGGAATTCGCGGTCCCCAAAGCCCCAAGCAACTTTCCTACGTAATCACGCAGGATCGGATTCACATACGCGTCCATCACCGTGGTGTCGCCGCGCGAGACAATCTTAATCAGAGGCGACAAGCGGCTCGATGTACTGATCTCTGTAAAGCCCTCGTCCCGAGCAATCTGCTCAACCAAGAGTTCATGAACGGGATTGGCAAATGCGTGCAGCAGGCAAATGGCAAGCGATTCACATCCGGCGAATTTCAAGGCACGGATCTGATCACGCACCTCGGCCTCCCTCGGTGTTGTGAGGACCGCTCCTAAAGAATCCAGTCGCTCGTCGATCTCCGTCACTACCGAAAACAACGGCTCGGGCTTCTGGATGGCGAGGTCAAACAATCGAGGTCGATCCTGATTGGCGATGAGCAATACGTCACGAAATCCCTTGGTGATGATGAATCCCACTTTTGCACCACGTCGTGTCAGCAAGGCGTTCGTTCCACGAGTTGTTCCCAGACGCACAATCGCGGTTGGGATCGTTTCCTCCAAACGCAGTCCCAACGCCGTACGGATCGCCAGAATGGGCGCCTCTTCACCGCTGCTCAGTTCATAGTTGCCAATCGATCCTGGACGCTTTGCGATGGGGAGGGCATGATCGCGGAAGGCTGTCGGCTCACCAAGTAAATTCGGCATCAAGGTGGAGCAGTCGGCATCCAGAGTGAATGTCCCGGTGAGAGCATCAAAATCCAGGACGCGGCAGCTTAGCACAGACGCTCCCGACTCATCGAGCAGGGTCAACGAGTATCCCCTCCAAAAGGCCGGAGAATCGCCCACACGTGCCTGATCGCGAAACTGCCGTTCGCCGACGAACTCTGTTGCACGACCTTTCGTGATCCCGGATGAGAGGACTTTGTACGTCGAAAGAGTTCCATCAGAGGACTTCATCAGGCAGTCGGTAAACGTCCCGCCAACATCGATCCAGAATTCGACTAAAGGTGTCATCAAATTTCATTTCACACAAAAACACATGGTCCTCAAAATCAGCGGGCTCATGTTACTCCGAAGCGTGTTGAATAACACGCTTCGCGGGAGTCTTCAGCAGTCTCCAGGCGATTATTGTGCGTGCATCGAACCACACTGTGACAGGCAAGCACAAGAGACGGACGAGAGACGGCTCGGAAATTAGAAAATGTGTCTGCCAGACACCGTTTCAGCATCCGATGCGTTCGACCATTGGCGGGTGAGATCGTGCGTGTTTGGAGGTCCGTGGCACACATCGAGCGGATGACTTCAGCTCAAGCGGACCAACATTGGTTTCCACCATCCACCCGCAGCACCTGCCCTGAAACAAAGTCACCGAGGGGGCCTGCGAAAAATTCAACAACGCGAGCCACTTCATCCACAAGACCAATTCTGTCGAGCGTTCCGTCTTCCAGGAGGCGTTCTTGGGCAACCTGCCGCGTTCCCAAAAATCGTCCGGTGCGCGTGTCGCCAGGCGCAATACTGTTGACCGCGATATTGAAACTTCGAAGTTCTGTGGCGAGGCAACGCGTGTACTCGACCACAGCGGCTTTGGCTGTTGAGTAAATCGCACTGCTTTCGCTCCCTTTGAAGGCGGCCGTCGAACTAATAGTGATGATTCGTCCTCGTCGTCTCTGCATCATGCCACGAGCGACCTGTTGGCAGATCAGGATCGTACTGAGCAGATTCCTGTCCAGAACCGATTTGATATCGATCTCTTTCATCACCACGGCGCTATTGGGGTTGGGTTTCCCTCCCGCCGCCGCGATATCACCACCGGCATTTTGAACCAAGATATCGATGGGTCCTAACTCGGAGATCGTCGATTGAACAACGTTTTCAACATCGGATCCGACAGTCAGATCGCCGAGGACGCGGATTGTACGTACCCCAAACTGACTACTGATTTGTCGTGCGGTGTCCGTCAGAGTTGTTCCCTCACCGTATTCTGCGGGACCGTTTTCACGCATGCCATGGACCGCAATATGACAACCCAGCCTTGCCAATCGCTCGGCAAAAGCCCGGCCCAATCCGCGCCCCGCTCCGGTCACAAGTGCGACTTGCCCCGCCAATAAATTCTCCACGATTCGAGTGACTCCCGTCTCAAAGATATCGTTAGCCTAGAGAGATTCAGGTCAGGCCTTGACGGATGTCACAGCGAGCCAAACATCCCCCGAGGACCCACTGTCGGATGGACGGAGTTGACAGGTTCCATCGATCGCTCGCTAGCCTAGCCGAAAGGTGACAATCTCACCAGTTTGCGGGGAACTTATTGGCTGCGGGAAGCAGGAGCGTCTCCAATGGCTCCGTGGACCCGGGGTGGGGAGCAAACCGAGAATCGGAGTCGAACAGGTTCCTCCCGTTTGAAGGAGATGGCGGGGCGAGATGCCAGACCAGTGGTTGTGGTTCTCGCAACTCGCGATGGACGGAGGTAATGGAGACCGCGACCATCAAGAGTGCCGCCAAAGCCATCACAGAAACGGGGATCCATCCGTTGAACCGATCTCGCCGGCGATGCAAGCTCGGCAAAACGGCGACCACACGCGGCCAAAGGCTGGGTCGCAAAGAGGATTCAGCGGCTGCTTCCGTGGCAACAGACTGCATTGCACCAAGACTCCGCTGTAACCGCTGCTGCCATTCAAGGCACGGTCGACAGAGAGCGAGATGACTCCGAATGGCGTCCACCTCTCTCGTATCTGACAAATCACCACCGACCCATAAAGGAAGCAGACGGCTGGCTTGTATGCAGTTCACAGCAAATCCCTCTTCGCTCAGTGTTTTTGACCATCAACGTCAATATTAGAACCGAATGAAGCAACGTCACCCCGCGAAGTGTGCCCCTGATCCAGTCTCTTGACCCAAATTCCTTCAAACATTCTTCGAGCTTCTGCGAGTCGCCAGCGGATTGTCACCTCTTTCCGATTGAGCATTGTTGCAATCTCAGAAGTCGAAAAATTTTGCAAATCACGCAGCATCAGGACCATACGATAATTTTCCGGAATCTGGTCCAAGACAGCTTCGACCTCTTGTTGCAGATCGCTCGCAATACGCGGGTCAGCCACAGCAGGGTCAAGCTGTGTTTTCGAAGAATGATCGGAAAACAACAACCATTTGACACGTCGATTTCTTTTTGTCCATCGTAAATGGTCGAGTGTATGGTTGATACCGATTCGAAACAGCCACGGGCCGAATCGTTGTGCCGGGTCAAACTGTCCCAGCCGCTCATAGGCTTTCAAAAATGTCTCCTGCGCCAGATCTTCCGCTTGCTCGATGCTCTTTAAAAACTGCAGAATGACTCGAACTAATCGTCTTTCGTAGCGGATGACCAATTCGCCAAATGCTTGACGACTCCCTCGGCGTGCCTCATCCACCAGCCGTGCCTCAGTGGCAGACGCACCCATGTCGTCTTCGTCAAATGCGGTTATGTCGCAATGGGTCATTGTGTCGAGCATAGTGTCACTGTCGCCTTACTACGCTCGCAAGGGCAACAGTGTTGGAGAGAATATGAAATTGCATCGGCAGATGGAAAAAATGGTAAAAAGAAAAGTTCCGCTGTGCAAAGGGACAGGCGCGGTGAGGCGTGGAATCTCGTCTCGTACGCTGCAATTTTGGGGGGAGTGTCTGTGGAAGACCCTGAAATTTGGTAACCTCTAAACCATGGGTAATCGACCGTTTTTGACCCGAGATGGATCGCCTCTCGACATTACCTCCCCGCTTCAAACGGACTTGAAAACGGCGGAATAGATCGCCTGCTCCGTAACCATCATTCGGAACAATAGATTAAATAACGTGTCACATCGACTAAACTTTGTTAGCATGGGGAACACTCGAACATTTCATCCCCTTCGATGGCAAGTCCGTTGTCGGGCTCACGTTGGTGACGACATCCCCGAAATCGACTCGTGGGATTTTGGCACATTTCATTATTGGTAGATGCGAGATCCGTCATCGTGTGGAAGCAATTTGCAAACCAGTGGGCCTTGGTGACCGGAGCCAGTACCGGACTCGGAGCCGAGTTCGCACGCCAGCTTGCGTCTCATGGAATGCACCTCGTCCTCGTTGCACGTCGCGGTGAATTGATGGACGAATTGGCAACCGAACTCCATACAAAACACGGGACCCAATGCCTAGTGATCACGGCGGACCTGTCGAGTCCCGGGGAGCCGCAACGGATACTGGCAGAGATTGCGGCTCAGGGCAAGACGATCGCGTTGCTGATCAACAATGCCGGATTTGGAATTGTGGGCGAGGTGCACAACGCGGATGTGGATCGGATTCTGACAATGATTCGCCTCAACGTGTCCGCCTTGATCGAACTCACGTATCTTGTGCTGCCTGAGATGTTGCAGCGAGGCCGGGGTGGGATCTTGAACGTTGCATCGCTCTCGGCATTTCAGCCAGTCGCGTACATGGGTGCCTATTCCGCTAGTAAGGCCTTTGTGCTGCATTTTAGTGAAGCGCTGCATTGTGAATTGAGAGATCTGGGAATCACCGTTTCGACACTTTGCCCGGGTGTGACGCGTACGAGTTTTTTTGATATTGCCGGCGCACCCGGTTGGCTTCGGAAGCACGCCGCGTTGGATGTCGATTACGTCGTGCGTAAGGGGCTGAAGGCCCTCTCCCGTCGTCGCCAGCACTGCGTCCCCGGCTGGCGAAATTTCCTGCTCACCCTTCTTGTTCGGATCGCCTCTCGCCGTCGCGTTGTCAAAGAATCGATGAGGTTTTTTCGGCCTCAACCGCCGGGAAAGCACTGACGCCGGTCCCGCCGCCGATTTTTTTAGCGTCTTAAGTTGGGACGTCCTCGCCGATTCGTCGAAGCTCCCAAAACAAAGAGAGTCCATTGCATGCCGCTGTTTGGTTCTCATCTGTCCATATCTGGCGGTTACTACAAGGCCGTCGAGACCGCGGCAGCACTCGGAATGGACACAGTCCAACTTTTTACAAAGAACAACAACCGATGGCAGGGCAAAGAACTGTCAGAGGACGACGTTCGTTTGTTTCGCCAAGCCATCGAAAGAACCGGAATTCGACATCCGTGTGCTCACAACAGTTATCTGATCAATCTGGCAAGTCCGAACGATGTTTTATGGAGAAAGTCGTTGGATGCGATGATCGACGAATTGCAGCGGGCAGAAGCACTCGGCCTTGACGGTGTTGTTGCACACCCCGGAGCATTCGTCGGTTCTTCGGAGTCCGCAGGCTTGCGGCGAATTACCCTCGCATTAGATGACATTCACAGCAGGACGCAACAAATACGGTGCCAAATTTGGTTGGAGACAACTGCCGGACAGGGAACTTGTCTGGGACATCGTTTTGAACAGATTGGCGAGATTTTTGAAGGGGTTCGCGAACCGGAACGACTCGGTGTCTGCGTCGATTCCTGCCACATTGTTGCTGCCGGGTATCCCCTCCAATCGGAAAGCAATTATGTCGCGACGATGACCGAATTCGATGAGCTGATCGGTATCAACCGCATTCGGGCATGGCATCTGAATGACAGCAAGAAACCGCTAGGGAGCCGTGTCGATCGCCACGAACATATTGGTGAAGGACATCTTGGTATCGAGCCGTTTCGCCACATTGTTAACGATCCACGGTTTGCTGAGATACCGGTGTACCTGGAAACGGAGAAAGGAGAACGAGACGGAGAAGACTTGGACACAATGAATCTTCGCACTCTCAAGGGCCTGTTGGCCGTCACCGCGGAGCCGTACAAACGACACACAACAGAATTCAAACAGCGAGAATCGACCGAGTCGTTGCCCGACTAAAAAGATCTTTTGCGGACTGTCGCAGTTCCGTTGTCCAACACACCTGCAGTCCTTTGCCCCGAGAGATTCCGTAGGCCAATCGCCAGCGAGTGTCTGATTCTGGTGTTTTGCTTGTCGCCCAAAATGCGGCAGCAGCCGAATGGCGTCAATGTCGACGTCCCGATGGCCCATGGCACGCCGATGCAAGGCGACTGCCGACAATCTCAATTGAGACAGAAAAAACTTGTGAAAGACTCCAGCAGTCGGTCGGAGTTCGTCATCTCCGGTGCTTGCCAACACGACAATCTGGCTCAGGACGGCAATCGAACAACCGCTACCCGAGCAGGAGTTGGTTGATCGCGGGGCCGCGCCGACAAACGGAATCGCCACGAGTGACAAGAGCCGCTTCGGTTTGGTGACATTTCGAGCCATCGCAATCGACTTCGAGATCAGTCACGGATTAAGTGATGTGGAGCTTTTCCGCGAGAAGAACCCACCACCAATTCATTCGCGGAATAGTCATACTTTGCCGACATCGATCGTCGACGGAAGTCTTCTGCTATGTCACTTCGGCGAGCACGGTGCTGCCGGCTTCACCTGTGGAGGGAGCGGGCCGCTCACCGATCGTCGCCAGCAAGTTTCTCGTTATCCCCTGTGATGGCGTCGATCAGCCAGACTCCGCCTCCCTGAATCGGAACGTCATCACATCGACTGCGCGGGTGTTGAAGCAGGTTTCCACAATGCCGTCTCTTGTTGTCGTGGGAGACCAGAGCGATTGCGTCACTGACCAAGGAGTTGCCTCGAGCATTGATCGCAAAACGAGTGACGTCATCTGGACACAACGAATTCCCGGCCACTAATCGGCCTCACTGCTATTCGCCAACGAGAAGATTTATTTCAGTAATCAATCAGGAAAGACGACGGTGATCCATCTCGGCCGGATTGATGATCCAGTCGCCATCCACTCACGCGACGGGAAACACAGGGCCTGTCCCACCGTGTTTGACGACTCATTCCTGCTGAGGACGGACGCTCATTTTTGCCGAATCGTTCCCTCGGTCAAGAATGCGGATGCTGTTGAACAGAATGCCGCGGAACCGACGGTGCGGGGAATCAGGAGTGGGAACCAGGGAAGTCTGGTCCGTGCGATGTTTAGGAGTTGAAGTCCGCACCCGATTGGGCGTTTGATTATCGCTGGAATTCATCGCTTTTAGGCCCCAACACCCTAAGGCGAGAGATCCAGAGAAACGAGTGTTCCAGCGGCATTTCGACCGTAAATCCGTTTGTCCAAAAGAATCGGCACCGTCCAGCAGCGACCCTCCAGAAACGCAGATCGGCTCAATTCTTGATAACTTTCTGAGGTCTCCTTGGCCAACACAAGAGTGCCGTTTTCAGCAAGGATTAAGAGCTTGCCGTCGGCGATCATCAGCGACCCACATCCTAACCCCTTCTGTTTCCAAGCGACCTCCCCTGTTTCAAAGTTCATGCAGGTCAATTGAACAACGCGACCGAGATTCGAATTACCATCGAATCCAAAAAGGTAACCCTTGGAGAGGATGCTGTTGTTGAAATGATTCCGCATTTCGCGATTCGAATAAATCTCCTTGAGTTGCCGCCCATCAAACTCAAACAACGCACAGCCGACGTTATAGGCCGTCGAAATGAAGATCCGGTTTCCCCGGATGATCGGAGTTGTTGAATTGGTGCGAAACGGGGACGGCCAGGCATGAAAAGCGACTTCCTCACCATTTTCCATCGCGAGCAATCGCAGTCCGTCACAATCTAAGGTCACAAGGAACAACCCTTGTTCATTTTGAAGCACTGCCGCGGAGCCATATCCTGTCTGCTGAATTGACGTCTGCCAGATTTTCGTTCCCGTTTGTTTATCGTAAGAAACCACTCGACCTCCTTGAAGAATCAGCTGCTCCCCGATGATCACGGGAGAACTCGAAAACCCCCATTCCGGCAAGGGAACGTCAAGCTCCTTCTGGAGCATCGATTGCCAACGCACGTTCCCGCTCTTGGCATCGAAACAATAAAGCTGTCCTTCTTTGCCGAGGGTATAGACTCGATCCGCATCCACCGTCGGTGTCGCCGCCGGCCCCCCCTCATGCAGATTGTCGTTCAACTCACAGGGGTATCGGTGGGTCCAAATCACATTGCCCGTCTGTGCGTCGAGACACCAGACAATTTCTTGGCCATCGACGTGCCCCATTGTGAATAATCGTCCCTCAGCAATCGAAATTGAGCTGAACCCACGGCCCGCATCGCGCGTCCAGACAATCGGCAACCCGCTCTGCGGCCACGCCGTCTTCCAACCAGACTCACGAGAGATGCCATCACGATTCGGCCCCATCCAGTTGGGCCACGAGTCGATATGCGGGAGGTCGGCTCCTTGCAATGGAAGCGGGAGTATACTCCCGAGTGCCATCATGACAACGCATGCGGGAGCAAGAGTCATCGAACATCGCAACGCGTTGTCTTTCATGGAATTTCTCTCATTCGAATGTGCTTGAATTCGACCCACATCGGTTTGCCCGCATGGAGCTGAAGTGCTAAGACCCCGTTCTTCAAGGCCAGTTCCGGGTCCTGATCCGTGAAGTCCAGAATCAATGCATCGTTCAAGAAGTGCTGAATGTGATGTCCTTCGGCTAGGATCACCACGTCATTCCAATCGTCCAATTTGAACAGCCGTTGAAAAGCTTCCTGCCCGAGAAGATTTGCCTCGACAACGTTTCGTCCGCCAGTCCAATGGGCTCTCTCACCAACCAAGCAGATGCGATTTCGCGTGCCCCCTTCGTCATAAATAAAACCGGACACATTCGGAAACACATTTTCATTGCGCAGCTCGTGTTGATAACCTCGAACCACCCAATTGTTGGGAGCGTCATGAAGGATCTGCTTGGAGCGGTATTGAATGCCCGAGTTGTTCGTCGCATTGCAACGAAATGACAACCGCAGTTCGAAATCCCCGACGAAACCGCCTTTCCAGATGATGAATGTATTGCCGTTGGCCCTGTGTTCGTCGGAGGTTTCGCCACGAAGGGCACCGTTTTTGACAGACCACAATCGAGGATCGCCGTCCCAATCCGTCAAATCATGGCCGTTGAACAGCCTCTGCATCGACAGGCACTCCTGAGGAGCCATCTGCAACTCCTCCGCAGCCATGGCATTCCAAGAGCAGAAGACCAGGATAACGACAGCCGGTGTCACGATTTGAATCATGGAGACCTCTCATAAGATGTTGAGTCGGAGAGAAGCATAGTTTCCCGCTCTTTCCGTGGCGAGACAGGCAGGAGGCAACGGGATGGCTTTTGAGGTGCGAGCGGATTCGCGTCAGGGCCGCAACACGCGTCCGCGAGACGCCTCAGCTGCGCGATCCGAGACCCACTGCCGGCAAAATGGAATCCGGAATAAGGCTGAACCTCAGCGGGGTGAACGATCGTTGCGGTCGGTCATTTGTGCCTTGTTCCCCCGATGTCTTCTGAGCGGCCTGTCTCTGGGAAGAATCCACCGCTGGCGTGGCGTGCTGCGACATCTCCGAATAGGTCTCGCCACATCCGGTATGGGTCGCCAAACACGATCTGCCCGAGATCAATTCTTCCTTATGAGGACGGCCAACGGTACTTTTGCAACGGGCCGATGCCTGCCGGAAGGGTCGCCGCTGAGGCGGCAGACGACGGGAGAGGCCCGGCCGCGCTCGCGGTCAGTTCCTGTGGCTGAGGACGGAAAACTTACGGCGCCACTGACAGATCTGCTCGGCGTCGATCTGCTTTCATGACGACGGGCTGGCCATGTTGGGCCGCTCGACCCGGTTTTCCGGAGTACTGCCGAGGAATCTGTCGCGTTTTGCCCCTGTGGGCAGTGTCTCTGGTCTTGGACTTGCCCACGAACAGTGGGCGTTCAGCGGAGGGCTTAGGCCCTCTGACCAGGAGCGAGATTGATGAGCGTTTGACGACGAACATTTACGGATGAATATAAGCAGGAAGAGGTACGGATGGTGACTCAGCAGGGATTGATTGCGTCGAAAGTATCTGACCGTCTAGACATTCAGGCGAACCTGGTGCGGCGCGGGAAGCCGAGAACGATTCGTAGGCGATCTCGCTGAAGTCCAACGCCGTTCTGGAGCGGAACATCGAGCATTCGCTCAAGCGTCCGGTTGGACGATCTTCTCACCAATTCAAGGGGGTTTATTCACGGCTTCCATGACCCGCTCGGTTCTTGGGATCAACCGCGCCGCGTGGTGGCCAAGATCGAGTGGCACGTGGGTGCGATGTTCTCACGTGTGGGGTTCATCGTGACGAACTTGAACCAGCGATCAAAGAATGTGGTCACATCCTACAACGGTCGCGGCACGGTCGAGTAGTGGATTTAAGGAGGGCGAGAATGCGGTGAAGTTTTCCTGTCGCACATTCTGGGACCACCAGACTCCGTTGCATCTTTTGACGTTGGGCGTTAAGAAAAGGAACTTTTCGCGTCGGCTCCAAGCCTCAATCCTGTCCCAGAGACCAATGAACGGGAATCGTTGTAGCGAAAATTGTGAGCATCCACTCGGTGTGAGACACAAGGGTAGCGATGTTGTTGCAAGCGAAAATTACCCGAGCGTGAAGCGGTCACAGGCTCAGACGATACGGAAAATGTCTCGTTTATGAGCAGTCTGGAAAAATCATGTCACAGGGGCGACCACCGGAAATTGATAGGGACGTACAAACTCTGCACGCCATGGGATATGCGCAGGAAATGCAGCGGCGGATGAGTGGATTTTCGAATTATGCGATCTCGCTTTCGATCATCTGTATTCTTGCGGGTGGTATCACGTCATTTCATGTCGGACTGTGCAGTGTCGGTGGCGCGAGTATCGGGCTTTGCTGGCCGCTCATGAGTTTTGTGGCTTTGGCTTTTGCTGCGACGATGGCCCAAGTCGCATCGGCCTTTCCCACAGCGGGGGGACTCTATCATTGGTCATCGATTCTGGGTGGTCGAGGCTGGGGTTGGGGCACGGCATGGTTCAATCTGGCGGGCCTGATCACGGTGATGGCGGCGGTGAATCAGGCGACGTTCCAGTTTATGCTCGGCGCCTTCGCGCCGCGATTGGGATACTCCCCAGAGACCGTCTCTCACTGGCTGGGATGTCTGAGCAATGCTTCTGTGGCGAATGAATTGACCGGTTCCGGTGACCCTGCTGTGTGGCCGATTTTAATCTTTCAGATGGTCGTTGTCTCGATCATTACTTTTTCACAGGCGTTGTTCAATGATCGGGGTATCCGTTTAACCACGCGTCTAACTGACTTTTCCGGCTATGTCATTTTGGTGGTGTCAATCGCCTTGACCCTTGCGCTGTTCTTGTTTGCCAAGGACTACGACTTTTCACGACTGGTCACATTCACCAACTATAGCGGTTTGCCGGAAGACGCTGCGGTGTGGCCGAAAACGGAGAGCATGGCATGGCTATTCGCCTTGGGCATACTGCTACCCGCGTATACGATCATCGGATTTGATGGTTCAGCGCACACCTCCGAAGAAACAAAAGGTGCTTCACTTGCCGTTCCTCGTGCCATCATCCGGGCCGTGGCAGTCTCGGCCGTCTTTGGTTGGTTGCTGTTGATCGCTTTAGTGATCGCCATTCCGGACATGGATGCCGCCGCCGCTCAAGGTGCAAACGCGTTTTTCTGGATTATCGATCAGGTTCTTCCGAACTGGTTGAATGTCGTGTTGTTGGTGGGAATTACCATAACGCAGTATTGCTGCGGCTTGGCAATGGTCACCAGTGCTTCACGCGTGATCTACGCGTTTTCGAGAGATGGTGGAATGCCGTTTTCTGAGGTTCTGCGTAGCGTGAGTCCGACCTATCGAACTCCGCGCGCGGCGATCTGGTTGTCTGCCGCTTTGGCTGTCAGTTTCACGTTACTCGTGCCCTACATTACCATCACGGCTGTCGGCGTCATTTTCCTTTATCTCTCCTACGTGATGCCCACTATCGCCAGTCTGTTGGCTCATGGTCGCACATGGACGAACATGGGACCATGGAATGTGGGACGATGGTACAAGCCGCTCGCCGCAATTTGTGTTTTGAGTGGTGCTGGCTTGGTCATTATCGGAGTCCAACCCCCCAACCATATTGCGATTTGGATTGTCCCGGGTTTCGCCGTACTCTTGATCGTGTACTGGTACGCCTTCAAATGCCGTGATTTTGAGGGCCCACCGAGTGGCACGGTCAGTCAAGAGCGACATGCCGAGATTCTGGCCACAGAACGCGCTTTGGATGAAGCATACGCGTCGAGAAACGCGGACTCATAACGTTGACACCTTATGGCAACACTCCTTGGCGTCGACTTCGGTATCACAACCTCTAACGCCGTGATCCCTGCCGCTTGTTGGGTGCGTAACACGCTCACGGGCTGTATGGAGTGATCTCTGATCTTTGTGAGACCTTTTGTACAGAATTGGCCTTCACATCGTTGATTGGTGAACGGCTGGATAAAGCCGCCATCGCCTCCCAACGGGATCGCAGGCAACGTGCTGGCAGAAGACAGTGCTGGCAGCCGTGCGTTGTTGACAAGATTGACGGCTCGTCGTGCCCATGCTGACGCGGTCGTGCGGATCATTCGAGACCGAATTGGCGATGCACCGGTCGCGTCAGCCGAGGATCCTTGTCCGGAGTCATGGCTCGGCTTGATGGGATGTCGGCGTGACAGTGACACGCCGACATCCCATCAAGCCACTTCCGGTATCTGAGCATTGGCCGCTAATATCTTCTTGGACACACTCCCCGGAAAAGAAGATTCTCACCAGATCTGTCGTTGGAATGGTTGGGAACATCAACAGGTCAGCGATTCCTTCATCAGCACCAGAAATCCACGTCATGTCACTGTCTGACCAGTCTCGATGGAACGAAAAATATGCCAACTCATCGGTATCAGACGACGCCTTACCGGACGAATGGCTTTCACGGCAGGTGGCGGGAATGGCATCTGGCCGTGCGTTGGATCTTGCCTGTGGACTGGGACACAATGCAATCTGGTTGGCGCAACAGAACTGGACCGTCGATGCCGTTGACGTGTCTGCCGTTGGCTTATCGCTTGCCGACCAACGGGCCGAAACGCTTGGCTGCCGAGCAATACGTTGGATCGCCGCTGATCTCGACGACTTCAGTCCGGCGTCAGCAACCTATGATCTTGTCGCAGTTTTTCGCTTTCTTGATCGCCAGCGTGTTCCTCGCCTGATTGTCGAGACGCTGCTTCCGGGAGGAATTCTGGTCTATGAAACGTTCCTGCGTGCGCAGATGACGCGCGAGGGAAACCAGTTACACAGCATCTCGTTCACGCTCGAATCCGGTGAATTGCCCAAACTTTTTCCCGAGTTGACGGTTCTCGCTTACGAAGAGGTTGAGCGACACGACCGATCCGTCGCGAGACTCTCCGCACGCAAGCCCCTGTGAAGGACCTGTGCCTCAAGCAAACAACGGTTTTGTGCGAGACGGTTCGCGGAGTCTCGATTCGGTCGCTGCAAACCACGCATGATCAGCCATCATTGACGGAAGACGTTTGGACGTTGCATTTGGACCATTGGGTTCCGTGATCCAGACGAAGACCACGATTCCGCTTGCAAATTCCCCATGCCCTCGCGTTTGTTTCAGAGAATCTGACGGATTGGGGCAACGTGTTCGACCCCGACGAGTTTCTGATCGAGACCACCATGAAAATAAGAGAGTTTGTTGGGGTCTAGACCCATCTGATGCAGAATCGTGGCGTGCAGAGATTTGACGTGTAAAGGTGAATCGACCGCAGCGGAACCGAGTTCGTCGGTGGTACCGACACTTCGCCCACCTTTGATTCCCCCGCCGGCCATCCACATCGTAAACCCGTAGGCATTGTGATCCCGTCCGGTTCCCGAGGCATATTCGGCAACTGGCTGCCGACCAAACTCGCCTCCCCAAACCACGAGAGTCTGGTCCAAGAGATTGCGTTGTTTCAGATCTTTCAGCAATGCTGCGACAGGTTGGTCGGTATTTCCCGCGTGGAAGTTATGATTTTTTTCAAGGTCTGAGTGTGCGTCCCAATTGCTATCAGAGTGGTTGCCACCGGAATAGAGCTGGATGAACCGGACACCGCGTTCGACCAGTCTGCGGGCAAGAAGGCATCGCCGTCCAAAATCGTTGGTTTGCGGCTGATTGATGCCGTACAATTTTTGAGTCTCTTCCGTCTCTTGAGAAAGATCGACAGCTTCGGGAGCATGCTGCTGCATTTTAAACGCGAGCTCATAGCTGTTGATTCGAGCGGCGATGTCGGTGTTGTCCGCATGGGTCTGCGCGTGGACGTCATTGACATCATGAAGTGCATCCAACAACTCGCGTTGCATCTCGCGGGAAACCCCTTCACGATTGGCCAGATCGATGATCGGAGCTCCCTTCGAACGGAAGGGCGTCCCCTGGTAGGTTGCTGGCATGTAGCCGTTCGACCAGTTTTTGGCACCGCTGATGGGGCCACCGGTTGGATCGAGCATGACGACGAAACCCGGGAGATTTTCGTTGACGCTGCCCAATCCGTAGTTGACCCATGAGCCAAGGCATGGGCTGCCGGATTGAACCTTGCCGCTGTTCATCATGAGCATGGCCGATCCATGGATCGGTGAATCTGCGGTCATCGAATGCAGAAACGCGATGTCATCAACGCACGTGGCGACATTCGGAAAAAGGTCGCTGACCCAGTGACCACATTCGCCGTACGGTTTGAAATTCCAACGCGGCTCAACGATCCGTCCGTCGCTCTTGTGTCCACCACGACCAAACGTTTTGACGGTGATTGTCTGATTATCCCGCCCCTTCATTGCCGGCTTGTAATCAAACGTGTCGATATGGCTCGGGCCTCCATACATAAACAAAAAGATGACGCTCTTTGCCTGCGGAGCAAAGTGTGGCGGCTTGGGTGACAAGGGGTTCTGGTATCCTTCCCCCGCGGTTGCTGGTAGGGATGAGGAAAAGAACCCGTCGGTTTCCAACAGTCCGGCGAGGGCGGTTCCTGCGAATCCCCCTCCCATCTGCCACAGAAACTCACGTCGCGTGCGGCCACAGAAGTTGGAGACGCTCATGATACTCCTCGCGTTTTTGTTGAGTTCATCTGGTTTGGCTGGCTTTATGAAAAGAGAAAAATGCGGAGTTTCTGCAACTGAGTCTCTGTTCAAACAACAAGGTTACGAGATTCAAATTCAGTCGACGTAGACAAATTCGTTCAGGTTGAGAATCATCAAGCAAAATTGGTTCAAGGCTTGATCGGCAGACTGCGCATGCTGGGACTGCAAGACTTCAATCAGCCGGATGCCTCGCTGAACGGCAGCGATATCCGGTTCATGGCCCAACGCAAGACGGTATGCCAGCCTTGCCTGAGCCTGCACCTGATCTCCCGCTTCGTGGCGCAGACGTCTTGCCAACGCACCCGCTTGGTCGTTAAGGAACTTGCCGTTCAGCATTCCGAGTGCTTGGGTTGGCTGAGTCGTTGTAAAACGCGCCGCACAGCTGCTGTCGGTATCCGCGAAATCGAAGTCCGCTAATATTGGCAGCACCAAGCTACGCTTCACATGCACATAGATGCTGCGTCTCACCTGATCTTCCGGAGTCGAAGTCCCCCAACCACTGCCCGGACTGGATTGGCCAGCTTTGACTTCATCGCTGATTTCAGGGTAGACACCCGGTCCATACATTTTCGGATTAAAAACTCCGCTCACCGCGAGAATGGAGTCTCGAATTTCCTCGGCGTTGAGGCGACGTATGTCGTGACGCCAAAACGTCTGGTTCAATGGATCACGCGTATGCGCCACAGCATTCCCCTGAGAGGACATTCGGTAGGTATTGGACATGAGGATCAGCTTGTGAAGGGGCTTCATGCGCCAACCCTGTGCGACAAAGGTGGTCGCCAGCCAATCCAGCAATTCCGGATGCGTCGGCGCATCCCCCAGCAGACCAAAGTTGTTTGGAGATCTGACAATTCCACGTCCGAAGTGATGTTGCCAGATTCGGTTAACGAGAACGCGTGCGGTCAAACGGTTCTCAGGCGAAGCGATCCAGTTAGCAAGCGCCAATCGTCGGCCTGAAGATTGAGCACCCTCGGCGGGTTGTGGAATCAACACTGGCTGACCACCCCCCAAAATCGAAAGGAAGGCCGGCTCCACTTTGTCTCCCTGAGACTGCGGATTGCCTCGCTGGAGATGAAATGTTTCCGGCGGATTGGGGCCGACTTCGGTCACACACAAGGCATAATCGCCATCAATTCTTTTCCGTTTTAACTCCTCAACAGTTTTTTTGACGGACTGGTATTCTTCAAACCGTTGTGGACCAAGTAACTCCGGCCCGTGCTGTTTGATTAGTTGGTTAAAATCGCGTTTGTTGCCGCGACGGCTCCCGATGGGCTCCCCATCCTCCGTGGTGGCGGACAGGTAACGTTGTTCAAAGCCGGGGCCGGACCATTTGACAGCAAGGCCCTTATTCCCCTGTGCACCCTGAAAGTAGTCAACGCGAATTGGTATCCGTCCTTGTTTGAAAAACGCCTTTCCAAGTTTCGGACTTCCCATTCCGTGAATTCCGTCGTGGTTGACAAGGATCTGACCTCCGACGGTCAACAATGAGCCATCGTCAGAATCCATTTCAAACAGGTACTCACCGTCACTGGGAACCTTCAGGATTCCCGCGAAGACGAATCCGAATGACACGTCGCGAGTGGCCAGTGAAATGTCAAAAAAGCCCTGCTCCAGCGGGCCTATTGTTTCGGCCTTGAGCTCATCGAAATTGGGAATCCGGTCCCATGTATCACGGTAGAACCGATATTCGAGGTCCTCCATGTCGGGATTGTTCGCGAGCAATTCCGACTTCAAGGCTTGTTCGCGAAACTCGTTTTCAAATGCGAGTAGGGATGCCTGTGCGGCATTGACCTGTTCCCGATTGACCGTCAGCGCCGCCGTATGGGCTTGGCGTGCCTCGTCGTTCTCGAAAACCGCCCGTTCGGTGTGGGGACTGGGATTGCCATTAGGAGTGATCCCCCGAAACAATGCCAGCCATTGATAATAATCGCGTTGAGGAATTGGATCGATCTTGTGATCGTGGCAGCGTGCACAATTCACGGTGAGTCCCAGAAACGCCTGACTCGTCGTCGTGATGATATCGTCAAAACCATCGTACAAGGCGAGCAACCGGTCCGCGGGTTCGTCGTCCCATGTCCCCAATCGGTAGAATCCGGTGGCAATGATTGAGTCGCTCGTGACCTGAGGAAGTTCGTCTCCGGCGAGCTGCTCGCGGACAAATTGATCGTACGGTTTGTCCTCATTGAGTGACCGGATCACGTAATCGCGAAAACGCCAAGCATTGGGCTTCGACGCATCACGCTCAAAACTGTTTGTGTCGGCATAGCGAACAACATCCAGCCAGTGACGGGCCCATGTTTCACCAAAAGAGGGCGACTGCAATAACCGATCGACGACATTTTCGTAAGCCTTTGGCGATTCATCCTCAAGAAATGCCTGAACCTCGTTGGGAGTCGGTGGTAGTCCCGTCAGATCGTAGGTGACTCGTCTCAAGAGGGCGGACTTTTCCAAAGCGGGAGCCGGTACAAATCCGTTCTGCTCGAGTTTGTTCAGAATGAATGCGTCGATCGAATTCGAGACCCATTGACGGTCCTTGACGGACGGAGGCGGCTGAGGGTTTGGCGGGACGAAAGCCCAGTGCTCCTTCCATTCGGCTCCCTGCTCAATCCATCGGCGAATCAGCTCGATCTGCGCATCGCTCAGAGGATCTCCCTCGGGTGGCATCTGGATTGCCTCGTCCCGGGAGGTCACACGTCGGTACAACTCACTGGCATCCAAATCCTTCGCGGCCAACGCTTGCTTGCCCGATTCCAGTGGGGAGAAGACCGCTTCCTTGTCATTGAGTCGCAATCCCCCCTCGGATTTGTCGGGGCCGTGACAGGCGTAGCAACGCTTGGCAAGGATCGGCTGAATCTGTCGCCCATAGTCCACCGGATCAGCGGAAGACTGGGCCCACAAGAGTTGAGGCACCAGTACCAGAAATCTCCCACAGGAAAGGAATGAAAGCCAGCAATATCGGCATGCGTTTCTGGCCATCGCCAGCTTCTCTGAACGCAGCCTAGGAAATGCGATCGGTCGCGCGTTCACCATTGGACCTTTCGATGTTTTTTGCTCATGGCCAATAGAAAGAATCGACTTCGAGACGTTAGTGCTTATGATTATACCCAGACCGATGTGTGTGACAGTAGTCCATTCTTCAAGAGCCACGTGAATACGATCACAAATCGATCCCCGAGGTCTCATCCGGTGGAAGATTGCGCAGACAAGCGACGGAAATGCGCAAGGAATCATAGGTCACCGTTCCGTCCAAGGCTTCGAACAGCGGGCGAAGTTTTTCGAGTCCCACGCCGCGTGCGGCGTCAGCAACTTGTCGGAATGTTTCCGCGTCCAACCAAGGGAAAGGCTCGCTGAGAACGGTGTGTTGAATGAATTCCACCAGATATTCCGACACGGTGGATTTCGCACGGTTTGTCGCCGACATGACGGCGGCAATCGTGTCACCTTGCTGAAACATTTCAAAGGCGGTTTGCTTGTGAGCGAGCGCGCTTATCGGCTTCTTGTCGGCAGAGACAATCCGCTTGGGGGTCACACTTCGTTCGCTGTCCGATGGCGTGCTGACGGCTTCGGCGTCGAAGGACTCGCCCTGTTCTTCGCAAAAGTTTCGAATCGCTTCAATGAAGATCTCGCCGTAGTCAGCGGTCTTTTTGTCGCCGACTCCTGGTGCCAGTCGAAATCCGTCGATTGTTGATGGTCTTCGCCGCGCCAGATCCCGAATCGTCGTATCGCCGAACACGATGAAAGGGGGCACACCACGTTCTGCGGCCAATTTCCGGCGAATTCCCCGCAGGACTTCGAAGAGTGGACGGTTGATACCCTCCCACGATGTCTCTTCGGTGCGAGTCCCCCGTGGTCCCTTGGACGTTTTCGCTGCGGGACGGAGTAACTGCGGAGAGGCTTCACCACGTAACACCTGCCAGCCCTCGGGCGTCACAGACAACACTTGGAAATCACCTGACCCGACAGCAACTCGTTGCAAATAGCCTTGGGCGGCAAGCTGTTCGATCCAGTCGTGGACATGCGATTTTGGAATCTCCTGCATCAGTCCATAAGTACTCAATCGATGATGTCCACTGTCGATAATGCGTGCTTCTTGCGAGCCCGTGAGGACCTGAGCAACGTATCCGGCGCCGAAACTCTCCTTCAATCGGACGACGCACGACAAAATTTTCTGACCCAAGACATGTGCATCGGGCATGAGTTCCAATTGATCCTGACAGACATCACAGGCGCCGCAATTCGCGACGGTATAGCTCTGCCCAAAGTGTTCAACCAATGCTCGATGTCGGCAGATGACACCGTTACAAAACCGTTCCATCGAACGCAGGCTGTCGTCCGCCAGCTTGAATGCCGCGCCCGGCAGGTCACTCATCATCCGCCGCCAAGTAATGAAATTGGCGACGCTCCACAGCAGCCAGCAATGAGCATCCAAACCATCGCGTCCGGCACGACCGGTCTCTTGTTGGTAGTGCTCGATGGATTTGGGTGAGCCGGTATGAATCACGAACCGCACGTCCGACTTGTCAATGCCCATGCCAAACGCGACGGTGGCCACCACAATCTGAATGTCATCATTCAGGAATTCCTCTTGATGCTTGTGGCGATTCGAGTCGGAAAGGCCGGCATGATAGGGCCGAACACGGTAGCCCGCTTGCGACAAGGCTTCCGAAATGTCATCCACCTCACGTCTGGAAATGCAGTAAACGATTCCCGACTCGCCGGGATGGGAGTCGATCACTTGCCGTACCTGTTTCAGGACGTCGCTTTTCCTGACGACACGATAAACCAGATTTGGACGATCAAATGAGCCAACGAGTTGCTCAACATTTTTCAGCCCCAACTGTTCGACAATATCGTCGCGGACCTGTTGCGTGGCTGTGGCGGTATAGGCATGCACACCGACCTTGGGGAATCGTGTCCGCAACTGTTTCAACATCCGATACTCGGGCCGAAAGTCATGGCCCCACGCGCTGATGCAGTGAGCTTCGTCGATGGCAAAGAAGGAAACATTGGCATCGTCCAAAAAGGAAAGCATCTTTTCCGTACAAAGCCGTTCGGGAGCGACGTAGAGTAATTTCAGTTCACGGCGTCGGACACGCTCAGAAACCCGCTGTAACTCTCTCGCCGGCATGGAACTATTGACGCCCGCCGCCGGAATTCCACATTCGACCAGAGCGTCGACCTGATCCTTCATCAGCGAGATCAGTGGAGAGACGACGACCGCTAGCCCGGGCATGGTCACCGCTGGAGCCTGAAAACAAATCGATTTCCCCCCGCCCGTCGGGAGCACGACGACAGAATCTCTGTGCTCAACGACAGCACGCATCGCTTCCGCCTGCAATGGCCGAAACGCGTCGTAACCCCAATAGTGGAACAGTGCTGTTTGCAGGGCGGTGTTTGGGCCGAGGGCCGAGTTTTTGGCAGCAGGCACGGTGGCGTTTTCTAGAGCCCCCGCCACAACTTGAGAGAGAGGCCGGAGCAGTGATCATTGTTGGATGAAACCGGTATCGCACCGACCAGACTTCGGCGAAGGCGCGATCGCAACAAACTCTTCGGAAAGCTTCCGGCCGAGCAGGAGTCCGGCCCTTCCCTTGTTCATTAAACTCACAGAAGATGGAGATGATATCGTCGAACGACCGTGCCGAGTAGAATCCGACGCTTTCCGGGGGGAAGGACGATTGACCTTCGACCCACTCCAGAGGAGTCGCTATGCCAACGCAGCGCCATCAATCTCGCGAAAAAATCATTATTGATGAGTCTCTCACAGACTTGCGCAATCGTGTCCGACTGCTGCTGTGGGCGTGGGGTATGTCATGGACAGTCCTTGTGCTGTTGGGGGGCTTGCTCGGCATCGGAATTCTTGACTGGTGGATTCATTTCGACGATCCGGGGCTGCGGCTGATCCTCGGGATTTCGTTGTTCACGGCCTCGTGTGTCGTGCTGTGGACGCGATTGATTCGACCGCTCAGACAGCCCTTGGGAGCGACGTTTCTTGCGTCACGCATAGAACATCGTTTCCCAAATTTGCAAAGTCGCGTTGTAAGCGCGGTTGAATTCCTTGAAAATCGCCTCGACTCCAATGCCGGATCGCCCGAGTTGCAGCGTGTCGTCGTGGAGCGTGCGATTCGTGACTTGGAACAGATTGAGCCTCGGGATATTGCCGGATCTCAGGCGGTGTGGGGGGTGACCGTTGCAGGTTCACTGCTGCTGCTGATTGTGTCCACCGTCGCGATCTTCCATCCCGTGGAAGCCGCGACAACAGTGAAGCGATTGCTGTTCCCCTTGGCAAAGATTCCTTGGCCACGCCGGTTTGATCTGCGTCTTGTGCATCCAGATCTGTCGCCGTTGACCTTGAATTCCGAAAAGCCACTTCGAATCGCGCGAGGTGAGGCTCTGGAAGTGTATGTCGTCAACGACCGAGGCCCACTCCCTGATCGTGTCTGGTATGAACACCGAGTTGGCACGCAGAAAGAATTGATCCGGGAACTATTGCGTCCGACAACAATCCGCGATGACCAAGGGACGCCGCATCAGGCCGCGGTCCTTCACTGGATTGCCACAGAAGGTCCTTTGCACTTCCGGGCGACGGGCGGCGACGATGATTCCATGTCCTTCGTACATCTTGAGGTCGTCCCGCCTCCGACCTTCACCATGCTGGAGGTCCGCATCGAACCACCGAAGTATGCGGGACGCCGGGTGGAGCGACTACCACCGGGAGTCGGTCACGTTCGTGGATTGCTCGGGACAAGCGTCCATGTCAGTGCACGGGCGGACAAGCCACTGAAATCTGCGAGTCTACGGATCGGTGAAAAGTCGGCTGTACGACTTGCCTTGGCCGATGATCGCCAGTCGTTTAACGCAACGTTTACCCTCGGCGATCCGGGTGCTGACGTTTACTGGTTGGAGCTGATCGATGAGGACGGATTCACCGATCGGGAAACACCCCACTATGAACTCTTCGGAGTAGTCGATCAAATTCCGCAAGTGGTCATCGAGTCGCCCGTTTCCGACATTCTGCTGACTTCCGATGCCGAGCTGTCCATCAAGATGCTTGCAAAAGATGACCTGGGTCTGAAAGACATGCGACTGGTCTACCAAATCAACGCAGCAACACCGGCAAATGTGGTGCCATTGTTGACAGCCACCGTCGATCCCAGCTCGGTCACATTTCTCGCACCCGTCGACGTTTGGAATCTCGCCGAATGGCAGTTGCCTCTTGGGAGCCGCATCGTTTTTAGAGCCGAAGCCACGGACGATTATGATCTCGGCCCCGAAAAACATCTCGGCCAAAGCACGACACGAACAATCGTCATCGTCTCCAAGGAGGACAAGCTCAAGGAGCTTGCCCATCAAATGGCTCGGTTGCTCGACGAATTGAAATCTGCGGCTGGTCTCCAACAGCGGGCGACACAGCAGACGAGTGAACTGCAAACCCAACTCGACAAAACGGGCGAACTGCGAGTCCAAGACATCGACCAACTGCAGAGGATCGAGCTTGACCAAAAACAGGCGGCCGCGCGACTGCTCAACCCCATCGACAGTGTCCAATCGCAAGCCCAGCAATTACGGGATGCGTTTCGAGCCAACAGGATTGATGACTCTGCGACAGAGTCTCGGCTGGACCTCTTTGTCGCAGAGTTGTCGCGGCTTGGTCACGATCAGTTCCCGGACATTGACCTCGCATTGACCCGAGCCACGAAACAGGCCGAAGAAGCGGCCGGTCTCGCTGCTCAACCTGAAAATGGCGTGACGACTGCTGACCCCGTCATTCCGCTTCAAGCCAAGCCTCCGGACGAACCAATTGCCAATCCCCGAGTCGACAAAAAAGAAGTCTCGGTCCCCCAAGTTCAAGGGTTGAATCCCGGCCTTGAGTTTGCTTCTGTTCCGCATCATGCCCCCCAATCCCCACTCGCTCAATCACTGAACGATGCTCAAACACGGCAACGTCAAGCGGTCAGGTCCCTGCAAGAATTGGAAGAGATGTTCGCGGATTGGCGTGATCGGCGCGATGTCTCACGCGAATTGAGGTCTGTCATTTCGGATCAGGAACAAGTGCAGCGGCAGTCCGTGGAACTTGGCCAGCAGACACTGACAAAATCGGAGTTGGATTTGTCAGCTCAAGAGAAGGCCGATTTAGGAAAGCTGGCTGCGAAACAGCGGAAGATTGCTGATCAGGTCGAACAATTTCTCAAGCAGCTCGATCACGCCGCCAAAAACCTAAGACCGCGAGATGCGGACACTGCTGAGCGATTGGAGGAGGCCCGAGACGAGTTGTTGAAGGCGGGCACCGCAGGGGATCTGCGTGAAGCGGCGACCGATATCGGTGACAACAAGTTTGGTGCTGCGTCGCAAGTCCAGCAACAGGCAATTCAGCAACTTAAGGAACTCGACAGACAACTTGAGCAGAAGCCGACCGATGACCTCGAACGGCTCGTAAAACAAGTGGATCAGGCGATGCAGGACTTTGGAACGCTCCATCAGGAGCAAGCGGAGCTCGTGGATGCGACTCAGCAGGCCGCATCGCACCAAGAGGCGACGGATCAGCGGGAATCGATCGATGAATGGCGACAGCGTCAACAAGAAATCGGCGAAAAACTTCGTCAGGCTGAGCGAAAACTGCAGCGATTGCAGTTACGTCAGCCGTCCGAGGCCGCGTCCCGTGCCACTCAACGGGTCGAAAAAATTGAGGAGCAACTCCAGACACTGGAGCAGACGGATGATGCCGTCGAAGAGATGCAAGAGGTTGTCGACGACATCGATCAGGTAGAGCGAGACTTGGCTCTGGAAAAGAGAATCGCCCAAGAACGCTTGGCCGTTGAGCAACTCGAAAAGGTTGAAGATGCGCTGCAGAGCTTGCTAACGCGACAGCAGGTCGTCGTCACAGAAACCGAACGGCTGGAGGCGGAACGCCTTGCCCGAGGGAGCCTCAGCCGTGGTCAGCTCAAGTCACTGCGCGACCTTGCTGTGACGGAACGCAAATTACAGACGGAGGTCGACGGCCTGCAAAGCACGTTATCTGTGACCGCGGTTTTGTCTCTTGTCTTGCGTCGAGCCTCCAAAAATTTGGAACGGGCCGCAGATCGTCTCCAAGAGAAACAGACCGATTTACCGACACTGGCTCTGGAACGTGCGGCGGCTAGGGCCATTGAAAGTCTTGTGCTCGTCCTCAAACAAAAGGAACTTGGAAAGACGCCCGATTCTCGGCAAACACCAAATTCCGCCGAACGACCGCCCGACGACGATCCGCAGGAGCCTGAAAAGGCCAGCCCTCCCGGTGAGGTTCTCTCTCAAATCTCACAACTCAAAATGCTTAAAATGCTCCAAGAGGAGTTTCTGGAACGGACACGCCAGCTTCAGGGATTGCGTGACGACACAGGAACGCTCGCTCCGGAGACGGTGTCGGAACTCGCACGCCTTGCGGAAGAACAGGACGAAGTCGCTCGGCTGACCCGCGATCTGGTTGCCAAGATCAGTCAAAACCGGCCGGAAAGCGACAAGCCACCCACTGGCGACAATCGGCAAGACAACGACAAACCTGACAACAGGAGGAACGAATGACAACCACCCGACTCCCGAGCATTGTACCAAAGATCACTCTCGGTTCGTCAGGCAGAACTCCTGCTCCGCTCCCAGTCTGGGGGTACCGAATTCATGCCTGGTTGGTGACCACCGTCGCCGTCTGGTCGATGGCAGTCGTGAATGCCGCCGATGAGGCGACAGCCAAGCCGGATCCGCCTGAAAAACAGCCGTCCAGCCTCCACAAACGGGCAAACGAACGATTAGAAATCGACGGCACGCCAGCTCTGCCGCAGAAGGAAGACACGCTTGATCGCGTTGCCAAGGGGATGCGTTTGGCAAGTGACAGGCTCGACGGCGGGCAGACCGATGAGCAGACAACAAAAATTCAACAACAAGTGATTCGCGACCTCGAAGAAATCATCAAACAACTTCAATCCCCGCCGAATGGTGGTGGTGGCGGTGGCGGTGGCAGTGGTGGTGGTGGTGGTGGGGGTGGTGGTGGTGG
>CAMCMU010000004.1 GCA_945876035.1 Schlesneria paludicola DSM 18645 | reverse complement strand
TCCGAGACCCCGCCGCAGACCAATCCCGCGAGGGATGCTTTACCCGTCACCGCCGATCCGGAACGCATCTGCGTTCAGACAAGTTCATTTAACGGGGCATTTACCCCGCGTATGCTGCTCGTCCCGATTGAATGAAGACCGGCAATTGTTGTGAAAAAAACCATGGGAGGCGAAGACCGTGTCTTCGCCTCCCATGATCATACGATTCCCAATTCGAGCAGTGGATCACTTAACCGGAACCCAGTTCACTTGATGTGACTTTCCCGAACTCTGGACCTGAGCGGGTGCAGACGAAAGTTGAGGGACGACCATCAGTGGCTGTTCCGAAGTTGCGGAATTGACCATGCTTGGAACCGGAGGAGCGGAACCCACACCGGAGACCGTTGTGCCAGGAAGACGATGGAACTCTTCAATAGACACCATCTGCGGCTGTCCCGACTGACCGTGGGGAATCGATGCGCTGCCGTCCGGAGAAGGAGCCGTGGGACTGCTCTGTTGAGGAATTGGCTGAGGCGCGAAGTTTGAATCGGGAGTGGGTTTATTAGGCATTGATTCCATGGGTGACATCATTCCAGGTGGAGTCCCTGAGTAGCCGCCTCCAGATGGCTGCCCGCAACCACACCCCCCCGGAGATCCCCCAAACGATGCGGCACCGTAAATGTTGTCTGGATTCATCATGTCACCACCGTAATTCATGTCACCGCCGCTAGTCATTCCACAGGAGTTGCATCCGTAATCGCCACCGCCGCATTCAGAACGATGGCATCGTTTTCTCGCATTGCAGGAACCCATCTTCTGCTTCATCCATCCGCTCATACAGCTTCCCCCTATCGGCAGGCATCCTCCCGATCGACAGGAGTTCGAGGAAACACACTGACTGTGTTGACATCCAAGGGTAAATGTCAGAAGTAAACTAGAGATGCAGACGACAAAACGACGGGAGATCATGAGCGGGAATCCTTTCCCAAAGATTCTTAATGGCAACAAAAACCAGACTTCAATATCTGACGACACTCGATTATCGGACATAAAACCGGCTGACTTTATCGATTTTGTTGATTTCGTCGATTTTATGGATTCCGTCGATTGAATCACCGCCTGTCAGCCGGTCTTCATCGGCAAAAGTTGCCGTGTTGCGCACAAAGATGTTTCATTTTCGGCCGATACGGTGAACCCGTTTCCGGCCCCCGCAATTGCCGCGTGAAGATCCAATAACCACTGAGACCGCGTCAAAACCAAAAGAGATAGAAGTCATTACAATGACCCTCCTCCTGTTTTCCGCGTGCCGTGTTGAGTGGCCTGAAGAAGAACTCTGTCTACCGAATCGCGGTGGCGCAATGTGCGAGGTGTGACTCAGGGATCGCTGTTCGGAAATTTCGGACAGCCTCTGCAGTGGACGATTGGACTCATCACGCGTATTGTCGTGCGGTTCATTGTCGAAAAATCCACAATCCGCGATCGGCAGGGCCTAGCGTTCAGACTCCCCAAAGCTATTCCAACAGAAACCGCTTGTTTTCAGAAGACCTTAACCGCCCCCGTCTGTTGCTGTGAATGACGGACGGTTCTCGGAGTGTCACTGTGTCGTTTCCAAAACAACGAACTGACTCACTGAATACCTGAGTGGCCTCGATGTCGAGTGCGCAGGGACCGGTATCGTACAATGGCCGGTTCCGGATCTGCTTCAGTGACGACCGTCGAAACCGACTCCTGAATCCCATTTTAGTTCGGATGAACCGATGAAAGTCCAGCAGTTTCTCGAACATCATGGCCAGACACAAAATCCTTTCAGCCAAGAGGATGCACAGACAGACTCCCTCTTTAAACAGCATTGTTCCAAAGGGACATTTCACCCTGCGTGGGACAAGATTTATGGCGATCCCGGTTCTCCTGCGACCGCTGTCGTCTTCGGGGAAAAGGGGAGCGGAAAAACCGCACTGCGTTTACAAATTGTCGATCACTCCGCGAATTACAACAGCGAACATCCTGACAAGCGAGTCTTCATCATCGAATACGATGACTTCAATCCGTTCTTGGATTGTTTCGATGGTAAGATCTCTTGGCCCGGTGGATCACCTGAAAGGACTCTCGGAAAATGGAGACTGGGCGACCACATTGACTGCATCCTTTCCTTGGGCGTAACCAAACTCATTGATGACATCTTCGAAGAACGAATTCAGGGGAAACCCGGCCCCTTTGAAGTTCGCGGTGAAAATCTTCAAAATCTGACGCGGCCTCAGAAACGCGATTTTTTGTTGCTCGCCTGCCTCTATGACCGCAGCACAGACGCGGCATTGCAGAGTCGATGGACAATCCTGCGACGAAAATTGCGTTTCCCCAATTGGAAAACTTGGCGTGAAATTGTCATCGGTACCGCCATTTCACTTGGAGTGTTCGGAATCTTGGCGGAATTTGGAGCCCTGTCAAAATTTGGGAACTGGTGGGTCTGGATGATGATCGTCGGTGGCTGGGTCCCTTGGCTCTCGAAACAAACGCGATTGGGATGGGTGGGATGGAAGATACAGCGTCACATTCGGGTCTTGGAACGGCAGTTCAACACACTTCGCCAAACCATGGCCAAGTTTGAACAAGGAGACCTTGCCGGGCAACCCTTGCCGTCACGAGAGCGGAGCGATGATCGCTACGAATTACTCAATAAGCTGCAAGGAATTCTTCAGGCACTCGGTTTTGAAACGCTGACGATCTTAGTTGATCGTGTCGATGAACCGCGTTTGATCAATGGTTCTGCGGAACGAATGAAAGCGTTCTTGTGGCCCCTGTTCGACAATAAATTTTTGAAACATGCCGGACTGGGCATCAAGCTCTTGTTGCCGGTGGAAGTGAGTCTGTTTTTGCAGCGAGAGGATCGTGAATTCTACGAACGCTCACGATTGGACAAGCAGAATCTGATTCGCTCGCTGGAATGGACCGGAGAATCACTCTATGACCTCGCCAATGACCGCATTCGCGCTTGTCATCCGAACCTGATCGATTCCGGCGATTCTCAACCCTCCACCGGGCTCAAATCTTGGTTTGATGATTCCATCAACGAGTCGGAACTGGTCAGCACGTTGGCTCGTTTACGAGTCCCTAGGCACCTGTTCAAGTTTCTACACCGATTGCTTGTCGAACATTGTCATCGCTACACCGATGAATCGCCTCGCTGGCAGATTGGTCGTGAAACCCTGCAATCGACAATGGCGGTCTACATGCGCGATTTGGAGGCCTACGACCGCGGACTGGGCACCGGCTGAGACCCTCACGGTAAACGGTCTCGAAGCGAACGTCGTCCCGAAAAAAAGCGGTGAGTGTTCTGCGCGGCGCGGGCCATCAATGGAACAGAAATGGCCCGTTGAGACCGAATTCTGCAGGGCTTCCCTCGGCGAGGCTCAGGCAATGGCGTTCAGCGTGACATCCGGCGCGGTGCTGACCGTCGTTCTGGCGTCCCCTTCGGAGAGGGGCGGAAGGACTAGGATTTCTGCAAAATCCGCCGACTGTTCCGCGCGAAATCCGTGGTGTCGAAGCAACTCGAGGACCGCCAGAAAGATTCCGATAATTTTACTCCGCACATTGGAACCCTCAAAAAACTCAGAGAACCGGACGCCGCCCGTCTGGCGAACGCGTTGGCCAATCTGTTCGAGATACGTTGAAATCGGAGTCTCGTCGTAACAGATACTGGATGTTTCCTCGACAATCTTTTTTTGCAGAACCCGGGAAAGCGCACTGACAAGATCCCATAATTCGACCTCTTTGATCAGATCGGCCGCATGGTCCTTGCCCGACGTGGGACGTTCGTCGCTGAGCCGCGGATAACGTTCCTGCCACTGCGTTGCTTGTCGCTCCAAAGCCAACGCGGCATCTTTGTACCTTTTGTATTCAATCAGTTGCAAAATCAGTTCGCCGCAGGATTCATCGATCACCGGAACTTCCTCGATATCGGGTTCCTCCGCTCGCGGCAGAACCTGCCGGCTTTTGAGCTCCACGAGGGTGCTGGCCATCACAATGAAATCGCCGGCGAGATCGAGATCGAGAAACTCCAAAACTTCCAGAAACAGCAGAAATTGGCCCGTAATTTTGGATATCGGCAGTTGAATGATATCGACTTCGTTCCGCCGAACGAGATACAGCAGGAGGTCGAGTGGCCCGGTAAAGAGATCGAGTTGGACACGGTAGTCGGCCATGCGGTGGTGCCACTTGAAAAATGAATCCGCTGCATCCGAGCACAAGCCTCGAATATTCTTGCGAAGGAATCTGGTCTTGATCGAATATCAACTGACACTATCTTCCGCGACCCGTCTCCTTATCGTCACAATCGGCCTGCAGAATCCAGACAACTGTCGTCTCGCCAGAGTGAGACCTTCTCCGTCCGGAATCAAATCGTCCGCACCGAAGTCGTTCCACCAAGGTCCATTCCGCCGATCTCTGGCCTCGCCACTCTAATTCTGTTATTTTTGTGGCAAATCGGCACTGATGGCGATCAGGCGTTTGAGACACCTGACTGAAGATAATCGGGAAAAAATTCGATGACTCCACTGCTCATTAATCTGCAAGTTTTGCTGGTCGCCGCTTGGAATGTGTTGATTTCACTGCTGGCCATGCTGTTGCCATGGGTCCCCCTGTTTGCCTGGGTCGCTTTTTGGCTGCTGGCCGTCGACTGGATCAAGCTGCGCCAGGTGATGATTCGCGGAGGATGGGTGGGAGTGGTCTTGATCGGTTTGGTGACCGCACTTGTCTGGGGAGTCGTTTCACCTCCCCCGGGAGGCACACACTACCTTTTTGGACTCCACGTGAGCAACTTCCCGGGAAAGACTGTCTACGTCACGGCTCTGATGACCATTTTGCTTCTGTGTGGTTCGGTGCAGTTGTCTGGAGCCTGCGGGTCACTGGCGCGCTTTTCCGATGATTCGTTGACCACTGATGGGCACAGCGACGAGGAGCAGGGACACGAGCCAGCAACCCACTCTGCGCCTTTGCATTAAATTGTTGTTCTCGTTTTTTCGCGCATGCAATCGCTTGCCTCAACGACGTCCCAGCGATTCCTGATGGAAAGTCTCTGATTTCGATGTTTGTGAAACTTGGCGATTTAATTAACCGCATTTGGCCGGGATTGCTCTTGGGCTGGATCGGCATTCTGATTGTCGTCATGACGCTGGCCCCTCCCTTGTGGGATGTCGTGGAAACCGAAGAATTTTCTGCCCTTCCTGCCACGAGTCCGAGTCTCTTGGGGGAGCAGCTTTTTCGGGCCGCATTTCCAAAGTCGCTTGTACCCAGCCGAATTGTGATTGTCGTTCGCCGTCCCGATGAAAAGTTGACGGAACAAGATCTGGATTGGGTCGACGATGGTATCCACGACGACGATCCAGAGCGTGATTTTGAATTACGCGAATGCCTGCTCAAGATTGCTGAGGACGATGGCGGCTTGGACTCCGAATCCAATGAGGAACTCCCCGCCGGTTCCCACCGGAATCGACGTTCGTTGATTTCCTCCGTCCGCACTTATCGGGACAAGACTCTGGAACACATGGTCCTCAGCAAAGACGGGCACGCGACATTGGTTTTGGTCGAACTGACGACCGACTTTTTAGATTTTCAAAATCAAAAGATTGTCGCCCGAATCCAAAAACTGCTGCTCGATACCTCTGCCGAAAATGATAATTTTCGACGGCGGATCCCTCCCGGGATTGAGCTTTATCTGAGCGGCGAAGCGACCGTCGGTCGAGACATGCAGACAGCGGCTCGCGACAGCGCCAAGGCTACTGAAACACTGACGGTAGGCTTGGTGGTGGTTCTGCTGATTATCATTTATCGAGCTCCGCTGCTAGCTTTCATCCCACTGATCACGGTGTTTGTTTCTGTCAAGCTTTCGATGTCGCTGCTCATTTTGATGGCCCAGCATCACTGGGTCATCTTGTTTCCCGGTGTGGAAACCTATGTCACGGTATTACTTTACGGGGCTGGGGTCGATTACTGTCTGTTTTTGATTGACCGATACAAGGAAGAACTCGACGACGGTACCAGTTTTGAAGAAGCCTCTTCAAACTGCATCGCCAAGGTCGGTGCGGCCATTGCCGCCAGTGCCGGAACGGTCATCTGCGGAATCGGCATGATGATGTTCGCGGAATTCGGCAAATTTCGGCAGGCGGGTTTTGCGATCTCTTTTGGACTGATGGTCGTCCTTCTCGCGTCACTGACATTTACACCCTCCCTGTTAAGGCTGACCGGGCGATGGGCCTTTTGGCCCCAAGTCCGCACAGAAAGAGTCTCCTTGTCCGGCGGCTGGCTCCCCACGTCGACGATCGCCTCTCAGTGGAGTCAGATCCACTGGTTGCAGAATACTTGGGATGCGGTCGGGCAGCTCTTGCTGCGATGCCCGATGACCGTCTGGTTGACGACCATTTTTCTGATGCTTCCGTTTGCAACAGTCGGACTCATCTTTTTTTCTCACTTAAGTTACGGGCTGCTTTCGGATTTACCATCCTCCGCGACGAGCGTTCAGGGAACGAGGGCTCTTCGTGAGCATTTTCCAGCTGGTGCGACAGGACCCGTCACGATTCTATTGCACAACGAGGGGATCGACTTCTCGCAACGCAACACCGAAGGCGTCTCCGGTGGATTTGATGCGATCCATGAACTCACCGTAAAACTCGGCGAGCAAAAGTCGGCACTGCGTCTGGCCGATATCCGCAGTGCTTCTCATCCATTTGGTGGCGTTGAGTCGATCGATTCAATCGAGCAAAAAGTCCGCAAGAAAGTGACTTTCGAAAAGTCCGTCGAGCACTACATCAGTCGCAGCGGGGCTTTACGCAATCGAGTCACGCGATTGGAAGTGACCGCGGAACTCGATCCATTTGCCCGTGACAGCACCTCGCATCTGACCAAGTTGCAAGACCGAGTTCGATCGTTGCTTCCCGACAGCATCAAAACCGGCACTAAGATTCTTGTCACGGGATCAACCGCCAGCATCCGTGATCTCAAGTCGGTTACCGACCGCGATCAAATCCGGATCGATGTCCTCGTGGTACTGGTCGTGTTTCTGATTTTAGTGGTGTTGTTGCGACGACCCGCGATTTGTGCCTATTTGATGATTACGGTGCTGTTTAGCTATCTGGTGGCCCTCGGAGCGACCTATACATTTTACTGGGCTCTCAATCCGGCTGAGTTCTCCGGTCTGGATTGGAAAGTGCCAATGTTCTTATTCACAATCTTGATCGCCGTGGGCGAGGATTACAACATTTTTTTGATGACTCGAATTGAAGAGGAACAGAAACGATTTGGTCCCATTCAGGGAGTCATTCAGGCACTATCTAAAACGGGCCGTATCATTTCGAGTTGTGGTGTGATCATGGCCGGAACATTTGCCTCACTTACGGCCGGCTCCCTGATGGGCATGTGCCAGCTTGGCTTCGCTTTGGCATTTGGCGTTTTGCTCGATACTTTTGTCGTTCGTCCGATCCTTGTCCCAGCCTATCTTGTACTCTTGTCCAGTGGTCGATTTGGTCGGTGGGGTCGGTTTCTCGGGGCTCCTGCGGTCGACAAACTGGAATCTCATTCGAGTTCCCGGCGGGACCCCGAAATCGCTGACTGAAAATCAGTCACCCCTCGTCTTGAACACAAATCTCCGGGAAGTCGTATTGCCATGTGGAGTGACCGCTATTCAGCGCGCCAGGCGAAGTTGACCCATGCGATTCGCAAGTCTGGAGTTTCCGCATTCCTTGTGACAAACCCCCGTAATGTCTCCTACCTGACGGGTTTCCGTGGCGAGGACAGTTGCCTGCTAATCGAACCGGGGCGGATCCAGCTCTATAGTGACAGCCGGTTTGAGACACAGATCCGCGAGGAATGCCCCGATCTTCCAATGCAGATCCGTACGTCGCGAATGGCGATGGATGATTTTTTGGCGGAGTCGATACCGAAATTGGGTTTGAAAAATCTCGGTATTGAAGGCGCCTCGATGGTTGTCTCCCTTCATGACCGGATGGTTGAAAAACTGAAACCGTTGGAACTCGTGCCGCTATCTGGGCCGGTCGAAGAACTGCGTCAAATCAAGGACGGAGACGAAGTTGCCGAACTCCGTCTGGCGATCCACCAAGCAGAACGTGGGTTTGACGTGATGCGATCGCTAATTTTGCCGGATCAAACCGAACGTCAGGCCGCTCACGAATTGGAACACGGCATGCGGCGTTTTGGGGCAGTTCGCGCGGCCTTCGAACCAATTATTGCCGTGGGAGATCACGCTGCCTTACCACACTATCGAGCCGGAATGCGGACGTTTCGTGAATCAGGATTTGCTCTGGTTGACTGGGGGGCCCTCAGTCCTCTTGGGTATCACAGTGACTTGACGAGGCTTTTGGTCACAAGTAAGCTGCCGCCAAAACTTACCCAGATATACAAAGTTGTGTTGCAAGCACAGCAAGCGGCGATCGATGCCATCCGTCCTGGCGTCAAATGTCAAGACGTGGACGCGGTGGCACGTCGGGTGATCGATCAAGCAGGATATGGTAAATATTTCGGACACGGTTTGGGACACGGAATCGGGCTGGAGATCCATGAAGGCCCGCGGCTGAGTCCCCTTTCAACTGATCTCCTGAAGCCCGGCATGACGATAACAGTCGAACCAGGAATTTATCTCCCGGGATTTGGTGGAGTTCGAATCGAAGATGATGTGTTGATTACACGAGATGGCTGCGAAGTTATGACATCGCTTCCCAAAGATGTTCCGTTTCTGACGGGCTGATTGGTCGTGTGTGTTTGGGAACTGGTATTCCGATTCCGACCTAACATTAGACTCGTGTTGAGGGGGGGGTTAATTGCATGTCTGAAGAGACGGCTTCCGGGAACACTTCGTTTGATCTCGAAAAGCTACAACAGCTGGTCCAGATGATGGAAAAACACGGATTGAGTGAAGTCAATCTGCGCCGCGGTGAGGAACAGTGGCGGCTTCGTCGTGGGCCAGTCCAGGTGAGTCACGCCATCCCACAGATAATCCCGGCAGCTTCCAACGCTCCGATCGCGGCTGCCGCTCCGATGTTTGGGCCACCGCCAGCGGTGGCCTCTGAATCGTCCGGATTAATTGACATCAAGAGCCCAACGGTTGGCACCTATTACGCTTCGCCTTCACCGGGGGAGCCACCATTCGTCACTGTCGGTTCGGTTGTCACATCCGAAACGATTGTCTGCCTTCTGGAAGCCATGAAAGTCTTTAATCAGATTCCCGCCGAGGTGAGCGGGACGATTACGGCCATCCTTGTCAACAGCGGCGACGCGATCGAATTTGGTCAACCTCTGTTTCGTGTACGTCCCTGAAATCACCGACCAAGTCTCCCACGATTCCGTTCCGTACTGATGGACCTCAAACACATTGGAACTGAGGCCCACACATGAAGACTCTGTCGCCGACGTTTTACCTGTTTTTTGCCTAGGCGACTTGATCACCACTCGGCTATTCCTGTACCCCAGCACAGATCGTCTCCCGCATGTTTCAACGCATCCTAGTCGCGAATCGAGGCGAGATCGCGCTGCGCATCTTGCGTGCTTGTCGGGAAATGGGCATTGGTTCGGTGGCCGTTTGCAGTGAAGCCGATCGCGGAGCCGACTATTTGAAGCTCGCGAATGAATCGATCTGTATCGGACCTGCTCAGGCGTCGGGAAGCTATTTACTGATCAAAAACATTATCAGTGCAGCCGAAATCGGCAACGTTCAGGCCATTCATCCGGGCTACGGATTCCTGTCAGAGAACGAACATTTCGCCGAAGTCTGTCGCAGTTGTAACATTGAATTTATCGGCCCTTCGGTAGAGGCGATGGCCAAGGTCGGGGACAAAGTTTCGGCTAAAGAGATCGCCAAGCAGGCAAAAGTGAATCTCGTTCCCGGCAGCGATGGTTTAATCCACAGCGAGGAGGCGGCACTGGCCATCGCCGCTAAAATTGGTTATCCGCTGTTGATCAAGGCAACGGCTGGCGGCGGCGGCAAGGGAATGCGCGTGGCCCGCAACGACATTTCTCTGAAGACCGGATTGAAACAGGCGGCCATGGAAGCCGAAAAGGCCTTCAATAATTCCGGTGTGTATCTCGAAAAGTATGTTGAAAATCCGCGGCACGTGGAGGTCCAAATCCTCGCTGACCACCATGGCGACGTGGTCCACTTGTGGGAAAGAGACTGCTCCACGCAACGTCGACATCAAAAACTGATCGAGGAGTCACCCGCACCAAATCTTCCTCAAGCGGTTCGTGACGATATCTGCAAGGCCGCGGTACGGTTGGTCAAAGCCGCCAACTACACCAATGCCGGAACGGTCGAGTTCATCGTGGATCAGGAGAATCGGTTTTATTTCATTGAGGTCAATGCCCGGATCCAAGTCGAACATCCGGTGACCGAGATGGTCACCGGAATTGACTTGATTCAACAGCAGATCCGAATTGCCTCCAAGGAGCCGTTGCCGTGGAAGCAACGCAACATTCCCTGTCACGGTGCGGCCATCGAAGTCCGGATTAATGCCGAAGATCCGGACAATGACTTCCGCGGATCGCCCGGTCGTATCACCAAATTGCGAGTTCCCGGTGGCCACGGAGTCCGCTGGGATTCCCACGTTCATGAAGGCTATGTGGTTGGACCTTACTATGACTCCATGATCGGCAAACTGATTGTCCACAAACCGACCCGACCTGAAGCCGTCGCATGTCTCAAACGCTGTCTGGACGAATTTGTGGTTGAGGGAATCAAGACAACAATACCGTTGCTCAAACGAATTTTGAATGATTCCGCCTTCGTCGAGGGCCGTATGCACACAACATTCATCGAGCAAACACTGCTCGCAAAATGAATTGGTTCGGACTTGGCCCCCCCCCCTCTCCCTGTCAACCTAATGCGGGTGCGTTTCCAGAGGCCCAACCGAATCTTCCGGATTCGCCATTTCTGCATTTCTTTATTGGACCGCGTGCTTGGAACGGCTGAGGGGCCGGTTCGTGGTGATCCAAACAAACGTTCGTCCCGCTTCGTCCTGCCAAATTTCACGCGAGAGCTTTTGTGGAACCACCATTTGCTTGAGTGCCAGGCTCCATGATGTCTGTGCGCGTTTGAACGAAACCTTTAACGTTGTCGGATCGATCTGATGGGCATCAAGTGCCGCGTAGTCGATCATCACAGGGGTTTCGGATAATTCCGAGACGGCACCAAACACATCGCTGAGCGTGACGTCGTCTAGCTCAATCGTTGTGATTGCAAAGAACTTCGGCGCCGCCTTAATTCGTTGTTTTTGAAGCGGCCATCCAACGTTCCAGAAATCGCGGTGCAGGCTGACAGGGTCGATCAATAATCCCAGCGTCCCCTCGGCCGTCCGACGAGGACGAAAGCAGAGACCGCAATCATTCAAGGCAATCGCCAGCGCCGTTCCCGTACTGAAACCCCGAACCTCCTGTCGCACAGTCCCCGGAGCCGATTTTGCATTTAAAGTATCACTGGCTGCCTGACTCCACTGAATCGGATACTGCTCGGAAAGAGGCAACCTCGAGACCGCGACGCGAATGGGCTGGCCCATCAACTCGGTATCGACTATTTTTTCCAAACTCTCAAAAACGAGTCCAAACTGCTCCTTGGAAAGCCCCCATAACTCCTGCCCTTCTGGAGACCCTTGGGCCCCATAGGTACGAAGTTCCTCGATCCATTCCTTCAGTCGGGCTCCGTCTGATGCTGTAAAGAGTCTGCCTGGGAAAGAAATGTTTCCCGATCGATCGAGCGTGCCGATGGCGGTGACGTAACGCAGCGTGCCCACCGTTCTCTCCCGCACGGCGGGGACTTCGTCAAGTTCGGCTTTCACAATTTGGAGTGAGACATCCAGTGCTTCCAGCACCTTGAGCCAGCGTTGGGAGTGCAACGCGCCACCATCCGTGCCGACGAGCAGTTTGACTTCAACAAACGTCATGCGCGGCCCAACCCGGCCGGCCAAATCCGGAACTCGTCCGGTCGCAGTTGATCGGATCCTCCCAGTGCTTGGTTGAGCCTTCACACACTCTGGCTGTCCAACGAGCAACACCACAACACAGCAGAGAAACCGGAAAGTTCCGTGATGCAGCATGTCGATCTCCGGGTATCAGGTCCAAGGCAATAGCGGATTGCGGTCTGGGCGGGATCGTAGGTCAGAAGATCTTCGTGTGACAAGACGAGGTTCCCTTCAAAAAATCGGGGACACCGTATCACTCCGCCACAAGACCACTCAACGCAAGCCTCCTTCTACAGCGTTCTTGTCTGTCGGGATCCAATGTTTCCCCAAAAGAGAGTGGCGATGCCGGTCACGAAAAAAACGACCACAGTCTCAAACGGTCTGCCCTGTTGTTTCATGCGTCTTCGGCTTCCCAAACAAGCCGCTTGATGTCGCGTGCCGCGAGGGTCAAGACTTTGACGACGATGTGTTTTTAACGAGGAGTGACCGATCGTGCCACAAAAAATGACGACCCGTTCGGTGGGCGGCCACAGACGGTGTCTGAAGCAAAACTCGAATCTCGAGACGGTCTCTGGACACACGCGCACGAGAGATGCCACACTACTAAAATTCGTGTGCGTCGGTCGCACAACAGATCCTCGTCAACCGAGGCGTGTTCGACGTCCGACTGCAGGCCACGCTGAGGCATGGTGAATTGATTGATCCGGAGCCGATGTGGTTTGAGGACGGTACCTTGTGATGAGGATGGCAGATTGTTGACGTGTGACACGTGGAATGTTTCGAGCGAGGACGCCGTTCAGGAGTGGGGGGGGGCGTGCCGGGTTTGGCCCTTAGTCGCTCTGCTGTTTCTGTTTTCCGGCTGCCGCCCCACTTCGCCACAGGGAACGGTCACGACCCCGTCTCTTCCGGAAGTCACGATCGTCAATCCCGTCGCACGTGAGTATTCGCCGTTCGAAGAATTCACCGGACGCTTGGAAGCGTCGGAAGTCATTGAAATTCGCGCACGTGTCAGCGGGTATCTCGATCAGGTGCTGTTTCGGGATGGAGCGGACGTGGCGGTCGGCGATTTGCTCGCCGTCATTGACCCACGGACTTACGCCGCCGAGGTCGCCCGGGCCAAGGCCTCTGTCCAACAGGCAAAGTCACGTGTGATGCGAATGGCTCGGCAAGTAGAACGCGGCCGACAGCTGATTGAAAACCGAGTCGTCACACAGCAGGACTTCGATCTCATGGAATTCGATCATGCCGAAGCCGAAGCGGCTCAACGCATCGCTGAGTCAACCGAGACCCTCGCTCAACTGCACTTGAATTTCACTCAGATTCGCTCGCCGGTCAAAGGAAAAATCAGCCGGCGTCTCGTCGATGCAGGAAATCTGGTACAGATCGACGATAGCTTGCTGGCGACCATTGGTACTGTGGATCCGATGCGGGCTTACTTTGAAATCGACGAACGAACCGTTCTGCGACTGCGACAGATGATCCTGTCCGGTGAAATGCAAAAACCGGCGGAGCAGAAACTGGAAGTTCGACTGTCTCTCGCCAATGAATCGAACTTCTCGATTGTTGGGATCATCGATTTTACGGACAACGCCCTCGACCCACTCACGGGGACACTCCGAGCACGCGCCACGATCGACAATGGAAGCTTACTTTTGCTCCCCGGGCTGATTGTCCGTTGTCGCATGCCAATCGGAAACGCGCGCATCGGATTGTTCGTTCCCGAAGAATCTTTGGGCTCCGATCAGGGTCAGAGAATTGTGTCTGTGCTGAATGACAATGAAGAAGTCGTTGTCAGACGCGTGTCGGTCGGAATACAGCAGGCCGGATGGCGGCTTGTAGAAGGTGAGCTCAGCGACAAAGACCGGGTGATTGTTTCCGGACTACAACGAGTCCGCTCCGGTCAGAAAGTGTCGCCGAAGTCAAGTCCCCAGATCGCTCTTCCGACACCCGAGAATGTCTTGTCCAACTCACCGAAGGACATTGAAAAATGAGACGCACCCGATCTTTTCCCGTGGGAAATGACGGTGTGATTTCTGCGCCGGCGAGTTCATCGATCGCCACCCGACGCTAAACGATCACGTTGAAGACACAGCCATGCTCTCGCGGTTCTTTATCGACAGACCGATTTTTGCCGCGGTGATTTCCCTGCTGATCACGCTGGCGGGAGCAATTGCGCTGCAACGACTGCCCATTGCCCAGTATCCGCCGGTCGCTCCACCGACGATTCAGATCGACTGCAACTATCCCGGCGCCAGTTCCGCCGTGGTGAGCCAGACCGTGGCCGCACCGATTGAACAACAGGTCAACGGCGTTGAAAACATGCTGTATATGGCTTCTCAGAGCACGAATGACGGGTCGTACACGTTGACCGTAACTTTCAAGCCCGGTGTGAATCTCAATTTGGCGCAGGTGCTCGTGCAAAATCGCGTGAGCTTGGCATTGCCCATGCTGCCTGATGTCGTGCGGCAAACCGGTGTCGTGACGAAGAAACGAGCTCCGGACATCCTGCTGACCGTCAATCTGAGTTCACCGAGTGCGCGTTACGACCAACTCTACCTCAGCAACTATGCCTTGCTGCACGTGCGTGATGAGCTGGCTCGCCTTCCCGGTATCAGCGAAGTCCTCGTCTTCGGACAACGCGACTACAGCATGCGTGTCTGGTTAAATCCCGAGATCTTAGCTGAACGAAATTTAACCGTACTCGATGTGCAATCAGCGTTGCGAGAACAAAACTTTCAACCCGCCACCGGGCAACTTGGCCAGCCACCATCAAGCAACGGACAGGCATGGCAATTTCCTCTGACAACGCGGGGACGCCTGAAAACACCCGACGAATTCGGCGAGATCATTCTGCGGGTGACTTCTGATCACAGGCTAATTCGACTCAAAGACGTCGCCCGTATCGAACTCGGGCCAAGAATCCAAGATGTTGCCAATCGGTTTGACGGCAGTCCGACGGTGGGGATCGCCATCTTTCAACTGCCCAACGCCAACGCACTGGCCACAGCCGACGAAATCAAATCTAAGATGAATGCCTTGTCCGCTGATTTTCCAGAGGGCGTTAAGTACGAAATTGGTTACGATACGACACCCTTCATCCGCGATTCGATTCATGAAGTCTTCGTGGCCCTGCGCGATGCCACCCTGCTGGTGGCCATCGTGGTTTTGGTGTTCTTGAAGGGATGGAGGGCCGCAATCATCCCCTTGATCGCCGTTCCGGTGGCGATCATTGGGACATTCGCCGCGATGGCCTGGGCCGGATTCAGTCTCAACAACCTGACGCTCTTCGGGCTTGTGCTCGCGATCGGGATTGTTGTGGACGACGCGATCGTTGTGGTCGAGGCGATCGAGCATCACATTCGAAAAGGATTGCTGCCGCGCGCTGCCGCAATCGCGGCCATGAGCGAAGTTTCTGGACCGGTGATCGCCGTCGGATTTGTTCTGTCGGCGGTCTTCGTTCCCTGCATGTTTATTTCCGGAATTGTCGGTCAATTTTTTCGGCAATTCGCGTTAACGATCGCCGTCTCGACCATCCTCTCTACCATCAATTCGCTGACACTCAGCCCCGCGCTGGCCGCATTACTGTTGAGAGCTCCAGACGCCCCACGCGATCCGCTAACGAAATTGCTCGACATCCTCTTGGGCTGGTTCTTTCAGGGTTTTGACTGGTGCTTTCAGGTTTTGGGTCGTACTTACGTGAGTCTGGTGACTCAACTCCTAAGGATTCCTCTGGTGGTACTCACCGTTTACGTCAGCCTTCTTGGGCTCACATACTGGGGGTTTCTGCAGCTGCCCACAGGATTCATACCCGCGCAGGACAAGGGCTATTTGATTGCCAGTATTCAGCTGCCAGATGCTTCAGCCGCACAACGGACCCGGAATACAGTTGCCCAGATCGAGCAAATCGTGTTAGCGACACCAGGCGTCAAGCATGTGAACTCCATCGCGGGCAATTCCTTCGTTCTCAGCGCGTACGGCTCCAATTTCGGATCGATGTTCATCATTCTGGATGACTTCGAGCATCGCCGTGAACCACTCTTGAGCAGCGATGCCATCGTGACCCGTCTGCGCAAACAGCTTCAGTCAGAGATTCCCGAAGCACTGGTGATGATTTTTCCACCTCCCGCCGTCAGCGGATTGGGACGGGCAGGGGGCTTCAAGGTGATGATCGAGAGTCGCGGCGATGTCTCGTTGAGCGACTTGCAGAAATACACCGACTCGCTGGTGGAACAGGGGAACAAGCAAGCGGGGTTGATCGGCCTTTCAACCGTCTACAAAGCCAACTCACCGCAACTCTTTCTCGATGTTGATCGTGATGCCTGTGAAAAACATGGGCTGAACTTACTGGATGTGTTCGGAACATTGCAGGGATTTTTTGGCTCACGCTATGTCAACGACTTCAACTGCTTTGGACGGACATGGCAGGTGGTTGTGCAGGCGGACTCGGAATCTCGCAACCAAGTGGAAGACGTAGAAAATCTCAAGGTCCGCAATCGTGGGGGTCAGATGGTCCCCTTAGGGGCTGTCACGAAAACACTCGAAATCAGCGGACCCCAAGTATTGACACGCTATAATATGTATCCTTCAGCCGCCATCACCGGCACTGTGGCCAGCGGTTATAGTACCGGTCAGGCCATTGCCATCATGGAACAACTGGCTCGCCGCGAACTCCCTTCCTCTCTGTCCTTTGAATGGTCTGAGATTACTTATCTGGAACGACAGGCGAGCAATACGGGAATGATCGTCTTCGGCCTGTCGGTGGCCTTTGTGTTTCTGGTTCTGGCGGCTCTGTACGAGAGCTGGTCACTCCCCTTGGCCGTCATTCTGGTTGTTCCCTTGTGTGTCTTGTGCTCCATTGCGGGAGTAGCGCTTGCCGGACGTGAGATCAATATTTTTACGCAGATCGGTTTTGTGGTGCTGATGGGTTTGGCCTGCAAGAACTCCATCTTGATCGTGGAGTTCGCCAAGTACCGGCGTGATCAAGGAGTCGATCGAGTCCAAGCCACACTCGATGCCTGCCACTTGCGTTTGCGGCCGATCCTGATGACCTCGTTGGCCTTTATTCTCGGTGTTGTTCCGTTTGTCTTCGCCCGAGGTGCGGGATCGGAAATGCGGCAGGCTTTGGGAATTGCTGTCTTCAGTGGCATGCTGGGAGTCACCTTTTTTGGCGTCTTGCTGACCCCGGTCTTCTTTTATGTCATCGACCATGTGAACCGTGATTCGACGCGTCAGATGTTTTCGGCGACTCGGGCCGGGATGGTGACCGTTGTTCGGTGGGCCGAATCTGTTGTCTGGGGACGACTGTCTCGTCGTCCCCCCACAGATGATGCCCCTTGAAGTCTTCAGGAATTTGTCGTCATGTTTGCCCGGTTCTTCATTGATCGCCCAATATTCGCCGCCGTGTTGTCCATCATCATCACACTGGCGGGCGGCATCGCCGTGTTGACTCTGCCGGTCACGCAATACCCAGAAATCACGCCGCCGACTGTCGAAGTTTCGGCAAATTATCCCGGCGCCAACGCGCAGGTTTTGACCGATACCGTGGCCTCTCCGATCGAGCAGCAGGTCAACGGTGTCGAAGAGATGATGTACATGAGTTCTCAATGTACGAACGATGGTCGCTACACACTGACCGTAACGTTTCGCCCCGGAACCGATTTAAATCTGGCACAAGTGCTGGTCCAGAATAGAGTCAACCTCGCCCAAGCCCTGTTACCGGAACTGGTGCGACGTCGAGGAGTCACTGTCAAGAAAAAGTCGCCGACCGTGTTGATGATCATCAATCTGGTCTCCACAGATGGCAGTCGGGACAGTCTGTATCTGAGCAACTACGCCACGATTCAACTGCGTGACGAATTGTCACGGCTCCCGGGTGTTGGCGACATCTCGTTTCTCGGCCAGCGGGACTACAGCATGCGTGTCTGGCTCGATCCGCAACAACTCGCCGGCCGAAACTTGTCATCCACCGATGTGATTCGAGCCATCGAACAACAAAATGTGCAAGTCGCGGCCGGCCAAATTGGACAGCCGCCAGCGCCCCCAAATCAAGTGTTTCAATACACGCTGACAACACTCGGGCGATTGTCCGACGCCAAACAGTTTGGTGACATCGTTCTCAAGACCGACGGAGACGGCCGAATCACTCGCCTGCATGATGTCGCCCGAGTCGAACTCGGGGCGCTCGATTACGATCAGATTTGCACACTCAATCAACGACCCTCGGTGGCGTTGTCGATGTATCAACTCCCGGGCTCAAACGCGTTAGAAATCGCTCGACAAGTCCGCGCCAAGATGAAGGAATTACAAAGCCGATTTCCGTCGGGTGTCGACTATGCAATCGCATACGATACGACTCCGTTTGTCGATGAATCGATTCGCGAAGTGTTCGTCACGTTACGTGACGCCATCATCTTGGTGGCCGTTGTCGTGCTGATCTTTCTGCAGGGCTGGCGGGCTGCTGTCATTCCCCTGATTGCCGTACCCGTTGCCATTATCGGGACATTTGCCGCCATGGCCGTTTGCGGATTCAGCCTGAACACTCTGACGCTCTTCGGATTGGTCTTGGCGATCGGCATCGTTGTTGATGATGCGATTGTGGTGGTCGAAGCCATCGAGCACCATATCGAAACCGGAAAGTCACCCCGTGATGCGGCGATCGCAGCGATGGACGAAGTTTCCGGACCGGTGATTGCTGTGGGGCTGGTGCTGACCGCAGTCTTTATCCCCTGCCTGTTTATCACGGGGATCGTCGGTCAATTTTTCCAACAGTTTGCGGTGACGATTGCCATTTCAACTGTGATTTCGACATTCAATTCGTTAACACTCAGCCCCGCGCTGGCGGTGCTGCTGTTGCGTCCCCGCGGAGAAAAAATTGCCGAACCACTACCACGTCTCGGACTCATCATCGCGGGAGGCTGGGCCACCTCGGCACTCCTCCCCGGTTCGCTAGACCCCTGGTTCGGCACTCCTGAGTTGGAATCGATACCGGGCCACACATCACTCTTCTTGCGGATGGCATGGGGAGTGGCCGGCGCCCTCGCCCTCTGGCCGCTGAGTCGCCCTCTGAATCGCCTCTTCGGGGAAGGATTCGCACTGTTTAACCGTGTGTTTCAACTGGTCACGAACGGGTACATCCGCGCCGTCGGGCGACTTTTGCAATTTTCAATGGTCGTCGCCGTGTTGTACTGCGGACTGTTGTACGTCACATGGCAGCAGTTCGATTCCGCGCCCACAGGCTTTATTCCCGCTCAAGACAAAGGATACCTGCTGGTGAATGTTCAGTTGCCCGATTCAGCAGCACTCGAGCGGACGATGCGGGTCATGCAGCAGATTGAAGAGATTGCCGGAAAGTCGCCAGGCGTGCGACATACGATGGCGATTAGCGGCCAGTCGTTGATCATCAATGCCAAGGCCCCCAATTTCGGAACGTTGTATGTCATATTGGATGACTTTGACCATCGTTCGCCGCAGGGCCTGTCATCCGCCGTGATCGCTCGCACCTTACAGGCCTCTTTAGATCAATCGATTTCGAATGCGATTGTCAACATTTTTGGGGCGCCCGTGATTGATGGGCTAGGGACCTCCGGTGGATTCCGCTTGGTGATTGAAGACCGCGGTGATCTGGGACTCGCGGCATTGCAGACCGTTAATGATCGGATCGTGCAGCAGGGAGCCGAGATCGGTGGTCTGACCGACTTATTCAGCAGTTTTCGAGGCAACACACCATGGTTGTCTCTCGACATTGATCGTGACGCAGTCAAACTGCGCCACGTCTCTTTGGCGGAGGTCTTTAGCACGCTGCAAGTCAACTTTGGATCGTTTTACGTCAATGACATCAATCGCTTTGGCCGCACGTGGCAAGTCAACGTTCAAGCCGATGCGAAGTATCGCATGACCAACGACGATTTGAAACGGGTTTATTTGCGAAGTGATGTCGGCAGCATGGTCCCGCTGGCCTCCGTCGTCACTGTGCGTGAAGCCACGGGCCCCACGATTCTGAATCGTTACAACCTCTATTCCTCCGCAATCGTTTCCGCAAATCCTGCCGTTGGAACGAGCTCGGGACAGGCGTTGGAACGACTGGCACGTGTGGCCCAAGAATGCATCAGCCCCTCGATGCGGACGGAATGGACGGAGCTCGCATTGCTTCAGCAAAATGTGAGTCAGACAGCCATGTTCGCCTTTCTGCTGGCCGTGATTCTGGTCTTTTTGGTGTTGGCGGCGCAATACGAAAGCTGGGCGTTGCCATTAGCTGTGATTCTGGTCGTTCCGATGTGCCTTCTGTGCTCGGTCGCCGGAGTGCTGACGGCCGGATTCGACATCACGATTTTCACGCAGATCGGTTTTGTTGTGCTGGTCGGTCTGGCCTGCAAAAATTCGATTTTGATTGTTGAGTTTGCCAGAGCCGGCCACGATCGCGGTCTCTCCTGCCGACAGGCCACCCTGGACGCTTGCAAACTCAGACTCCGCCCGATTGTCATGACATCCCTCGCATTCGTCATCGGCGTCGTACCGCTGATGATTGGCCAAGGGGCCGGCGCCGAAATGCATAACACTCTGGGAACCGCAGTGTTCTATGGAATGTTGGGAGTGACCCTGTTTGGCGTCTTCCTGACTCCGGTGTTCTTCTTCTTGATCCAGAGGGTGGCCGACTGGACCCGCCGCCGCGGTGAGGACCGGCAATGAGTCGGTCGCGTGTTGCCTCCCCCTGTTCCGTGACTGAATCTGTCCCTGACCTGCAGTCGCAATGTGGCCTCAAGGATCCGCACCTACAAGAGAAGGCTGTTGTTGCTCACGTTCCTCACGAACGCTTTGTGTTCCTTCCCGGAATCGATCCAGCCATCGTTGCCGAAGTCGGATACCTCACTCCCTTCAGACTCAGAAACAGCCCCCCCAAATAAAGATCCTCGCCTACGGCTCCGCTGCCGGCTTGTTGTTGCAGTTTGCCTAAAAGGTGCCTAGAATTCCGCGGCAGTGGCTGTCGAATCTCGGCCGACTGGTTGCGGAAAGGCAATTTTTCCGAGAGAACAAGTCGGAGACGATGCAGACCAAACTGGCTGCCTGTGTATCTCAGCCATTTTTCAATTCCTGTTGTGATAGATCCGTTGGGCTTCATTTATGGAAAGTTTCCATGCGGTTTTGATTTATGCCGGTGTGATGTTCGGTTTCGTGATCGCAAATCTAATCGTCATCCATCTGGTGGGTCCGAAAAATCGGACTGCTGTCAAACAAATGCCTTACGAATCGGGCATGGACCCTGTGGGAGATGCTCGGCAACCGTTCGACGTCAAGTTTTACCTCGTCGCAATTCTGTTTCTGGTTTTCGACGTGGAGTTACTGTTCCTCTATCCGTGGTCTGTCGCCGCTTACTCGACAGACGGGGTTGGCGTTCCGCCGGCACTGCGAGGCACGGTGTTTGGAGTCATGCTGGTGTTCATGGGGACATTGGCCATCGCCTACGTTTACGCGTGGCGCAAAGGGGTCTTTAAATGGCGATGAAGGACGTTCCGGACAACATCTTCATGACCTCGTTGGATGCCGCCGCCAGCTGGGCGCGTTCCAACAGCTTATGGCCCATGCCGTTCGCGACGGCCTGCTGTGGCATCGAGTTGATGGCGACCGCCTCTTCGCGGTTCGATCTTGCTCGATTCGGGGCCGAAGTCATGCGATTCAGCCCTCGGCAGTGTGATCTGATGATCGTCGCTGGACGGGTCGTCATGAAAATGCTGCCCGTATTGCAACGGATCTGGTTGCAAATGCCCGAGCCGAAGTGGTGTATCAGTATGGGTGCCTGTGCCTGCACGGGAGGTGTGTTCGACACGTATGCCGTTGTGCAGGGTGTTGATCGCTTTATTCCTGTCGATCTGTACGTTCCCGGCTGCCCCCCTCGTCCCGAGCAATTGATGGCCGGAATCATCGCCTTGCAGGACAAAATTCGGCACGGGGGAACGCTCAACGGGACCGAATTCGCCAAACGAACGCAACCGATGGGGCCGACACCGTATGACCTTGACGAATTAATCCGAATCCGAGAAGCGAATGAGCAACTGGTGTTGCTGAATTGACTCTTTCCCAAAGACGAGTGTATGTCCACTGAAGACGCCCTAAACACGCAGTTTCCGAACGCAGGTCTGGCCTTTAGCCAGTTTCGCGACAACCGGCGCATCGTCATTGCCGCGGAGTCACTTCAGCTGCTGCTCGCTTTCATGAAGCACGATCTCGGCTTTGACATGCTGGCTGAGATTACGGCCATCGATTATCTCGAATACGAGGGTGCCACGGATCGATTCGGTGTGGTCTATGTCGTGCTCAACACGAAGACCGGTGAGCGACGGATCGTCAAGACATTCGTCAACGATCCGGATCCCGTGCTGCCGTCGATGTATGCGTTATGGAAGTCAGCCGACTGGCTGGAACGCGAAGTCTACGACATGTTCGGCATCAAATTTTCCGGCCATCCCGACCTGCGACGAATCCTGACTCCGGAAGAATTTTCCGCCTACCCGCTTCGTAAAGATTATCCGCTCAAGGGACGGGGTGAACGCCACAACTTTCCAGTCATTACCCGCGCCGACAGCTGATTCAAAGACCTCCGTCATCATGCCCATGATCCTCGAACAATCGCCGCGGACTCCGGTCGACTTGCTGTCGCAGCCGAATCCCGACCGGTCTGGACTTTTTGGCGGACATTGCCGGACATCGGTTGACGTGTCGACTCCATGCCACAGTTTCCTGCGTTGTGTGATCGGCTTTGAATTTCGTTGATTTGTGTTGTTCCGTTTCCAAAGTCTCGCGTTGCGAGTGACCCATGCCTTTTGAAGTTTCCGACCTCGCTGAACTCGATGCTCCTGAACAGGAGTATCTCTGGACGCTCAATTTTGGGCCGCAGCATCCGGCCACGCATACGACTCTGCGGCTGATCCTGACTCTTGACGGAGAAAAAGTCGTCAAGGCAGTGCCGCATATCGGCTATCTGCATTCCGGTTTCGAAAAACTCGGTGAGCACCTCGACTTCAATCAGTACGTCACCATTGTCGACCGGATGAATTACATTTCGCCGTTGCACAACGAGATTTCGTGGCATCATGCGGTAGAAAAGTTGCTGGGCATCGAAATCACTCCGCGTTGCAAATATTTGCGAACGATCTTGGCCGAGCTGATGCGGATCCAAGACCACCTGCTGAACACTGGAACCTGCGCCTTGGACCTCGGCGGTTTCACGGCCTTTCTTTACTTCTTTCAGCAGAGGGAACTGATCTACGACATCGTCGAAACAGCTTCCGGTCAGCGGTTTCACACCAGTTATACCCGCGTTGGTGGCGTGGCCTTCGATGTCAACAATGCGTGGGTGGACAAGGTCCGCAGTTTCGTCAAAGGCTTTGCGGCAGTGCACGCGGAGGTCCATCGGTTGCTGACGCGCAATCGAATCTTCATCGAACGAGTGCAAGGAATCGGCTACCTCAGCGCGGAAGACTGTCTCAGCATGGGTGTCACAGGGCCACTCGCCCGAGCGAGCGGAGTACTGCGGGATCTGCGTAAAGATGAACCGTATCTGGCGTATCCCGACCTCGACTTCAAAGTCGTCGCATCCAAGGGAGGCGACTGTTACGCACGGTATCTCGTCCGAATGCAAGAGATGCTGGAGAGCATCCGCATCATTGAGCAATGCATCGAGAACATTCCGGAAGGACCGGTCAACGTCGATGCCGGCGGCAAAGCCGTGATCCCCGCTAAGCCTTCGGTGTATCGCAGCATCGAAGGATTGATTCAACACTTTGAAGTGATGATGCCTAATCGCGGCTTCACGACTCCCAAGGAAGAAATCTACGCGGCGACGGAATCGCCCAACGGAGAACTCGGCTACTACATCGTCGGTGATGGTAGCCCGCGTTCTTACCGGGCGCGAACGCGACCACCCAGCTACATCCACTTTGCCGTCTTCCCGCAAATCATTAAGGACCACCAACTCAGCGATGTCGTGGCGGTCCTCGGCAGTTTGAACATCATCGCAGCGGAACTGGATCGGTAGGCGAATGCGTTTGAAACACGAAAACAGTCAAGACAAAGCCCACTTCGGAAGACGCACAAGCAATGCTCGCTCGGTCATGTTCCTGACACGGATTTGTTTTTTGTGGTGACCACCTTTTTGGTTTATGAGAGATAACGATGGCTGTGTTGAGCGAGGCACTGCGGAACGAGATTCGGTCGCAGTTCCCTAAATATCCGAACAAGCGTGCGGTCGTCTTGCCGGCTCTGCATCTGGTGCAGGATGAACAACGGCATGTCTCCATTCAAGCGGTGCGCGAAATCGCAGAACTGCTCGAACTGCATCCGTCGGAGGTGCACGATACGATGTCGTTCTACCAATTCTTCAAGGACGAAAAGCATCCCCTCGGCAAGCACCGCGTCTGGGTGTGTCGCAGCATCAGCTGCATGTTGCGTGGCGGCGAAGAACTGCTCCAACACATGTGCGAAACGCTCCACGTTCACCCCGGCCAGACCTCGGCCGACGGCCGGATCACGATGGAATTTGCGGAGTGTCTGGGAGCCTGTGAGGGTGCCCCCTGCGTCCTCGTCGACGACGAGGCCCACATGAACATCACCCCGGAAAAGGCGGATGAACTTTTGAAGAGTCTGTAACACAGAATCCAATCGGTGGTTGATCCGCCTTTCCCGTTCCTGCCTCGAATCGCCAACAGCGAAGAGCGAACAGTCATGCCAGAGTTTGAACCCACATTATTAGCTCGCGTCGGAAAGCCGGACAGCCAGTCGCTGGAAACCTACCGTCGGGATGGTGGCTATCAAGGCTTGAAAAAAGCTCTCGAGATGGCTCCCATCGATGTCGTCACGCTGGTGAAGGACTCTGGACTGCGCGGCCGCGGCGGTGCGGGATTTCCCACAGGCCTGAAATGGACGTTCCTGCCCAAGGACAATCCCGGTCCGATCTATCTCGCGATCAATGCCGATGAGTCCGAACCAGCGACGTTCAACAATCGAATCCTGATGGAAGACGACCCCCATCAGGTCCTCGAAGGGATCGCCATCAGTTGCTACGCCATCCGGTCCAAAACCGCGTATCTCTATCTGCGTTACGAGTACGGTCGCAGTTACCGGATGTTGAAGAAAGCGGTTGAGGAGTGCTATGCCGCGGGAATTTTTGGCAAGAACATTTTTGGATCGGGATTTGACCTCGATGTCGTCTTGCATCGTGGTGCCGCAGCTTACATCTGTGGCGAAGAAACCGGCTTGATCGAAAGTCTTGAAGGTAAGCGGGCTTGGCCACGCATTAAGCCACCGTTTCCGGCCATTGAAGGACTGTTTCGCAAACCAACAATCGTCAACAACATCGAAACGATGGCGTGCGTGAAGCAGATTCTCGATCGAGGATCCGCCTGGTTTAAGAGCATGGGTGTCCCGCCCGATCCCAAGAATCCACGTGATGCCGGCAGTTATGGTCCGAAACTGTATTGCATCAGCGGACACGTCAACAGGCCCGGTTGCGTGGAATTGCCGATGGGGATCACTGCCCGTCAACTGATCGACGAACATGGAGGGGGCGTCTGGAAGGGTCGCCAGGCGAAGGCCGTTGTCCCCGGCGGGATTAGTATGGGCTTCCTGTCCGCCAGCGAACTCGACACACCACTCGACTTCAACGGGCCGGGGAAGGTCGGCTGCCTCGGACTGGGAACGGCAGCGATTACCGTAATTGATGATCAGACCAGTATGGTGGACGTGCTCTTTAATTGTGCCCGCTTCTTTGCACACGAATCCTGTGGTCAATGTACGCCCTGTCGTGAAGGGACCGCGTGGATGCACAAGATTTTGGCGAGAATTCGCATGGGTCAAGGGCAACTCCGAGACCTCGACCTGCTCACTGAAGTGGCCGCTTCGATGGGGATCATTCCTGGGACGACCATCTGCGGTCTGTCGGACGGAGCGGCATGGCCAATAAAAAATGCGATCAAAAAGTTCAGACCGGAATTTGAAGAATACATCAACACCGGACGGAAGACGGTCAAACCGTCGGAAGCGTTGATGGCTGCTCATTGATTGAGATGGAACACCTGACACCACGAATCACCCCCCCCTCAGAAGTAGACGCGATGACCACGAGAACACCGGATGAAAGCGGCTTGCTTTATTCGACGCATTCGTCAGATTCGTGATTCAACTTCTTTACGACGAAGTCCAATCGCTATGGCTACAGTCCTGATTAATGAGATCCCGGTTGAGATCGGTCCTTCCGAAACATTGAACTGCATTCAGGCAGCACAGCGTGCGGGAGTCGAGATTCCGAGCTATTGCTGGCACCCGGAAATGTCCGTGGTGGCCAGTTGCCGCATGTGCCTCGTTGAAGTCGGCGACAAAAAGCCCGATGGGACGATCGCGATGCAGGGGAAGCTCTTCCCCGGCTGCCAGACTCCCGTCAAGGATGGCACGGTCATCGTCTCCAACAGCGAGAAGGTTAAGGCGGCGCAAAAGGCCACGCTCGAATACTTGCTGCTCAACCACCCGCTGGACTGCCCTGTTTGCGATCAGGCCGGTGAATGCGGCCTGCAAGATTACAGCTATGAATACGGTCGCGGTTACAGCCGCCTGCAAGAACCAAAGAATATCAAGCCGGACAAAAACGACATCGGCGATCAAATTACGCTGTTCACCGATCGGTGCATCATGTGTACGCGTTGCGTGCGGTTCACGCGGGAGATCAGCGGTACCGCGGAATTACAGATCGTCAGCCGTGGAACTCACGAAGAAATCGACATCTTTCCCGGCGATCCGTGCAACAATAAGCTGGCCGGCAACGTCGTTGATCTGTGTCCGGTCGGTGCGTTGTGCAGTAAAGATTTCTTGTACGAGCAGCGTGTCTGGTGGCTCAAGACCAAGAACAGCGTTTGTCCTGGTTGCAGTACCGGTTGCAGCATCACCGTCGATCAGAATGAGGACGTCTTGCACCGTCTGAAGCCGCGGGTGAACGAGCAGGCTCAAGGGCACTTCATGTGCGATGACGGTCGCTTTGGGTGGAAATATGTCCACTCGGAACAGCGACTGACGCGACCCGAACAGCGATCCCAAGGGACGCTGGTGGCCCACGATTGGGAGACCGTTTTGCCTGCCCTGCGGAAACAACTGCAAGACGCGACACGGCACGCTCCCAGCAAGTTCGCCGTGGTGATTTCGCCGTGGGCAACCGTGGAGGAAGCTTATTTGTTGGCCAAATACGCCAAGACACTGACGTCCCAGGCGCGACTGGCAATCGGCCCCGTACGCAGGATTGGCGCAGACGATCTCTATCCCAAGGATGTTCACGGCCAACCGGCCTTACCAGCAAAGTTCGTCATTCGGGCCGAAAAGTGTCCGAACCGACGGGGTGTCGAAGCGGTGTTGCAGAACCTGCAGGGCTGCGTTGTCGAGTTTTCGCAGATTCTCGACCAAATCTCACGCGGAGAGATCGAGACGCTGTTCGTTCTGGGGGGCGATCCCGCAGGCTGGATTCGCGAGGAGGACGTTGAAAAACTGAAGAACCTGAAGTTGCTCGTCGTGGAGGATCTGCTGGAATCAGCCGCATCTCGCCAAGCGGACTTCGTTTTGCCAGGAGCCGCTTGGGCGGAAAAAGACGGGTCATTTGTGAACCACAACGGACTGGCACAGGCGATTCATCGCGCTCTACGAGGTCCGCAAGAAGCTCGTCCCGACGGTCGGATCTTGATGGATCTATCCGAACGTAAGGGCTTGTTTCACGCACCGACACTGCGAAGCGAGATTGGTCGTGAAATTCCCGCACTGGCGGCACTCTCCATTGGTGAGCTCGGCGAATTGGGCGTGATGTTGCAGACGCCGATTGTCACAGAAAAACCTCGGTTACAACCGACATGATGGTCTGAGCGACACCGCGTGGTGCGGCCGTTGATGGCGAAATGATGAACACGATCTACGAGACTGAATAAGACATGCCGTATCTCTTCAATTTAGCGGGTAGTACTTGGGGCTCGCTCGTCGGCCTGTTGCCCGAGGCGGCTCGTCCGTATGCCATGCCGATTCTGACAATCGTGATTGTACTCAACATCACTCTGGGCGTGTGCTCCTACCTCATCCTGCTCGAGCGAAAGCTGTCGGCTTGGATGCAAGATCGGATCGGACCCAATCGTGTGGGGCCGATGGGATTGCTTCAGCCTGTCGCCGACATGCTGAAGCTGCTGCTGAAAGAAGATGTGATTCCCGGACACGTCAACAAGTTCTTGTTTGTTCTGGCACCTGGAATCTCCGTTTTCACAACGTTTCTCGCGTTTTCCGTCGTTCCTTTCGGGCCTGTTCCCGCAGGGCTGACGCCAGGAGACGGGCAATTCCCGTTTATCATTGCACCGGGAATTGACTTAGGAATCGTGTTCATCTTCGCCATCGGCAGCCTAGCCGTTTATGGAATCATCCTCGGTGGTTGGGCTTCGAACAATAAATACAGCGCCTTGGGATGTCTCCGCGCGAGTGCTCAGGTCGTCAGTTATGAGATACCGCTGGGAATGTCGGTCGTCGGTTTGTCTCTGCTCTGCGGAACAATGAGCATCGAAAAGATTCTGCTGTTCCAAGCAGAACGCGGTTTCGCCGGCTGGAACATCTGGTATCAGCCGCTGGCGTGCATCATCTTCTTCGTGGCTGCCATGGCCGAAGCGCAACGCTTGCCATTCGACTTGGCCGAGTGTGAACAGGAGTTAATCGGCGGTTGGCACACGGAATACAGCGCCATGAAATGGGGCCTGTTCTTCCTAGCGGAGTACACGCATGTGATCACTATCTGCTTCCTGACCAGTATTCTGTTCTTCGGAGGTTGGCATTTTCCGTACCTCGCCGAAGTCGGCAGTGCCTATCCCGGCGCCACGTTGGTCAAAGTTTTGGTGCTGCTCACCAAATCTTTCGGCTTCATCATCGTGATTCAAATGTTGCGGTGGACGATCCCTCGTTTCCGCTTCGATCAATTGATGGGACTGGCATGGCTCGTGCTAATTCCGATGGCAACGGTCAACATCGTGCTGGTGATGATTGTCAAACAATTTGAACTGAATGAATGGTGGCTGCTACCGGGATCGGCAGCAATCTTTCTGGCGGCAGGTTTGATGGGGACTCAATCCCAAAGGCCGTTCTCCAATCGAGTGGTCCGACCGGCGGAGGCGAAACGTCCTGGTGAACATCATGGGCATGCACATGCCCATTGAGCGGACGAGAATTGCGAAATAAAATTGGGTATGGCAAGTGGACAACAGACAGAAACGAATGATCCGCTGTCACTGCCGTTAAGCACCAACACTGAGGTTTGCATGGCAATCAAGACGCACGATGTCGAATGGGTTGAAGAGACTCCGATGAACTTCTGGGAGGCGACATTTCTGCCTGCTGTCTTCGATGGTCTGCGGATCACCGGCGGACATGTCGCCAATTTTAAGACGGTCACCGAACTGTATCCCGAGCAGCAGCCGACGTTACCGACGCACTATCGCGGCGTGCATCGACTGAACCGCGATGACAAGGGCCGAGTCAAGTGCGTGGCGTGTATGATGTGTGCCACGGCGTGTCCCGCTCGATGCATCGAAATTGTCGCTCAAGAGGCCCCCAAAGACGATCCGAATTGGGCCGATCGTGACAAGTTTCCGAAAAGTTTCGTAATCGATCAACTGAAGTGCATCTATTGCGGTATGTGTGAAGAAGCCTGTCCGGTCGATTCGATCGAACTGACGCATCTCTATGACCTGACCGGGATGTCCCGCGAGGAAATGATGTTCGATAAAGAAAAATTGCTGAGCGTCTATGATCAGACAAAGGATTCAGGAGTCGATCCGATCCGGACTCATAAGGGAGCTCTCGGCCATGCCAGCGACTTTACCAACCTGCATACGCTCGGCCCAGCCACATCCGTGCGTGGCGATGACCGATCGGCAAACGCGGCGTCATCGGGTGTGATTTCCAATTAGTGAGAACTGACGACGATGAACGTGGCGTTCGTGATTTCAGACGGCTTCGCCGGTAAACTCGCAACGCTGAATCAGACAACAGCATTTGCGAGTCCCTGATTGACGGTCTCAAGTGTGGAAGAAGAATGAACTGGTCTCCTGAAAACATGCAACTCCTGCTACCTCTGTGCCTCGGATGGCTGGCGGTTTGGTCATTGTTGCCGCGTGAGAAACCGCGAGGACGGATCCTCGCCGGGTTGACGGGCGTTGCCGCGATGTTGGTCTTGCAGGCGACCTCGCTGCCACCGGCGGGCGAGATTGTTCGCGATGCGATGTTCTACGTCTTCGCGGCCGTGGCCGTCCTCTGTGCCGGATTGATGATTACGGATCGGAATCCGCTGTATGCGGCCCTGTGGTTTGCCTTAACGACCCTGGCCGTCTGCGGCTTATTCCTGATCAACTCGGCGCCGTTTCTGGCCGCAGCGACGATCATCGTTTATGCCGGTGCAATCGTGGTCACATTCCTGTTCGTGATTATGTTGGCTCAGCAAGCGGGATCGGCTGATTACGATCGACAGTCTTGTCAGCCGGGTATCGCCAGCCTGCTGTCCTTCGTACTTCTGGGAATATTACTGTTTTCACTGCAGGAATGGGGTGGCATCAAGGCAAACACCACTGACGCAGCGAGGCCAGGTCAATTCGTGTCGCTCCCACAAGGCGTTCAGGCCAACATTCTAAGTCAACCTCCGGTGAGCAATCCACGCGAGATCGGTTCGTTGCGAGTACTCGGCCGCGCCCTGTTTACTGACTATTTGTACTCCGTCGAACTGGCGGGGACCGTATTGCTGGTGGCAACAATCGGCGCGATTGCGATCGCCCCGCGGAGGCCTCAAGGACACTTATGAATGCCACGGCTCTTGAAAGTCAACTGATTATTGGCGCGATTCTGTTCGCTTTGGGAGTGATCGGTTTCCTCACGCGTCGGAACCTGATCCTGATCATGCTCTCGGCCGAGTTGATGCTCCATGGGGTGTCGGTGAATCTGACTGCGTTTGGAAAATACCACGGCAATCCGCAGGGACAGGTATTCACCATCTTCGTATTGACGATCGCAGCTTGCGAAGCGGGATTGGCACTGTCGTTGATTCTGACTCTGTATCAGCGTCGCAAATCATTGGATGTCTTCCTGTGGGGGAATCTGAGTGAGGACGATCTTCCCATACTCTCCGGCGACTCGCCACGATCGGCCATGCAGCCGATGACCGATCCGAATGCCAACTTCCCTCACCTGACTCCGGCCGGACGTGCTCCCTTGTCACCTCCCCGGAAAACGTAAACCGCGATGACATCGCGCGCCGCAGCGGTGGCCCGATGTCCCTCGGCGGATGACTTGTCTTCTGCTTTTCGACTGATTGAAGAAAGAGATTGATCCTGTGTTCGATTGGCTGAAACCGAACGATGTTCTGTGGTTGATCCCGGTCGCCCCGTTGTTGGCGTGTTTGTGGATCGTACTTGTCGGACAGATTGTCCGTCGTCAGCAGGCGCACCGACCTGTGATCTTGGCCTTTGCCGTCTCTTTCGCAGCAGCGGTCTATTTGTTGACCAGCGTTGTTCCGGGTGGATTTGGAACAGCGGGCGAGCACGGTGAGCACGCCCGCGCTTCTTCTGCCATCATGACCACGATTTATCAGTGGATCCACGTCGGAGGTCTGGATGTCGCCGTGACATTGCGAGCCGATGCGATGTCTGCCCTGATGCTCGTGATGGTGACTTCCGTCAGCCTGTTGGTCGCCATTTTCGCCAGCGGTTACATGAAGGGCGACCCGGGTTATCCCCGATTCTTCGCCTCGATCGCCCTGTTTGTGTTTTCCATGTGCATGCTGGTTTTGGCCGGCAACTTCCTCTTGATGTTCGTATTCTGGGAGGCCGTCGGTCTCTGCAGTTACCTGCTGATCGGCTTTTGGTTCCAGAAGCCAAGTGCCGCGGCTGCGGCCAAAAAGGCATTCGTGGTGAACCGTATCGGGGACTTCGGTTTTTTGTTAGGCGTGTTCCTGATCTGGACCACGTTCGGAACACTCGACTTTGAGCAGTTGTTCGGTAGTCCGACCTTAATCCAAGCCGCGTTCCTGCAAGATCCGACGGTATTGACGACGATCTGTCTTCTGCTCTTCGTGGGTGCCATCGGCAAATCCGCTCAGTTCCCGCTGCACGTCTGGTTGCCGGACGCGATGGAAGGTCCGACACCTGTCTCGGCTCTGATTCATGCGGCGACAATGGTCACGGCGGGCGTATACCTTGTGGCGCGATGCACTCCCTTTTTTGTGTACGCACCCACGGCGCAAATGTTCGTCGCCGGAATCGGTGCGGCCACCGCTCTGATCGCGGCGATTACGGCACTCACCCAATACGACCTGAAACGCGTTCTGGCCTACTCCACCGTCAGTCAGTTGGGTTACATGTTCATGTCACTGGGAGCGGCCGGGGCGGGCTTGGATCTGGCCACGCATGCCGTGACCTTTGCCATGTTCCACATGTTCACGCACGCATTCTTCAAGGCCGTGTTGTTCCTCTCTGCCGGTTCTGTGATGCACTCCATGGGTGACGTGATCGATATGCGACGATTCAGCGGTTTGCGTAAGGTGCTGCCGATTACGCACATCACCTTCCTTGCCGGAGCACTGGCCCTCGCCGGTTTCCCGTTGCTCTCCGGCTTCTGGAGCAAAGATGAAATTTTGGCGGTGCTGTTCACCGCGAGTCAAACGGGCGAACACGCGGACTTCTATCGGATCATTCTGGGCGTAGCCCTGCTGACATCGTTGATGACTGCGTTCTATACATTTCGAGCCTACTTCATGACATTTTGGGGAGAGGAGCGATTTCCCGCGGAGGCCGGTGATCATCCGCATGACGCACCGCCCGCGATGGCCGGACCGTTGTTCATTCTCGCGGCCGCCGCTCTGGGAGTCGGATTGATCGCCGGACCGACTCATCTGTACGGTCACTACTTGGAACATACTCCCGGCCTCCCCGAAGCCCACGCCCACGCACCCAACGTGCTGATGATGGGAATCAGCACGGTCTTGGCATTGGTTGGGATTGCCGCGGCATACGGACTCTATGTCCGTTCTCCGGGGATCGCACAGGCTTTGAAACGGGGCAGCGGACCATTGCATCACTTGTCCCATGAAGGCCTGCAACTCGACTGGCTCTATCTGCGGTTGATTGTCACTCCGCTGAGGCTGATCGCTCAGCTTGCGGAACGGTTTGACCGCTGCATCATCGATGTCATTGTCGATTGCGTCGGTTTTGTGCCGGGCCTCTTCGGTGCCGTTCTGCGTCCGATTCATAACGGTTTCGTGCAAAACTATGCCGTGGTAATGTTGCTTGGTCTGGTGCTCGGTCTGGTCTCTGTCCTGCGAGCGTTCGCCGGACAGATGTAGCGAAATGACTTGAAGCGTGTGCTGCATCGACGCCATCGTTGGCTGGAACTGTGAAGGCTGAATCGAGATGCCGAGTTTGTTTGTCGTGATGATTTTTATCCCTGCAGCGGCAGCGGCCTTGTTGCTGTTGCTCGATGGGAAGGGACCGCCCGTGCGGGCGCGTTGGACGGCACTGTTCGCCACGTTGGCCACCTGCCTCGTCTCGTTGGCGGTCGCGTCTCAGTTCCTCGCCATTCCCGAAATGGCTCCGGAGGAACGAGGACCTGTCCATCCGCGACTCGAAGTCCGCCAAGTCTGGCTCGACGTGGCCCCTGCCGGACCGAACAATGCCGCTGTGACGCTGGAGTTTTATCTCGGCCTCGACGGCATCAGCTTGGCCATGGTGCTGCTGACCACGATCCTGTCGATCTCCGCTGTCCTCGTCTCTTGGACATCGATCCGAGACAGATCCGCTGAATTCTACGCCTGCCTGCTCATTCTGGAAACCGGATTGATCGGTGTCTTTTGTGCCTTCGACCTCGTGTTGTTTTACGTCTTCTTCGAATTCACGCTGATCCCGCTCTTCTTTCTGGTGGGCATCTGGGGCGGGCCCTTGCGACGGTATGCGGCGGGCAAGTTCTTTATCTATACCCTCGCCGGAAGCGTGATCACACTCCTCGGACTGATTGGACTGGTGACGGCATCTTCTCAGTTAGCGATGTCGGTGGGAGATCCCCTCGCCACGCCATTTTCCATCCCGGATCTCGCGCGATTCCTGGCCCAGAATCCGCTCCCTTCGGAAGGACAGATGCTGTTGTTCCTGATGATCGCGGCTGGATTTATGGTCAAGGTTCCGCTGTTCCCGTTTCATACGTGGTTGCCTCTGGCGCACGTCGAAGCCCCGACGGCTGGCTCCGTGATGTTGGCCGGTGTCCTGCTGAAACTGGGAACCTATGGATTCCTGCGACTGTGCCTGCCCCTGTTACCGGAAGCGTGCTTGACCCTCGGACTGCCACTGGTCGGGGCCTTGTCCGTTGTGGGAATCGTTTACGGATCGTTCTGCGCCTTGGCTCAGAACGACATTAAGAAGCTGGTGGCCTACAGTTCTGTGGCCCATCTGGGCTTCTGCATGTTGGGAATTTTCGCTCTGAACACGGAAGGAATCAGTGGCGGAGTGTTGCAGATGATCAATCACGGCCTCTCCACAGGAGCCCTGTTTTGCCTTGTCGGTATGTTTTATGAGCGGTATCACACTCGACAACTTTCCGATTTAGGGGGTCTGGCCAGCAAATTGCCTCTCTTGGGTGTGGCGATGGTTTTGACGTCGTTCGCCAGCATCGGTCTACCCGGCTTGAACGGCTTTGTCGGTGAAGTGCTGGCTCTGATCGGAATGTTCAAACGCGATCCGATCTACGCGATTATCGGTGCCTCCGGAGTCGTCCTCGGTGCTTGGTACTTGTTGGGCGTTTTGCAGAAGGCATTCTTCGGTCCGCTCCAGGAACCACATCATGGGGACGAGCCGATTTCCGACCTGAATGTTCGAGAAGTGATCACGATCGCACCGCTGCTGGGCTTGTGTGTCTGGCTCGGTCTGTTCCCGCAGCCGACACTCGACCTGATTCGACCGGATGTCGAAGCGATCACACAACTGTATGACGAGGCTCCCGCGGACAAGCCCCCCCGCATGGTCAGACAGATTCCACAGACACATCAATTCGGAGAGCCTTCCGTGAACACTGCGGCAGCAGACGCGACGACACTGGCCCTGCCAGGGGAGGGTCGTCCGTGAACGACGCTCTACAACATTTGAACGGTGCCGTGCTCCTTGTGCTACCCGAGGTCACGCTCTTAGCCGCGGTTTGCGTGATGTTCTTCGTCGCTCCCTTCTTAGTCAGCGAACGTGGCGAAGCACCGGCTGGGTTACGCCATCGATGGTGCGGGTTGTCACTGATCGCATTAACAATGGCCGGCTGGTTGTGGTGGAACAGCGGCGCCGTGCCACGCACGACGGGGCCCTTTGTTTCTGATGGACTGACTCTGTTTGTCCGAGGTCTGACGATTCTGTCGGGCGCGATCTTGGTACTGCTGCATTGGAACCAAGCGGATGACGCACGCTCGGCGGAAAGCCATGCCTGTCTGCTGGCGATCCTTGCCGGAGTGAACCTCGTCGCCGCGGCAAATGATCTCGTGGGCCTGTTCGTCGCCTTAGAACTGGTCAGCATTCCGACGTACCTATTCCTGCTGCTGCCACGCCGTGATGCTCCGGCCCAAGAGGCAACGCTGAAATATTTTCTACTGAGCATCTTCTCATCCGCCATCGTACTGTTCGGTTTGAGCTACCTTTACGGAGCGACGGGAACGACTAATCTGCACGCCATCCATCAGGCGTTTGACGCCAATCAGAATCTACCCCACAACCCGTTGGTGGCCGTCGCGACGGTGATGCTGATCGCAGGACTCGGATTTCGGCTGACTGCCGTCCCGTTTCATTTCTATGCTCCTGATGTGTTTCAAGGCGCGCCGACTTCGGCGGCGGCGATGCTGTCATTCCTGCCGAAGGTGGTCGGTTTTGTGGCGTTGTTGCGACTCATCGGACCGGGTACCGGAACCGAATCGACGCTGCCCGTCTGGATCATGACCCCCGCCGCGACGCCACTCGTGTGGTGGCTCGCCGTCGCGACGATGTTCGTCGGCAATCTGATGGCCCTGATGCAGACGGACATCCGCAGACTGCTGGCTTTTTCCAGCGTCTCTCATGCGGGCTATATGCTCGTCGGCTTGGTCGTCGGACGCCAAGACTCTGGCCCCCTCAGCGGCATTGATGCCTTGCTGTTCTACCTCTGTGTCTATGGGGCAATGACCCTCGGTACCTTCGCTGTGCTGATCGCTGCGGCACGTTCCGACAAGCGGATCGAATCCCTAGACGATCTGTCGGGCCTCAGTCGCACAAAGCCCGCATTGGCGTTGATGCTGTCGGTGTTCCTCTTCAGCTTGGCCGGACTGCCTCCGACCGCCGGATTTCTGGCTAAATTCAATCTGTTCATTGCGGCCTGGTCGCAGGGTGTTGAATCCAGTCGCTGGCTAGCTTGCCTGCTGGGCGTGAACGCGGCACTCGGTGCGTGGTACTATCTCAAAATGATTGGCATGATGTACCTTCGAGATCCGGTGGATCGTCGTCCAGACACCCCACGATTCGAAGTTCCGGCATTGGTTGCGGCATTTTTGTGCTTGGTACTCACCATCGGATTGTTCTTCGCACCTGGTGCGTTGTGGAATGCTATTCAAACCCTGGTGAAGTAACGATGGAATCCGGTGCCATGTTGAAGACTGCGACCCCATCCTCGTCCGTGCATCCTCCGGTGGAAGAGCACGAACAGATGCTGGCACATTTTCTGAAATTCGAGCAGAGATTCCACCGCGATTACTTTTCCTTGTGGCTCGGCACATTGATTGGCCCGGGAATCCTGACGCTGATGGTCTTAGCCACGGTCTACGTTGTGTCCGGATCAAGCTACTTTTGGAAGCTGGCGGGAGCTGCCGCATTTTCGTTTGCGATCGGTGGACGCTTCACCATCATCACGCCATTTCCAGGTTTGTCGCCGGAGGAACTCTTCTGGATGGTGACCTATCAAGACGTGATGGTCGCCCTGTTCTTCGCCTTTCATGTCGGGTTCATGTACCGGTTACCGAAAATCGGTCCGAAAATTGCCGAGCTGTCCAGTGACAGTCAGTTTATCTTGGAACATCAACCGTGGATGAAGCGACTGACGTTTCTCGGCTTGCTGACCTTCATCGCTTTCCCGCTGGCCGCGACAGGCAGTGTTGGGGGCGCGATTTTCGGACGATTGCTCGGCCTGTCACGTTGGGCTATTTTTTGGGGCAGCACGATCGGCGCAGTCATCGGAAACGTGGCGATGCTGTTCCTCGCTGAACTGGTTCAGGAGTATCTGCCTGCCGATTCCGCGTTGGTCCAGTACGGTGGTATCCCGATCATTGTCCTGATCATCCTCGTCTTGGAACGACGCTACAGTTCGATGAAGAAAGCCTATGTCGTCCGAAAATTGACGACAGAGCGGATCGCAGAGTTTGACTAGAAATCCATTGGCGAACGGGAGGCCAAGTCGTGCCCTCGAGTTCTGTGGCCGCAAGGTATCAAAGTCCGCTGCGGGCGTGACATCAGCGGCAGCGAATCGACCAAGCGGACGCTGTCGTCACGAAGGCAGCCGGGCGGGTTGAATCGAGTCACAGCGGCAAACAACTCCACCACGGTGATGCCGGCAATATCAACCCTTGGGCATCGCGCTGCGACCAAGGACCGTATCGAATTCGCTGATCGCCGGCACAAGCATGGCAATCACCGTGAAGCCATAAGCGGCTACGACAAACAAGCAGACACCCAGCGTTTGACCGAGCAGGAAACTGGTGATCGCATAGAACGTGCAAAACGGCAGGATTCCCGCCGCCAGTGTCAGCGCCGAAGAGGGGTTCCGATGTGTCAACGAGGCCCACAGCCCGAGGCTTCCACCCAGAATGAAGACCAAAAAGCTGGGTAACTGAAGTCCGAATGAGGAGCGGGCTTGCAGAATCAGGATCATGCAGATGAAGATCCCGACGAACAGAAAGAACACGGTTCCCAAACTGTTGGCGATCGCCGCCCGAGAGACGCCGTAACTCAATCCGGAATGGAGTCCGAGCATCGCTGCAAACAATACGAGAGTCAGGAATCCGAGCGACACGTAGACAAAATTTTCGATCGTCAGAACTCCCTGCACCGCATACCACGCCATAAACAGCAGGGGCGTCATGATCAGCTCTTTGTTGTTGTACAGCACTCCCCCCAGTTTGCCGAGAATAAATTCCTTGGCGGTAATGTCCGTGACCAAGAGCAGTTCCAGAGTTCCCGCATCACGCTCGCTGGTCAACGACGTCACGGCTTGAGCATTGACCAACATCATCGTTAACAGACTCAGGCTTACAAAGGCGGCCCCCCCCGACGAAATCATCCCTAACACAAGTCCACCGCCTGCCGGGGCGATCAGTGCGGAATAAATCGCGAACGCGGCGACAATGACATAGGCCAGCTTAATGAAAATCACCTTGCGGCCGTAGGCTTTGGTTTTCATCTCACGCCAGATCACGGGACTGTTCCAGACATCACGCGGAGGCCGGACGACACCGGCTAATGTCTCGTCCTTGGTAGCCGCTTCGCCCAAAGTTTGTGACGGATTCCAGATCCTGAGTTGCCAGATCGTTGCCAGCGATAATCCCACACTGAGCGTCATCAGAGCTCCGGTGGAAACGGCGGAGGAGGTAGCAAATGTCACCCCTCCCTCCATGCTGAACGGCTCCAAAATTCGCAGCATCGATCGAAAGGGATTCAGAGATCCGACAAAAAATGTCGTCGCGGTGTTCGCTCCCACGAGGACGCAGACTCCTTCGATCATGCTTAAATAAATCACGATCCCAATCAAACTGATGGCCAGCGTCTGAAAGGTTTTCTCACGCCAAAACGCGACCAGCGATCCCCACGCTCCGGCAGCCAATCCGGCGGCGGCCGAGACGCCGATTGCACAACCAATTTGAGTCAGGGAAACGCCGCCCAACAGATGCACAATCACAAAAACAGGGATGGAAGAGGCCAACAACACCGCGGGTAGGAGCAAACTCGCGCCGAGTTTTCCGTAGACCATTTCTCGGTCCCGCAGATCGGTCATCAGCAACAGCAGCATCGTCCGTCGATCCTTCTCCTGAGCGATGTTTCCCGCTGCGAAAAGAACCGAAAAGAAAATGATCAACGTCAACTGGACGACCGAAAACACCTCAAATACCAGTTCACCAAACCGTGCGATGTCGCCGAGATTGCGAACCTGCTGCCACCCGAACGTGGTCTGAGCGGCGGTGTACATCAGCACAAAAAATGCCGCGACGTAGCCGGAGCGCACGAGAAAGTGCCGAAATTGGCGAGGCAACGTCAAAGTTTCGCGTGAGAAAAGTGGGCCTGCGAGCACGACAAATCACCTCCAAACAAACACGGGGATGCCGTTAGTATAGCCACCCGTGGAGTTCCGGTCACTCCACCCAGCAACGACGACGGACACGCGCTCGATCGAAGGACAGATCCAGGCCTGGAAAGCACGGGCCGGGCATCGGCGACCAAGCCCCCGCCAAAAGGGGGATATGGAGACTATCACGTGTTGGGGCAAGGGGCGAGCGGATGGATTTTGGGATCGGGGCAGAGGCCAGCAGGGAGGCGACGGAAGGACACACCGTCTTGCCACGCGTGTTACAGATATTCGTCGTCGTCCTGCAGATCGCTTTCGGTGATGACCTTATGTCCGCCGGCATTGAGCACATTCAATGCTCCATCCACGTTGTCCACAAACAGGGCCACGGCACCACGCCCTCGACGGCGATACAGCAACGGATAGGCGTGATGAATGTTGATCTCGGCATTCACCAACGTTTGGCAAACGTCATGAAACGGCCTGTCGCCGTCCGGCAATTCCACACCGACAACATCACTTTCGCTGTACAGAAAACCGGAAATTTTTAACTTTTCCCGGGCTCGATCAGAGTTATTAAACATCAGCCGAATCATGGCACAATCGACAGAATCGACGATGCTCATGGCCAGAACTCGAGTATCAATCGATTCAATCTGCCGCATCAGATCGCTCAGCCGGCCGACACGGTTTTCCAAAAAGACGCAAAACTGACGCAGACAAGGCCAGGCGCGGCCCTTCATCGTCTCCGCACCCACACATTCACCGCCGTCCGAATTTTCGAGCATCGATTCAAACTCCTTCCCAGACTTCACTCGCCGTATTCAAGGAACAGGAGACTCGAAAAAATCCACGCCCAACACGACACGAGACTTTCCAAACCTGCACGAAACACGGGAGTTCTTCAAATCCAGACGGTCGTCCATCGGCCGATGCCGGCATTCAGGAACTCGTTCCAGCCTGTCCGCTCGGCAAAACGCAGAAAACGCTCCCCGCACTCTAAAGCACGGTAATTGTTCGGTCAATTGCCATTTTCGGGGGACCATGACCAATTTTTCACGGAAATCAATGGCGTCCCCCCGTGTGCCTTCGACGGGATAAGAACGCGTGCAACGCGAGTTCCACAGGCTGATCGGTTCGCAACAGTACGTAATCCATACGCAGATCGCGCGCTCCGCCGCGGAGCGTTTGAAGAAAGTCACCGAATTCTCGTTGATAAGCGGCCTTCAACAACCGCGGCTCGGTGAGTTGCTCGCCCAAACCCTCGAGTCCCCGAAACCGTGTCGGATCGACGAATGGAAAGTCCTGTTCTGCAGGATCAATCACCTGTAGTAACACGACATCATGACGGCGATGTCGGAAGTGCTTCAGGCCCAACAACAGCGAGGCAGGATCGTCGAAGAAGTCGCTGAGGATGACGACGAGTCCGCGCCGCTTAAGCCGTTCGGCAAGGTCATGCAAGATCGGGCCAATCGAGGTCTCACCCTGCGCTGGGTTTTGTTCCAGCAATTCACACAGTTGCCGGAAGTGTGCGGACGTGCTGCCCGGACGCAGTACCGAGCCGACAGTCACATCAAAGGTAGCCATCCCGACCGCATCTTTTTGCTGAATAATCAGATAAGCCAGACCGGCGGCAACCTGCTGCGCATAGTCCAGCTTGGAAAACGTCGCTCCGCTGGATCGGTATGCCATCGATTCACTGGTATCGATCAGCAACTGACACGTGAAGTTTGTTTCTTCGTCGTACTGCTTCAGATAGATGCGGTCACTCTTGCCGAAGACTTTCCAATCCACGTACCTCAGATCGTCACCCGGAACGTACTCGCGATGCTCGGCAAATTCGACAGAGAATCCCTGATACGGACTCTGATGCAGGCCGGAGACGTATCCCTCGACGATCCTCCGTGCCTTCAGTTCAAGACCCTTGAGTTTGTTCAGGGTCTGCGGGTCAAGGAAGCGTTGCAATGAATCCATCGGATCAGACACCTCCGGTTGAACGTCTCCACGGCCGACACGAATCACGGCCGACACGGGATTTCGTGCGGTGTTTTCTGTGAGGGCGTTTTGTCGCCAGCGGATGCGAGCAGACCGTCACGGAGTGGACTGGAACAATTGCACAACGGCGTCGTGGATTTCCGCAGGCTGATGGTAGATGGTCCATCGTCGCGGGTCGAGTCCCGCGAATGCCGCACGAAACTTTTCCGCGTCGCGCGTTTCGCCGCGAATCGCACGAATAAAAATACCGGCGATCTGCTGCGGTCGCTGGCGGAGAAACGCGCTGTAGATTTCGGCGTCCTGTTCGCCAGAGTCGCCGATCAAGACGAAGCGTCGTTGTGGAAAATCGTCTAAAATCGGTTCGATCGCGGCACTTTTGTGAGCTTTCTGCGGAGACGGTCTGAGCTTCTTGGCCGAATCACGGAACCGAAATCTTTTCAGATGGAAGGATCCCGCGGGATACCCTTCGGTGCGAAAGAATTCTCGAAGAGGTTCAAAAAGTTGCCACGGACTGCCGGAGACAAAATGAAAGGCGGCACCGGCTGCGGCACAATCCCGATACAACTCTGGCATCCCCGCGATGGGAACGAACGTCCGCGCAAACGTGTTCTGAAAAAGATCACGCCGATTCGGAACGTTGCTATGTTTGATCGTGTCGTCTACATCCGAAATGATCGACATGCCAACCGGCTCGATCAGTTGCAATTGACCATCACAGGCTCGTAAGTCGTTGGCCGAGAATACGGCATGGTAGGGGATCCAACGGATGACGCCGCCGACGCGTGGATCTTCCAGACGGGACATCGCCTCGGCAGAGACGCAAAGCGTATTGCGAAACAGCCCCATATAGTCGGATTCCCCGACGCTATAGTCGGCGTCTCCGAGTCGAATCGTGACGGATCGATTACGCAGACCGCGCATCAAAAACTGACGCATCCGAGTTCGAAAGTAGTCCTCGGCCGTTCGATCAAAACGCATGACCCGTTTCACAACCGCCAGCATCGGCTTGCGTCTCAGCCAAGAAATGCGGGGGTCGAACACGCGTCCCTGCAGAACCAAACGCCAAGCGGTTCCGTCCTCCGTGCGCGATGCATACGAGGGATAGAACACCACCTGCTCATGTCGGGCCACGGGCAACTGCGTCGGAACTCGGAATGAATGGAACAACGCCACGCGCCAATTTCCTTAGGGATCCGTAGTGCCGACAGAAAACCACTGCGGGATTACCGATCAAGGCTCTGTTGTTATCGGCATTCCGAGGGCTCGACCGAGGAAAGTTCCCGACCAGCCCGACAACGCCGGATTATTTCCGAAACTCGGCGAGTTCTGCGGACGTGAACGGACGTTTAAGCCTGGCGCCCATTTGAGATACAACACGCGCCGAGGCCTGAGACGCCAGATGCCCGGACTGAGGCCAACTGAGTCCATTCGTGATCCCGTACAAAATTCCGGAAGCATACATGTCACCGGCACCGGTTGTATCGATCGCATTCACCGGAACTCCTGCAATCGGCACAATGCGGCTGTCGTGCATTAACAGCGATCCGTCGGCACCAAGAGTCAACGCCACATCGGCCGCGTGTTGGTGAATTTTTTGAGCACAGTCGATGGGATCTGACAGTCCTGTCAGGCTGCGTGCTTCTTCGAGATTGCAGAACAATAAGTCGACCGGACCTTCGATTAATTGCCAAAACAAGTCCCGGTTGATGGCGATCAAGAACGGATCGGAGACCGTAAAGGCCACCTTGACTCCGTGCTTTTTGGCGAGTTCGATAGCCTTCATCGCCGCCGCTGTCGTCGACTCATTCGTGAATAGATAACCTTCAATGTACACGTATTTCGACTGCGCGATCTCGGCTTCGTCAATGTCGTCCGGGCCGAGAGTCGCCGACAGGCCGAGGTGAGTCAGCATCGTGCGTTGCGCATCCTCGGTAATCAGACACACGCAGGTTCCCGTTTGACCTGCGGCCTGTGGCACGCTGCACGCTACACCCAAGTCACGCATATCCTTGAGCCAGACCTGACCCAATTCATCGGAACCGAGCTTGCCGGCATACGCACCGCGGCCGCCAAACTCGGCCAGTCCGCTGATCGTGTTCGCCGCGGAACCCCCGGCGCAGCGGTGCAAGGTCACGCCGTCTAACGCCGATAAAACACGGACTTGAGTCGCTTCGTCGACTAATGTCATGACCCCCTTGGAAAACTCGAGTTGAGTCAATAAGGAGTCCTGAATCCGAGCTTGAATGTCAACCAGCGAATTGCCAACACCATACACATCGTAGCTCATACCGAATCTATTCCTGTGGTTGAATCCGAGGGTCAGGCGTCGCCTGAAAATTTCGCCAGTCGGTCGGCTTTGTGAAATGACAAAACGGCAACATGAAACAGTCGCTGCATGCTCTATCAGATCGAGGCATCGCCTGCCAGCATCGTTGGGAAACGCGGATCCCCAAATTCTAAAACGGGGCCGAATGCCGGCATGGAAGCGATGTGTCCCAATCGATGTATCTCGATGGAGATACGAGCAACTTCGATTTCGGAACGGTTACGGGGATCGGATCCCGCCCGGCGTGCTCGATCAATCAGGCGAAAAAGCAGGCGGTGATAAAAAAACGGTGCTTGGCATGAAGTGGCCTCATGCCAAGCACCGCTCGCGTTTCAAAACAGACCAACACCCGATGGTCATTTTCAGTAGGAGCCCTGATTCAATGTCTTCTCACCAAACGTCACGCCGTTTGACGTGATTAGCTTGACATAAACACTTTTGTCAATGTTTTCGTTCAGGAAACCTCCATGTCCATCACAAAAGATAACATTCACACCACCAAGATGGTTCGCGCTGGGACGGGGCGCATTTCCGACGCCTACGGATGGATTATTATTGATGAACGATGGAAGGACGAGAGCTGCGTTAGCGGCCCCGGGCTCGAATGCGCCGTCGATCGTTAAATAATGGGCGTCATTCGGTTGATCAAATGGTGTACCCGGTTGATCAGTCGTAGTGGGGACACATACGCCGAAACCGATTCGGTTAGCCGATGTATCCCACCATTTTCCTGCCAAAAGATTTTCTGCGAGCATCAGTGTTTGCGTCGTTCCATCAGCGCTCGCAATATAATCCAAGGAAGCGCTCTGTACAGGTCCGATCACTCTGGCGAAAACACCCGAAGCAGTGCCAACTGAAATGTTGTCGCCAAAATCACCGGCACTAATAACACCACCATCCCAAGCAATTAATCCCGGGCAGTGGAATCGTTTGCTGAAATTTGAATATCCTCCGTTGGCCATCCATCCAACGTCTGACAACAGTGGGGAAGTAGCATGATTCGGAAACATTAAGTCTGTTGATAAAAGGCTTGGTTTTGACGAAAAAATCTGAGCCGACGATAAATCAGGATCATTGTCCGCGTCGCAAGTAATCGACCCAGCTTCGGTGTGCCAAAGAGCTTGGGAAATCATTCCGATATTAACTACGTAACTCAAGCCGCCTTGAGCGCCTTTTGAATCGTTATCATCTGGACACGTTAGAACAGGTATGGGAATCTGTTCGTTAACGTAAGGTCGAATAACAACAGAACTGTAGAGATTACTGGCTTTCTTAATGGCGCGAAATAACCCACCGTTGTCCATCGCCGGAAGGATCGAAATTGGCCAACCAATCCAACCCGGAGTCCCATTATTGGCGGTCTGTAACGGCGTCGACAGGCCAGGCAGGCTCCCGCCGGTGCCGGAGGCAAAATTGTTCATTGCCAAACCGATTTGCCGAATGTTGTTTAGGCACTCCAATTTTCGGGCGGATCGACGCGCTGACTGGACGGCGGGAGCGAGCAACGATGCCAAGACGCTGATGATCGCGATCACCACCAGCAGCTCGATCAATGTAAAGCCCTGACGAGCTCGGCGGGATCGCAACACTAAGGTTCGGGTCATGATCGATGATCTCCAGAAATCGGACGGTGATGTGTTTTGGACGAATTGTCGATGTGTTGAGACGAACGGAAATTCACTGTCACAAATCGTGACTGCCAAAATATCGTCACGGGCATAGGCAATTACTGTAACGATTCTTCTGGATCTGTGGCAGTATCGACGGCACTGATAATCGGAATCTTGTTTTCTCGGCAAGCGATTTTGACAGCAGAATTACCAAATGACTCCGATTGATCCGCTCAACAGCCATCCGCTGTCCTCGCCAAATCACAAGTCAATCAGCCTCATCCGCCGCCACCCTTTTCGCGTTACCAAGTCTTTTGCAAGATTGGTTTTCAGCCTCATCCAAGCTTCACAACGCAAAAAATTCGATGACCCTCGCTTCGGAATCAATGGCACTTATCGTACCATAGACACAACGTTGGTTGTCAACTCTATCTTGAAGAGGATCGGTGAATCGCCGCCGTGACTCGAATCCCGCCGAAAAAATGCCATCCATGACCTCTGTGCGGATGCCTCATCGACTCAGATCCTCGGACAAATCTGATCCATCTTGCATCACAGCCTCCAAATCATACAGCCTTCTGCTGCACTCCTCGTCGTTCCCGTCCGCAACCTGAACGCCTTAAAAAACGCCATCCGAGACTCGACTGTGAATGATTCGTGGTCTCGGACTCGTCTCACGGCATCGGCGACGGGTTAATCAGGATCGGAGTTCGAATCAGAATCGGGGTGGGAAGATTGGCCGGGAAGATTGCCCGACAGACGCGGCGACTCGGTGTGCAACAGCATATCAATCGATCGCAGAACCTCTGCGTCACTCGGCGCGGTTGAAGTCAAGACGGGTCGGAGCGGTATCGGAATTTCGTCCATACGATAGGCCGTTCCCGGTCGGTGAATTCCATAAATCGCCGTTGTCACACGAACGGTCGGCTCAAACGGCAAATAGCCCATCGCGTGATCCAGCAGGATTGTCGGGACCGATTGCAGATGCCGCAGGGCAGAGGGGGTGAAGCAATCCAGCCCGGACGAGCCGACCAGAAGCACCGCATCCGTCTCACCCCGATCGAGGATTTCACCTGCGGAAAATTCACCGGGATTGTACCGCGGGTATCGGCGTCCGAAGTTGACGCTGAAGGGATACCCCGTCTGCCAGCAAAGAACGCTGTCGGCCCCAGACACATCTCCGGCCATGCGCATCCGGCGGGCATAGAACCTCGTGTAGCGATTCAAGTCCGTAACCAATCGCAGCACGGCTTCGACCGTTCGATGGGCGAGTGGCGACCGGGCGAGACCATACCCAAAAAAGATCACACCACTCCGGCAGGATTTCATTCGCTCGGCCAAGGCTTTCAAGTCTTCCAGCGGCAGTCCCCAATGCGTCTGAGGATCGGGCACAATACCTCGAAGAAGTGCGCGCAGGGCCCACAAAGCCTCAAAGTCACGCCCCTTTTCCATCGGCAGGAACAGATCCGCTCGTTCGGCGGTTGCCGTTCGCTCGACATCGACAACGACCAGTGTTCGATCCGCTCGACCGTGAGGGATGTGCAATCCTGTCGGCTGCATGGAGTACCGTTCCATGTGACGTGGATGCGTCTCGACAGGATTGGAACCCCAATAAATAACGAGATCGGCACGATTACGAATTTCACCCAGCGAGGCTGTCGATTCTCCCGATTCCTGCACGGCAATAATCGAGGCTCCGTGGCCTGCGGAGGCGGTTGTGTCGATCGTCGCTCCAAGTCGATCGGCCAGCCGCACGGCCGCACGTTGTCCGTCGGTGCTGCTGGTGGACAGTCCATAAATCAGCGGTGCGCGCGCGGATTCAAGAATTGTGACGGCTTCGCGGACGGCCTGTTCGACCGAGGCCGGCTGTCCACGCCGCGTGGCCGCTGGTGCGACCCGCGTGTTCTGCTCCAGAAACCAGCGTTCGGAGAGCTTGCAGGCGTGTTCTGCTCGAATGATGCGGTTGTGATTCACGGTCAGCGTCAAGTCATCGCAGACACAGGCACAGACCGTGCAAGCGACATCTTCAAACGATCGCTCGTTCTCAAGTCGGGGCGTCATGGAAGTGGACGAGTTCTTCATCGATCGGTCACCAATTGGCGTTCGGGCCTGCGGGAACGGGAACGGAAAATTCGGGAAGCAAACCGGTACGCGACCCACGCGCGGGGCCCCGTTCGCAAACTCGGTCGAGAGCCGCTTCAAACTCTGACTGGGTACGCGCCTTTTGCATCTGATCACGTAAATCGGCAGCGACGCACATCGCCTTGAGATACCAGTGAGCCATTTTTCGAAAAGAGGTGATCGCACGCTCAATGCCACGTTGCTGTTCGACATACGCGAACTGACGCTTGAGCAGACGAAGACGATCATCGAACGTCCCCGGCACGGAAAACTGCCCCGTTCGCTCCCACTCGACGAACTGACCGAACAGCCACGGATTGGCCAGAACGCCGCGTCCCATCGAGATCCCGTGACATCCGGTTTCCGCAAACATCCGCTCGCCATCGCTCACCGTGCGAATGTCACCATTCCCGATGACGGGGATCCGCTGTACCGCCTCAACGACGCGACGGATCCCCGTTCGATCGACCAGACCGCTGAATCCCTGCTCTCGTGTGCGACCGTGAATGGCGACCGCTGCCACTCCGACTTGCTCAAATTCGCGCGCGAATGTGGGAGCTGTCAATTGAGTTCGATCCCAACCAAGTCGCATCTTTACCGTCACCGGAATCCGAACCGCTTCAACCACCGATCGGGCGAGTTGCACGGTTCGATCGACTTGACACATCAAACTAGCTCCCGCCCCCACCTTCGTGATGCGGTTGACCGGACAGCCCATGTTGATGTCGATCGAATCGACTCCGCGCGCCTCTAACAACTGAGCGGCAGCGCACATAATCGACGGATCACCACCAAAAATCTGAACGGCAAACGGCCGATCCTCCGGACAGGTCTCGATCAATTGCAGCGTCTTCAGACTGCCATCGACCAGACCACGGGCGTTGACCAAGTCGGTCGTTGCCAGACCGACTCCGCCCAATTCACGCACAATGCGTCGGAATGGCAGGTTGGTGAATCCGGCCAACGGCGACAGCAGATATCGGGAGGCTAAGGCGACTCCGCCAAAACGAAGCGGAGGCAAGGTTGCCAACCAGTTTCGAACGGTAGATCCCGTGTCAACAGAAACGCGCGTTTGCACAGGCAAGCCAAATGGAGGAAGCATCTTTCGGGAGTGACAGTCTAACGCAGACAACGTCAGAAGTGAACGTTCACGCGTCAAGGGATCCGGGCATCACACGTTCGATGTGTCGCGATGCCGATCTCGAAAACTACGCTTGTTCCACCCATCTCCGGTTCCCGCGAGGTGTCGGAAATCTCTCCGTGGCGCGACGGCGGAATCCCTTGAGGGAACTCTTTTGGTCAAATTGATGCGATTCAGAAACGGTTCGTCTGGCACCGCCCCTCCCACGCAGCTACCGTATCCGATAGACTTCAATAGATTGTGCTTCGAGATGCCGAGATAAAAAATGCGGCGCAAGCGGGAATTTTCATGATGACTCAGCTTCACACTCGTTCCAACGTCATCGGTTCTTCAAAACTCAGACGACGCGAGTTGTTGCGTCTCGGCTTGACGGGGTTTGCTGGCCTGTCGTGGAGTGACATTTTGCGGTTGCAGGCCGTGGCTGCAACCGCAAAACCCTTTACGGACGAGCGACCGGCCGTGATTCTGGTGTGGCTGCGGGGTGGCGCGAGTCATCTCGAAACATTCGATCTGAAGCCGATGGCTCCGACCGAGATCCGCGGCCCGTATCAGCCGATTGCCACCAATGTGCCTGGTGTCGAAATTTGTGAGTTGCTGCCTCAGCTGGCCAAGATTGCCGACAAATACACCTTGCTTCGATCGATCGCACACCGCGCGGGTGAGCATCCCAATGGGGCTCGGCAGATTTTGGGAGGGGATAGCGATAATCAGGACCGCCTGCTGCCGACTCTTCCCGACTGGATGTCGATCGCCAACTATTTTCTGCGGGATACGGTCAAGGCACTTCCGCACTATGTCGGGGTGAATCCGATCGACAACTACGACGCTCATACAATTGCCGGAGCAACGTATCTCGGTCCATCCTACGAGGCCTTCAAGGTTTTTGGTGATCCGAATGCGCCTCAATTTCGCGTTCCGAACATTGGCCTTCCGGATGATCGGGAACTGAGTAGTCTGACACACCGCGTGACGCTGCGTCAAAGTTTGGACGGGCTCCTTCGATCGGTTGATCAAAACAGCAACACGGTGGCCGTCGACCGATTTTATGAACAGGCGATCAACATGCTCGTCAGTCCGATAGCCCGTTCGGCGTTTGACTTATCCTTGGAACCGGATGCCGTTCGCGACCGATATGGTCGCCATCAATGGGGACAACAATGCCTCATGGCTCGGCGGCTTGTCGAAGCCGGTGTCGATATCGTCGCCACGGAGTTTGATGGACCGTTGTGCGGACGAGTCGCCAACTGGGACGATCATTCCGTGAACCAGCATATCTTCGAGGCCATGCAATTCCGCTTGCCAACTCTCGATCAGGCGGTTTCCGCACTGATTGAGGACATTTACGCGCGGGGTCTTGACCGACGTGTTCTGGTGATCGTCGCCGGCGAATTTGGCCGCACGCCCCAAATTTCGTACGTGGGGAGCAGTGGAGAAGGGGTCGCCAGTCGACCGGCAGGAACAATCCAACCGGGACGCGATCATTGGGCACGCGCCAATTCCATGCTCTTCGCGGGTGGGGGCATGGCCACCGGTCAGATCATCGGCGCGACCAACAAACTGGGACAGCACCCGATCGCCCGGCGCGTGGGACCCCAAGACTTTCTGGCAACCATTTATCAGCATCTGGGGATCGACTATCAAAATGCAACAATCCCCAATCTGATCGGCCAACCGGTCAAGATCGTTGTCGACGGTGAGGCCATTCCGGAACTCGCCCGCCTCTCCTGACCGCGTGCCGCCCGCTGTTGAAACAAAAGACGATTCCGGAAACAGGGGACAACTTCGACAGACCGCCGACAGATCCAACACCTCTGGTATGGCCGCTCCCGACCCGCATCGGAGAGGAGGCGGATGACTTTGCAAGTCAACGACGGCTCAGGAAAAAACAGGGTCAGTTGAAACAGATGCCGCCGCAGACATTCAAGGACTGTCCGTTAATGGCACTCGCCTCATCGCCAGCTAAGTAAGCGATTAACGAGGCAACTTCTGCGGGTAGGATGCGACGTCCAAGGAGCGAGGCACCTCGTTCCAACTCGTCAACCGATTGTCCCAGCCTGGCTGAATCGTAGTGCAACCGGAGGTCATTCATCGTTGTTGCGGTCACACCGGGACAAACGGCATTGGCGGTGATGCCCTGGTCACCGACCTCCCGCGCGGTCGCCTTGGTCAAGCCGGCGATGGCATGCTTGCTGGCGGTATAAGCCGCACCGTGAAGCCCCGGAACCTTGGAATTGATCGAGCCAATATTGATGATCCGCCCCCAATGTGCCCGCATCATGGATGGCAAGACGAGTTTTGTCAGGAGATACGGAGCGGTGACGTTGACTGCAAATGTCAGATCCCAAAATGTATCGTTGAAATCGACGATCGGTTGAGGATCTTGGCTGCTGCCGATCCCCGCATTATTCACCAAAATTTCGATGGGGCCCCACACGCGGGTGACTTCCTCAACGATTTGAACGGGTGCCTGGCGATTCGACAAATCGGCGGTGATCGCCAGAAAACGGCCGTCGGCACCCGCAGCCTCTTGAATCAACGTCTCGAGTTCCTCTGCTGTTCTCGAGGTGATCGCAACTCGGGCCCCCTTGGCAGAGAGTGCCAATGCGGCCGCTCGACCGATTCCACGTCCGGCGCCCGTCACCAATGCAATTCGATTTTCCATGCTGCTTGTCTCTGAAAACGGTGATGAAAACAGATCCCTCAACAGGCCTCCGACACAACTCGGACAGCCCGTTTTTCGGGAACAAAAACGCGTGTGGTGCGATGGTGCGTCCGTCGCCGGTTATCAAGAACACTTGATAGCCCGCAAAAATTTGCAAAAGACAAACTTCCGAAGACGAGTCCTTCTTCCAGGATCGGTTTCGGGGGGGAGGGGGGGGAGCCGTTTCAAACTGTTTTTAAAGGCCCGGTGAAGGCTCGTTTCGAAGGATGCGTCACACCCCACTGCGTCTTCGGAGTCTGGTTAGGAAAACTCGTCCGGTCCTTCAGAAGACAATTTGAAGCGTCTGTTTTTCTTGCAAGACACGTGACTGGATCCGAATCGTATCACGCACAAGCTGCGCCGCACCGGGGACGATCACACGCACTTCGACGCCGCCATTGTTGATGGGAAATTCGTCCGAGGATCGAAACCGAATGATCTGCTTGTAGGAATCGGTTCCGAGGACCACGCCGCTCAAATCGCTCGCGCGATACTTTTTCACATTGGCGGGCAAACGCACCTGAATTACGATTGCGTACTTTTTTCCAGGTTCGGGGTCTCGCGGTTCCGTCCAGGCAGAAAAACTACCTTTGGTGACGGCGTACGACGGAGCACCGATGGCAGGCAACCGCATGGATTCGCCCTGTTCGCCTCGGCTGACCTCGTTCAAGGATCCATTCAACGGTCCATTCAAAGACTGCAACACGTCACCGGGCGCCTTGGAACTGAGCTCCTGTCCCAAGACCTCCTCGAGGTCAGGAAATGTCAGTGTGGCATTTTCCGAATTCGAGTCACTCGCCAATATGGAATCGAGAATCACCTCGCCCGTCTGTTCGTGACTGGAGTTGGAAAATGTTCCCAAAATATTCAACTGAGAATTTTCCGTTGGAAGATGGAACACCAGCAACGTCAAAACAATCAGTGCCAACGCGTGTGATGCGGTGGAGACACACGCGCCGACGAGAGCGGATCCATGCAAACGCACGAACAAGGCGAGCCAAACGACGGCCACAGACCACGGGGTCGCCTGCTTCATCTGAGAATCACGTAATCGACGCCAGAGTGACGGTTCGACAAATTTGCGGACAACGGATCCGGAACCCCACGCTTTCGCTTGCTGTCTTAGATCGGAAGGCAGAAGACAAGCAGACTGTTTTAAGTCAACCGTGGCGGGGGCTTTGAAGAACAAATGCGCCGGACCTGGCTCCACGTTGTCTGCAGAACCGGTGACGTGATCGCGTGCATCGATGGTCGCGCGTTTTTGGAGACGGTCGCGTTGGGCCGCTTCGGCAGTGGAGAGAACCTTTCCCATGTTTTCCGCCTGTCGTCACAGCCTGTTAAAAATTGGATCGGAGTCGGGCAAATGTCCCGCGAAACTCCAAAAAACGTGCGACCGTCTTTCTGAAACCCCGGATCGTTTTCAGGCACTCGGTTCGGGGTGCCTCATCCGCCAGTTTACGACCGGATCTTCGAGCCGCCTGCCTGACACGACACCTCTTTCCACACAGTTCACGCAATCGTCTCCGTCCGCATTCACGAGCCAGACAGCGTGCACAGTATACCTTCGGTCTGGTTCGACATGCGACAGCAAAATATCTGTCCCACTCCCCCTATTTCGTTGACGAATCTGGGAAGTGGGACATCACGAGGGGGGTGGAAACTGTGTTCGCCGGCGTGGTGTGCTACACTTTCCCATCCCTTGCTGCAGTCTTGTCGATACTTCGCACCTGCCAACGACAATTGCAAAAACATAGCGGCCGCCAAAGATAAAGATTATGTCTGGAATCGTGAACTCCACGCGTGAACTGATACTCCTCGGGACAGGGACGAGTCATGGAGTGCCGGTGATCGGCTGTCATTGTCCTGTGTGTCAGTCGACTGACTCACGCAATAAGCGCACGCGATCGGGCGTTGCCGTCAAAACGGACGAGGGAATTTTTTTGATTGATACGTCACCGGAACTTCGAATTCAGTTGCTGCGCGAGCAGATCGATGTGGTTCAAGCGGTGATTTATACGCACAGTCATGCAGACCATCTTTTTGGTCTGGATGACTTGCGATTGTTCGGTTATCGCCTCCAACGAGCCGTGCCGCTTTATTGTGAAGAGGCGGTCGAACGACAAATTCGGGCGTCCTTTTCCTATGCCTTCATGCCCCCTGAATCGGATTTGCATTTCGGTGCAATTCCGCAACTGGAACTGCGCCGCATCGGGACGGAGCCGTTCGATCTTTTGGGAGTCCGCATCCAACCCATCCGCCTGATGCACGGAACTCTGCCCGTATTGGGTTTCCGAATCGGCAACGTGGCCTTTTGCACCGATGTCAGCTTTATCCCTGAAGAAAGCTGGCAACTTCTCGAAGGTCTCGATGTCCTGATTGTCGATGCGCTGCGAGACAAACCGCACGCAACTCATTTCGGAATCCCTCAAGCACTCGAAGCTGTTGATCGAGTCAAACCCAAACGAACGTATCTGACTCATGTTTCACATCACCTCGAGTACACACAGACCAACGCCGGCTTGCCGCACGGTGTCGAACTCTCTTATGACGGCCTAAGAATCGCATTCTAGAACAATCCCTATTTCGCCTGACCCGCAGAGTCGGCCGATCCACACAAACTCCGCGATCGCAACGGCCAAGCGGTGGGATTGAAACAGGCGGTCCTCCATTCGTTCTTTTTCAAGTGGGTGCTTCAACGCTGTCGCTACAACCCTAACGACAGGCATAACCGACGCACGCTTATTACATAAACCATTACCTATAAACAAGTTATTTTTTCTAGTGAACAAAAACGGCCCTATTCACGGATAGGGGATTGCGGAACGTGCGTGTCGCAAGAGGCACAACCTTCACCTCGGTGGAGAGTTAGACCGCGGCAGAGCCTCTTCGAGTCGGTGGCTTTTCCACGCCGCACACACCTGAGGATCGTTTTATATTCCTTAACGTGTTTTTGAATATGGACTTAAAATGTACAGTTGTCCGCGGTGATACCACAAGCCTAGCATTATCGAACTTGCCGGTAACCACGCATTCTTTCCCTCCCGTGGTCTGTTTGACTTTCTTCGCAGGCTGTTTGATGGCTGACGCGGGAGATGGTTTCCGGCGGATTCAGATCAGGTCGCATCATGGCTTCGCGAACATCCACCAATCCTCGTCAACAACCGCATCCAAGATCGTTGCGTGCCACCACGTCGACGCGCGTCGGATCCGTTCGGCCAGTCGCCGCGTACCGTCAACGCGGTCCGGTCGGAGGGGGTCGCGCGACAAACACATTCAACGCACCTGAAATTTGGCATGAGCCCCAGAACAGGACACAGATTGAATACATTTTTGAGCCGGCCGGCGCCGGATTCATTCATCCGCTCAGCATCGAAGACGTTCGCCAGCGGTTGACTCGACTTCCTGCCAATTTCGTCGGTGATATTCAAGTCATTCAGTTCAGTGGAATTACGCGTAAACGTCAATTATTTCCGCTGTACGGGATGCAATGGGGGCCGAACGTTTACTTGTATCCGATGGAATCCTCGCTGATCGAAAGATATCGGCATCCGCCCACACCGCCACAAATCATTGAAGCAAAAATGTTTGGCGGCAAGTGGTTTCGCGAGGGGGGAGAATGGTTTTTACAATGGACCCCCGAAACCATTCGAGACTTTTATTTGAACAACGTGCTGATCCACGAGATCGGACACGTGAATGACACACGAAATACGAACTCCGCAGCGCGTGAGCGTTATGCGAATTGGTTTGCCACCGAATATGGCTTCCGCGTTTCTCGTGGCCGAGTTTGAGTCCACATCCGACGTGCCGGGTCGGCCGCTGTCGTTGTAGAGCGTGGTTCCTCGAGGAAGGATGCTTCGAGGAACCACGCGTCGCAGTGTGTTGCACTGGGGCAGGTATTGCACTGGAGCAGGTGCTGCCTGGGACAGGTGCTGCCTGGGGCAGAACTCCTTCCGAATCGCGTCCCAAGAGACTGGCGAGCCTACTTGCGAACACGCTTACGAATCAGAGTCACCTCGTTGCCGCGCGCGTTATAGCGGACTTCATCCATGAACGCCCGCATGAGCATCACGCCTCGACCGCAGGGCCGGTCAATGTTCTCGGCGTCGGTTGGATCGGGCAACGCAGCAGGATCAAAACCCTCTCCCTCATCCTTGATGATCACCACCATTTCGGAAGAGGTGACCTGCACGTCCACCCGAACCCGACGTTCCTGCCACGGCGCGGAAATTTTTCGCTGGTTGGCCTGCATGTAAAAGGCGTCGTGATCCTCTTCTTTCAGTTTCGAACTAACGCCCAGATTTCCATGATACAACGCGTTGAGCAACGCTTCTTCTAACGCCGTACCGACTCTCAAGTGATCCGTCCGTTCCAAACCCCACGAATCGGCCAGCGCATGTTGCACATACCTCGATAACGAGAGGAGCAAGTTGACATCGTTTTCAATCACAAACGACTCACTCCGAACGGACAAGCATTTCATCAAATTAGAACGCAGGCGATCATCTCGGCAAGAGACGAGGACGCGTTGCACCGTATCCACAAGCGTTGTTGCCAGGGCACGTTTGGGGACGTAACTCGAAGCCCCGGAATGCAACGCTTCAACCGCAATTTCTTCGGTGCCGCGACCGGTCATCACAATCACAGGAATTCGCGAGAATTTTTTGCGAATGGCAAGCAGAAGTTCCAAACCCGTCATCCCCGGCATTTGAAGATCGGTGACGACGATGTCCGGAGGACTCTGCAGAATCGATTCCAGCGCGACGGTCCCGTCACTGGCCTCAGTGACCGTCCAATCGGTTCCCTGCTTCAGCAAACCGATCACCAGTTGCCGGTCAATCGGCGAGTCATCAACGACCAACACCGTCGACATGCAAACGCTCCACAAAACCAGTCACTCATAACGGACGAAAAAAACACAAGCTCCTTACAAGGTTACGACAACAACAACACTATTTGCAACTTTGAAGTACGCGTGAATTTTGGGCAAATTTCGAATATGCTCATGAGCCACGCCAAAATGACGATCTAAACCCTTCGACATCAGCGGTGCCGTTTCCCGAAAAATGGGATGACTGGCACTCCGGACACCGGCAACTTCAACCCAAGGCCCCCGAGAATTATGCGAACCCTTAAGCAACGACTGGCCGCCGGCGAAACCGCCATGATTTGTAGTATCGGCCGAGTCTGGCATCAAAATCTGGTCAACATCATCGGCATGAGCGGCGGCTTCCACGGGCTGTGGTTCGATTTCGAACATACGGGCATGACGATTAGCGAATTGGAAGTGGCGACTGCTGTGGCACGCGTTCACGGGTTGGATACTTTCTGCCGGATTGCTCCCACCGATTATGCGATTGCAACGCGTTGTCTGGAAGCCGGCTCCAGCGGCGTCATGGCGGCTCAAATTTATTCTGCCGCGCAGGCAGAAGAGTTCGTGCAATGGACAAAATTTGCTCCTCGGGGAAATCGCGGCATGAACACCGGCGGCTGGGATGCCCAGTTCACCATGTTGCCTGTGACCGAATTCATTCGACGCGCCAATGAGGAATCCTTCGTTGCGATCCAGATTGAGACCTCGCAATCCGTGGCCGAGTGCGAGGCTATTGCGGCGATCGAGGGTGTCGATGCGTTGTTTCTGGGGCCGGTCGATTTGAGCCAAAGTCTGGGAGTCACCGGGCAATTCTTTCATGAGAAGTGTCTTGCCGCGATTGATCGGGTCGCTGCCGCCTGTCGAAATTCTGGCAAGAGCTGGGCGGCCGTGGCGATCGATCCTCAACATGCCGAGATGCTCGTCGACAAGGGCTGTCGGATGATCTCACCGGTCAGTGATTCAAAACTCATCGTCGCCGGTGTCGCCGCGACCAAACAGGAATTCGCCAAGTTTTTTGCGAACCACCACTGAACGGTCTGGCTCCACGGAACGGTCTGGCTCCGACGAAAACCGCTGTTGACCAATTCACAGCGTCTCCCGTGTGGCCTCGACGGATTGATGACGGGTTCCGTTGAAGACCCGTTGCGCGCTGACAAACCGCCTCGCCGGTTGCCGTTCCGTGATCGGCGTGCGAGGCCATTTTCGCGCGAACGTTCGAGTTCTCCGCCGCATTCCGAAGCTTGTGCAGAACACGCGTTCGGCATTTTCTGCCGCAATGGAAGCCCGGTCGCTCTTGTCTGGCGACGTTTCTAGCCGCGACATTCGCCCCAACAAGATCAACCCGAAAAATCAACAATTCCGACTGAATCAGCAGGATCGATACATCCGATACAAACACCCATGAACCATGAACCATGAACCATGAACCATGAACCATGAACCAGTAGGCTTTTTGAATGTTACCAAAATCCTCCAAACGATGGCCATTGTTAGCAAAACTTGTGACGGGATTCTGTCTCTGTCTTTCCGCGACGGATGGTCCTGGGCAGGAGGCCAGAAAACCATCGCGACCGGTGTCCGCCGTGACCGCAGGCCACACGCCTTCCGGTGAGTCTCACAAATCCGCTGCTGGTACCCCGCGTGCCGTCCTCGATGAGGATCTCACGAACGAGGAAGAAACGGATGACGGCACCACGGCGAAGATTCTACAAATCGACTTGGCCGAGATTTCATCGAGCCCTGCGGAGATGTCGCTCGAAGATCGCCTCAGAGATCTCGAGCAGCGACTCGCCTTGCAGCAGGAGGAAAACATCCTGTTTCGCGATCAACTTTCAGAGATCGGAAAAAAGGAGGGTGACAAACCGAAAGGCGACAAGTCGGACCCCAAAGCCTTCAAAGCCAGTTGGAAAAACCAACTGAATTTTGAATCCGGCGACAAAAACTTTGCGTTTCATATCGGCGGACGGACTCAGATCGATACGATTTGGCTGCAAAACAACCCGGCAGCGTTTGGAGCCGTCAACGGTGCGGGCAGTCGGGATGCCACCGATTTTCGCCGGGCTCGTCTGCGGGCTGACGGAACAATCTATAAGACAATCGACTACGTCGTCGAATACGACTTCGTGAACAGCGTGAACGACAATCCGGGAACTCCGGCCAGCGCCTCGAATGTGATCCAAGTCACCGCTCCGACCGACGGGTACTTCACATTTCACGAAACGCCGATCGTCGGCAATGTGAAGGTCGGGTTGCAAAAGGAGCCGATCGGATTGGAGCATCTGACGAGCAGTCGCCATCTCGATTTGATGGAACGGTCCTTTAATCAAGATGCCTACACCGGGCCGAACAACAACGGGTTTTCGCTCGGTGCCTCCGCCTACAACAACTTCGGTGAAGACGATCGCGGCTGGTGGCAAACCGGCGTGTTCAAAAATTCGGTGAACCCGTTTGCCTATGCGGCCGATGACGGGGCTTATGCTTGGACCAGCCGATTAGTCTATCTGTTATGGGATGAGGACGAAGGCCGGAAATTGTTGCACGTTGGTGGTTCTTACAGTAATCGCGATCCCTTGGATAAGATCCGACGGATCCGCAGTCGTGGCTCGCTGCGAAACGGCCCGGGCGCCTTGAATCCGGTGTTTGCCGACAGTGGTACGTTCGTCACCGACGATGAAAATCTGTATGCGGCTGAAATGTCGATGGTTCTCGGCTCATTCCAGTTGCAATCCGAGTACATCGCTTCGACCAACAGCAACGCCACCAACCTCAGCGGCAACCACGGAACGTATTTCACCAACGGTTACTACGTCATGGCCTCTTATTTTCTAACGGGTGAGCACCGCGCGTACGACAAGAAAGCGGGAGTGTTCGGCCGCGTAATTCCGTTCCGTAATTCACGATGGTGCCCCGAGGACTGTGCCGAACAGGGCTGGGGGGCGTGGCAAATCCTAGCCCGTTACTCCAACCTCGATCTCAACGACAGCGGTATCACCGGGGGAAGAATTGATGACTACACGGCCGGCGTAAACTGGTTTCTCAATCCCAACATGAAGATTCAGGCCAACTATGTCTTCATGGATCGGAATTCACCGACTCAACCAGACGGCGCTTCCGTCGCTTCCGGCGTGGGTGGGATTCACGGCTTCGGCATGAGACTGTGTCACGATTTTTAGAGAACAGACTCGATCGCACGCCGCCTCCACAATCGAGGCGATGGAACCGCCCCTCGATTGCAAACACGCGACCGAGGGGCGACTCGCTTTGATGGGGGACGCCAGACGGGCATCAAACTCTGCGGCGGTTGGCCGAGTTGACGATATCCCCATTAAATATCCGGGTTGAGAATGTGCCGAGCCCAGAGATAGGCGGTCACATTGAGCACGATCGAGACACACAAAAAGATTTGACCGAGAACTGTCGTGAACAGTTTTTCGGTGTTCACCGGATCCACGACGAAATAATACAGCGCGAGGATCACGATCGGAACGAGAGCCATGTACACCGCGGACGTGCGCGCTTGCGACGTCTCCGCCAACACTTTTCGCTCGAGTCGTTGCATTTCACGGACCGAGATCGCGATCCGCTCCACCGTTTCATTCAGCTTACCGCCGCTCTCACGACTCGCTTGCATGGCGGCAGCGAACAACGCGAAGTTCTCGCTCCGTAGTCGAGTGCGCGCTTCGTCGAGGCACTTTTCCAGCGTCTTACCCATCTGATATTCGGCCACCATCTGACCGAACTCTTGGCTGATCGGTGCCGGACTTTGCTTCGCCAGAATTTCGAGTGCCTGCGCCAACGACAGGCCCGCCTTGATGGCACCCGACAGCGAGACCATCGAATCGGCTAACTGATCTTCGATCATCGCCCGTCGCTGCTGAGTCCACCGCTGCAACAAAAACCACGGACCCAGCAACAGCAGCAGCGACACGAGGAATCCGAGGACAGGGACATCCAGCACGAGTCCCATCGTCAGCAGTTGCCCGATCACAAACGCCCACCAGGCGACGATGCTGGCGCGCAGATGCGAGGGGTAGATCCTTAACCGCTTGAGCTTCTCGCGATGATCTGCCTCCATGCCATCCAGAATCCGCTGAAAGGCGGGCTCGCCCGCCCACACCAGCAGGGCGATCGAACCGCCACAGAGCATCGAACTGAGGAGGACATCAAAACTCACTTCGCGTCGCCTCCGTACAAGAACTCCAGCTTGAGCAGGTCCTTTGCAATCAGCGCATCGACAAAGCTGGGAAGATAGCCAGTCGGGTGCAAGATCTGGCCCTCGCGCACGTTGTAGATCTCGCGTGTGATCAATTGCCCGCGATCGGCGTCATAGCCGGCAATCTCGCTAATCTGCGACACCTTGCGTCGGCCACCCGGCAAGCGAGTGATCTGGACGACGATGTCGATCGCACTGGCAATCTGCCTGTGAATCGAGACGATTGGTAGATCGAGAGCCATCAGTACGAGGACCTCAAGACGCTGAATCACATCCTCTGTGCTGTTGGCATGAACGGTGGTCATCGAGCCATCGTGACCGGTGTTCATGGCTTGCAGCATGTCCAGCGCCTCGCCGCTGCGGCACTCACCGACGATGATCCGATCCGGCCGCATGCGTAACGCGTTCTTCACCAAATCGCGGATCGAATATCCGCCCGCCCCTTCCACGTTGGCCGATTTGCTTTCGAGCGTCACCACATGGTCCTGGTGAAGTTGTAGCTCGGTCGTGTCCTCAATCGTTACGATCCGCTCCTTCACCGGGATAAAACTGGAGAGGATATTGAGCATCGTCGTCTTACCCGTCCCGGTCCCTCCGCTGACCAGGATGTTGCGGCGATCGATGACGCACGCACGCAGAAACATCGCGGCGGATGAGGTGATGGAACCTCGCTCAATCAGGTCATCCACGGTGAAGCGATGAGCGGGAAATTTGCGGATCGTGAGGCACGGACCGCGCACGGCCAGTGGCGGGATAATGGCATTCACACGTGAGCCATCCGGCAGGCGGGCGTCCACCAGCGGTTGGCTCTTGTCGATGCGACGACCGACCTGCGCGACGATCCGCTCGACGATGCTTTCGGTCACCTTGTCCGAGATGAATCGCCGCCCCGAAAGCTCCAGCACGCCGTCTTTTTCCACAAAGATCTGATCACTCTTGACGACCATGATTTCGCTGATGGTCGGGGCACGGAGCAGGTCTTGCAGCGGGCCGTATCCGAACACCGTGTCCTTCAAATCCTTTTTCAACGACCTCAAAATCACGTACTTTCGCAACTCCCGATGCAAGTGCGGCCTGACAAATGGAAACAGATCCGCAAACATCCGCTCGACGTGGCTAATCTGCGCACTGAGGTCGGGCAAATTTTCGAGTTTCAGCCGTTCGCGGGCGAAGATCAGCAGGTTTTGCAGTTCGGTCTCGCGTTCGGGGATCAGTGTCGCGGGCAGATCGAACTCGTTGTAGGTCAATCGCGCGAGCAGGTCTAAACCGACATCGCCCCCTTCCAGAATCAGCTGATTGATCAGCAGATCGCGGAGCGTCAGACCGACGATCTCCTCCAGAAGCGGCTCATTCTCGTTGCCAAACAGATTGAGTTCGCGGCAGACGTCCTCGATGTTGCGTTCCAACAATACGATCGTATCGGCATCGCTCGTGCGCTCGTTCTCGATCTCGTACAGGTCGAGTCGTTCGAGCAACTTTTTGTGAACCCGCTGATTCAGATCACACATGATCGACCGCAGATGAGACTCCAATGCCGGAGCACTGATGGCCGAGACCTCGTCCGACTCAAACGTCAGCGAGAACGGCCAGATACGGACGGTCTCGCCGGCCTTGAACAGGATCGAACTGCCCCCCAGAACTTCTTGATCGCCGACAAGGCATCCGTTGACCCCGATGTTCGCTAACTTTAACTGGCCCTGCTCACGCGTCACCACAGCATGTCGCTTCGAAACGAGTGGACTGTGCAACACGATGATGTTCGACGGATCGCGTCCGATCCGAATCTCGGCCGAGTCCGATTCGATCAGCACGCGTTTGGCTTCGTGAACTTTGTTAAACCAAATTTTCATGGGAATCCAGCAACGAGAGTGGTGCGTCGAGAGCCCGAGTCAACCCGCACAAGAATAACCACTCCGCGCGCGACTTCCCACTTCCTATCTCAAGTCTTGGTTTCCAACCCTTCGGTCCATGTTCGGAAAACCGCCTCAATCCGGCCTCACTCGGGTTGCGTCTGACACTCAGGAACCGTCCGCTGCAGACCGGCGATGACGCCGAACCTGACAGACATCGCGTGACGTCTGCCAATCTCCTTTTCAAACCACCGTCGCCCGAAACCAAGTCCGGTCCGTGAACCTGACGCCGCTTGCGACACGTCTGTTCTCGACTGTCCTCTCCCGACGATGTCGGAACACCTCATCGGGCCGCCAGCGGAGTCCCATCGGCTGTCCTAGCCAAGACTTTAAGTCTGCAGAACGTTCCTCGCTGGAATCGTGCGTCTCGGCGACGCACCCTGCGGCTGGCCACCACAAATCCACCGCTTCTGCAGAGCCTGCCGCGTTTTTTTCGCTCGACCTGGCGTCTTGCGAGCGGTGGAACAGGCCCGCTCTCGCCCAGCCATACGGCACGCTGCTTCAGATCTGAAGACACCTTAATCTGCCAAATCGCAAGTGCTGGCTCATCCCCCGGCAACGACGGTGACCCGAAAAGCAACACGTTTTTGAACCGGATTCGGGAAACGCCAATCCCGAGCGTTGAGAGGACGAACGACGTCGCAGGAACCAAAACGTTTTTGATTTTTCGGGCGGTGGTGTTTTTCCGACGCGGGGTGGCCGTTAGAGTGGGGGGGGTCTGTCACCACAGCCTCCCTGCAAATCCTTTTCGGAATGAAGGTCCGCCGCATGAGTCAACTATTGGATCGTCGCGATTTTTTGAAATCCACCGGTGCTTTGGCGGGTGCGATGCTGCCTTATTGGTTCACGGCCGAGAGTCATCGCGCATTGGGGTTTCAAAGTGTCAACGAACGCCCGGTTCTCGGTTGCATCGGGATGGGCGGTCGTGGACGTGGCGTCTGCAGCAATGCCCTGCCTTTCTTTGACTGTGTCGCGGTGTGTGATGTGGATCGGAACCACGTTGGAAAAGCGCAGGAACAGGTCACCGAGATTCAGCACCAGAAAGGTCATTCGAAACAGCCGGAGATGTACGAAGACTATCGCCAGTTGCTCGACCGAAAGGACATCGATGTTGTTGTGATTGCGACTCCCGACCACTGGCACACGAAGATTGCCATCGACGCCATGCGTGCCGGCAAGGATGTCTACTGTGAGAAACCGCTCACGTTAACGATCCACGAGGGAAAACAAATCATCAAAGTCCTCGACGAGACAAAACGCGTGTTTCAGGTAGGCACACAACAACGGTCCGAGGGTTTCGCCAATGAGAAGACCATTCAAGCCCAATTTGTGAAGGCCGTGGCCATGGCGCGTAGTGGGCGACTTGGAAAAATCATCCGGGTCACCTGCGGCGTGAACCGCGGCGAGTCCAGCGGTGAAATCCCTCATGTCGCAGTTCCCCAAGAATTGAACTGGGACATGTGGCTTGGGCAAGCACCACTAACGGATTATCTGTGCGGACCAACGGCGAGCGACATGCCGTCGCCTCAAACTCGGGCGCACTTCCAGTTCCGTTGGTGGTACGAATATTCCGGCGGTAAGATGACCGATTGGGGGGCACACCATGTGGACATCGGCATGTGGGCCTTGCAAATGGACAATAGCGGACCCATTTCCGTTGAAGGAACGGCCATTCATCCTGTGCCGTTGCGTCACGGAATCCCGACGATTTCCAACAGATACAACGTGGCCACGGAATTTCTGGTCACGTGCAAGTTTGCCGACGGCGCCGAACTCTTGATCACCAGTGAAGGAGACAATGGAGTGCTGATTGAGGGTACGGAAGGGCGGATTTTTGTCAATCGCTACAAATTGACCGGAGCCCCCGTCGAGAACCTCGTCAGCAATCCGCTCTCCGAATCCTTATTGCAGGAACTGTCTCGGGGCAAGCCACCCCGCAGCGGCAACAACGCACATATGGAAAACTTTTTCCATTGCATTCAAGATCGCGGACTGCCCATCAGCGATGTCTATTCACATCACCGGGCAATGACGACGTGCCATCTGGCCAACATTGCCATTCGCCTCGGCCGCAAAATTGAGTGGGATCCGGCAACTCAACAAATCATCAACGATCCCGAGGCTGCCACGTGGATCGCACGCGAACAACGCAAGGGCTACGAGATTGATGTTCGCGTCTAACGGCTGTTTTCTTTATCCCGATAGCCGCTGCGACAGGCGATAAGAGGTCGCCCCAAAGACCATTGAAGGAGCTATGACTTCCCATTTCCTCCCCGATTTCGACGCGTTTCAAGCACTGGCACAGGGCATGGATCTTGTGCCTATTTTTCGTCGACTGGTCAGCGACACACTGACGCCGGTCAGCGCCTATTGTCGCTTGGAAGACGGCTCGAACTCGTTCCTGTTTGAAAGCGTCGTGGGCGGTGAACGGATTGGACGTTACAGCTTTCTCGGTACGGGACCGTTCCTGCAGATCGAGGCCTACGATCGAGAAATTATCATCACACGTGATGGCCAGACGGAAAAACAGAGCGTCGCGGACCCGCTTCAGTACCTGCATGATCTATTGAAGGAATATCGCGCTCCGCATCTGCCCGAGCTGCCACGGTTTTGTGGAGGAGCCGTCGGTTACGCGGGTTACGATACCGTTCGATACGTTGAAAACCTTCCCCATCCGCCACCTGATAACCGACATCTACCCGACATGTCGTTCGCATTCTACGACCAGATGGTGATTTTTGATCAAATTCAAAAGACGATCCTCGTCGTCGCCTTCGCTCGTGTGCACAGCGGAGATCTGCGATCGGCCTATGATCTCGCTTGCCAACGCGTCGATGATGTTTGTCGCAGACTCGCCGAACCGAAGGACGAACTTCGATTGACAGACATCACGCTCACAACCGATCCGCAACGGGCGTTTCGCTCCAACTTTACGCAGGCGGGTTATGAAGCGGCCGTGGCCACGTGCCAAGAGTACATCCGGGCAGGCGATATCTTTCAGGTCGTTCTGAGCCAGAGATTAGAACTCGATACCAAATCCCCGCCTCTCGATATTTATCGAGCGCTGCGAATTGTGAATCCCAGCCCCTTCATGTTCCTGCTCCGAACGTCGGCCGCAAGTCTGATCGGGAGTTCGCCAGAGATCATGGTGCGAGTCGAAGATGGCCGCACAACAATTCGACCACTCGCGGGAACTCGCAAACGCGGCAAGACGGAAGCCGAAGACAAGGCCCTCGAACAGGAGTTGCTGGCGGATGAAAAGGAACGCGCCGAACATGTGATGCTTGTCGATCTCGCCCGCAATGATGTCGGTCGCGTCGCCGAATACGGCTCGGTGGAAGTCAGCGAGGTGATGCATGTCGAGCGGTATAGTCATGTGATGCACATCAGCTCAACGGTTTCCGGAAAACTCGCGGCGAATAAGACCTCGCTCGATGCACTCCGTGCCGGACTTCCCGCCGGAACCCTTTCCGGCGCACCTAAGGTGCGCGCCATGCAGATCATCGACGAATTGGAGCCTCACCGTCGCGGCCCCTACGGCGGAGCCGTAGGCTACATCGACTTCACCGGCCACATGGACACCTGTATTGCATTGCGCACGATCGTCATGATGGGCCAAACGGCCTATCTGCAAGCAGGAGCCGGGATCGTTGCGGACAGTATTCCCGCCAGTGAATACGAAGAAACGCTCAATAAAGCTCGGGGATTGTTGAAGGCGATTGAAGTCGCCGAAGACCAGTTGGGCTGATGCTAAGATCGGATGCAAGCGACCGGTTGGATTTGCAGCCCGCCTTTCCAAGACAATCAATCCTGTTGTTTAAAACAACTTGTGAATCCCTCAACGCCTGCTCTTTCATAGGCATCTTTGCCAGACGGATCGGACGCAGCGAAGAGGGGCGAGCTTTGCCCATGCGCCGCCAAACTCTGTGGAAGGAGAGGGCTTCCCGATGCCCAACTCGACCCAGATCCCCTCCCATCCCCTCACTCTTGAGCCATGACTGATCCACGGTTTCGGCGTTGCTTAGACCCCTCTTATTTTTCAAAATGTCGCCAGCGAAGCGCAGGATTCGGTCTCTTGATTGCCGCGCCGAGCTGATAACGACCGCTCTGGTCCCGGCCTCACACGGCCGGCCAGTCCCAGAAAACATCGGACAACCTGTTCCGATTCAACGCTTTACGATGGGCCGGCGGATTGACACAGAACCGGCAAAAACGTCCTCCGTGGGCTGTTGATTTGACGACATCCCACGCGACCGTTAGGATGTCCCCCCACTTGGAGAATAATATGTTATTCTCGCGGTATAGCCGTTGGGTTCTCATGCAACAGTGATAGATCGCCACGGAGTTCGTGGAGGAGTCGGCAACGTGTCTGAGATTGTGGTGAAAGATTTCCTAGAAGCTGGCATTCATTACGGACACCGAACAAGTCGGTGGAACCCCAAGATGAGGCCGTATATTTACGGTAAGCGGAACCAAATCCACATTATTGACGTGAAAGAATCGGTTCGCGGGCTGCTGCGCGCCAAACGTTACCTGCAAAAGGTGTCGTCTCAAGGAAGTCTGATTCTGTTCTGTGGAACAAAAAAACAGGCCGCCGACACCATCCGTGAATCCGCGATTGCGGTCAATATGCCCTATGTTGATTATCGCTGGTTAGGTGGCATTTTCACGAATTTCCGCACCATTCGAAGCCGGATGAAGCGACTCGAAGAACTGGACGAAATTTTCAGTTCTGGAGCAATCGAAACGTACTCCAAGAAGATGCAGTCGACGTTGCTACGCGAACACAAAAAAATGTTGCGGAACCTCAACGGTTTGCGTCACATGAATCGTCTTCCCGAAGCAATCATTGTTGTCGATCCGAAGAAAGAGCGGAATGCCGTTCACGAAGCGGGGCTGGTCGGAATCAAGGTGATTGGCCTCTTGGATACCGATTGTGATCCCGACCAGATCGATCTTCCGATACCTGGGAATGACGATAGCATTCGATCGATCCAGTTGATTCTTAAGCATTTGACGGCCGCGATCATCGAAGGCCGAGCCGCCGTTCCGAAGGACGTCGCTCCCCCTGTCGAAGAGATCCAATATAAGGCGGTTCCTTCAATTCAGTCCTGACCGTCGATCGTGTTGATCGGGTGATTGCCTCGGTCTGCCGATAGCGAATCGAACGACATGGCTTGTTTCCATGCCGATGCTTTTTGTATGTTCAAGGAGTTCCCGTGATGGCAGAGATCACTGCGCAGGCAGTCAAACAACTGCGCGATCTTACCGACCTTCCGATGATGGATGTCAAGAAGGCTTTGGTTGAAGCGGATGGCAATCAGGAGCGAGCAATCGAGATCCTGAGGGAACGCAACAAAAAAGTGATGCTCAAAAGACTGGAAAACTCGACCTCTGAAGGTTTAGTACGAGTCTTAGTCTCCGACGATGGGTCTCGAGCAGCAATGGTCGAGATCCAATGCGAATCGGCTCAGGTGGCCAAGGCGGACGAGTTCTTGTTCTTGGCCGATCAATGCGTCAAACAGCTTTTGGGAGGTCCCGGGGCGGCGACACCCGACGAGTTGCAAGCTCAGTCCTGTCCTGATCGAAACGGACAAACGTTGGCGGATCTGTTGGAAGAGGTCGTCGGAAAAATCCGCGAAAAAATGATTGTCACCCGCGTCATTCGCGTGGACGGTCCGGTCGGCGGTTATGCACATCATGACGGCAAGACGGGGGTTTTGTTTCGCGCTGCCGGACAGCTTCGCAGTTCCACAATTCTGAAGGATGTTTCGATGCACGTCGCCGCGCTGAAGCCGCTGGTGACACATCCTGAAGAATTGTGCTCGGAACTTGTCGCAGCAGAAAGGCAACGGCTCTCCGCAGAGGCCACCGCTTCCGGAAAACCGGCCAATATTATTGAAAAGATGGTCGATGGCCGGATGAAGACCTTCTACGCGGAAAATGGTGTTTTGGCATTTCAGTTGTTTGCCAAAGACGATTCGAAGACGGTTAATCAGGCACTGGCTGAGAATGGACTGAAGGCCGTAGGATTCACCCGCTGGGTTTTGGGAAATTGAACTCTGCGACTGATGATACCGCCGCCAATGCGGACGGAGGGATGTGAGGGGCGGGGGGCATTTTGCCCCCTGTTTCGCTTTGCAAATGGACGACTGTTGTGAACCACACCATTGCTGATCGATAAACGGAATCCGAACAGTGACGCACAATTCCTCCCCCCGATACAAACGCGTCTTGCTGAAGCTCAGTGGCGAGAGTTTTGCTCGTCCGGGTGAGTCCGGGATTTGTCTCTCTGAAGTTCAAGTGATTTGCGAACAGATTAAGCGAGTGGTCGACTCAGGAGTGCAATTGGCGATCGTTTGCGGAGGGGGCAACATTCTGCGCGGCCGTGAATTTTCCTCAACGAATTCGATTGTGATCCCGGCCACCGCACACTACATGGGAATGCTGGCAACGGCCATCAATGCACTCGCCCTTCAAGACGCCATGGAACATTTCGGGATTCCGACTCGGATTCAAAGCGCGATCACGATACCACCGGTCGCCGAACCCTTCCTCCGGCGTCGCTGTATTCGGCACCTCGAAAAGGGACGCGTCGTCATTCTGGCGGCTGGCACCGGAAGTCCGTTTGTGACCACCGATACCGCAGCAGCGTTGCGTGCGAGAGAAATCGATGCGGACCTGCTGGTTAAGGCAACCCGTGTCGATGGAATCTATTCCGATGATCCGCTGAAAAATCCTCATGCCGTTCGGTATTCGGAAATCACCTATCAGGATGTCCTGAAACAGAATTTGCAGGTCATGGATGCGCAAGCGATCCTACATTGTATGGAGCACGACATTCCGATTGTGGTGCTGAATTACCAGAAGTCTGGCAATATCGAGCGAGCGATCGCCGGAGAACGGCTGGGAACGCGCGTCGCCACGCCCGGTTGAGGTTTCGGCGTGGCTCCTTGACTGTCTGCAGAATCCCTCTTCACACTCTCTTGAAACTCCCTCGCTGAGACTGATGACGGGCCTTGAGTAAGGGATCTTCGCTCGGTTTTCAATCGCCGCGATTCTGTTTTTCCCCGGATGATTTACGGCTCGATTTTCGGAGTTGATCGCTGATGAACACAGATGAAATACTGATGGACGCGGAAGAACGAATGGAAAAAGCAGTCCATGTTGTTCAACACCATTTTCAAGGTTTACGGACGGGAAGAGCCAACGCCGGTCTGGTGGATTCCATTCGCGTCGAATACTACGGTTCGCCCACGCCCCTGAAACAAATCGCGACCATCAGTATTTCAGAACCCCAACAGATCATGATTCGGCCGTTCGATCAGGGAACTCTGGGAGACATCGCCAAGGCGATTCAGTCCAGCGATGTCGGCTTGGCTCCCAATTCCGATGGGCGTGTCATTCGTCTCAACATTCCACCACTTTCGACGGAACGGCGTAAGCAATTGGTGGCGCGTTTAAAGGATCTCGCTGAAGAAGGACGGGTTGCCATCCGAAATGTTCGGCGAGATGCCAATAAGCACAACGATGCGGCACTGAAAGAGAAAGTGATCAACGAAGACACGCATGATCAGACCAAAGAGGAAATTCAAAATCTGACCAAACAATACGAAGGCCGAGTCAACGCACTGGCCGAAGCGAAGGAAACGGACATTATGGAGTCCTAGGCGAGGTCGTCCAAACGATCACGCAACCTGCTGGAGACGTTTTTTGGATTTGAGCCCGGATTCAAAATGAACATCGGACACACGGTTCTTACTGCGTTCCGGTGTTGTTCGACACTCTTAATTCGTCGGTGAGTCGGCCGTTTCGAACAGAATCAGATCGCGTAGTTCTGCCACGAGAAAAAATGAGCCGGTAATTGCGATCAAATCCTCTGCACCAGCCCACTTCTGAACCCTGTGCCACGCATCGGCTGGGTCATTCGCAAAATGGACCTCGCGATTCGAAACCGATCGTACGAGGGATTGTAATTCCACCAGCGTGACGCCGCGTGGGTTGTCGTTGTACTTGGTGAAAACAACGGTGTCGAACTGCGGTAAAATCAATCGCAGTAGTCCGAAAACATCTTTATCGCGTGTGGCCGCGAAAATCAACAAACGGCGAACAGGCCGGAACTCTTCACTCAACGTGGCAAGCAGTGCACGCGCCGACTCCCAGTTGTGAGCGGCATCAATCACAACCGTTGGTCGATGAGCAACGACTTCGACGCGCCCCGGCCACTGTGTTGCAGCCAATCCCCTGCGGACGGCATCCTCTGCGATGGCGATTCCTTGTTGACGGAGTTCGTCAAATACCGCCAAGGCCAGTGCCGTATTGATGGCCTGATGGAAACCCCTTAAGGCCACTGGAATTTCTCGCCATACCGAATGGGACGTCTGGACATCAATGAAACTCCTCACCGCGTTCGTGTCTGTTTCGAGTGTGCGTCGACGCGACATCAGCACAATGTCTTCGCCAAACTGCCTCCGTGTCGCTTTTTTCTCGCGACAGATCTGATCAATCATTTCGATTGCAGCGTTATGCGTGACACCACTGACAAGCGGGACGCCTTGCTTAATGATCCCTCCTTTTTCCCAGGCAATCTGTCTGACGGTGCTGCCCAGAACCTGAGTATGGTCTCGACTGACATTCGTAATGATCGAGACTAATGGACAGCAGACATTGGTCGAATCCAATCGTCCGCCAAGACCCACTTCAAGCACTACAAAATCGGTACTTCGTTCTTCAAAATGAAGCCAAGCCATGGCAGTCGCCAGTTCGAAGTACGTCGGTTGCATTTGCCCCGGAAGTGCGTCCATGTATGTCGTGGCAGGAATCAGCCGATTGACAAGCGTCACAACATCCTCGGGCGAAGGAAGCTGGCCATCGACAGTCATTCGTTCTTCAAAGACCGAAATATGGGGGGAAATATACAATCCAACCCGAAACTTGGCGGCAGTCAATACCGAAGCAATCATCGTGCAGGTCGAACCCTTGCCCTTCGTTCCGGCGACGTGAATCGCCGGAATGCGCTTGTGTGGGTCGCCCAGAAATGACAAGAGGATTCTCATCCGCTCCAATTTGAAGTCATTCTTGGAGTAAGACTCGACTTGGATCTGCTCGTAATTGATGCGGCTGTAAAGAAACTGGATCGCATCGCCATAGGTATTGAATTGAGGGGACACTTCAGCCACCTATCAATGACGCCCACTGTGAGATAACCGCCAACGCCGGCACAGACTCTGCATCGGCATTCCCAGGCAAAGGGGGGCGAATTTTGTGAGATTTCAAGCAGACAGAAAGGATTCGATCCGGTCGAGTCCGTCGCGGATTGTTTCCATGTCTGTGGCAAACGACAGCCGTACATAACCCGGCGCACCAAACGCGTCGCCAGTCACTAACGCAACGTGTGTCTGTTCGAGCAGTGCGGTACAAAACTCCGTGGCATTCTGAACAACACAACCACCGGCAAGTGGTCTTCCAAAGGCAGCAGCGATATTAAAAAAAACGTAAAACGCTCCACCGGGCTCAATAAAGGTGATCTGAAACCGATTGCGCCAAGGACGCATGCGGTCCATGACGTAACTCCGGCGTTTTTCGAACTCCAATCTCATCGCTTCCACACTCTCTTGAGGCCCCATCAATCCTTCCACCGCCGCATGCTGACTGACGCTACAGGGGTTGGACGTTTCTTGACTTTGAAGGTTGTCCATCGCTCGGATGACATCCACCGGCCCAATGGTCCATCCGATCCGCCAGCCCGTCATCGCATAGGCCTTGCTCACTCCGCTGACAATGATCGTCCTTGCCGCAACCTCCGGGCTGAAACTGGCGAAGCAACGGAACTCAGAACCTTTGTAAAGCAACTTTTCGTAGATCTCGTCAGATAGAACCGGGATTTGTTTTTCAATCGCCACCTGAGCCAGACTCTGTAACTGTTCCACAGGATATGTCGCCCCTGTGGGATTCGACGGATTGTTTAGCATCAACAAACGCGTCCTTGGTGTGATCGCTTTTCGAAACTGATCTGCCGTCATGCAAAAGCCACTGGCTTCGGTTGTCGGCACGATCACGGGAATGGCGCCCGCCAATTCGACAAGAGCGCTATAGCTGACCCAATACGGCGCGGGAATGATGACTTCATCACCCGGACCACACAAAGCGGCAATCACGTTATGAATCGAGTGCTTCGCACCATTCGAAATCAAAACCTGAGCCGGAGTAAATTCCAAGCCATAGTCTCGCTTGTACGCCGAGCAGACCGCCTGTTTCAGCTCTAGGATACCGCCCGAAAGAGTATAGTGCGTATGACCGGCCTCAATCGCCGCGACAGCCGCATTCCGAATGTTGACCGGAGTAATGAAATCTGGTTCGCCCAGTGTAAAGTCGTAGATCTGGATCCCCTGACGTTTGAGTTCCTTCGCCTTCGCCGCGGCCGCCAAAGTGGCTGAAGGCTTCAATGACTGAACAGCGGCTGACAATCGTAGTTGATTCATTGAAATCTCACGCAGAGAGAACTTCGCTTCAGATGCGGAATTAAGAACCGTACCGGAATGGCACTCAAAGCACAGATTGTTGAAGCGGGCTCTGGGGCCGTCAAGCCACTGAATCGATTTGAATGAACACATCCTATCGGCACATTAAGCCGCTCTACCGGAACTCCCCACGCCGGACAAACCATTTTTTCGTCGTAAACACAATATTCACCGAAATCATCCAAACCATTGGTGTTTTCCCAACCGATGAAAAGCATGCGTTCATCGCAATCGATGGCCAGCAGGCTGAAGAAGTCCATTATGAACTTCGTCATTTGATGTGGAAAAAATATCTGTTGGGATGTGTTACGTCTCGTCGTACCACTGAGTCGAGTTTAAGTTATGTCCATTCTATTTGAAGCAATCTATTACACGACAAGATATTGTGCTTGACGAGTTTTTCAAATCTCCATACGATCGGGCCCAATGATATGGCGTTAAGTTTGATCGGAAGTTTAACATCCCTTGTGTTAAGGGGCGTCTGACTTTTGAGTTGTCTCTCTTCGACAGGGTGCCAGTGAGAGACACTCGGTTTGGAATCGGGTACCCAATCTTTTCCTAAGGAGCCACGGATATGGCCGCTACGAAGAAGACCGCTGCAAAAACACCTGCCAAGACCGCTGCCAAGGCGCCTGCCAAGTCGGCTAAGCCAAAGGCCAAGGCAAAGGCAAAAACCGCAAAGAAATAAGATCACTGATTCAAAAAATCAGCACCAGCAAGCCGAGATTTTCAGCTCGGCTTGCTGCATTCTTTGGGTCTCTATAAGACACGGCGGGCCATAAAAATAAGACAGGGTTCGTCAATTATTGGCTTGAATCCGTCTGTTCGCCGTCGGTTGCGTGGTGCGTCTGAACCACAAACGAGACAGCCGAGAGATTCCCTCGATCGCTAACCCGCCGTTCCTTGATCCGGTCATTGACCTCGACCACAAACACAGGGGGGCAAAGTTCTTCGTGACCGCTCGTCCGTGTCGCGTGGTACCCGTGAGAGCCATCGGACCCCCGTTTCGGTGAACAAACGCAATCACTGGGGACCTGATGGGGTCTTTTAAAAGCAGGCCCGACGGGTAGATCTGGAGTCCTGTTCCCAAAGTCATCCGGTAGAACTTACAACCGGTGTTGGCGGTCAGCGACTCTTTCAGCCACTTTCGCCTGTTCAATCGTGGGGGAGTTGGACATCGAGGAACGGGTCACTGTCCGCCACCGTATCGACTGATCTCAGCCAGCCTTGGCCTTTCGAGCGGTAAACAAACAGAGGTCTGAACGGGGCGATGGTCCACGGTTTTGGCGGCTTCAGAAAACAAACGCCGCAGTGGTGAACGGTGATGGGGTCGGAATGGTTTCGAGGGTTTTACGGCGGATCAACAACAGACTGAGGCTCAACAGACACACGACATTTTTCTGCTGCCGCGCACAGAGTCGACTGCAAGAATATTTCATCTTAGTTAAGCCTCAGGAACCATTTTGCAGGATTGTTCTTCTTGGTTACAACTTCGCTCGTTGGTGAGCAACGCGTCGCGTCTGATCGTCACATCCTGCGGAGCTTCAATCCCCAGCCGAACACGGCCTCCATTGATCTCCAAGATCGTGACAATAATCTTTTGCTCTCCAATAATTATTTGCTGCTTCAATCCCCTTGTCAGCACCAGCATAATGTTCCCTCCTTAAAGATTGTTGACCAAAAAACGCATCCCCACTTAAAACCGCAATTTTCGAGCCGGCGTTAACGTAAAAAAATATATTTATGCAAGTAATTAACTCATAATAACTTGCGACTAAAAACAACAACATCCAAGAAATCATCTGTTTTTAAAACTCTCAAAAATGTCGGATCTGTTTGATTTTGGCTGGTCTTTTAGAGCAGTCCAAACCGGAGGGGGCGTCGATTCCATACCCCCCCCAAGGCGATCCAAGGACGATGAACCCCAGCGTTCAAGACCGTGAAAAACTCAGATCGAAGAGCTACACGGGCCGATGATTCATCCGATTCCGTGACGGGTCCTGTCGTTTGATCGCTGCCGACCGATGTCCACCGACAGATCCGCGGACTTGACAAGAGATCACGCCCTGATTCTCCATCCGGCGCGAGCGAAATTTTGGAGCGGAAGGGAGCGAAGACTCAATCTGATTGACTCCGCCGTAATTCCTCTCGGATCTCCATTAGGATGACTCCCAGCATGTTTTTTCCCTTCCCCTCGATGCCGGAGGACCAATACGAATCATGCGGATTGTGTTCCACCAATACGGCGTCGCCGGTATTGAGTAGCAGCAACTTGAGATCTGTGATCTGAGTGAACTTGGTTCGCACGGCGGTTCGCATGACACCGAGTTTCACGGCATCCCAATCTCGACGGACACGCAGTTTCGGGTTACCCGCGATCCTGACGACTTCGGCTGCCGAACGGGTCTTGAGAATTTTCTTTTGGATTGTCAGGTCATGAAACTTTTGCGTCTGGAAGTAATGTTCCGACGTGTACCACATCTTGCCTTCCAGCGAGATCGGATACGGTGCCGAGTTCGACAACCAACCGTAATCGTGTCCGACGAGATAAAACGTAATGAGGGTCATTGGATTCCAAGAGCATCAAAAAAATTGCCAACCCGATTTTTTCAGACCGAAAATGTTTTTCGGTCTGCATCTTTCTGCCATTCACTTGCACAAGGATTCTGATCGAAACCGAACGGTGCGACGGACGGACGTCCTCTTCTGAAGCGATTGTCCAACAACTCGCCGTGGTTCGACGGCGTCGTTCGACGAACAGAGATTGACCACCGCGACCAGTCGATTCAACCACATTTTGTGATTCGCATATCTCGGGAACGTCCCACTCGCCAGCCCTCGCTGATACGAAATCTACAGAAGGGTCTGAGTGAGTCGCTGTGCCTTGGCATGACGCATGGGCTCGAACACGATCACGGTACTGGTCGGAAGACTGCGCAGCAATCGTCATCTGATCCCCGGCCACGATACCCGCGGTGAGATGGTTCCCTCCAACCGAACCGCCCATGCGCGCCAATTCTTTTCAAACGACATCCCCAGCGATCTGATCATGTCTCCTTGAGGATCACCCGGAACAACACCGATCTGCCGCCCGAGGTGCGACACTGGCTCTCGAAAACGGCCCTTCGCCTCGCGGACTGTCTCTTGTGACGATCCGCGGACATCGCCGGGGTCAGCGGCTGGACACGGTCCTCAGGGAATTTCGGTTCCCGACAACGGATGCCACGGAAGTCGCCGTGGGACACGATGCAGAGCCTCTTACGGCGCGAGACGGTGGTGGCCTCGTGCGGGATTCACCGCGACTGATCCTTTTTCCCCATAGGCCTCCGGCCGTGTCCAGAGACATCTCAACCGGTGGAGGCATGACGGCCTCTCCGGTTGTTTCTCAGACATCGCCACGCTTCTCAGTCTTTCACCACTCAGGCAACCTGAAAAACGACACTCCCTGTAAACTTCCGGAGACAAAACTAATTTTTCGGATCGCTCGACTTGGCGGGAACCGATTCAGCGGCTCTCTGTAGCAAGGAAGCGGCCTGAACGCCGGCCGTGAGTCCGCGGCATAACGCCGCTTTTTCCGTAGCCTGACTGACAAGACCGATCTGTTTCACAATGACTTCGGCCTGACCATTTTGAGTCGCGAGGCCCGCCACGAAACAATACGCCTCTTCTCGTAACACAATGTCCGTGAGACTCTCAATAAATTTCAAGCTGGCGTCGAGCTTTTCGGATGTCGCCAACTCCATTGCAAGAGTCAACGCTACGTCGTCTCGATTCTCTGTCTTGAAGTCGAGATGCGACACCATCTCAGCGGCCTCCCGAATGTTCTGATTCGTTAACAGATCACGAATGCTGGACTGGATAGGCCGCTTGAAAATCAGGTTTTCCGGAAGCGCGTTCCGAATGGCCGCTTCTTTTTCCGTCTTCTGAAAGGCCTCCAACAATTCATTCGCCAGCGAAGTCGTCAAGAACTCATCACGTTTTCCGGCATCGGAAACAGCGTTGCTCGTCTGAACCACATTCCACACCTGATGCTTCAACCCCGCGGCTAACATGCGGTGCAGGATTTTTGTTTGCGTCTCGAATCGTTGATGCGAGGCGTCCAGAAGATTCGCCAAATTTCGGCGATATTTTACCACGAGCGGCCTCGCTTCCGCGTCTGTTTTCAAGGACAGATCACGCTTCAGCATTCGGATCAGCCCGTTCACACCCGCCTGCTGAGCTTCCTCCGAACGCTGCAACACCGCAGGCAACGCCGGAGCGATTCCTCGGACGAAACGAAGCGCGCGATCGAGCGTTGCTTCCACATCCGTGTCAGACTCTGTGGATAAGGATTGCGCATACGCGATTTCTGCGGCGGCAGTCGCCGCTTGCATCAGTGGCGCCAAGGCCGGTGGTGAGTCCATCAATAACGACTTGCTCTCTGGCATTGCCGGCTCCAACGGCAGCTTCACTTCCGCCAATCGGACACTGGCCAGCTTCAAAAATTCTAAGCTCCCCGCGGGGTCTGTGACAGCCGTCCGGCCGCGCGCCGCTCTGGCCAAAACTCGAGCTGCCAGTTGAGGAGCAAGGTCCCCGACGGCATGCGTGATCGCTGAAACCGCTTCTGTGAATCCTGTCGGAGAGGAATTTTTGGCCAGCCCTTCGGCCCAAATCGAAAGGCATTCTGCTCGGGATTCATTGTTCGGTTGGCCGTTCGCCCAAGCCTGCGCGATTGAAACCTGGCCCCGCGCCAGCAGGATCGCTGTCGTTGCAACCGCCTGTGGCGCGGACCACGGCAGGAGTGAGTCTTCGTTACGCAGGGGAGTCAGACGTCCCTCGCTGGCGATTTGAAGTCGGCACGCCAGTTGCCCATCTTCTTCGGTGGATTGATGACTTTGAAGAATAGCCAAGGCTTCGGTTGTTCGACCCACGGCGGCCAGACCCGCGGCCAAATGGCTGGCAATTTCCAACCGATTGCGACCCGCCTTGGGAATGATCGACGAATCCGCGACGGCAGCATCAATCGATGCCACCGCGGCGGCCTTGTTTCCGGCCAACCAATCCTTCCAAAACAGTTCCAAATTCGGAACAATTCGATAATACAGCACGTCTTTTCCGACCACGAGTATCTGCGCCAGGTGCTCGCGTGCAGCCGCTGACTGTCCATCGATCGCACACGCTTCAGCCGCCATTTGACGACAGAATGGCTTGCTCCGTTGGCGTTCTGCGGTGACACAGACATCGGCCATTTTTTTGAGAGTCTTGACCATCAAGACTTCGGTCGTGACGGGAGCCGGTTCGGTTTTCTGTGCCTTATCGGGCAAGCTGTTTTCTACGACGCTCAGAACGGTGGATGGCTTGGGGACATTTATTAAGCCGGCCTGCCCCTCCCGAGCCATTTCGGCTAAGAGGGCCCGGTCTTCCTCTGACATTCCCACAGGTTTCGCTTTGGCGTTGAACAGGCCTGGCGTCACAAACAATCCCACAGCCGCCACGACCACGAGTGCGGACACAATTCCGAGGACTGGAAACAAAAGACTCTTGGGCTTGGGAGGGGGTGCAGGCGGAGGGAGCTCGTCGACGATCGTCGACGCCTTAAATATCGGCACCAGACATTTCGCGTTGACGCACTTCACATCACGACCGGCCGCGGTGTGCGCGACATATCCCACCGTTTCACACATCGGGCAGACGACCTTCATGGACCGCTGTCTTGTCGCATTCGGCATCAACGGAATGCCGACTCGATCACTGAGCGAGGCCACAGAGAATGACAAATCCGCCGCGTCGTCAATCGCTGCTGGACCGACTTTGGGCGGCAGGGTCCTGCGCGTGATGGAACGCGGTTGAGGCGGTTGGGTCCGATTCGCGACCGGGACTGACGCATTCGCGATTGTCCCCGAAGCGACCGTTGATTTTGGCGGAATCGCTGTCGTGACAGGCTTGGCCACCATCGAAGAACCGCAGAACGGGCAATCGGTGGCGTCATCATCAATCACCGACTGACCACAACCAGGACAAACTGGAAATTCCATGTCACAGAATCCTGTTCACAATGATGTCATAAGCCTTCGTCGTGTGAGGCCATGAGGAGAATCTTCCAACAATTGAAAAAGCGATGGGATCGCTACATCAGTAGGGTTTCTCGATCGAAGCCCCACCAAGACAAATTTTCTGCGGCGAGGATCAAAAACGACTTCAACTGCTTGGAGATCTCCACGAATGACCATCCATTTGAATCAGGTCATCGGCAGCGCGCGGTCCCCACGAACCGCATCGATAGGGTTCCGGAATTGTCCGCTGACGCTCCCAATAGTCCAAGACAGGAGTCACGAAGTTCCAAGCAGCTTCGAGCTCATCGCTGCGCATGAACAATGTGGAATCGCCCCGCAAGACGTCAAGCAACAGTCGTTCATAAGCTTCCGGCATCGCTTGCGTAAACGCTTCCTTGTAGTTGAAGTCCATCGTCACGGGATGAATCTGGTACTGCATGCCGGGCCTTTTCGTGGAAAACGAAAGCTTGATCGATTCGCTCGGCTGAATCCGGAACACCAGTTTGTTTGGGCGGGCACCCACAAGGGCACAGATGTCACCCTCGCACTCAACGGTATGGAACAGGTTCAACGGCGGTTGTTTGAACTGGATCGCGATTTCAGAAACACGTGTCGGCAGCCGTTTTCCGGTCCGCAAATAGAAGGGGACGCCGGCCCAACGCCAGTTGTCAATTCGGACTTTCATAGCCACATACGTTTCGTTTCGAGAATCCGCCGGGATCCGGTCCTCGCTGAGATAGCTGACGGCCGGATTCCCCTCGACGATCCCGGCCGAATATTGCCCAGAAATAACCCATCGAGAAATATCTGTCATGTTTCCCGGTGCGAGCGCTTTCAGAACCTTGAGTTTTTCGTCGTGCAGATCGCGCGCGTTGAACAGAGCGGGGGGTTCCATCGCAATCAGACACAGAAGTTGCAACACGTGATTCTGAAGGACATCACGCAACGCACCTGATTTGTCATAGTATCCGCCACGACCACGTTCCAGCCCCTGCGATTCGGCAACGGTGATCTGCACGTGATCCACTTGATTTCGGTTCAGGAGTGGTTCAAAAATCGAATTGCCAAACCGGAACAGCAGGATGTTTTGAACTGTCTCTTTTCCCAGATAGTGATCAATCCGATAGATCTGCTCTTCTCTCAGTAAACGCCGTAAGTTGTCGGTCAATTCTTGAGCGGAAGCGAGACTATGGCCGAAGGGTTTTTCAAAAACGACTCGCAACCAAGCAGAATCTTCCCGCTTCGGAATCATGCCCGCCAATCCAAGGTGTTCGATCGCGGGGAGGAACAAATCGGGTGACGTTGCCATATACAGAACTCGATTGCCACCCGTTCCCTGTTGTCTTTCCGTCTCTTCTAATTGCTCTCGAAAAGCGGGATAGCCGTCTGCTGATGCGATGTCGAGTTGCCGATAAAACAGCCGTCTCGCGAACCGCTCCCAAGTCTCTGCTGATACGGCACCATCGCGCACATGTCCGTTGATTGCTTCGTAGATTTCATTCCGGAAGACTTCATCCGTCTTCTCACGCCGGGCTACGCCAATGATCGGCGCGCGATCGGCTAAATAGCCGTCCTTCGAGAGATCGAACAGGGCCGGTAGCAGTTTGCGCGCGGTCAGGTCCCCGGATGCCCCAAAGATGACCACCGAGGCGGTTTCCGGATTCGTCTGACCCACCGTTGGGGCCACTGTTTGAGGGGGGGTGGCAAGAGTCGTCGCCATCGGTGATCCTTAACGGGTGATCGAAAAAACTCTGCTTGACGCATGGTAACGATGGCGGTCAATTGCGGCGAGGGGAACGAGTGCCCGTTAGCAATTTCGTCGGCACCGCATACCAGATCGACGACTCTGGGGACGACGGTCAAATTGGGTGCTCATCGGGTCTTTTGTGGACCACACACGAAAATCGGTTTTTCAGAAAGCGGTGCGATGCCCTGACACCTGAGCCTCCCCGTGAACCCTACGCAATCGTGGCGAAATTGTCTCTTGTTTGGAATGACTCTGCGGCGTTTCAGCCTGCTGAAACGCCGCAGAGTCATTCCAAACGACCGCCAAGATAGTGCGACACGGCATCCTGCCAGGACGGCATGGACCAACCAAGGACGGTTTTCAGCTTCGAGCAATCTAAGACACTGTAATCTGGTCTAATGGCCTTCGCGCCGTACTCGGCCGCCGTTACGGGAACGACTTTCACCGAGATCTTCCTGCGGTGAAAGATTTCCCGGGCAAACTCGAACCAACTGCAATCTCCAGAATTGGTCGCGTGGTAAACACCAAAGGCGTCCGTCTTGATCAGAGCCACGAGCGCCCGTGCCAGATCGACGGTCGAAGTCGGTGTACAGCGTTGATCATCGACAATTCGCAACTCGGGACGCGTCTGACCGAGTCGCAGCATCGTCTCGACAAAGTTTCCTTTTCCGCGGGCCGCATGATGCCCGTAGAGACCACATGTTCGCACGATAAAATGCTGCTGGCAGAGGGATCTGACGGCGAGTTCTGCGGCGCACTTTGACTGTCCATAGACGCTGACGGATCCGGTGGAATCGGTCTCCACCAACGGCGTTCGACGGGTGGAATCCACTCCGAAGACGTAGTCCGTGCTAATCTGCATCAGGACTACGCCGTGATTATGGCACCATTCGGCAAGGTTTCGTGGACCGAGAGAATTCACACGATGACAGGCCTGTGGTTCTTCCTCCGCCTGATCCACGAGGTTGTAGGCGGCACAGTTGATGACGTGCGTTGGCCGAGCGTTATCGAGAGCGTTTGCGATACTCGCTGGATCCGTGATTTCCACGTCCGCATGACCGATCGGGATCGCCTGATTCCCAAGCCGCGGCACAAGATCACTCCCCAACTGACCGAACGCTCCAATGATGGCGATACGCATAACACGGCCTTCCAAGACGTTTGGCAACACAAAAGCACACCAGAGTCTGACCTCAACGCTTCGCGTCGCTGAGTGGCCTGACGGGGTGGCCTGAGCATCGCACACCGTCACAAGGCCGGCCAATCGGGGCAGCTCCTGCTGCTCAGCGGGACTGAACGTCCTGCGTCAGACAAGTCCGAAATATTGCCGCAGTATGCGCGGCGGCGAAACGTGATTCAACGCAGGCGACGTCCGACACTTTTCCACGGCCCGTGTCACACGGTCGGTGACCTTTGTGCGTTTTGATGGATGACCATCCCAATCTCTGCACGCCCTTCAATGGCACTGCCGGGGTGTGGACCCGGTTGCACGCGAGGCGGAGGAGTCGCCACAGAAAGCCTTCGAAGATAGGCTCCGCCGCGTCGATTCGAAATTGGGCCAAAAACAGAACCTTCCAAATCCGCTCGTTCTGCTTCGAAGCAAAAGAAGGCCTCGCTGTTGAGGCACACACGGAGCGTTGAGACGGCTCTCTTTCCAAATGTGGGAAGGGATCCTAAAAGTCTCTGCCCTTGTTCTTCTGCGAGAAACCTCTGCTCTGAAAACATCACTCCTCGACCGGACCTCCCGATTTGAAAATCCACTACAGACACGGGCTTTGATCCCCCCACGGCACGTGACATTAGTGGCAGAGTATCCGGGATCGATGCTCCGACTCCCCCGATTGCCAGAGATGAGCGGATGACCACTCGCGGCATCCCGCCAGACTGCAGACTGACAGAAACCCTTTCGAGAGTCACCGAGAAGGTCACGACTGCTCTCTGAGATTTTCTGCCGTGGGTGTTCGTATTTTTGAAAAACGTCACCTCTCGCGCCGCGGCTTTCGGAGTGGAGTCCGAGCGACGCGGTTTTCAGTCGCTGCGAATCTCGAGCACAATCGGTTGAAATAAACCCCTCTTGAGTTCGCCGAGCGGAATCTCTGCATTGACGGTCAATTGAATCGAAACGACGTTGAAGTTTCGGAGGTGGGGGGTCAGTTCGGACTCCACCAAATCGCCACAACTGGAGAACGTGGTGAGTGGCCTGTCGTTTAAGTGAATTGCCCCACGTCCTCCGACTCCTGTGCAGACGAGCCAGACCTGTTCATCCAGACCCAAATTCGTGGGACAATGAAATGGACGTCGAAAGATCGCGGTTCCAATTCGGCACCCGAAAAGGCTTTTCCAATCGCGAGGCATCCACGTTGTTCCGCTCCTTCGATGCGGACCGTCCGTTTCAGCAGCGTCTTTCCAACATTCCGTCGGGTCTTCCCAAAAATACTCCCAAGGGCCATTCAATCGAATGCGATGTACCGGCACGATGACTCCCTCTCGAACGTCACTCATTCGCCCCGTGAGCAGCCTGTCACAACCGTGAGCGGCCCGTGACAACACAGACTCCCGGCAACAACAGCCCAGCCGACACAATCGGAAAGATACTATCAAGCATCCCGTTTTACCAAAGACCGCGATATCAAGATTGCGCTAGTGTACGAAACCGACAGCAGATATAATTTTTTTAGCTTAGACTGAAGAATTGGCTGCCTACAGGCTCTTGAATTCCCTAACCATTTGTTTAGTGTATGTACTGCAGACCGTGCGTTACGAATCGCATTCAGCTCGCATTTGGTCGAGGAGGGCCTTCTGAATGAGAGACTGAACTGTTCTCATTCACTGGACTGTTCTCATTCACTGACATTGAACTTGTGTCTTCTGGCATTGAGGTTCCCGCCGCCGTGACATCAAAATGGAACGGAACGTCCGACCGCAAGCGAAAGGATGAAACCGTGCTGGAACCTTCCGGCGGTTGGAGTCGTCGCACGCGTTCGCTCTTGGGTGTTCAGGTACTGGCTGCGGGATCCTATGTTCCCGACAACGTCGTCACGAATCTCGATCTCCAAGAGCGTTATGGATTCGATCCGGCTTGGGTCGAGCAGCGAACAGGCATCATGTCTCGACGTCATGCGTCGCCGGATCAGGCGACCAGCGATTTATGCATCGAAGCCGCACGGCGAGCGATGTCTAATGCGGGGGTTGATGCGCGCGACATTGATCTTGTTGTCGTCGGAACGTTCACACCGGACTATCAATGTCCGACAACGGCAAATCTGGTGCAACAGGCCTTGGGCATCGATGCACCGGCAATGGATGTCCACGCCGCCTGTTCCGGTTTTGTCTACGCCATGGCGACCGCAGCGCAGTTCGTGGCGACCGGAAACAGCCGCCTCGCCTTGGTGATTGGCGGTGACTGCAACAGTCGGATTGTGAATCCTCTGGACATGAAGATCGCACCCCTCTTCGGTGACGGGGCCGGAGCCGTATTGCTAGCGAATGGCGACGCGCATCAGGGGCTGATGTGCTACCAACTCGGTTCCGATGGTGGTGGTGGCGCCATGCTCGATCGGCCCGCAGGGGGATCCAAGAGCCCGATCACTCACGCCGACTTAGATGCCGGTCGGCACTACCTGCAGATGGACGGACGAAGCGTGTTTAAGTGGGCCGTTCGAGCAGTGACTGACAGTGTGGAACTGGTCCTGCAAAAATCCGGTATTTCCGCTCGCGATGTTGATCTTTATGTCCTGCACCAGGCAAACATTCGGATCATCAATAACGTAGCCGAGCAGCTGGCGATTCCGCCCGATAAATTGTTCAACAATTTGCGAGACTATGGCAACACTTCGGCGGGATCAATTCCGATTGCCCTCGATGAAGCCCTGAAGTCCAATCGCCTCCAACGCGGTGACACACTTCTCCTGAGTGGATTTGGCGGAGGCCTCACATGGGGCACGTGTCTCATGCGCTGGTAGTCCTCAACCGTTTCTGAGGATCCGATTCCCCGCGACCCAAACGTTTTCAGCCGCTGAGTTTCGGAGATTTTCCGGCCATGGAATGGGTCGTCTACATAAGATGTGGCGATTCTGCCGCAGATAAGGGCGACCACCTTCCGGTTATCCGCACGGCATCGATTTGGCCGAAGAAACCGAATAGATGATGGCGGCTGGGGGAGCGGCTGTGCCTCACCACTCCCGCCGGAGGACTTTAAAATTCATCGGTGCTGACATTATTTTACCACCGGACTGGCCGTCACCGCGCATTCGGCCACACGCCCAACAAGGACGCTCGGGCATGACGACACCTCGACAACTATTGCTCGGTCTGCTGACGGGGGTTGGACTGTGCTTCACACCGCATGCGTCTGCGGAAGATTCCCCGACGCCTGTCGTTCCGTCCGATGTCAAGTCTGCTGTGGGTACGACTCTCGTGGAATTGTTATCAGTGGCTGAGGCGAGCAGTCCGACACTCCGACAGTTCGCGATTGAGATCGAGTCGACCCGAGGTAAGGCTCGACAAGCCGGGCTTTATCCCAATCCCGTTGCCTCTGGCGGTGCAACGCAAATCGCAGGACCACAAAGTCAATATTTTGCTGCCCTGAGCCAAGAAATCGTGACCCGAGGAAAGCTGCAACTCAGCCAAGCCGCCGTCTGCCGGGAAGTTGCTCAAGCGGAATTTCGGTATGTGCAAGCGCGTTTTGAATTACTCACCGCTGTCAGGCAGGGCTACTTTGTCAGCCTTGCCGCTCAACGACGCATGGAAATTTCGAATCGACTGGTGGAAATTGCCAAAAAATCACGTCTGGCGGCGAAGCGTGCGCAGCAGGCAGGCGCAGGAACTCTCAGTGACACTCTTCTGCTCGAGATTGAATTTGAGAAAGCCGAAGTGACTCTCGAAAATACGGAGACAAAATGGCAAGCATCTCAACAACAGTTGGTCGCGACCATGGGCCGACGGGATTTCCAACTCGTCCGGATTCACGGCGACCTCACCGAATCTTTGAAGCGATTTGAGTCGCAGGTGCTGATTGATGGATATGTCCCCTACAATGCCGAAGTGCAGTCTGCCGAACAGGATGTCGAACGCAATCGCTACCTCCTACAACGGGCCATTGTTGAGCCGTTTCCGAACGTGACAATCTATGGGGGGTATCAATACCAAGTCTCTCCAATTCAAAATATGGGACTGCTCAATGTGTTTGTTCCGTTGCCCTTCTGGAACAAGAACGAGGGGAACATTGCCTCGGCAAATGCGCAAGTCTTCAAGGCTCAGGCCACGGTGGAGCAGGTCCAGAACCAAATCGCGAAGCATATGGCCGACGCATCGGGGCGATTTCGTGTTGCAGACCAACAAGTTCGTCGGTACTCCGACCGCATTGTCCCCAAAGCCCAAAAGGCCGTGGATATTATCCAAGATGGCTTCACGCTGGGGGAATTGGATTTTCTCCGATTGTTGCAGACTCAACGTGCCCTTGTTGATTCCAAGCTGGGGTACATCGATGCGTTGGAAACGCGCTGGGTGGCCGCCACCGAACTGGCCGGACTGACGCAGATCGAAGCGTTTCCCTGAACGTTCCGACGGCGATTGCGTTGCTCGATCGACAACAAACCGTGCCTCGCGAAAGATCGGATACGATGCCCAACATCGACCAAACCAACGAACGCTCTTCGGGATACCGCTGAAGTCAGCGCGCTCGGCAGCGAAAATCTTTCCGGATCTTGCGAACCAGAGAGTTTTCTGTTCTGTTGTGCAACACCCGTTCCGGTCGGAGGCGTTTATGGCGGGAATTTCGTCAATGACAACCAGACTGAAGTGCATCGTCCTCGGAGCTGCTTTTTTGACGGCTTGCGGCGTGACAGCCGCTGCGACGCAAAGCCATTGGCAGGGTTGGATCGACTTCGCATGCGGTGTCCTTCAATCGCCGACGCCTGAGGCCAACGCGGATCGCGGGCACAACGCGATGAACGATGACACTCGGCCCAGCGTCACGTTATCCGATCAGTCGCGAGAAAATCTTGGATTGGAAATGGCGGCCGTCGTGCTGACCGATTACTGGCGCATGGCGATGATTCCCGCTCAGGTCATTGAAGAATCGGGGCATTGCGAGCAGGGAATCTCGGCTTCGGTTCATGGAGTCATCGTCAAGATTCATGCCTTTTTGGGGCAGACGGTCCATGTCGGCGACCCGCTGTTCGACATCCAATTGACGAGTGAACTGCTGGCGACAGCTCAATCGTCGCTGCTCCGGACGCTGCAAGAGCGAGAGCTCATCGAGCAGGAAATCAAGCGACTGACACCCGCGGTAGAGAGTGGTGCGATCCCACAAAATCGGCTGATCGAGAAGGAATATGAACACAAGCGGTTCGACGCGCAGCGACTCGTCCAAGTGCAAGAGTTACTGGTTCGAGGACTGTCTCCCGTGCAAATTGATTGCATCGTCACTACGAAGACTCTGCTGCGAGAACTAACGATCCGCGTCCCCCAGCCGTCGGCCGCGGCGCCGCAGGAACCGGATGGGACCGCCTCGACAATCGAGCCGAAAGATCCTGCAAACGGCGAGGCCATTCCGGTCGTCCATCCTCATAGTTCGACATTTACCGTAGAAGAGATCAACGTCCATCTCGGCAAGTTCGTCCAACCGGGCGACGAACTGATGCATCTGGCCCGACATGAACAACTGATGATCGAGGGCCGGGCCTTTGAGTCCGATGTCGCGGCAATTCAACGCGTCTTGACAGAAGGTTGGCCGGTGACGGCTCAGTTCCCGGCCGGTGAAGCCACACCGCTCGAACGTTCCGGGCTGAGCATCCTGTACGTGGACAATGTCGTGAATGAAGCTTCGCGTTCACTGCGTTTCTTCGTCCCATTGAAGAACGAAGTCGTCCGAGACAACCAGGGTGCCAATGGTCTAACCTACCGCACGTGGCGGTTCAAGCCTGGCCAAGCAGCGCGATTGCAGTTGCCCACCGAACGACTTCCGCAGCGCATCGTCCTTCCCGCCGACGCCGTGGTCCGCGAAGGGGCCGACACCTACGTATTCCGTGCCAATGGCAGGCGACTCGAACGAGTCGCCGTGGTCGTTGAACACCTCGATAGGCACATGGCTGTCCTCAAAAATGAGGGCTCGTTGACGCCCGGCTTTGATGTTGTCGCTAAAAACCATGCCTATCAACTGAATCTCGAACTGAAAAAAAACCACTCGGGTGGAGGGGGTCATGCCGGTCACGGTCACGATCACTGAAACGCAAAGTGACGAATTCCTGAGAACGGTGGTCACATCGTTGCGAGCATCCGGCCGAGGCCGGATGCTTCTTTAACCGCCAGAACTACACACACCACCATGAACGCTCTCCTTCATTTTTCTCTACGCAATCGGATGCTCATCGTCTGCCTAGCACTCATCACGCTGGTGGCGGGTTCGATGACCATGGCCACGCTGCCGATCGACATCTTTCCACCGTTGACTCGCCCACGCGTGTCCGTGATGACGGAGTGTCCCGGCCTATCTCCGGAGGAAGTCGAAACGCTGGTTACACTGCCGCTGGAGGTCGCCTTCAACGGGGCCACCGGGGTGGAAGCGGTACGCAGCTCATCGGGCATTGGGTTGTCGGTGATTTATGTTGAATTTGGCTGGCGCACTGACATCTACATCGCACGGCAGATCGTCAACGAACGCATCGCCCTCGTGCGCGACCGTCTGCCGGAAACAGTCAAGCCCGAACTGGCTCCGATCTCCTCGATCATCGGTCAGATTGTCATGGTCGGGATGTACAGTAGAAACGGTTCCACGCCTCCCATGGACGTTCGCACGTTGGCCGATTGGTCCGTGCGGCCGCGTCTGCTGACCATTCCCGGCGTGGCACAGGTGATCACAATGGGCGGGGGACGCAAGCAGTATCAGGTCAAGGTCGATGCCACGCAATTACAGGCGTTCGAGGTGACTCTCGAGCAGGTCGAACAAGCGTTGATCGAGAGCAACCAAAACGTGACGGGCGGCTTTCTCGATCGAGGTTCGCTGGAATACTTGGTGCGTGGCATCGGTCGGGTGCAGTCCATCGCGGATCTGGAGCAAACCGTCGTCAAACCACACGGTGAACGTTCCGTGCTGCTGCGCGACGTCGCGCGTGTCGTCGAGGGACCACAAGGCAAACGAGGTGACGCATCCGTCAATGGGCATGCCGCCGTCGTGCTGACTATCGCCAAGCAGCCAACCGCCGACACGCTTGCGCTGACTGACCAGATCGAGCAGGCTTTACGAGAGCTCCAGTCGACACTCCCCGACGACATCGAGATCGACTCGTCGATTTTCCAGCAGCGGAAGTTCATCGACCTTGGCATCCACAACGTTGTGGAAGCCTTGCGCGACGGGGCCGTGTTGGTCCTCATCGTCCTGCTTCTGTTTCTGCTGAATGTTCGTACAACGTTCATCACACTCACGGCCATTCCCTTGTCGATCGTCATCACGGGGCTGGTATTTCACGTCTTCGGTCAGTCGATCAACGTCATGACGCTGGGCGGACTCGCCGTGGCCATGGGCGAGCTGGTCGATGATGCCATTGTTGATATTGAGAACGTCTTCCGCCGCCTGCACCAAAACGCCCGGCTGGCTCAACCCAAACCGTCGCTGGATGTAATCTATCACGCCAGCATTGAGGTGCGCGGCTGCATCGTCTTCGGAACCATGCTGGTGATCCTCGTCTTTCTACCGCTGTTTGCTTTGTCGGGAGTCGAAGGTCGCCTGTTCGCGCCGCTGGGGGTCGCCTACATCGTGTCGATCCTAGCGTCGCTGCTGGTGTCTCTGACCGTGACGCCGGTTCTCGGCAGTTTACTGTTAGCCAGACAGATCGAACGAGAGGGGAAGCGTGCGTTGGAAAAGGCCACGTCCGGTGGCACATCCACGATCCTCGGTGCTGAGGCACACGGAACCGACAGTTTTCTTTTGCGAGCCTTAAAACGCGTGATCACGCCCGTGATTCATCTCAGCATGAATCCGCTCGGCCTCAAGCTGATCCTGCTAACTGTGTTCGCGGCCATCATCGGCAGCGGTGTTCTCGTTCTCAGCCTGGGTACCGACTTCCTGCCGCCGTTCGATGAAGGTGCTGCACAGGTCAACATCGTCCTGCCACCCGGCTCGTCGCTGGAGACTTCAAACCGTGTCTGCCGCATGGTAGATACGGCCTTTCGCAAACACATGGCCCCCCTGCGGCGCGAGTCTCCTGATCCCGCCGCACCGGTTGATCACAGGTCTGCCGATCAAGATCAGCCCCGTGCGAAAACCCTGCAATCGAACGTTGCCACGAATCTGCCGCCGCTTCGCATCCCCGCTCGCTCCGCCTCAGACAGGGACCAAGAGACGGACGACAAATCACTGATCAAGGCGTTCGTTCGACGCAGTGGCCGGGCGGAAATGGACGAGCACGCCGAAGGGGTCAACGTCACCGAATACATTGTGTCGATGAATCCCCGCAGCGGCGTCCCGCGTCAGGCGGCGTTGGCCCTGTTGAGAAGGGACCTCGAAGCGATCCCCGGCATCGAGTACGAAGTCGAACAGCCGCTGGCGCATCTCATCAGCCACATGCTCTCGGGTGTCTCCGCTCAGATCGCGATTAAGGTCTTTGGCGATGACCTCGATAGACTCCGGAAGACGGCCAATGAGATCAAAGCGGCGATCACCGGCATTCCGGGCTTGGCTCCGCCCGTCGTCGAAGCCCAGACGATGATTCCGCAGTTACGGATCGAGTTGAATCGGGAACAACTCGGCCTGCACGGACTGACCCCTGGCCATGTGAATCGTCTGATTGAGACGGCGCTCAACGGGCGCACGGTCTCCACCATCCTCGAGGGGTCACGGACGTTCGATCTCGTGGTCAGAATGGACGACGAATATCGCACCGACGTGGCAGCCATCCGCCGGCTGGCAATCGACCTGCCCAGCGGTGGTCAGATTCCACTCGAGGCGGTGGCCCGGGTCTATGACGGTGCCGGCCCAAACACGATCAGCCATGAGCGAACCCAACGCCGGATCACGATTCGCGGCAACACGACCGACCGCGATTTGGGCAGTGTCGTCGCTGCGATACAAGCGGCGGTAAAGAAAAATGTCGAACTTCCTGCTGGCTACTTCATCGAGTACGGCGGCCAATTTGAGGCGCAGCAAGAGGCGACCCGGCTGATCTCCCTGCTCAGCTTGGTATCGCTGGCCGGCGTGTTCCTTGTCCTGTTCACTCAATTCCCAGCCGCAAGAATCGTGCTGCAAATCATGTTCGCTCTTCCAACGGCTTTCGTCGGCGGGACGGTCGCTCTGTGGCTGACCGGCCAAACTCTGACGGTGGCCAGCATGGTTGGATTTATTTCGCTGGGAGGGATTGCGGCGAGAAACGGCATCCTGCTCGTGGCGCACTACCTGCATCTGCTGCAGGAGGAGGGAGAAGAGTTCACCGAAGCCATGATTCTGCGAGGCAGCCTCGAACGCCTCGCCCCGGTCCTGATGACGGCTCTCACCGCGGGCATCGGCCTCGTCCCCCTCGTCCTCGGCGGACAACAGCCAGGCAAAGAAATCCTGTACCCGGTGGCCACGGTGATTCTCGGCGGCCTCGTCACGTCCACCGTCTGTGAATACGTCGTCCACCCCGGCCTCTTCTGGCGGTTCAGCGGGAACTCGGCGAAACGACTTTCCCAAAAAAAAGAAGGTTTCTGATTGGGGACGAACGGACGCCTCCTCGGAACGACGGTGGAACGCTCGGATTCAACACGCCCCATGGCTTTCCGACATTGTTTCCGACCGCCGCCAAATCCGGCTTCAGTTCACTCCGCCCAAAAAATGCCGTTCGGCACTCAGCACCAAAATTAGGAACTCCGGCGGGTTGAACATTGAGGCCCATGATCACGGTCGATACTCTCTGTCATTGTGCCCACAGAGACCCGTCCAGTCCGCTGAAAGTCCCTCCCTGATGCCCGCCTCACTAAGCAAACATCGCCGCATTGATGACTTTGACACTGAAATGCTGGCATTTTTCGACTTTGATCCTCGGACACGAGTCGTCTACGGCGCGGGGACGATCAATCAACTGGGCCGGTTGACTCGCGAACTCGGCGGCACCCGCGTTCTGGTGGTGACGGACCGTGGCGTTGAACACGCGGGACATGCCGAGAAGTCCGTATCGGCGTTGCGACAATCGGGGATGGACGTCGCTGTTTTCAACGAGGTGCAATCCAATCCGACAACCGACGATGTGGATCGCGGCGTCGCCGCCGCCAAAGCAAATCATGTTGATTTCCTCGTGGCTGTCGGTGGAGGCAGCAGCATGGATTGTGCAAAAGGGATCAACTTCCTGCTGACAAATGGTGGGCAAATGAAGGACTACTGGGGGATGAATAAGGCGACACGGCCGATGCTGCCCTCGATTGCAATTCCGACAACCGCAGGGACCGGCAGTGAGGCGCAATCGTTTGCCTTAATCGCGGATGCAAAAACTCACCTGAAGATGGCCTGCGGCGACAAGAAAGCGGCGTGTCGCGTCGCAATACTCGATCCCCACCTGACATTGAGCATGCCTGCAAGTGTGACTGCCGCGACGGGGATTGATGCCATCAGTCACGCGCTCGAAAGCTACGTGACGACAAAACGCAACCCGGTCTCACAATTGTTTGGCCGACGAGCTTGGAAGTTACTGGCAAACGGTTTCTTGGATGTGGTCCGGGGGACGCTTGCTCCTCGTCAGGAAACACCGATGGCCGCCCGATCCTCGGTGAATCAATCGAGTGCCGCTTGCCAGACGCAGTCGGATCAAGACCGACTCGATTCACAAACACAGGGGGCCCGCGGGGCGATGCTCTTGGGTGCACATCTAGCGGGCGCTGCAATCGAGAATTCGATGTTGGGTGCCGCCCACGCGTTGGCCAATCCCTTAACCGCGTGTATTGGCCTGACGCACGGGTTGGCAATTGGCTTAATGTTGCCGCATGTTTTACGATTTAATGCACGTCACGTCGGTTCGTTATACGGCAGACTCAGCGAGGATATCGGGCTGTGTGCGGCTGATGATCCGCAGGCCGGAGAGGCGTTAGCGCAGCACGTCACGTTGCTCGTCAAGACGTCCGGTTCTCCGACCTGCCTTTCCGATGTGGGCCTCGACGAAACACTGTTGCCGCAGTTGGCCGCGGAAGCGGCGAAACAGTGGACCGGTGAATTTAACCCACGGCCCGTGGATCCGTCGAATCTGTTGGAGTTGTACAAGGCCGCTTTCAATCATTAAGAATGGGCCTGACCCTGAAGTCATGGGCCTGACCCTGAATTTGACTCCGAATTTGATCGCTCCAGTCATCGACCGATGAAAGAGGAATCGCTGCATGCCGACCACAACTTCGCACCGCAATCCACGTTTCCCGCAAATTTTTATTTTGACGATGTGGAGCGTGGTGATCTCGGTCACGTACGAGGCCTCTGCCGTTGAGGTCACCACTCCCGGCCCAGCGAGTTGGGTCTCGTTCCGGCATGATCTGTCTCAGTCAGGGATCGCCACGTCAACTCTGCCCGAGACGCTGGAACTCCTGTGGGAGGTGCCACTCGGTGAACAGGTGATTGCGACGGCAGCCATCGTTGGTGATCACGTCTACGTCCCCTGTCTTTCCGGCGAATTGGTTTGCCTCAATCGCCAAACGGGTTCGAAAGTCTGGAGTTACACTTCGGCGGAGAAGGTGAAACAGAATTCATTCGCACCGGGATTCAAATCGTCGCCGACAGTCACAGCCCATTCCATTTTTCTGGGGGATGAGGAAGGCGTTTTTCATGCCATTGATCGTCTGACGGGAAACGGGATTTGGAAGGTTGAAACTGGCGGCGAAATCTACAGTTCGGCAGCGGTACTCGAGGGCAAAGTCCTTTTCGGCTCGTATGACAACAGTCTGTATTGTCTCAATGAAAATGATGGCACCCGCATTTGGAAGTTTGAGACGCAGGGATATGTCCACTGCTCTCCGGCCGTTGCCGGGGGGATGGCCTTCATCGCCGGCTGCGACGAGCATCTACGTGGCATCGACGTGCAGAGCGGTCTGCAAACCATCGAACTGCCACTGCAAACATATCTGATTGCATCACCGGCAATCCGAGGCGACGTGCTTTACGTGGGCACCTATGGCAGTGAAGTGCTCGCCGTCGATTGGAGGACGAAGGTTGTTCTGTGGCGTTATAAGGCCGGCGAAAACGAGCATCCGTTTCACGCCTCCGCGGCGGTGACCGACACACTGGTTGTCGTCGGAGGTCGAGACAAATTCGTCCACGCCATTGACCGTTTGACTGGACTCCAAGTGTGGACTTTCGCCACGCGGTCGCGCATCGATAGTTCGCCTGTCATCGTCGGAGACCGAGTCTTCATCGGGTCCAATGATGGTCACCTCTACGAATTGAGCTTGTTAGATGGTCGGGAACGTTGGAAGCACAATGCCGGAAAACCGATTTCCGCGGCTCCGGCCGTCGGTGAGGGCGTTCTCGTGATCGGATGCGAAAGTCGTGACGGTAAAGTGTTTTGTTTTGGGAAAAAATGACAAGGTCATCGCCACGACACCTCGTTCACCCTGTGGGGTTGTGTGGCGTTTCCGTATTTCGTGGCTCACTTTTTTGGAACCGACTCGATGACCCTCGAAACCGCTGTGACCACGGAAGTGGGGAGCTACTTCATCTCCAACTATCCGCCGTTTTCTCAATGGAAACGTGAGAACGTCCCTGAGATTCTTGCGGCGTTGGCGGCCGCGGCGGATCGCTCCGTACCGATGGGCTTGTATCTGCACATTCCGTTCTGCCGGAAGCGATGCAAGTTTTGTTACTTTCGCGTCTATACCAACCAAAATGCGAATGCCATCGCGCAGTACACGCAGGCGTTGGCGAACGAGGTCAAACTCGTCAGCCGAGAGCGAGGAATAGAAGGCCGGGAACTAAAGTTCGTCTATTTTGGAGGGGGAACGCCGTCGTATCTCAGTGCCAAGCAACTGCGCTTCTTGAGGGACGAGATTTCTGAATCCCTCTCGTGGGACCAGGCCGCGGAGGTGACGTTTGAGTGTGAACCGGGAACACTCAGCTTAGAAAAGGTACAGATGCTGAAAGAAATCGGCGTGACGCGAATTTCCCTCGGGGTTGAGAACTTCAATGATGCCATCCTCGAAGAAAATGGGCGTGCCCACCATTCGCCGGAAATTTACAAAGCCTACGACTGGATTCAGCAGACCGGATTCTCACAAATCAATATCGACCTGATTGCCGGCATGGTTGGAGAGACTGACGAAAACTGGACGAACTGCATCGAGCAAGCACGGCGGATGCAACCCGACAATATCACGATCTATCAGATGGAACTCCCCTTCAATACACTCCTGTCCCATGAAATTCGGGAGCTGGGTATTATTTCACCGGTCGCAAATTGGGACACCAAACGCCGCTGGGTCGATGAGGCGATGAACAGACTGGCTGCCGATGGGTATCACGTCTCGAGTGGCAACGAACTGGTGAAGAATCCCGACACCGATCGCTTCGTGTATCGAGACAACGTTTGGCGCGGTTGCGATTTGATTGCTGCCGGTGTTTCATCATTTGGCCATTTCCAAGGAGTTCACTATCAGAACGTCGATCAACTGCAGGACTACCTCAGCACACTGGAAACCGGGGTACTGCCGATCAATCGTGCACTCCGGCCTACCGATCGCCAGCGACTGATTCGAGAATTCGTTTTGCAAATCAAGGAAGGCCATGTCTCGGCCGCATCGTTCCGCCGCAAGTTTGGTGTAAACATTCTGGAAGAGTTCGCCAAACCTCTGTCCGCTCAAATGTCCAAAGGCTATTTGACCCTTTGCGGGGAGGACGTCACCCTGACGCGGAAGGGCCTGTTGCAAGCCGACACATTGTTGCCCGAGTACTTTGAGGAACAACATCGCGCCGTGCGATATACGTGATTTTCTCTCAACGGACGTCTGGGCTGATTGTCACTTTTCAAACGGCTCGCCATCAAAAAGATCCCATGAATCCGATCGACCAACTGCGCTCCTTGACCGATTTATTTCCCGCAGAGGAGCCCTTATTCGCAACAGCCGAGCACATTCCCTCGGCACTGACCCCGGAGCCGTTTAAGACGCTGCTGGTTCACCGTCAACATATGACTGTGGCGATGGAGATGCATCATCGATGCTCCGTCGATGTCCGCGTACTGCGGCAGAATCAGCAGGGCCTGATCTACACCCGAGAAATCCTGCTGCTCCGCCACGGAACGGATCGCGTGGTTCAGTATGGAATCGTGCGATTTGATTTGGGATATGTCACGGAAGCCGTTCGGGACGAGGTGATCGCCGCGCAGACACCCTTGGGCAGAATCTTGATCAATCACAACGTTCTGAGACATATCGATCTGGAAGCGATCCTCGAGATTGCCCTTGGGCCACGGCTTGTGAGTCTCTTCGGCAGGCCACGGGCGGGCGTGACCTACGGCAGGATGGCGACGATCTTCTGCAATCGACAACCCGCCATCGATTTACTGGAAATTTGTTCTCCGGAGGTGTGAAATCACCCGCAGAGGCCGCGGCGGCGATTCCCCTCCAACAATCCGGCGAGAAGCTTCGAACGGACCATCAATCACTCCCCTATGCCCGCCAATCACCTTGGAACACGACCGGTGGAATGCTCCTCCCGACCCACATTGCTCTGTGGAAGCGAAATGCTGGCATTGTGGCGAGTGGTTCCGTCTGTGCCGTGTTATCAACCTGTTGAATACTGTTTTGTGGGAGAACGCAGTTCCCGCTGAGACGCGATCAACAAGTGACTCGCAACGCGGCGGGAGACTGGCTAGCGCGATGATCAATCGCGTGGGGTGCATCGCAAGCATCACGGCATGACACGGTCGGTGGCCTGCCAAGCGTTGCTACATAGCAACGTCAGAGAACCAGATCTCTTTTTCCGCAGGCGGCTTGAAGACCATGATGTTTTGGGCGCAGGATCACGGGGAGCAATCGGGATTCGTTTCAGGACTCTCTCGATAGTGTCGATGAAATCTGAAAAAATAGGAGGGATCCGCGATCTTTGATGGTTGACCCACTCTCGGCTGGGCAATGGCGGGCGGCTTGCCAAACGAAGCATTCCTCTCGACAATGCAGGCCAATCATGGCAGATGCGAATTTTCAGGGATTTGGCGAGTGTGGCGCGGCGGTTTGATGCCAAGACAATGTGGCCGCCTCGGAGTGTCGGCTTGTAGTCGGTCCATTGGCAGACCAAGACAGAAGTGGTTATTGACGGGGGGACAACGGTGGAACTTAGACGCAATCCGACTCGATCAATCAAAATCGGTTCGGCAACAATCGGGGCAGGGCATTCGATTGCCGTACAAAGTATGACGGCCACGCATACCCAAGACATTGATGCCACGGTCGGTCAGATTCAGGCACTGTACGAGTCCGGCGCCGACATCATCCGAGTGGCCGTCGACAGTCTTCGAGACGCGACGGCATTAGCGGAGATCCGTCGGCAGTCTCAGGCCAATTTGGCCGTCGACCTTCAGGAAAACTATCGACTCGCCGAAGCCGTCGCACCTCACGTCGATAAAATCCGCTACAACCCTGGGCATCTTTATCACCACGAGCGTGACAGGCCATGGCAGGAAAAAGTGCGTTACTTGGCGGATATCGCGAGGGAACACGATTGCGCGATGCGTGTCGGAGTCAACTGCGGCTCAGTCGATCCCGCCAAAAAAGAAATGTATGACCCCTCCGACTCCATCACACCGATGCTGGAAAGTGCTTGGGAGCACTGTGATTTCCTCGACTCTCTCGGATTCACCAGGTACTGCGTCTCTCTGAAGGACTCGGACCCCCGAAAAGTGATCGAGGGGAACAAGCGTTTCGCGGAGAAGCGACCGGATGTCCCATTGCATCTCGGCGTCACCGAGGCCGGGATGCCTCCTGAAGGAATCATCAAAACGCGGATGGCGTTTGAGCAGCTCATTAGCCAAGGAATTGGCGACACCATTCGGGTCTCACTGACGGTCCCCAATGCGCGTAAGTCCGAGGAGATCGTCGCCGGACGGCAGATCTTGGCAGACATTTCGGCTGGCCGCGTGCGGTCATTTGTCGATTATCGACTGCAAACGCTCAATATTATCAGTTGTCCGAGCTGTTCTCGCGTCGAGAACGAGGCCTTTATCGATCTGGCCCAACAGGTCAAAGACATGACCACCTATGCCAAAGATCATGCGGTGACAATCGCCGTGATGGGGTGTCGCGTCAATGGGCCAGGTGAAACCGACGATGCCGATCTCGGGCTGTGGTGTGGTCCGAACTTTGTCAACCTCAAAAAAGGACCACTAGAACTGGGGGCATTCCCTTATGACCAGATCTTGCCGCGACTCAAAGAAGAACTGGACAAGGTGATCGCAGCGCGTCCGCAAAACGTCGGAACATGAAGGCCGAGTCGAGGGGGAATGACGATCGATTCCGACGCCGTTCCCGTCGAACCACGAGGACCATCCAGATCTTGCCCAGCCCATCGACTTCAGAGGAGTTCACACGTTGAGACGTGGTCTTTACACAACACCATTCACGCCCTGGAACGCGCCACGCGTCCTCTTTTCTTCGCGTTCTTAGTCGCGAATCTCCGTGACCTGAGATGCCGTACCCCATCCTCCAGACCCAAGTCCGCTCATGACTACAGCCATCGAACGCATTCGCAACATTGGCATTATTGCTCACATTGATGCCGGTAAAACGACGACGACGGAACGGATTCTGTTCTATGCCGGTGAGACACACCGGATGGGGAACGTCGATGACGGGACGACTGTCACCGACTTTGATCCCGAGGAAGCCAAACGTGGAATCACGATTTATTCCGCCGCGATCTCCTGCAAATGGCAGGACCATACGATCAACATCATCGACACACCGGGCCATGTCGATTTTACTGCCGAGGTCGAGCGGAGTCTGCGCGTGCTCGATGGTGGAGTTGTGGTCTTCAGTGCCGTCGAAGGGGTCGAGGCCCAGAGCGAAACGGTCTGGCGTCAGGCGGACAAATACCATGTGCCGCGGATTTGTTTCATCAACAAGATGGATCGAATCGGCGCCGGATTTGAACGCGTTTTTTCTCAATTGTCGGATCGTTTGCACGCGAATCCCGTCGCGGTCTCGATTCCCCTCGGTGAAGGACCCGTAACAAATCCGCAGGGATTTCGCGGGATCCTCGATTTAATTCAGATGAAGGCACTCTATTTCAACAGCGCGCCGCAGGGAACGACGATTGACGTTCAGTCAATCCCCGAAGAGGAGCTCATGCGGGCTGAGGAATGGCATCGCCGGTTGATCGATGCCATTGCCCTGCTCGATGATGAGGCATTTTCAATCTATGATTCGACCGGGGATCTGCCGGCGGAGCAAATTATTCGAGTCCTGCGAAAGGCGGTTATTTCGAATCAACTTCAACCTGTGCTCTGCGGTTCCTCGCTGGACTATATCGGGGTTCAGCCAATTCTCGATGCGGTCGTTCGCTATCTCCCGAGTCCGCTCGACATTCCTCCGGTTGAAGGTCGTAATCCGAATCCGAAAAAAGCGGAAAAATCCGAATCTCGCACACCTTCAGAAAAAGAGCCCTTTTGCGGGCTCGTGTTCAAAATTCATGTCGACGAACATTCCGAACTCTATTTCGTCCGAATTTACTCGGGCGTGCTGAAAAACCGCTCACGCGTCCTCAATCCGCGAACGGGGAGTAAAGAACTCATCAGCCAACTGTGGCGCATGCAGGCCGATTCGCGAGAAAAGTTGGAAGAGGCCACGGCGGGTGACATTGTCGGGGTGATTGGCCCGAAAGACGCTGTCACGGGAGACACTCTGTGCGATGCGCTCCACGGCATTTTACTGGAGTCCATCCGTTTTCCCGAGACGGTCATTTCGATGGCCATCGAGCCAGACAGCAGCGCCGATCGCAAAAAGTTGGAAGAAACACTCAAGGTCATGTCAAAACAGGATCCCACGTTCTCCGCCAAGATCAGCGAAGAAACAGGGCAGACGATCGTCAGTGGAATGGGTGAGTTGCACCTCGAGATTATTAGCAAGCGTATGGAACGGGACTTCCACATCAAGATGCGCAGCCACAAGCCACGTGTCACTTATCGAGAAACGATTGCCTCCAAAGTGGAACTGGAAGGGCGATTCGACCGCCAGAATGCCGGAGTTCGACAATTCGCTTCGGTCCGTATTTCTCTCGAACCAGTTCCTGAAGAGCCTGGAATATCGATCCTCTACAAAATGAAACCGAATGTCCTTCCCCCGGAACTCGCCCTCATTTTTGAGCAGGCATTACGAGATGAATTGAAAGGGGGCGGACTGGTGGGATACCAATTGATCAACACCAAGGCGGTGGCCTTGGATGCCGAGTATCACGAAGGAGAAACAACAGAAACGGCCATTCGTGCCGCGGTTGCCGATGCTGTTCGTCAGGCACTTCAGAAAGTGGGGACCGTGTTACTGGAACCGATCATGAAGCTCGAAGTCGTGACACCGAGTGACTTCGTGGGAAATATCTCAGCCGACTTGAACTCCCGACGAGCCATGATCGTGAATACCGAATTACGAGGCCACCTCGTGGTCATGATCGCCGAAGCGCCTCTGTCTCGCATGTTTGGATACTCGACCGACGTCCGAAGTTTGTCGCAGGGGCGGGCGACATTTACCATGGAACCGCTCCGATATGATGTGGCGCCTCCCAATACCGAGGCCTAATCCAACGGTCTCAGTTGCCGTGGGAACCGTCAGGCAGTCGACGTCCTTAACGAAGAAAGACCAATCCCACCCCCTTGCGTGACAGCGATCGACGCTTAAAAAACGCTGTGAGTCGCCGTCTCGGTCGGTCTTTCCGTCAGCATCATAGCCCCGTTCAAGCGAGATCTCTGCATGAATGTTCTCACGACAGATCTTTCCGGTGTCCTGATTATTGAACCCAAAACGTTCGGTGATTCCCGTGGTTTCTTTTTTGAAAGTTATCGGCAAGACCGATATCGTGATGCGGGAATCAATGCGGATTTCGTGCAGGATAACTGTTCTCGCTCGTGTCGCGGAACCCTCCGCGGCCTGCACTATCAACTCACGAAACCTCAAGGAAAATTAGTTTTCGTGACACAGGGTGAGGTGATGGATGTGGCGGTTGATCTGCGACGATCCTCACCGTCATTTGGTCGCTCTATTGCCATTCTGCTCAGCGAAGCAAATCACCGACAGATGTACATTCCTGCGGGATTCGCCCATGGGTTTTGCGTGACCAGCGATTCAGCAGATTTCTGCTACAAGTGCACGGACTATTATCATCCCGAAGATGAACGAACACTGTTGTGGAACGATCCCGAACTGAAACTGGAATGGCCAGAGATCGAGCCAGAAATTCTCTCCGAGAAAGACCGACGCGGAATCCTTCTGCGTGATGCCGAGGTCTATTCGTGACCCGATCGCTCCCCAAAATTGCGTTAACAATGGGTGATGTCACGGGAATTGGTCCCGAAGTTGTGGCGCGTGCCCTGAACGATCGTCGCCTGCAGGAGTGTTGCCGCCCGGTTGTCGTGGGGCATCCGGAAATTCTTCAGCGTGCGATGGCATTAACGGGTCTTGAGGCCACGTTGACGGTGGTCTCATCGCCTGCCGATATTGACTGGGATTCCTCGCGCATCGCGTGTTGGAATCCGTCGACTGTCGAACTGACCTTGATTCCGGCGGGAGTGACGGACCCGCGTGCGGGCCGCGCCGCTTACGATTGCCTTGTCGCCGCAACTCATGCCGTACTTCAAGGCGACATGGATGCGCTCACGACGGCACCGTTAAACAAAGCCGCTCTGCATGCCGCCGGCCTCCATTTTCCGGGACACACCGAGATCTTGGCCGCAGAGTGCGGCGTCACGGAATTCGCCATGATGCTGTATTTACCGCCGGGTGAATGGATTCAAGGTATCTCCGGTTTGGGCGTCGCTCACGTGACACTGCACACAGCGATTCGCCATGTGCCCGCCTTGCTGACGGTTTCGCGAATTCGCGAAACCGTTGAACTGATCGATCACTTTCTTAAGCGAATCGGCTGCAAGACCCCGCGAATCGGTGTCTGTGCCCTCAATCCACATGCGGGAGAAGAGGGCTTATTCGGCGATGAGGAGTCGACCTTGATCTCACCTGCCGTGGAGGCGGCTCAAAAACGCGGAATTCTTGCCAGCGGGCCTCTTCCAGCGGACGCATTGCTCCGCCGCGCGATTCACGGTGAGTTCGATGGGGTTGCAGCCATGTATCACGATCAAGGTCATATCGCCCTCAAACTGATCGGCTTCGAACACGCCGTGAATGTCACGCTCGGCCTGCCCATGATTCGAACCAGCCCCAGTCACGGCACGGCCTTCGATATCGCCTGGAAAGGGTTGGCACGCGCTGACGGATTCATTGCAGCGGTCCGCACCGCCGCCCTGCTGGTTCACAGCTAATCCTCTTTTGTTGTTGGACTCACGCTAGACCCGATTGGTTTTTGTGTGAAAACTGATCGGCGGTGTGGCTGATGAAGCGGACATCGAGGGTGTTGCAGGCCGTCGCTAAATGGCGCGTTGTTGTGACGCTCGTGGAATTGGGTGACTATTGGTCTTTCAGCTTGTCTTTAAAAACCGCTTTGAACTTTGCCACTTTGTGCTTGATGACCGTACTACAGTAGGGGTTTCTTGGATTGTTGCGAAAATAGTTTTGGTGATAGGCTTCACCGGGATAGAACTCTTGGAATGATGCGATTTCCGTGACCAGTGGCGATTTGTAGGCTCCGGAGGCATCCAGCTTTTGGAAGTACTCTTGCGCCAATTTTTGTTGCGTGGGATTATGATAAAAAATGACGGAACGATACTGAGTTCCCTCGTCCGCCCCTTGTCGGTTGAGCGTGGTTGGATCGTGAGTTTTCCAAAAGACTTCTAGCAGTTCCGGGTAGGACACCAGTCTCGGGTCGTATGTGACCTGAATGACTTCCGCATGTCCCGTCGTTCCGGTGGAGATATCCTGATAGGTCGGGTTCTTCGTTTTTCCACCACTGTAACCGGAAACCACGGACTGGACCCCTTTCAGTTGCTGAAATACGGCCTCCGTACACCAAAAGCAACCTGAACCAAACGTTGCTTTCTCCACGTCCTCAGGGTCTTGCTGAGGATTCCTATCACGGCCTGTAGCCTCTGTTCCAGATTCCTGCGGTGACTGGGCCATGATTCGCTGCTCCTCTCCGATAATGACGGTGAAAATGATCAGCAGTTTTGCGATCAAACGACAAAATTTTTCTTGTCGCATCCGTGGAAACAAAGGAATGGCTGACAACGACATTTTCATGGATCGACCTTTTTATGAGACCACTGCGGGAAACCCTTCAAATGGGCCGGATCGACGATGCGTTGGGGGGCGAAGACCTTTTCGTCTTCTGCCGTCGATCGAGAACCGCGCAGACAACAACAATTCTACGACGAACCGCGGATTACGCTAACGCACTCTCTGGGGATTCTGCAACCAATGGTCAAAAAATTCAAACACTTGCGGACGCAGGTCGCGTTGTTCCGGCTGCAGATCGAACGAATGCGGCGCGTTCTCAATGATCTCCAAATGATGCGTGACTCCGTGTTTCTTCAAGACACGGGCCAAGGCTTCGGATTGGGAGACCGCGACGACGGGATCATTGGTCCCCTGCAGAATCAGTAACGGGGGATCTTCGCGACTGACGTACGAAAGCACGGAGAATGCTTGATACAATTCGGGTGCGTCTGCTCGCGTTTTCATTAACCCTTTAATGTCTATCCAGTTTTCGGTATCGACAGGCCCATACATATCGACCGCACATTGGACTTGACAGGAAAACTCGGATGCAGGGGTCAGAGGATCGAGACCGCACTCCGGGCCAGTGACCGCCAGCATGGCCGCCAAATGCCCGCCAGCAGATCCGCCAATGGCTCCGATATGATCGGCATCGATATTGTATTTTTTAGCGTTGGCACGTAACCAGCGGACCGCGTTCTTACAGTCATAAATGTTTTGGGGCCAGCAACACACCATGGTCTTCGTGGGATCCGGACACCAATAGTCAATACTCAGGCACACATAGCCGTGCCCCCCAAGGGACATGCCGAGGTTGACTTCGCGATGGGCATTGCGTTCACCTCCGATCCAGCCTCCACCATGCATGATGACAATGGCAGGTCGCGGCGGACCGGAGTCCAGAGGAATGTACAGATCCGATTTTTCAGGACGATCTTGGGGAAGATAAGCGACCGCGCGATCGACTTGCACCTCTCCGGCAGACGCCAATTGGTCTACAAACACGATCGCCAACATGGCGATCGGTAAAAACAAAAGGGGTTTCATTGACTCTTAACCATCTGTCAAAAAGAGCGTGATTGGAGAACGATATCGGCACGTGTATCGATGCAGAGCACAGGCTCTGTGTTTGCAGACCGGACTGCAGAAGAATATCTCGCAGAATTGGACACGGCAACGCGCCCTCACAGTCATCCCTCGCACTCCGTGTGTTCACAGAGTCTCATCGCCCGTACCCTACCTTGTTGTCATCGCCCATAATCGGCGTGACATCTCTCTGCTTGTTGCCGTGATTCCGCAGGGGTGTGCCGTGGTACCGCCAATGAGATGACGCCTGCAGAAGATCGGTCACCGGCCAATATCCGACAAAAAATCTTAATGGTGGTGATGCGACTCCGAGTGCGATGGTTCCGATATTCCACCCTGATGACCGTGTGTATGCGCCGGTTCCAAAAAACCAATTCCATATGCCAAGAACACCCCGATCAAAAGTCCACAGGAAAGCTTCAAACGATCATGGGAGTGAAATTGCACCTCGGGCAACAAGTCGCTGAGCGAAATACACAGAAAGACTCCGGCTGAGAAGGCGAGCGCCGCCGCCAAAATCACATCGTGTAACAAATTAAATTGTTGAAGACCCAGAATGAACCCGGCAGCTCCCAGTGGGCACATCAGGCTATAGCCGATGTTGACCAGATTTCTCCAGCCCCAAGACCATCCCCCTGCGGTCATCAAGGTCGTGATCGACAAGGAATCCAAGGGCTTGTGCAATACGACTCCCAAAAATGTCCCCAGACCCAAAAGCCACGTGGTGGCTTTGAGAGGGGTGGAATCGTGAAGTGCGTCCGCCTGAACATTGGCTGCTAATGCCGCTCCGTCGATCAATGTATGGATTGACAATCCCAAAAATATGCCGATCCAACTCGCTCCCTGAGTCGGATGATGACTGTGATTCAATTCCGATCCCGCATCGTGATCGTGTGCACAGAGATGATCTCTGTCATCGTCTGTCGCGACCGGTTCGTGGTTGTGAAAGTGAAACAATCGTAGCATGAAAAACGTCGTTAACAGCCCTGCCATCAACCAGCCAACGCACCAATCGAGCGCGAAGACGTGATCGTGGCCCGACAGGGCTCCGACGGCGTGCGGAAGTTGATGGAAAATGGCAACCCCCAACATCAATCCGCCAATCATACTCACCAAAATCTGCATCCGGGCATGCGTCAATTTGACGAGTGACGGCAAATAGCCACCCATCAACGACGAAATGGCGATCAACACACAATAAACGACCAGCAGTGACGTCGACGACCAAGTCATTCCAAGTCCTTAAATGAAAGCCTGACTACCACCGCGAACGCATCCGCGTCAATCATACGCACGTGAGCCGTTCAAAACGAGGCGAACCAGCGGTAATCGGACAGGCCGAGGGATATCACAGAACGCAGACCAGCAGCAGACTCATGAACTGAGGATCGGAGCGTTTTTGGTTAACCCGACAGATTCTGACAAACCAAACGGTCTCGATCAAGAGCCCCCCCAAGACGACAGAAAAGGCATTTTTTGCAAAACGTCAAAAGGATCAACGGACTCAACTCGTGCCTGAAAAATTAATCCATCTTTTGCCAGAGGGTCAACCGGCCGCTGCGGTATCCGATCCCGCAGCGGCCGGACGGAATGCTTGCCGAACAGCCCTTGGGAAGAGGGAGGGCGTGTGTCGCCATTTTGTCTGCGACGGCTATCGAACGGCCTCTAAGAGATCACTGAGATTGGCTTCAAATCCGCCTCCTGCCTCTCTATCATGACAGCAACAGAACCGATGGATCCCGACGATTCACGGGTCAAAGGCTGGCCATGAATCCTAGCTGCGCAAGCAATCGAGAGCGAACAACGACAATTCAAGAGCAGGGGGCGATGAATGCCAACGAACTCGCCGAGGGTGGCAATTCAAGTCAGTCGATTTTCAACACGGGCTGGCCGGGCATTCCTCTGGCTGGTTCTCTGCAATGTCTCCACGGCCCAAGAATGCACGATCCAAATTCAGTTTGATCAACGAGCTCTCCCGATTTCGCGATATTTGACAGGAGCGTGCATTGAGGACGTAAACCATGAGGTTTACGGGGGCATCGATAGTCAAATGATTTTTGGCGAAAGTTTCGCCGAACCGGCTCAACCGCGAAAATCGAAGCGGAAGAATACCTTTCGCGACGGCGATCGATTGACCGACGACGACGAAATCAGTGGCCCATGGCGGGCTCTGCGCCGTGGAAACGCGATCGGAAAATACTCCCTCCACAAACAGGATCCGTTTTCTGGAACTCAAAGTCAAAGTCTGACCTTTGCTGCAGGGGAGGGCGAAATCGGGATGACCAATGCAAGTCTGAACGACTGGGGAATGCACTTCGTCGAAGGCAAACCTTACGAGGGATATATCTATGCCCGCTCAGACACAGCGATTTCGTTGTCGATCACACTGGAGGACCGTGATCGCGATCTGGTGTATGCAGAACAGATTCTGACGGTCTCGAAATCGGAGTGGCAACAGTTGAAATTTGACCTCACGCCCAACGGCAGCACCACTTCCGGACAGTTTGCCGTCAAACTCAAGCAACCGGGAACGGTGGCGATTGGGTATGCGTTTTTGCAACCCGGTTCATGGCGGCGTTTTCGCGACTTGCCTACTCGTCGAGATGTGGCGGAAGCGCTCGTGGCGCAGGGGATCACCGTCTTGCGTCAAGGTGGTTCCATGGTGAATGTGGGAGAGTACCGGTGGAAAAAAATGATTGGACCGCGTGCCGGACGCCCGCCATATACGGGAGCGTGGTATCCCTATTCTTCCAATGGTTGGGGAATTTTTGATTTTCTGAATTTGTGTGAGGCGGCTGGTTTTTTGGGAATTCCCGCCATCAACATGGGGGAAACGCCGCCGGACATGGCCGATTTTGTTGAGTACTGCAACGGGCCAGCGGATAGCACATGGGGTCGAAAACGGGTTGCTGACGGACATCCCACTCCCTATCGTTTGAAATATCTTCAACTCGGTAATGAAGAGGATGTCGATGAGAACTATTGGCGTAAGTTCGAACCAATCGCGAACGAAATTTGGGCCAAAGATGCAGAAATCATCCTCATCGTTGGGGACTTTGCTTACAGTCAGCCGATTCCAGATCCGTTTCACGTGTCCGGAGCCTTGTCAGGCATCACCAGTCTCGCTGCTCACCAAAAGATTCTTCAACTGGCCAACGGCCTCGGTCGAGAAGTCTGGTTCGATGTTCACATTCGAACGGATGGCCCCCAACCCGACTGGGGAGGGACGATGTCGTATCTCAATGCCTTAGAACGAATCGCCGAGGGTGCCAAACACCGAGTTGTTATTTTTGAACTGAATGCCAACAACCACTCGCAGCAGAGAGCGTTGGCCAATGCGTTGGCGATCCATGCGGTTCAAAGAGATGGACGGATTCCAATGGTGACCTCGGCAAATTGCCTTCAACCAGATGGAGAGAATGACAATGCTTGGAATCAGGGCCTGTTATTTCTGAATCCGACATCTGTCTGGCTTCAACCGCCAGGTTATGTGACGCAAATGATCTCGCAGAGCCACCTTCCGTTACTGGTAACAAGTACCGTAGAAGGGACCGAAAGCGGCCTCGATGTCGTTGCCAAGCGGAGCGAAGATGGGCAGCAATTGGTGTTGCAGGTGGTGAATTCGAGCGTACGAGAGCAGTCTGCGACGATTCACATGCACGGTTATGCTCCTTCACAATCCGTCGTTCACGTGGAACAACTGGCAGGTCCCCTCGAAGCTGTGAATACTGCAGAAAATCCGACGAACATGACTCCGCGCAAGTCGACTTGTCTCCATGATAACGCCATCGGTCAAACACATCATTCGTTTCCACCCTATTCCTTCAGCGTATTGACCTATCGTTAAGACCCGACGCACAAGGCGGATTCCAAAACGGAAGTCGCTCGAAATCACCAGCAACAGGTCCGCCTCAGAGGCCGGCGGAACGGGCGTCAATGGAGTCGCTCAGGTCCCTCTGATTTCGCTGCTCAGCGAAGCTGTCTCCGCGATCACAGAAGTCACTGCCCGACGGGCAAATTATCCTGAACACAATCCCTCTATTGTCAAGGATATTTCCGCATGAGCCGTTCCCAGACGCATGGGGCTCGGAGGCCTGCCTCGACACGGCCCGATTTGCAGAAGAAGATGAGGAAGAATTCGGCATTGAAGAATCTGACTAGGAAGGGTGGGCCGTCGTCATCGCCGGCCAAACAGAACTCTGCGGACGATCACAGCTTGGAGAGCCAGGCCGGCCGCTCCAGAAACTCCTTCAACAGGAAAGAGAAATCATGAATCCCTTCGTGAGCCCTTGCGAATTCACCCGCCGCGATGTGTTGTGCGTTGCCGCAGCCTGTGCTGCCGGTCTGTTGACGGGAGGACCGGCTCAGGCGACGGAAGGCCCTGGTTTCGAGATTGTCGATCCGCCGCAGGTCATCAGTTGGAAGCCGCCGCTGTATCACGGCTGGCCCACGCTGGCGAGGCGGAAGAACGGCGAACTACTGCTCGTCTGGTCGGGCGGGCGCGAGTCGCATGTCTGTCCCTTTGGGCGTGTCGAATTCATGATCTCTCCAGACGATGGCCGCACGTGGAGTTGGCCTCAGGTGCTCCTCGACGGACCGATCGACGATCGCGATGCGGGTGTTGTCGAAACGGCCGACGGATCGATTCTGGTGACAACGTTCACGTCCTTGGATTATCAACCGATGTTGGAACAGGCCGAAAAAATTGAGCCCGGCCAGCCGGGTGCGTGGGAGCCCCTCAGGCTGCGTGAGTGGCAGGCGGTCCAGCGTCGGATCAGTGCCGAACAGCGGCAGGCGGAACTCGGAACGTGGATGACCCGCTCGACCGATGGTGGCGTGACATGGTCCGCGCGTTATGCCACTCCCGTCAACAGTCCTCACGGGCCAATCCAGCTAGCTGATGGCCGATTACTGTACTGCGGAGTCGAACTGTGGAAGCCGGAGCATCGCGTCGGCGTCTGTCAGTCCACGGATGACGGCCTGACATGGGACTGGCTCGCGACCATGCCCATTCGCCCTGGTGACGATTCGACGGAGTACCACGAACTGCACGCCGTCGAAACCGCCTCCGGAAAACTGGTTGCTCACATCCGCAACCACAACCCCGTGAACGCGCAGGAGACGCTGCAAACCGAGTCGACTGACGGCGGGAAGACGTGGACGACGCCGCACAGTATCGGCGTGTGGGGCCTGCCGTCGCATCTGCTCTGTTTGCGAGACGGCCGCCTGCTGATGAGCTACGGCCACCGTCGACCTCCCCGAGGCAATCAGGTGCGAGTCAGCTCCGATGCCGGCCAGACTTGGAGCGAGCCGATTCTACTGACCACCGACGCTTACTCCGGCGACATGGGATACCCCTCCAGCGTGGAATGCGAGGATGGCACACTGGTCACCGTGTGGTACGAGCGATTGAAGGACTCGCCTCTGGCCCAGCTTCGCCAGACTCGATGGCGATTGAAGGGCTGAGCGGCACGAATTCTTCGAATGGGTGACTTGCCAACAAACGCGGGTTCATTCCCTTCTGGCGTCATACCGATTCGGCTCACCACTTTTCAGCCAAGACTCAATTGATCACGAACAGATCCATGAATTCGTGAACGGGTGTGTTTTCCAGCGTCTGTTGATCGAGGCATAAAGTCAAAATTTCTCGACTCCTCTTTTCTGGAAACCGCGTTTGAAGATTGCTCATGAACTTTTTGACCAAGAGTGGAATTGCTTCCTCGCGACGGCGACGGTGTCCCACAGGATATTCAATCTCAATCTTATCCGTGCTTGTCCCATCGTCATAAAAAATCTGAATTGCATTTGCGATCGATCGCTTGTCGGCATCGTGATAATCGGTCGAATACCGCAGGTCTTCTTGAATTTCCATCTTGTCCCGCAAGGAATCGATTCGCGGATCGCTCTGATGAAAACCGTCCTCGTAGTGTTCTGCCGTGAGATTTCCATAGAGTAAGGGGATCGCAATCATGTATTGCAGGCAGTGGTCTCGATCGGCGAAATTGGCCAGCGGTCCCACTTTTGAAATAATGCGAATCGCGGATTCATGGGTGGTGACTTTGATCCGCCTGATCTTTTCGATGTGGTCTTTCACAACGGGATGCAGCCTGACGGCCGCTTCGACAGCCGTCTGCGCATGGAATTCCGCCGGAAAGGAGATTTTGAAAAGCACATTCTCCATGACGTATGTGGCAAATACTTGCGTGAATTGGAAGGGATTCCCCTGGAACAGGACGTCATAGAATCCCCATTTCGGTGCGGTGAGTGCCGACGGGAGCCCCATCTCACCTTTCATCGTGATCATGGCCAGTCGAACAGCTCGAGACGTTGCATCGCCAGCAGCCCAAGACTTGCGCGAACCCGCATTCGGGGCATGACGATAAGTCCGCAGCGAACAGCCATCGATCCAAGCGTGCGACAAGGCGTCGACGATCTGATCCCGACTGCCGCCGAGCATCTTGGTGACAACAGCGGCACTGGCCACACGCACCAACAAGACATGATCGAGACCGACGCGATTAAAGCTGTTCTGGAGCGCGATGACCCCCTGAATCTCGTGCGCTTTGATCATCGCCACGAGAACAGCGCGCATCGCCAGCGGCGGTCGTCCGAGGGACACCGCAATACGGCTCAGATAATCCGCCGTTGCAAGGATTCCACCGAGGTTGTCTGAGGGATGACCCCATTCCGCGGCTAACCAAGTATCGTTGTAATCCAGCCAACGAATCAGACAACCGATATCCCAAGCCGCTTTCACCGGATCCAACTCGTGTGACGTTCCAGGAACTCTTGCTCCATGTGGCACCGTCGTGCCGGAAACCAGCGGGCCGAGATGCTTGGTACATTCGGGAAACCGCAAGGCCAGCAGTCCACATCCCAACGTATCCATCAGGCAATGACGAGCCGTGTGAAAGGCGTCGACACTCTGAATTTCATAGTGGCAAACGTAGTCGGCAATGTGACGCAAAAGCAGGTCTGGCTCAGGACGGTTCGCGATATCCACATTCGGGCTCATACAACTTCTCCACTCCAATTTCGAAACGTGCTACGGTCGGTCCGCCAGTGGAATCCACTCGGACGATTCTGGGCCGATATATTCGGCACTCGGACGAATGATGCGGTTGTTGGCCCGCTGTTCCATCACGTGAGCCGCCCAACCCGTGACTCGTGAGCACACAAAAATCGGTGTAAATAATTTCGTGGGAATCCCCATGAAGTGATAAGCAGAGGCATGGTAGAAGTCCGCATTCGGAAAGAGTTTTTTTTCACGCCACAGGACCTCATCCACTCTGACTGAGACGGGGTACAACGTTTTATCACCAACGTCTGCCGCCAAACGTTCTGCCCAACGCTTGATGATTGTATTACGGGGATCGGAAGTGCTGTAGATCGCATGACCAAATCCCATGATTTTGTCCTTACGCGCCAGAGCCGATAACACGCCTTGCTCGGCTTCGTCTGGGCTATTCCATTTTTCAATCATCTCCATCGCGGCCTCATTGGCACCGCCATGCAATGGACCGCGCAACGAACCAATCGCCGCCGTAATGCAAGAATGAATGTCGGAAAGGGTCGATGCGCAGACTCGAGCCGTGAACGTCGATGCGTTGAATTCATGTTCTGCATAGAGAATCAGCGAAACATTCATGACTTGGACATGGAGTTCACTCGGATCCCTGCCGTGCAGCAACCGGAGAAAATGCCCCCCCACGGAATCATCGTCCGTTTCAGTTTCAATCCGCAAACCCTCGCGCGAAAACCTGTACCAATAGAGAAGAATGGATGGCATCACAGCAATCAGACGTTCAATACGCTGGTGCTGTTCGTGAAAGCTCTTCTCTGTCTCTAAGTTGCCCAACACGGAAACGCCGGTACGCAGGACATCCATCGGATGCGAATTGGCTGGCAATTGTTCCAATACCGTTTTTAATCCCGGCGGAAGCGATCGCATGGCTTTTAAGCGACGGATGCATGCCTCCAACTCCGTTCGGTTGGGGAGCTTTCCATAAAGAAGAAGGTAGGCGACTTCTTCAAACTGGGCATTGTCCGCCAGGGTATTGATGTCGAAACCGCGATAAGTCAAACCCGCGGCGCTTGTACCGACCGTACACAACGATGTTTGACCGGCGATTTGTCCCCTGAGACCTGCCCCTTCCAATTTTTTACCGGCGGCCATGACTTGGTCTTCCTCTCAAAGTAATTGGGGGGGGGTTCTGTAAAAAACGGCATGGTTAACGCCCTGCAAGGCTTTCCGCAAGCCCTCTCTACCATGATCGGTTGAGATCGAGAATCACATCGCGGACTGTCGGTCTGCCAATCCGCTTGGAAAATCGTCGGATCCCTGTTTCATGATTCGTTTCAGTCCCAACGAACAGTTGCTGATTGAGGCTCAACCGATGCTTTCGGGAAGTCCGTGAGGAACTCGGGGGTCGGCATAGACCTCGTTGGATTTGCCTGTCGGAAAGCCGGTGTGGACTGGGGTCGATGGCGAGTTCGAGAATCGGGTGCTAACACCGAGGCTGTTCACCTTGATCGATGAGCAAAAAAACTTGGACGTGTGCGACGCAGCAGCAGACGGCCTGTTGACTGTCCCGGTGGCGGTCCCGACAGCCACCGGGGGACCGTGCACGTTTTTGGCGAGCCACTGTCAGTAGACTCCGACAGTCGTGGTCTCGGCAAATTCATGAAACGGACGAGTTCCGCTGATCCCATCCCAGGGGTACTTTTCATGTGGTTTCTCTCGTTCGCCCTCGTCCCGCTCCATGAAGCCGGGAATGAACAATTCCTTGGTCATGGTATACAGCTTGACTCGTCCGGTCTGACCGTAGCCCACGAGTTGGTTGTAGTCCTGAAACTCCACGGTTTCGATGACCGCACGTGGCTGCGGTGCAAAATACGTAATCTTATAATTGTCAGCGGGATCGAACGGCTTGCCACAAGCGAGGCCCATCAGGGTGTTGCCGTAGGTCGGGGTGATGTAGACATCCGGCCCCAACAACTCTTCACGGCAGGTCCGATACCATTGCGGAGTGAACTCTGTCCCCCCCGCGAAAATTCCCTTGATGCCCGCTTCCGCGATGCTCGATCCCTCATCGAGCAACCGCATCGCCAATGCTTCCAGCAATTTCGGCGTCATGAATGCACACTGGACATTGTGATTTGCGGACAGAATGGTGATCGCCTGATCGATGATGTGGTTTTTGTAATCTTCGGCCTCTTTAATTTTTCCTTTCTTGATGAGCTTGACGACCCAGCGGGGATCCAAATCCACGCAAAAACAAATTCCCCCCCGATATTGTGCGAGATGCTCCACCGCGAGACGCAGACGCCTCGGCCCCGAAGGGCCAAGCATCAACCAGTTTGATCCGCGCGGAAAATGTTCGTCGGGGAGCGTGTTGCTGAAGTTTTCGTAGTCGATCCAATGGTCCTCAATCACCATCCGACTTTTCGGAATTCCCGTTGTTCCGCCTGTTTCAAACACATAGACCGGCTTACCCGCCAAGCCCTTGGGGATCCAGCGATTGATCGGCCCGCCACGAAATTCCTCGTCCTCAAAATGGGGAAACTTCTTGAGGTCGTCAAAGCATCGGATGTCTTGGAGCGGATCAAATTTGTAGGTCTTGGCTTTTTCCAGCCAGAAGGGACATCCGGTGGAAGGGTGAAAGTGCCACTGGACCATTTCCACGGTGTGGGAGTCCAAAGCGGATCTGGCCTTGGCGACATGTTCTTCAAGTTGGATCAATTCGTTCCATTCCTTAGTCACGGGCGGTTGCTGCACTCAGTCTGTCGGATCGTAGCCGAATCACGCCCGAATTCAATGTCATCGTTTCTCCGAGATCGGGCAATCGGCTGGGGTCACGTCCCTCGTCGTCTCACGCCTCCGAATAAAATTCGAGTGACCGCGATTCAGGCAGCGGCTTGGCAGTCTCGAATTCTGCGAAGTGGTCTGAATCCTGCGTGACGATTTGACAGGGCCTGTGGTCTACCCTGACAATGCCAACGTGCGAGACACAATGCGCCATTTCAGTGAAGGACGACAACGGATGAGGAATCAACACTTGGTTCTGGCGATGACCCTGAGTCTTCTTGTTGACGTTTTTTTTTCTGGACAACTCGAGGCCCAGTATTACGGCGGTTATCCTTCACACTGCGCTATGGAATATGATGCCTATGGCGACCCCGTGTTTTGGAACACCGCGAGAATCGACAGCGATGCCTCCGCTGATCCTGCTCTTTTTCCACGGGATGACGCTCCGAGTTACCGCAAACGCCGGAGGCCTTACAGGTATGGCCCAATGTACGATTTCGAGGGCAGAGTCCCCGCTTATAGGACTCCCGTTCCCTCATCGGCGTCATCCTCGACAATCCGACGGAACGATCCGACCGCAGGGATGGTTGCATATACCCACAACGGAAATAGCGGCATCTACGTCCCTGGCGGCTCGTACCCCAACGTCAGACCGCAACCGACGACGGAGGGTCTGGGAAGAACCTCGGTCTTGGACGGCCCCCAGCCACTGGCCCTCGAATCCCCACTCTCGAATTTTCCACGGTCGAATTCCAGGACCTCGCCTCGGTTGACTCCCTCACCACCGCTTCCGGGTCAAGAGATCAAGTTGAGGTGTCCGAAAGCTGCTTCCGGACCTTTGAACTATTCTCTGAATGGACTCGTCTACACGATCTATCCGGGTTATTCCCAAACCTTTTCCAATGACCGGTTATGGATGATTGCGTTTCAACGAGGAAACGAATCTTCCGAGACGGTCTCGTACCAGCTCCGTTCGGGGGTGTATTTCTTTGTTGCGGATGCGCAAGGATGGAATTTGCAGCAACCGGATGCCGGAAATTCGCCGGCACCCGACGTGCCGTCTCTTATGGTACCGCCTCCACCACGACCCTCTCCCTGATGGACAGCACACGGGGTCTAGGTCCGTCGTCACCGTCGCTGCCAGAGACCGCGCCAGATCGTGCTTCCCGCGAGTTTTCGGCGGCGATGAAAACTGGTTAAGTAATCGCCGTCGCTTAGTCCGGCCGGTTCCGGCGGCGGCGGGAGCGGTGTAAATTCGGGATGATGATTCATCAACGCACGGATCACATGGTAGTAGTCTTCGACATCCGTCCACGAGTGGACGAAGCCCCCCTGCATGACTGTGGAAGCTAGCAAATCGGCGAATTCGTCGGTGAATAGGCGACGTTTGTGATGCTTACGTTTCCACCAAGGGTCGGGAAAATAGACGTGTGCTGCCGCAACGGAATGCCGCTTGACGCGCCGCATCAGCAGTTCATGTGCGTCGCCGCCGATGACTCTGCCATTCGTAGACACTCGTTTTGCAAGTCGCCTCGCACCCCGTCGGCCTTCGGTGAAATCTAATTCGACTCCCACCCAATTTGTTGCCGGATGAGCCACCGTCGAATCGAACAAAAACTTTCCACGTCCGCAGCCAATATCGAGTTCCACAGGGCCGTCATTGCCAAATATTTGTTCCCAATCCAAGACACCCTCAAACTCCCGCAGTGGCGTAAAATACGGACGAAGATCGACAATCGGAAGAGGCATAAAAACACTTCGTAAAATTTGGAGGCGAAGAACGATTCGTTTCGGATCGTGGTCGGTGATGGTCCTCGAGTTCGAGCATGGCGCAGCGAGTCGGCTCCGGGCAGGTTCAAAAACTCGCTCCTACGAGCAAGCCTCAGCAAATGTCACTGCTGGGAATCGGCTTCTTTTCATTCCCGCAGGCCGAATATCCGACAGGCTCCCGAGGTTGCTGATTACGGCAGAACGGGGAAACCGCAGTCAATCGACTGTTTCCACCTTGTCCGTATGAATCGGGACTCCGATTTGGCGTCCACTGAATACCATTTTGTCTTTCACAAATCCCTGAAAGTTGAATTCTGCACGCTGATTGGCTCGGAGCCGATGGAGTTTCGCCATGATGATCAATCGATCACCGATGTAGACCGGGCCTCGAAACCGGACATCTTCCATGCCGCCGAAGCCGAGAAAGTCGCCGGCCAACAACTCATACTTGCGGGCGTAGAAACCGGCCAATTGAGCGGCACACTCACAAAGGATCACTCCCGGCATGAGGGGATATTCGGGCATGTGGCCGCGGACCCAGAACTCATTTGCGGTGATGTCCTTGTAACCGATGATACCGTGTTCAACGCGATCGACGTACACTATGGCCGTCAATTGCTCCATTTCGAACCGCTGTGGATTTGTCTTGCGAATTTCATTCAAGGTAAATATCGGTCGACTCTCATCGAACGTGCCGAATTCATATAGTGTCTGAGGGGGCATCGTGAATACCTCTCGTGTCGGCCAGAATCATGTGTGACGTGGGAATTGCGATCATCGCTCAGCGAGCTTCATCAGCATTAGGGTGAAGAATATTTAGGGTGAAGAATAATCATGACCGAGAAAAGTTCAAGCCGGTTACCATTGAACATCCCGTCTCTCTGCAATCCCTTTTCTTGAGTCTTGATCAATTGGGTGAACTTTGAACCCGCTCCAAGGATTGGCCGTGAAACTCGGGCCACCTCTCCCACGCATAGTTCCATTCCATCCACATGCGCATGGCGGACCACATGAGTCGCATTTTTGCGAGATGTTCTTGCGGAATCCGAGACTGCTGAGATATCGCTTCACGAGCCGCGGAAGCAATGCCCCAACGGGTTCCCAAGTAGCGACACAAACCGTCTGCTGAAAGATCTGAATCCGAGCCTTCTGCTGTATTTCTGACGCTCACGGCAGCCACGAACAACTCAAACAATTGACTGCGATAGGGATCCAGCTCCAGCGGCTTCGTCTTTCGCTCGGCCTCAAGAATCAACTCTTCAATACGGGCAAGAATTCTTTCGGACAAAATCAACGTCTCATTCTTGAATGGGGGCGGGTGTCCGAATTTGACGAAAACGGCCACAGGATTATCGGAAAGGATGCAAAAGCATACCAGCCCGTCAGGAACGACGATAGTGGTCGAACGTACCTCCCACAGCACCTCGTTGAATCGCTCCGACGATGATGTGTGGTAACCCGGAATTCCGTCGGCGCATGGTCATCGACACATTCCTGAACGACAGCGCATCACATCGCTATCTCCAACTCACCTGCGCTCGAAACGAATCGATGGCGGCATCAATGTACCTCAATCCGTACATAAAGAGGATCGCACAAAACGCGTTTTTCCACAGGCTCTGTCATCGATCCCACCAGTCAAAAAGGGGGATGTGGGCGGAGAGGCTGCTGTCGGCCGATTGTCTGTCCCACGCCTGGCGACGATTTTGCCGGCAGACACCGCCTCCGCCCGTCATTCGTGCTGCCTTTAGCTCCTTTTTCGAACAGATCAATCGCCAGATCCTGAGCAGGACATCAAGAGGACGGTCACGGCTGTCAACGGGAGGGACTATTCCTAGCGGACGGACGTGGCCGCCAGAAAGACACGATGTTCAAAACCTGGTCCAAGTTCAAAACCAGGTCCAAAGGATCAAAAATCGGGCGGATCCAAGCCCGCGACTAGAAAATACTTGACCACGAGTGATAAAGTAACGCGTAAGGGAAATGGCCCGATTTTCGAGGATGACACCTGTGGTCACACGCGGATCATCATCACCACCAAACAAACTCAGAGGCATCCCATGCATTCCCTGCCAAATCGGCGCGATTTTTTGGAATTGACGTCCGCAGGAATCCTCGCCGCGGCGGGTGGGCCTGCGTCACAGGCGGCGGCAAGCAGTCCCCATGAAAAGATCGTTGTCGGTTTGATTGGGTGTGGAGCACGTGGCACCCACGATGCGGGCCTTTTCCGAAAAACACCGAATGTCGAAGTGGCCTATGTGAGTGATGTGGACGAAGGTCGCCGAGACGCGGCGGCCAAAAAGCTGAACGTTCAATCGTCCAAGGCCGTTCACGACCTGCGTCGGATCCTTGACGATAAGTCCGTGGATGCCGTCATTATCGGAACACCTGATCATTGGCATTCGATTGCGGCGATCCTAGCGTGCGATGCGGGCAAGCACGTTTATGTCGAGAAGCCGATCTCACATAATATTCGAGAGGGCCGACTGCTCGTTGACGCTGCGATTCGAAATAAGCGACATGTCCAGCATGGAACTCAAAGCCGCAGTACGTCGATGATGATTCAAGCGATCCAGCTTCTGCGCGAAGGCATCATCGGGAATGTCATGACAGCCAAATGCTGGAATATTCAGCGACGCGGCACAATCGGAAGGGGTCAGGACACGAATCCTCCTGCCGGCCTGGATTACGAAACGTGGGTCGGGCCGGCCACAATGATCCCCTACCGCACCAATCGAGTCCACAATCGTTGGACGTGGTGGTATCACTTCGGGACAGGCGATATGGGAAACGACGGAGTTCACGACATTGACTATGCGCGATGGGGACTGGGCGTTGAGACTCATCCTTCGAAAGTCGTGGCTCTCGGCGGAAAATACCAATTCGACGACGATCAGGAGTTTCCGGATACGCAACAAGTCACGTTCGAATATCTTGGAGACGGGAAACCGGGAAATCGAAAACTGCTGATTTACGAACAGCGTTTGTGGTCCAGTAACTACCCTCACAATACGGATAGTGGTGCCGAGTTCTACGGCACCGCCGGGCAGATGTTCTTGAGCCGGCGTGGAAAACTCGAAGTCCTCTCCGAACGTAATCAGCCGGTCGCTATCGACATCCCGCTTGAAGGGCAGAATGATACCGCGCACGTGCAAAATCTCTGTGATGCTATTCGGGGAAATGCAAAACTCAACGCCGATGCCCTCACCGGGCATGTCTCAACGTCGCTCTGCCATCTCGGAAACATTGCCACGCGACTGGGCCGATCACTCACCTTCGATCCCGTTCAGGAGCGGATTATCGGTGATGACGAGGCCGATGCGTTCGTGAGCCGAGAGTATCGGGACCACTGGGCCAAGCCTCAGGGAGTCTGAAGGGTGGGGGGGGGATTCACAACCAACGAGGCGAATACCAAAAGTAAGGCCCTCCGATGACGGGGCCACGGGCTCGCACAAAAAAACAGGCACCGTCATCTGCCGCCTGTCTCGGGCATCGCCCTGCGTGAGGGATTTCCTGAATTTTTCGAGCCGTCAAGCCGTGGTAACGGGATTGGAGGAATGGGCGTCTCGCTGGTATGGGTGGCGTGATCGGCGAGGAGCGTGAGACAAATCTTCAGCCACCTCGTGGCGTCAGCGCGGTCCCTTCCGAACGATCCACTCGGGACGCCGGTGATGTCCGGTTCCTTAATCTTCTCCACGAAAGCGTCTTAACCATCTCGGCGGACCCAACGCGGCACCTAGGATTTGCTCTTTCGCCGTCCTGTTTGGCCAGCATCACCGATAGATACAGTCCGGTAGATCCGACCATGGGTGTTGCTCAACAGCAAAAAACTCTTATGAACAGCGACTCGCCCATGGAATACCGAAACGCCGCAGAACGCTTGATCGGGCGACGGGGTTTGCTGCAAACGGGTGGAGTCGCACTCCTGTCCGCAGGGTTACTGAATCGGCTGTCCGCTCGGGACGCGACGCGGAAAGGACGCATCAAGTCTTGCCTGATGTTATTTCAAGTGGGGGGCGTCAGTCAGATCGATACCTTCGACATGAAGCCCGAAGCCGACGAAACGATTCGCGGGGAATTTCGTCCCATCGATACCAACGTCCCCGGCATGTCCGTGTGTGAACATTTGCCCCGAATGTCTCAGCACATGGACCAAGTCTGTGTCGTGCGATCGGTGTACCATCGCATGTTGTGTCACAATCCCGCCATCTACGCGGCACTTTCCGGACGCGAAGTGGGCGAGTCCTTGGCGATCTCGAGCAAGACGGTTGCTAGCCGCGAAGACTACCCTCATGTCGGAGCGGTCGTGGGGCGTTTGACCACACAACCGCTGATGCTGCCCTCTTCCGTGTCGTTACCGTTTGTCTTGCGGAATGCCTCCGCGACCAGTCCCGGACAAAACGCCGGGTTTATGGGGGCGGCCTATGATCCGTATCTTGTGCTGCGTGATCCGAATGCCCGCGAGTTTAAAATGGACGAACTCGAGTTGCCGACGAACATCAATCCGGCGCGTGCGGCGGGACGCACACGTTTGCTGCAGCGCTTCGATGAGGGGATTCGTCGAGTCGAGGAAACCGCCTCCGTGCAGGCTTATCGAGAACACTATCGCCGAGCCGGCGACCTGTTGGATTCGAATGCCACGCGTTCTGCATTCGACCTGTCTCAGGAACCCGAACAGCTCCGCGACCGATACGGTCGAAACATGGTCGGACAATCGACATTGCTCGGCCGCCGGCTGATTGAAGCCGGAGTCCCCTTCGTGACCGTCTATTCACCGGTGTCCGAGATCAATTCACCCAGTTGGGATACGCATTTGAATAACTTTCCTCGGCTAAAACAGGAATTGCTACCCCCGGTCGATCTCGCCCTTCCCACTCTTTTGGACGACATGCGTGACCGAGGTCTGTTGGACGACACTCTGGTGATCTGGGCCGGTGAGTTCGGCCGGACTCCACTAATCGGAGCCCGACGTTCCAACAACACCAACAATGCCACCGGCCGCGATCATTGGCCTGGTTGCTATACGATCCTGATGGCCGGTGGTGGTCTCTCAGGTGGCCAATACTATGGAGCCAGTGATCGCTTGGGCTGGTATCCTCGCGAAAAACCGCTGCATATCGCGGACCTGATGGCCACGATCTATGACGCCTTCGGAATCGATCCCTCCCAATCCATTTCCGACTCTCGGGGACGTCCGCATCTTCTGTCGGAAGGACGGGTGGTGCCCGGGTTGTTCGCATAAGATCGCCGCAGGCATTACCTCCCGACAAAGACAACCGAGCCTCTGGGGAGACCTTTGTTCTAAAGACGGATGTGAAATCCTCCCGCGATGCTGCTCCGGTTGATGGCGTGACATTCTCTGGTTGCGGATGGAGACCCCACTCCAGAGTGCTCTGAAGCGAGCCCCCCACCGCTCTTCCATTTCACGATATTCCGAAGGACCACGTGTTAACGAAATAAGGAGATGGCACACACCGCGGCGGAGGCGGGGAAATCAATCACTGAGCACCTCATTGAAACCCGATTTGTGAGCGTGCGAGCGTTGATGTGGATCCGATTGACGGCAACTCGTTGATGCCACGTTTTTGCTTCATCAGAATCTGTGGTGGTGCCATGCGGCGCGACGCCTCATGGTCTTCCCGGCAGGCGTGGCCAACTCCCGTGGGGTATGCTGGCGGATACCGCTGCGGATCTTTCGACAAATGGCATGCCCCACGATCCCACGAACACCTCGCACACGGGGAACGAGCTCCTTCACAACGGATCGACACGGAGATTTGATTCATTGTCCTCGTCCCGGTGTCGTGAGTCCGATTGATGTGATAAGCTCAGACGGTGTCACAGCGTCTCCGCGACCGGAGGTTTGCTGGTTGTTTTCTGAAAATCACAAACGTCGCACGAGACTTTAACCATGTCGATGGAAAGCTACGCGCCGGAAGAACAGCGAAAGCGAAAATTTGCCTCCGATTGCTTTAAGAAAGCCACGGAGGCAATGGCCAGACAAAATTGGGACTATGCCGTCGAAATGTTCTCGATTGCGATCAAGATGGTTCCCGACAACCTCATGTATCGACAGTCGCTTCGTGGTCTCGAACGCAGGAAGTACAACGACAACAAGACGGGCAAAAGCATGGCCTTTCTGTCCGTCCGAAGTATCCGCGCCAAGGTCAAGAAGGCCAAAAACGCCAAAAACTGGTCCGAAATGGACGAGGCGGCGGAGGAGGGATTGGCGATCAATCCTTGGGACGCGCAGTTTCATGCCGATCTTGGTCAGGCGACCGCAGAACGGGGATTCGATGAGATCGCCACTTTCGCCCTTGAGTTGGCCGTCGAATATGGACCAGAAAACAAGGTTTTTTTGATCGCTCTCGCCGCCCTCTACGAGCGACGGCGGGATTACACAAACGCCGTCAAGACCCTCGAAAAGGTCATGAAACTGGAACCACTCAATGGCACGATCCGCTCGAAAATCGCCGCTTTAGGCGCATCAGAGGTCATTGATCGAGGAGGCTACGGTACGGCGAAGAACACGCAGGAAGTGAAACCCCCCGTCAAGCAGGGTTATGAAGACTCTGTTATGGGCGATGCCAAGAGAAACAATCAGGTCTTGGCCCCCGGTGAATCGGCTGAGAATGATCTACTGCGAGCCGTCCAAAAGGATCCGGCCAATGTCGCAAACCACCTGAAGCTGGCGGACCACTACAAACGTGACGGAAATTTGGAAAAGGCCGCACTGACGCTGCAGCAGGCGCTTCACGTCAGTGGCGACATCAGTGTTCGCGAACAAATGGAAGATGTCGAATTGGCGATGGTTCGCAAGAACCTTCTGTTCGCGAAGGAGGCATCCACGGCAGCACCAAATGATCCCGTGGCTAGGCAGAATCGGATTGATCTTGCCAAAGAAGTGCTCGATCAAGAAATCGAAATCTATAGCCGCCGAACAGGCCACCACCCGAACGACATGAAGCTGAAACATGAACTTGCCCAGCGATTCATGCAGGCCAACAAGCATGCTCTGGCGATACCGCTGTTGCAACAAGCCTCGAAGGACGTTCGCCTCGAAGCACAAGTCCTCGTCGATCTCGGCATTTGCTTCCTGAAACAGCAGCAGAATCCATTGGCCACACGGCAATTCCAGAAGGCTATTGAGAAACTGAACTCCACCAATCAACCGCAGCCATTCAAGGACTGCCATTATTGGTTGGGCCGGTTGGCCGAAGAGGCCGGAGATCTTGCAGAAGCGGAGACGCACTATCTAGAAATATTGGGGCTCGATTATGCCTATCGTGACGTCGCCGCCCGGCTCGAAAAACTTCAACGACAAATCGGCAATGTCGCAAATCGTGATTTGGGAGACACTCCCGAATAAAATTTCAGGAAATTCTCAACCGGACGTTACCTGACTGGCGATGTTTACTGCCTCTGGCTATACTGCCCGCCCCTGTCCGAGATAGCGGCTGGTCAGGGCCTCTGTTGTTCCGCCAGTCTCTTTCACAGATTTGCGTTCTGGTCGCCTACTTATGCCGAATACTGACAGTGCCCGTCGTGCTCTACGAAAAGATGAACGTCGCCGCGTCCGCAATAAACAGCAGCGATCTGCGTTGCGAACGACCGTTAAAAAAGTACGAGCGGCTGCCATCGCCGTGCCGACAGGCGTGAAGACCGTCGCGGAGGCGCAATCCGCCCTCCAATTGGCGATTAAGAAAATCGATCAATCCGCCGCGAAGCACCTGATTCATCGGAATAAGGCCGCACGTGATAAGTCTCGATTGACCAAGTTGATCAACAAAATCGCCGATGTAAAAACAGCCGACGCTCCCTAAGGTCGTCGTTGCGAACCTGCGAAGCGATCACGTCCGAGCCACTGAGCAAGCACCGCGTTGTTTTATGGTTCGCTGATTGCTTTAGCTAGTGATCCCACATTTGCGATAGCAGTCCGTCGAGATTCTGCATAACAGCGAACTCGTGCTGATTTCATCTGGCCGGGTGTGTTGTTGCGCGTCGTGCTGTGGCAAGAAATCTTGCAACGACAAATACCGTCGAGCTCCAGACATGCCGATTTGCGATTCGTCTAGCAGTCACGTTGAGGGCTTGGCGACGTTGAGACAGATCAGCCAGTCTTCGCTTCTGATATAGAGCCGACCGCGAGACAGTACCGGTGACGCCCACATCGGATACTTGAGATTTTTGAAGGTTGTTCGACTGATTTCCTTCCAGCCATCACGGCTGAGCTTGGTCAGGGCCAATGTGCCACGTTCGCCAAGGACAAAGTACTTACCGTCGGCGTACGTTTTTGACCCACGGCCATAGAACGGCCAAGGAATGACTTCGCCTGTCGTTGTATTCTTGATGTTTCCCGTTTCCTGATCCTGAACGAGCTCATCGACATGACCTTCGAAACCGTTCGTTTGCCAGATGAGCGTTCCGCTGAGCAGGTCCACACATTGCAACTGCGCTTCGTTCTCGTGACGCCCGCTGAATCCATAGAAGCAACCCTCCTGATGAATCGGGGTCGACCAGTGAGTTGACATCCCTCGCTTGTTCCTCCAGACAACATCATATCCTTCACCGTCCAAGTGGACTTTGAGCAATGCGGCACCGGTATCATAAGCGGCAGAGAGAAGAATTTGATCATCAACAACAACCGGCCTCGCGGCATTGACTGACTCGTGAGTTCTTGATCGGAACCAGTAATGAAAACGAACTCGACCGTTCGAGGGATCAAGGGACACCAAGCCTTGGCGGACGAGGCAGAGTAAATGGCGATGACCGTGAATGGTGGCGGCGATGGGCGATGAATACGAAACAACCATCTCATCGCTTCCCCATTTGAGTGGCGGTTGCCCCGGTCCATCGGTTTGTGCACCATCCCACGTCTCTTTTCCAACACTTTCCCATTGTGTTGCACCGGTTTCAGGATCGAATGCGACGACGCCAGAATTGGGCTGGCCACCAACCAACACAATCAGCAGCCCCCCCTCCAAGAGGGGCGAGCATCCAGCCCCGAAGAAATGATCGGGAATCGTCCACTCTTTGGCCGTGTCACGCTGCCAAAGGACTCGACCAGTTGCCAGATCGAGACACACCAACAGACCTTGGGCACCGTAGGTGTAACAGCGATTTTCGGTGAGCAGAGGTGAACACCGCGGGCCGTTGCTGTATCCGTAGGGGTCCGAGAAGTGTGTGTCATGCTCGCGTTTCCAAATCGACTGTCCGTCGTCGGCCCGAATACATTCTACGACATCGTTGTTTTTTTGCCGGTGATGAATCACGAGTCGATGACCACGGATCGACGGTGAACTATACCCCTTGCCGACATGCTGCTCCCAGATTACCTCGGGACCTGTCAGAGGCCATTCATCCAGCAAGCCTTTTTCATCCGAGACCCCGGTACCATGCGGACCGAGAAAGACTGGCCAATCATCCCCGTGACGCAAATCCAGCTTCTCGATTTCCCCGGAAGTGGCGGGGGCCAGCTCATCGCTAGCGGCCGTCAAGATCTTGACGGCCGCTCCAGTACCGATATTTGATCTGGAGCAGCCAAAAACTGTCACGCTGAAAAAGCCGACCACGACGATTGCTGGCAGGAAATGACTCATGGAGAGCTACTTGTAATCCTTCGGATTACCGAACAAATCGCCACCGGTTTCGGCTGTCTTGCCACCGCGCAGAGGTTCTTTGCGTTTGCGAACTGGAGCGGGAACGGGTTCCGGTTCGACGAACTTGGGAAGTTCCGGTTTCTCTTTGAGAGCTTTCAGGGACAGGCTGATCCTTTGACGATCTGCATCGACTTCGAGTACCTGGACCTGGACCTCTTGGCCGACAGCCAGAATATCCTGCACCCGCCGGACCCGCTGGTGATCTAATTCACTGATATGAACCAAGCCTTCGACGCCCTGTTCAAGTTCAATAAATGCGCCGAAATCGGCGACGCGCGTCACCTTACCGGCCACCGATTTTCCGACCGAATATCGATCTTGCACGTCGGACCACGGATTCCGAGCAAGCTGCCTCATCCCTAGGCCAATTTTTTGCTTGTCGCGATCCAACGAAAGCACCACGACATCGACCTGAATCCCTTCCTGCAACACTTCGGAGGGGTGTTTGACGCGGGTCCAACTCATTTCACCAATGTGCAGAAATCCGTCCGCTCCGCCCAAATCAACGAACGCTCCATAATCCTTGATTGTTTTGACAGTCCCCGTGAATTGCTGACCCACATCAACCGTGGGCCAAAAAGCGGCAGCCAATTCCTTGCGTTCTTGAATTAAGATGGCTTTCCGGCTGACAACCAGATTGCGTTTCGCCGGATTCACCTCTGTGACCTGAACAGTCAGCTTCCGGCCGACAAATGTCTCGAGCTCCGGTGCGAAGCCAAGTTCAATCTGGCTGGCCGGTAAAAAAGCTCGCAGAGCACCGAGCGTCACTTCGAGGCCTCCTTTGTTTGTCTTACTGACAACACATTCGATCACCTGACCGACCGAGAGTTCTTCCCAGTTTCCTTTAGATTTACGAATCGCTCTGGGAAGATTAACCAAGACAACACTGTTCTCGGCATCATACTTTTCGACGACGACCAAAAACTCTTCACCAACATGCGGTTGTTTTCCCTGAGGAAATTGTCGCGTGGGCAGAATTCCGGGAGAACGATATCCGATTTCACAAAACACATCATCCGCAGTGACGCTTTGGACTTTGGCTTTGAGTTTCATCCCCGCTTCGAGTTGCTCCTCAGAAGTGGGAAGGTCGGAAACGGCCGACGGTGCAGAAACGGCTCCCGAGGGAGGGCCGACCGGATCAGACATTTGGCCGGCCATTGCAGCTTCGATCTCTTTTTCGAGGTCCGCATCGATTGCCAACCTCTCTGGCGGCAACAACACCGGGTCGGAGGGGGGCGACGGCGGGGAGGCCAGATCCCCATCCCTCGTCGCCGTCGTTCCATCGTCCGGCAGAGGCGTCGGCGTGAGACTCGGAACCGCGCGCACGGACTTGAGATCGACGGTTGGGTTCAAACGTGCCCGCCGCGAACGCAACGACACGATTGTTTTCACATCTTCAACCCACGCTCGAGCCACCTGAGCTTGATCCGTCATTCCCAGCGAAATCGATCTGACCGAGCCATCCTCATCGCGAGAAGAACATTTCAGTTCCAGTTGACCATTTTCACCGGAAGCGACCTCGATTTCAACGACCCGCTCGACGGGGATCGTTTCCGGTACGGAACCTCCCTGCGGACGGTTTGCGACTTCCGGTCGCAGGGTGACTTCACCCGTTTCTCGACTCAGGGAGAATGCTCCCACCAATTGTTCGACATCGAGAAACAGCCCGGCAGGCTCCGACCGAAAACCAATGATCTGCATAATGACACTTATTTTTCCAGCGAAGGCAACTGTGCTCGAGACGACTCGCGGAGTCAGTCAACGGGCGGGCATTAATGTTGGGCTCCAGAGTAACACTCTCCGCGTGAAGCCGAAGCAGCAGGAAATTGACATCACACAACCGCGTAGATTTCGTGGTGAGCGATACCAAAATGGTAATGAAGGATAACGGATAACCCGCCGTGGACGTTGCTCTATGTACAAAAATTGCCGTCGTTGAAATTTTTTCGACACCGTAGAATCCATAGATCTATACCGACGGGCGTTGGCTTTCGTCAATTCAGTCGTATCGTCTGACAATTCGACCACACCCCGCCCGAAAGAAACGATCGGATCCGAGACCGCTGCCTGATCGCAGAATTATGTCAATTCCTGAAGGCGTATTTCCAACAATTCGCGGCCCGATAAAAACTCGACCGCAACATCCACTGCGTACAACGGAGGACCGTTCCAAGCATTCGACTGCAGTTTTACAAAATCTTTCAACGTCGTGAGAACTATTTCCGATCGGGCGGCGTTAGCCGACTCTGACAGCCGTTGGATATCCCGCAGATCATAGTGGTGATGATCGGGAAATAGCTCCAACGTCAGGTTCACTGGCGATTCTTGGTCGGGCCTGTTCCGAGGACGCTCCTCAGCAGGGTCCTCGGGGCTCGATGATCGACTGAGGAGATCAGACGCCTCTGACAAGGCGGAGACAGTCCCGATAAATCCCTGAGGGTTACCAACGCCACAGAAAGCGAACACTCGTCGTCCCCGGATGGCAGACAGCGGCAACGTGTCACCCGATAATCCAATCAGAGATCGGGCGGTGAAGGCGACTTCCACACACTCATCCGTCCCTCGAACCTTCGCGAGTTGTTGCAAGAATGCGCCACGCTGATTCGATGTGATCTGATCGGCTCGCGTCAGGACAATCACATCCGCGCGCCTCAACGCGGCAAGAGGCTCCCGCAACAACCCACACGGCAAGAGACTTCCAAAGCCCCATGGCTGCAACGCATCGACCAGAACGATGTCGAGGTCGCGATGCAACTGACGATGCTGAAAACCGTCATCGAGAACCAGCCGATCACAACCATGCTCGTCCACCAACCGCTTGGCCGCGGAGACTCGATCCCGCTGCTGCAGATGCGGCACCCCGGGACAGAGACGGTCGAGAACAAGTTTTTCGTCGTTCCCCGACGGGATCTCTGGACACCCCTCAGCCACCTTCGTTCGGAAAGATCGGTAGCCTCGGCTCAGGAGTCCAGGCGAATGTCGAGTCGCCTGCAGCCGATGTGAGATCCATGCCGCCATTGGCGTCTTGCCGGTACCACCTGTCGTGATGTTGCCCAGACTGATCACGGGGACTGTGACTCGATGGATGCGCAGCCAGTTCCTGTTGTAGGCCGCATTTCGAAGAATCATCGCCAGAAAGTAGCCCCCGGAGAGGCACCACAGACCGCTTCGCAACACGGATGAGAACAAATCGCGACGACGGCCCGAAAGCAGATCATGCAGCGCAGACCCGTCCATGTCACGGAAACCTCTGGGAGATAGAAATTCAAAATCAAAGGGTATCAGTGGCCCATGTTGCTGCCGCAGAACACTCCGGTCAATACCGGGGCAACTGTTGCCCCCTCGCAGCCTGTTGAACAAAGTCTGGAGGCAGGGCGAAACTCTGGCTGAGCCGCGAGCAACAAACGCTCTCGACACGCCTACGGCTCGGCAGGAGCCTCGCCAACCGTCTTTCGACAGGTCCTGAGCGGTGGACATCACCGCTCAATTCGCACCAATCTCGGCGGCCCTCAGGAACTGCAGAGGCGGCCTTACTTGAGGTTGCCACTCGATTCTTAATTCCGGGGAACGAACTCCGACATCGTCCAGAATTGATCGATCCACTCGGGAAGGGGGTGCTCTATCCCGCAAACAGACAGACTGCACGTTTTACCGATGCCGCCTCACAAATTTCAGTGTCTCGCTGGTAACACGGGACTGGCGAGAGATTCGAATAACGCCTCACTTTTTAAGGCGACACGCGGCCTGAGAGAACGATGCGCCCTCGTTAGCCAGTTATCAGAACCACTCAACTGCGGAGGGATCGAGCACCCGAGGATGCGTGCGCGATGGCTTCCAACGAATGAGGCCTTCTCCTAAACTCGGTAACTCTTCGGTGGCACCCACTGTCGGTGTCTTCGGCCCTGAGTCCGATTCAAAATTTCAGCAGGAGTTTTCCGTAACATGACCGAGCAAAAAGCCACCAATATCACCCGACACGAGCACAATGTGTCGAAGGAAGAACGAGCCAAACTCAATGGGCATAAGGGGGCCATCCTGTGGTTCACGGGCTTGTCCGCTTGCGGCAAAAGCACGATCGCCAATGCCGTCGATCACAAGCTGTATCTGGCAGGTAAACACAGCGTTGTCTTGGACGGGGACAACATTCGGATGGGGCTGAATAAAAACCTCGGGTTCTCGGCTGAAGACCGGGCGGAAAATATCCGTCGGATTGGAGAGGTCGCAAAGTTGTTCTCACAAAACGCCAGCTTGACTTTAACCGCATTCATTTCTCCCTATCGAGCGGATCGCGACAAAGTGAGAGAGATTATGGGGCAGGGGGAGTTCATCGAAATCCACGTCGATGCTTCGGTCGAAACATGTGAGCAACGCGATCCTAAGGGGCTTTACAAGAAAGCCCGCGCCGGTGAAATTAAGAATTTTACCGGAATTAGTGATCCCTACGAGGCTCCCGAAAAGCCAGAACTTGTTCTCGACTCGAACCGAAAGGGAATTGAGGAACTGGCCGGTGAAGTGATCTCTTATCTCCAGAACCACGGATACTTCACAGCCTAAAATCGACAGGGGAATCAGACTCCCCATGTGGCCCCGTGGAGGCCTGCCGTATCCGCGGGTGTTGGAAGGCCGTCCTGCTGGGCTTGTGTACGCTGACCTCCAACGGACATGGTTTTTTCAGGAGCGGTGAGCCGGATCGGCGTTGGGATTCGGCTCACTCCCCCCAATTTTTCAGGGAGGGAGGGGAGGCTTTCCTTCATTCGCTCCTGAGAAATGGCCGGCATCTCCGCTCTTGAGTCATTCCTGACGAAGAACACAGCCCCCGCGATCCGTAAGAACGCAATCACGTGATTTCAGTGAAGCTTGGTATCGAGAAAAAACGCCGCAAAAATGCTGAATACAATGAGTGTAATAATCCTCCTGCATGACCTTTTCACTGGACTGCCGTGACTGGACTGCCGTAAACGGTGCCGATCCCCAGCGGTCGGCCGGGACTTGAAAGCAATACTCGACAAACGCGATCAACCAACTGAAAAAACGCCGTGATTAATGGCGATTCTTTCAATTTCGAATGCCTGTACCAAGCCAATGTCATGAAGACATTTGAAATTATCAGAAACGGAATTGTCAGCGTCTCTTGGTAGTTTCCGAGCTGGAATGAGTGTGCCGCAGAGACTGGCCACGGCCGCTCTGGGAATCGACGCGCGACCTGTGCCCTCCGCCAAATGAGGCCCGATGCCTACGGGTCTGTCAACCTTGAACTGATTGACAGACCCGTAGATCGATCGCCATTTTTTTTGGGATTTCGTTAACCCAATAACAGATCGCCCGTTGTGCCGAATGTATCAGTCTTGGCGGTCAGGCCGTGAAAAAAGAGTGTTGACATCTGGTATCGGCCAATTTAGATTGATTCAGACAACGGCACTAAATATGGGATTGAAATATCCGCTAGGCACTATATATAGTGCTTTTATCGATTCATTTTCTTCAGATTCTTCTGACTTCAAAACATCTTGACCCTTGGAATTCCCGTGGGCTAGCCATTCGCTGAGGTCTTTTTTCGTTGCGAGAATATGTGTTGGTTCCCGAGTCTTGGATATGGAGGAGTGCATGATGCACGAGCCAAAAGGAATGTCGATCTCCGCAGGTTCTTCCGTCGCGGCGGCCCCCCTGAGTGTTGGTGTCACCACCCGCAAAATGCCTGAAATGCGTCCGATGAGTGTCCCACCGAGATTTTGTCCCGCTGACACGGATCCGTTCAGCACTGTGGAGTGGGACTATCGCACAGCCGCGATCAAAGACGAGAACGGCAAAGTTCTTTTCGAGCAAACCAATTGTGAGATACCTTCCTCGTGGAGCGCCTTGGCAACGAATGTTGTTGTTTCCAAATATTTTTATGGTGAACCGAATACCGTCGAACGCGAGACCAGTGTCAAGCAGGTGATCCACAGAGTCGCCCGGACCATTGCCGATTGGGGCATTGCCGGGGGGTACTTCGCCAGCCGCGAAGACGGAGAAAATTTTTACCGCGACCTGGCTTGGATGTGTCTGCACCAGTTCGGTTCCTTTAACTCACCCGTCTGGTTCAACGTCGGGCTGTTCCATCAATATCAGGTGAAGGGCCCCAAAGGGAACTATCACTTCAACCCAGCCACCCAAGAGATCGAACGACCGGCCACGTCTTATCAGTTGCCTCAAGCCTCCGCCTGCTTCATTCAGGCCGTCGATGACAACATGGAAGACATCATGCGTCTCGCGACAAGCGAAGCGATGTTGTTTAAATTCGGTTCCGGGACGGGCACCGATCTGTCAACGATTCGCGGCTCCAAGGAAAAATTGTCGGGTGGTGGAACACCCTCCGGCCCACTTTCCTTCATGCGTGTGTACGACCAAATTGCGGCTGTGGTGAAATCCGGTGGTAAGACCCGTCGTGCCGCAAAAATGCAGTCTCTCAAGGATTGGCATCCAGACATTTTGGAATTCATCCAGTGCAAAAACAAAGAGGAAAAGAAGGCGCGGACACTGATCGATAGCGGTGAGTATGATGCCAACTTTAACGGAGAAGCCTATTCCTCCGTGATGTTCCAGAATGCGAATCTCTCAGTCCGTCTGAGCGATGAGTTCATGCGGTCTGTGGAGGAGGGGAAAAAATGGAAGACTCGCTGGGTCACTGACCCTGCGAAGTTCGGCCCGGAGTATGATGCTAAATACGTATTACGTCAGATGGCCGAGGGTGCGTGGGACTGCGGTGACCCTGGCGTGCAGTACGATACGACGATTAATAAGTGGCATACCTGTCCGAATTCGGGGCGGATCAATGCTTCGAACCCATGCTCTGAGTACATGTTCCTCGACGACACGGCATGCAACCTGTCCAGTCTCAACCTGCGCAAGTTTCAACAGCCCGAAGGATCTTTCGATGTTGATCGGTTCCGCGCTGCGGCCTCGATATTCATCACCGCACAGGAAATACTGGTCGATAACGCAAGCTATCCAACACCTGACATCGCCAAGAACAGCCACCTTTATCGTCCACTCGGACTGGGCTATGCTAATCTTGGCAGCCTGCTGATGTCGATGGGCATTCCTTACGATAGTAATACGGGCCGAGGAATCGCCGGTTCATTGACAGCCATACTTACTGGGCAGGCGTATCTCACATCGAGTCGCATGGCCAGTTATCTTGGATCTTTCGCCGGCTACCAAAACAATGCGGAGCCGATGCTGCGAGTCATGCGTATGCATCGTGATGGCGTCGATCGAATCGACTCCACCTGCCCAGACTATTTGCGAGCGGCGGCCGGAAAGGTCTGGGACGAGTGTGTTGATTCAGGGCGTCAGTTTGGTTACCGGAATGCTCAGGCAACTGTGTTGGCTCCTACGGGGACAATCGCATTCATGATGGATTGTGACACAACCGGCATCGAGCCCGATATTGCCTTGGTCAAATACAAGCAACTGGCCGGAGGAGGGATGATGAAGATCATCAACCGGACGGTTCCACTTGCTCTTAAGACCTTGGGATACGATTCGCAAGAAATCGAACGAATCGTGAAAAACGTTGAGGAGACCGAAACCATTGAGGGAGCGGCGGATCTCAAACCGGAACATGTGGGGATTTTCGACTGTGCCTTCAAGGCGGCCAACGGGACGAGGACCATTCATTGGAAAGGGCATGTCAAGATGATGGCAGCCGCCCAGCCATTCTTGTCCGGCGCCATTTCCAAAACAGTCAACATGCCGAAGGAGTCGACAATCGATGACATTGAAAAGGCTTACTTCGAAGGTTGGCGACTGGGATTGAAGGCTCTGGCGATTTATCGCGATGGCTCAAAACAAAGCCAGCCCTTGTCGACGACGAAGGAGGGAGACCGTAAAAAAGGAGCGGATGGCCGGCCAGCACGACGTCGTTTGCCTGCCACACGGAATTCGTTGACCCACAAGTTTTCGGTGGGTGGCCACGAAGGCTATATCACCGTTGGCCTGTTCGAAGACAACACCCCCGGCGAACTCTTCATCAGCATGGCAAAAGAGGGAAGTACAATCGGTGGCCTGATGGACGTTATCGGCACCGAAACGTCGATGGGACTGCAATACGGGGTGCCACTGGAAGTCCTCGTCGAGAAGTTCTCTCACACACGCTTCGAACCAAGTGGTTGGACTCCAAACCCCGATATCCCGATTGCAAAAAGTTTGGTGGATTATATTTTCCGCTGGCTCGGTATTCAGTTCCTGCCGGGATTCCGAGAGGCAAACACGCCGCGTCGAGAGATCGCTGCGGATGACAGTGAAGACCCCTCGGAAACACATCACACGGTCGAAGTCGTCGCTCAGAAATCCCCGCCAGCGACTTCGACCCTGCAGACCAACGGCAACGGTCTTGACCGCAGCTCCAAGACAAACGGTTCGGCCAACGGATACGCTTCGCACACCAGCGACAAGCTGCCGTCGGCAATCGTTCAACGCACGGCAGCGACTGTTGCCTTCATCAGCCCCCAAATCGCCACGCAACTTGTCTCCGGGCATGCCGTTGCTGCAACAGCGAATCGCAATCAACAATTCGCGAAATTCCAGTCAGACGCGCCCGCCTGCTGTGCCTGTGGAGCAATTACCGTTCGCAACGGCAATTGTTACCTTTGTCACAATTGCGGGACGAGTCACGGCTGTAGTTGAACAGCGAAAAAGCACCGACGCTTCCGATCTCGGAAACACCCTGGAACATTGCAAAATGGTTCGGGGTGTTTTCATCCCTGTAAATTGGCGCGGTCGAATTCTGAAAAGTCGCCTGCCTGCCGCTGACTGCAATCCTTACACGTGGTCAAAAAACCAGGCAGAGGGCATCACCCGTTTGCGGTATTCGTTCCGCCGCCAATGACTCCGGAACAACGATACCAAACTGCGGAATGGACGAATCACTCGTGGTCCAACGCGGGGCGAGAAAATGATGCAAACCGTTCTCTCGGAGGCCTGATGCGAGCCGGACAGAACGGGGACTAGTCAGGCCAACCCATGCCGAGAGTTTCGTGAATGTGTCCCGTCCACAAGTTCACGCTGCGTCTGATCGAAACGGCCGTGTGCCAGTGATTGTGACTCGGATCGACTCGGATTCAACGGGGAAAATTCTTGGGATCAGTCGTGTACGATCCCCATCCATGAAATACGGATTACGACTGCTTTCAACAGCGCATTCCGGCCAGCGTTGGGTGGGGATTGCTTCCCCTCGGGAGATCGAAATGCTGTGACAATCGCTATCAACACCAGACACATCATCGAGGGAACCCCGTCGAGACAAAAGGGGCATCACCAACGTTCTCGATCGTCGCCATGAGAACGCGAACGTACATCGCTCAAGACGAATTCGCGGAGAGCCTGAGATTTCCGGCGACTGGAGACGACTCAGACAACCGTGGAAGGGACCGCCTGCCGATTACGGAGAGCGGAATAGAAGCACCCAACGACTGCCGAGGCGGATCGTGCAACATCGGCATCAGTAGCTGTTCCGGATCATGAATCGAATTGATGGAGTTGCACGACAATTCCATGGAGAAAATCAGCCAAGCGTGTGGCGGCGGTGGTGGCTCGCTCTCGCAGCCTCCACATGTCCTGTAGACTCGATGGCCGTTTGAGAAGTGAACCCAAGACAGCACCGAGACGGACTGCGCCGGTTTCGCCCACTAGACTCAGGACCTCCGGTGGTAGATCCTCAGAAAGATCGTCGCTGATCGCCCGAACCGCCATAAAACGGGTTTTCGATAAGCGAGAAACGGTCGCCACAGAGAAGCTCTCCATATCGACCGCCAGAGCCCCTGTTTCGGCAGCTAGTGAGCGTTTCTCAACAACTGTCCGTACCATATGATCGACCGTCAACAGCCGACCCACGTGCAATCCTCGAGCAGAATCCGACGTCATTCCGATGTCAATCGATAACTCATCACCCGCGGCATTCCTGAGTCGATCCGCGACAACGAGATGTCCGATTTTCACGTCATCGGAAAGCGCACCGGCCAACCCCGTCGAAACAATCCACCGGGGTTGATGTGCGTCGATCAGAGCCTGAGTCGCGCGTGTTGCACGCCATGGCCCCACGCCGGACTCGACAACAGCGATCCGGATTCCGTCATAAATGCCGCCACGAAACTTAAAACTGCCGCCGGAATAGACTTTGACTCGCTGACAACGACCTAAAAACTCGGCCAATTCGAGGGGCAGGGCACACACCAATCCAATGTCTGCTCGAGAAAAATTGGTGGATGGAACATCGGAATGACTCATGCGGGCTCTTCTTGTTGGTGCGTCCGTGTCGGGCCGTCCCGCCCTACTGCGATCGGGCATTCTCTCGTTCGAAATTCCGCAAAAATTCGAGGAGCGCGTCCACACCAGCCTCAGGAAATGCGTTGTAGAGACTGGCTCGCATTCCCCCGACGCTGCGATGCCCTTTCAGACCGTCAAATCCAGATGCCGAAGCCGCGGAACAAAACTTGGCATCAAGTTCGGCATCTCCCGTGACAAAGGTCACGTTCATCAATGATCGACTATCGGCAACCGCTGTTGGATGAAAGAGCAGACTCTGATCGAGGAACGTGTACAATTTTTGCGCCTTGCGGCGGTTCGTCTCCCCGATCGCGGCCAATCCACCGGACGACTTGATCCACTTGAGAACCAATCCCATCAAGTAGATCGCAAATGTCGGAGGCGTATTGTACATCGACTCATTTTTAACGTGTGTTCGGTACTGCAGCATCGTCGGTAGCGTTGTGGATCCACATTCGACGAGGTCCTCGCGGATGATCACTAGGGTGACGCCCGCCGGCCCCAAATTCTTTTGTGCGCCGGCATAGATCATGGCATGCCGAGAGACGTCCACGGGGCGGGAGAAAATGTCGCTGCTGGCATCACAGATGAGATCAACGGCATCGGGCACAGGTGGCAAGCAGGCCCACTGCGTTCCGAAAATCGTATTATTTGACGTGTAATGTGCATAAATCGGATTCGAGCTCCACACACACTCGTGGGGAATATACGAAAAATTTCGATCCCCGCTGGAACAGGCAATGTGTGTTCCCCCAAAAGGAGCGGCTTCTTCGATCGCCTTTTCGGACCACGCTCCGGTGATGAGGTAGTCGGCCGTCCGATTCGGACCGAGAAAATTCATGGGAATCTGGAAGAATTGACTCGATGCCCCCCCCTGCAAAAACAACACCCGATAGTTTGACGGGATTCCACCAACTTCACGCAACAAGGCTTCTGTCTCGTGATACACCGCAAGGAATGCCTTGCCACGATGCGAGTGTTCGAGAATTCCGATTCCCGAATTCCCGAGGGAAAGCAGGTTCTTTCCAGCTTCTTCCAGCACAGACTCGGGAAGCACTGCCGGGCCAGACGAGAAATTCCAGATCCGTTGGACCATCCAAATACGCTCCGTATGTCTCAGGTAAAAAGGTCGATCCTTGCGGCAACGACCGCAGAGGTAGTATGTCTTCCTCAATTGGAATCGGTCAATCCGCCGACGATAGTTTAGGAAAGCAGGACATTGATATTGACAAAGACCGCACTCCACGGCGGACTCCGGAACACCTGAGAGCTGTTCCACAAACATCCCGATCCGAAGCACCGACAGATGCTCCCGTCGGCGGCGAATCTTGATACACGCTTCTGAGGCAATCGCCGCTTTCGGTTTTAGGGAACAGTCGGCAAACGATGACCGCAACAACTCTCCTTAATTGACTGATATTTTCTACTCTCGGCGAACGTCAAAAAGCCATGGCGATCTTAGACTGTGGTCGTCGGATGCAGGCTAGTGTGCATGACGAATCGGTCATCCGCGGAGACCAATGAATCTCTTTCGCGGCGGCAGGAATGAGTACGGTCGTCCCTCTTTGGAGTTGATATCGGAAGTCATGAGCCTGATCAAATAACATCGCGTTCCCCTCTAACACCATCCAGACGGTCATTTCGTCTGGGTACGGAACCGGCCAAGATTGCTTGACCACATGACGCTCTAACCGGACCCAGGACGTTTGCAGCAACAATTCACCGGCGGCAGCATTGTCAATCGAATCAAGCAGGATGGGAGTGACCGGCTGAATCGTTCCCAAACTCCAATTGATGGCCCTTAAACCCGATTCCAGATGCAATGTCCGAGTCTGACCCGAGGCATCCCGCCGATTCCAATCGAAAAGTCGAAAGGTGGCATCGCTTGGCTGCTGAACTTCCGCAAGGACCACACCTCGGGCGGTGTGAATGGTTCCGGCAGGAAGGGATATGCAGTCACCGGCCTGCGGTTGATAGGAGTTTAAGCATTGTTCGATGGTTTGATCGTGTAATCGAGATTTGACCTCGGCCACTGAGACGCCCTCACGAATGCCGGACACAATTCGTGCATCAGGACTTGCGTGCACCACAATCCAAACTTCGGACTTGCCGTTGGGGAGTCCGGACTCCGACTGTGCCTGATCATCACTCGGATGAACCTGCAGGGAAAGATCGAGCGTACAATCGAGCCATTTCACCAACCATGGAAACGGATCTCCTGTGGACTTCGTTCCAGAAATTTCCACTCTGGAACGAGCCCATAAGTCGACAAGCGACTCGCCGCTGCAGGGCCCGATTGTGACACGACTCAAATGCTCTTGGAGCGTGCTCAACTCCCATGCTTCACCGATCTTGGCAGTCTCGTCGCTCCCCTTTCCCAAGGAGCGAGCCAACGCCACACCACCCCAAATTTGCGGACGTAAGTACGTGTCAAACAACAACGGTTGGCTGACAATTGGCATCGTCGATAGTGCTCCACACGTCATCGCAGTATTTGAAATACTGTTGCGGCAATTGCCCTGAATGCAACAGACGACCGTAAATTCTCTCTCACTTGGAAAACGCCGAAGAGCAAAAAACGCATTCCTCAATCCTGTGGTGCAGACTCCGCATCGAACTCTGTCGAACGGCAGGGATCAATGATGGCATAACGGCCGTCCGCCCATCGAAAAAAATCGACTTGTTTGCAACGCAGACTGCAGAACGGGGACATTCCTCCGGAAGGGTCAGACGCGGGAGGAACGCTTTTTTCACAGATGGGACAGGTTTGCAAACGGATCATGCGACATGCCTCAGGGGAAACCCTCGACCACACAGCAACGCATCATGCTGTCATTCGGAGGAATTGGTTTTCGACTCGCTCTTCTTACTCGAGTCGGTCGATGCTTTTGGGTCTGTATTCGCGGAAGGAGCCTTGTCCGCATCGGCAGACTTTTTGTACGAATCACTCCGATAGTCCGTTTGGTAGAAACCCGTCCCCTTAAAAATCAACCCTCCGCCAGCGCCGATCAATCGCTTGGCTTTCTTTTTCCCACATGTCGGGCACTTTTTTGTGGGTTCTGCTGTCATCGAGTGGAACTCTTCCCACGTATGTTCGCATCCGTCACATTTGTAGTCGTAGGTTGGCATGAAGGCCTCCAAGAGAACGCTGAGCCGTGTTAGAAATAAGAAACCGGCGAAACCTCAAAAACCGCTGAGGACTATTGTTCGCCCTGTGGCATTTTTGTCGAGACCACTACCTTGCTTGGCCGGACCACTCGATCGTGCAGCATGTAGCCGCGTTCGACATCGTGCAAGACCGTCATCGGTGGATCGTCAGCCGACTCTGCCTGGGAAATAGCTTCATGTAGGTTGGGATCGAAGGGTTGACCAAGGGCGACGATGCTCTTGGCACCAAATCCATTCAAGCTGGCTTCGAGTTGTTTGATCGTCAATTGCACGCCGCCGATCAATTCGTCAGCGTTGTTTGTCTGGGCCGCAGCAAGCACTGCCCGATCAAGCCCGTCAAACGCTGGCAAGAGTGTCTTCAGCAATGGTAATGCGGCATATTTGCGATCTTCATCCATTTCTCGCATGACCCGACGACGATAATTATCGTGATCCGCCAAGGCACGAGTCCACTTGTCTTTGAATTGATCTCGCTCCAACAGAGCGGCTTGCAGCTGTTCCGAGAGAGAGGGTCCGGGGTCAACGCTCTTCTCTGCGTCGTTCATCGTATTCACTTCGTCACTCATTTTTAAACCTCAGAACCATTCGGCAATTATTTCGCTGACAACACGCCGTTGTAATCACAGTATCAGCCGCGTTTATTCCGTCTGCTCCGACTCCGAGGCAGTAAAGAATTCCTTGACTGACTCAAAAAAAGATTTGCGATGGGCACTCACCTGCTTGTCATCCAGTTCCGCCAGTTGCCTGAGAAGCTCCTCCTGTTTTTTCGATAGCTTCTTGGGAACTTCCACCTGAAATTGGACATGCAGATCGCCACGAGTTCCCCCCTGAACATCGGGCATTCCTTGGCCCTTCAAGCGATGAATCTCACCGGGTTGAGTGCCCGCAACGACCGTCAATCGATACTTTCCAGTCAAAATCGGGATGTCGAGTTCTGTACCCAGCGCGGCTTGCGCAAACGTTAAAGGCACGCCGCACGTCAGATTTTTCCCGTCTCGTACAAACAGCGGATGAGATTTCACATGAATATCGACATATAAATCACCGGCTGGTCCGCCCCCTTCACCCGGTTCTCCCTCACCACGCAAACACAGTTGCATTCCATTGTCGATACCCGCAGGAACTTTCACCTCTAATTGGGATGATCGAGAAACGAATCGACTTCCCCGACAATCCGGACACTTTTCACGGACCACATCGCCTTGGCCGCGACAGGCGGGGCATGTCGTCTGCACGCGAAAGAAACCTTGGGACTGAATCACCTGACCTCGACCAGCGCAATAATCACACTTCTGTGGCTTTGTGCCGGGTTTCGCTCCTGTCGCCTGGCAGGTGATACAGGAAACATTCTTCTCAATTTGAATTTCCCGTACGCAGCCTACGGCAGCGTCGAGCAGCGCAATCGTGAGTGACGTCTGAAGACCGCTGCCTCGACGTCCGCGTGTCCCGCCTCGTCGTCCACCGCCACCGCCGAACATGTCCCCAAACATGTCCCCGAATGCCTCGAAAATGTCGTTGACATCTCCAAAACCTCCGGCTCCACCGCTGGCTCCTTGGACGCCCGCATGACCAAAACGATCGTAACGAGCACGCTTCTCGGAATTGCTCAGAACATCAAATGCCTCAGCAGCCTCTTTGAATGCTGCGATTGCCGATTCATCCCCAGGATTGCGATCCGGATGATGTTTGGCCGCGAGTTTGCGATAGGCTTTTTTAATTTCGTCGTCAGACGAAGTCTTACTGACTGTCAACGCCTCGTAGTAACACCGCTTCGTCACCATCACGGCTCCACTCCGAAATCTCCTAGAACGACACTCCAACTCCACCGCATAGAAAACTTTTGTGGTACCACAGCCTGATCGCGATGTCGCCCTCGGCTCCCCAAGCCTGTGACCAACGGTTCACCGCCCCTAAATTGCAAGGTGATCATCGCCTAGGCCATCCAGCAGCACAATCCCAAGGTCCAAAACGGATCTCGACTGACCTCATTAGCCGTTGGCAAGGGCCACCATAGCGTCGCACTTGGTTCGCGACCATTTTTCTATTTTTTCACCCGTAAACCATTTTGACAATTTAAACAACAAACCGCCGGGAGACTCCCGGCGGTTCGGCTGTTGTCAATCAGGTCGTTTTCATCGGCCAGCGACGGGCTTACGAGCTGGTTATCGCACAGCGCCCTCGACCTTGCCTGACGCTTTACCATCACTGTCTTCACCACGTGTTACCAACACTGACGTGGTTAACATCAATCCAGCGATGGAAGCCGCATTGCGGAGAGCGCTCTTGACCACCTTGGCGGGGTCGATGATTCCCATCTTGTACATATCCACGTACTTATTTGTGTTCGCATCGAATCCGGTGTTGGTCGGCATGCTGCGGACTTCATCAGCCACGACACTCCCATCAATGCCACTGTTGTTCACGATTTGACGAATCGGAGCTTCCAGCGCCTTGATGACAATGTGTACGCCAATCTTTTCGTCGCCCTTGGCCTTGACTTCACTGACGGCCGCGATGGCTCGCAACAATGCGACACCACCGCCGGGAAGAATACCCTCCTCAACGGCTGCACGCGTTGCATGGAGCGCATCCTCCATTCGAGCCTTTGTCTGTTTCATTTCCGCTTCGGTGGCCGCACCGACGGAGATGATCGCGACTCCACCCGAAATTTTGGCCAGTCGCTCTTGGAATTTTTCCCGATCATACTCACTTTCGGTGGCTTCAATCTGTCGCCGAATCTGCTCAACGCGAGCCTGAATCTGGGCCGTATCGCCCGCACCCTCAATCAATGTGCAGGTGTCCTTAGTGACTTCGACCTTCTTCGCGCGGCCGAGATGGCTCAACTCCACTGACTCGAGGGTGATTCCGAGATCTTCAGAAATCAACGTTCCACCCGTCAACGTCGCCATATCGCCCATCATTGCCTTACGACGATCACCGAAACCAGGAGCCTTGACGGCACAGATCTGCAGGACTCCACGCAATTTGTTGACAACCAGAGCTGTCAACGCCTCTCCGTCGACATCCTCAGCAACGACCAACAGCGGCTTACTGCGTTGGGCCACTTTTTCCAAAATGGGTACGAATTCGCGTAGGCTAGAAATCTTCTTTTCGAACAACAGGATATAACAGTCTTCAAGAATACATTTCATATCCTCAGGATGAGTCACCAAGTAGGGCGAAACATAGCCTTTGTCAAACTGCATCCCTTCGGCCGTCTGCAATGTCGTGGAATTGCCTTTTCCCTCTTCAACGGTGATCACGCCATCACGACCAACCTTTTCCATGGCGTCCGCAATCAAGTCGCCGATAACACGATCATTGTTGGCCGAAATTGAACCGACTTGTGCGATCTCTTCCTTGGAAGAAACCGGCTTCGCCATCTTCTCTACGAAGGCGATTGCTGCGTCGACAGCCTTTTCAATCCCCTTGCGAACGATGGTGGGATTAGCACCCAGCGTCAAACTTCTGAGCCCCTCGCTATAAATTGCTCGAGCCAAAACCGTAGCGGTTGTGGTTCCATCTCCAGCGATGTCACTTGTTTTAGAGGCGACTTCATTGACAAGTTTTGCACCCATGTGTTCATACGGGTCTTCCAATTCGACTTCTTTGGAAACCGTCACGCCGTCTTTGGTGACGATCGGGTTACCGAACGATTTGTCAATGATGACATTTCGACCCGTGGGGCCCATCGTTACGGCGACAGCCTTGGCCAGCGTTTCCACTCCACGCTGCAATTTCAGGCGTGCACGATCATCGAACAAAAGTTGCTTAGCCACGACAGGCTCCTGTGGGAATTTTCAAGGAAAAAACTGCTATACAGCATACGGCCTCAGCACAGCGAAGCCGATGTATTTGTTAGACGATAATTGACGTCCAGCGAGTCCATCAAATCAACCAGTCACTTTAGCCAGAATGTCAGATTCCCGCAGGATCTTCACGTCTTTCTTCTGGACTTCGATCTCGGTGCCACCATATTTAGCAAACAAAACCTCGTCGCCAACCTTGACCGCCACTGGACACCGTTCGCCGCTGTCCAGCAAACGTCCGGGCCCGACCGCCAAGACTTTGCCGCGTTGAGGTTTTTCTTTGGCAGCATCCGGAAGAACGATTCCTCCAGCCGTCTTTTCTTCTGCAGTCAGAGGCTCAACCACAACACGGTCATCGAGAGGCTTCAAGTTCATTAAATTAAGTCCTTTAAATTAACTGTTAACAATTCCTGTCGTGCGGCCGACCTGAACAACCGACCGCCTACATGGTTTTTTATAGACACTATCCAGCCAATCTGCGGCCACCCAATCAAACTGGGAAAGGGATGGAACGCCACAACGATCAACGGCGAAACAGCCAACTAGAAGCCGCCCATCCCACCACCCATGCCGCCCATGCCGCCCATGCCGCCCATGCCGCCCATGCCGCCACCCATGCCGCCCATTCCGCCACCCATGTCATGATGGTCGTCATGGCTGTGGTCGTCCTCTTTGGGCTTCGGTGCTTCAACGACGATACAATCGGTCGTGAGCAACAGACTGGCAACGCTCGCCGCGTTCTGGAGTGCCGTACGGACAACCTTCGCCGGATCGACCACACCAAATTCAAACATATCACCGTAACGCTCATTCAATGCGTCGTAACCGTGAGACTTGTCCTTTGATTTCTTCACGTTATTGGCAACCACCGCGCCGTCCAAACCGGAATTTTCTGCAATTGTCCGAATCGGCATTTCGAGCACACTCTTAATGAGCGCCACGCCATGCCGCTCATCTCCCTGGAGCTTGAGTTTATCGAGCGCTCCTGCACAGCGAAGCAGAGCAACGCCACCACCCGGAACAACTCCTTCTTCGATGGCGGCTCGTGTTGCAGCCAACGCATCATCGATGAGATCTTTGCGTTCCTTCATTTCCGTTTCGGTGTGGGCACCAACACTAATCTGAGCAACTCCACCAGCCAACTTTGCCAGTCGTTCCTGAAGTTTTTCGCGATCGTACTCGCTATCTGTTTTCGTGATTTCCTGTCGAATCATCGCCACACGACCGTCAATATCAGCCTTCTTACCAGCCCCTTGAACGACAGTCGTGTTCTCGGCATCAATACGAACTTTTTTAGCTACACCAAGATCAGTGAGCTCGACACTTTCGAGCTTGATGCCCAAGTCCTTGAAAATAGCCTTCGCATTGGTCAGGACGGCAATATCTTCCAGCATCGCCTTGCGGCGGTCTCCGTAACCTGGAGCCTTGACCGCACAGATCTTCAAAATCCCTCGCATCTTATTAACAACGAGAGTGGCCAACGCCTCACCCTCGATATCCTCGGCAATAATCAACAGCGAGAGGCCAGCCTTCGACGTTTTTTCGAGCAATGGAACCAGCGACTTGGCACTGCTAATCTTATCTTCGTAAATCAAAATCCGACAATTATCGAACTCGACAACCTGATTGTCGACATCGGTGACGAAATGCGGCGACAGATATCCTCGCTCAAACTGCATCCCCTCCACCAACTCAACCTCAGTGGCAACCTGACGACCTTCCTCAACGGTAATCACCCCATCCTTACCAACCTTCAACAGGGCGTCAGCAAGTATTTTTCCAACTTCCTTATCATTATTACCAGCAATCGAGGCCACAGTCTCAATAGCTTTGCGATCGTCAGCCCTGACAGGCTTTGCCAACTTCTTCAGTTCAGCGACCACGGCATCAACCGCTTTTTGCACACCACGACTGAGAGCCATCGGATCACAGCCGCTGGCGACATAACGCAGACCGTCACGAAAAATCGCCTCTGCCAAAACCGTAGCGGTCGTCGTCCCGTCACCGGCAACGTCACTCGTCTTAGAAGCTGCTTCCTTAACAAGCTGCACACCCATATTTTGATATTTATCTTCGAGATCAATATCCTGCGCAACAGTCACCCCATCCTTCGTGACTTTGGGCGTCCCCCAACCCTTATCGAGGACGGCATTCCGACCACGAGGACCGAGCGTGCTTTTCACAGCCCGAGACAACTTGGACACACCTTCAAGCAAACTCTTCCGAGCCTCATCATCAAAACTAATCAACTTAGACACAGCGACTCCTCAAGCATCAGGCCAGGCGTGGTCGGATAAAATTGTTGGTTTACAGTGTGCTTGAACGCATCGCATGGCTCGACACGATCGATGGAAACCGAATCCGGGTAAGCAAACAATCTGCCACCGAGGCGGTTTCCACCACACAGCACACATTTAAGCAACCGACGTGCCGGCAAAAAAACAATGTTGTAAGTCATTACAAATCATCGTTTAGCGGCGTCTATTACTTATGTAAACACAACTCGCCATGCCAAGTTGACAGGGCCCTCCTGTAGGGCCGAACGAGTTTTGACAGAACGCACCATGAGTGTTTGGCAGTGACACTGGTTGTTTGCGCCTCGATTCTTGAGCACGGCGTTCGGGGCGAGGCCGGCAAGAGAATCTAGAAACACATTTTTATTCGCATAGGTTTAATGGCCACCTCGCCATGAACGATGGGCCACAGAAAGGGAACGGCAGAGAGCCACCCAAACTCACCGCAATGGACGTTCACGTTTGGCATGGGCCGGCTCATCGGGCGGATCACGGGGAGTCGCCTGCACTGAGCTGGAAAGGACTTGAGTCAAAGAGTTCGAGACAAACCGTATCGACACTGAACGCGAACGATACGGTTTGCGTCGATCAGACGTCGCAGATCTCGACCGCTTCTCGAAGTCCGGCGATTGGATCGCGGGTGGGAATGAATTCGTGACCGACATAGCCCTTGTATCCAATCTCAACCAACTTCCTCATGATGGGCGGATAGTTGATCTCCTGCTGTTCGTCGAGTTCCGCCCGGCCAGGATTACCCGCTGTATGAATATGGCCGATCACATCCCGGCATTCTTCGATGCGGCGGATCACGTCACCATTCATGACCTGGACGTGATAAATATCGAACAACAGTTGCACGCGTGGCGAGCCGACTCGACGGACGATATTGGCCACGTAATCGATATCGTCTCCCTGATAGCCGGGATGTCCCTTCATGGGATGTGAACCGTCTCGCGTGTTCAGTTGTTCGAGGCAGATGTTAATCCCCTTCTTTTCGGCGAGAGCAGCCAAGGCTTTCAGACCCGCGACACAATTGTCCGCTCCCTCCTGAAGCGAGATTTCGCCGCTATTCGGATCGTCTGCATTCTTCCACTTGTACCCCGTGAAGGCGATCACGCTGGGGACGTTGGCGGCAGCACAGTCCTCGATCGTCTTTGACGTGACGGCAATAACCTCCGACTGATAGGACGGATTATTCAGCCCCCTCATAAACGGTGCACCAGACATCCCGTTCGCCGCAAGAGCGCACGTCAACCCATGCTTCTTGATCGTATCAAACTCGGCCGGGCCACAGATTTCAACCGACGAGCAGCCGACACTTTTCGCGACGGAACAGGTCGTGTCGATGCTCCACTTGTCTCCGGCAATATTGAAGCACCAAAAGACAACGGAGTGATTGATATTTCCTTTCATGGCAACTTTCAGGTCGGCATCGGCGACCATTTAGAGGGCGAGCAGGTCAGTCAGGCCACCGCTTCGGCAGCCACTGTCGGTTTGAAGGCACTGACCCCGTCACGACACTGTCATTGGATATGACATCATCTGTCTTTCGGGAAGCTTCTACGAGGCTCAAGTAGAATCTGTCGAACTCCCGAAATCAATCGCCATGCTTCTGACGCAGTCGCGGCGAGAGTCGCAGCATGAGTTGAACTCGCTCGAATTCATTAAGCCAATCCTGCGTGACGTCGCTTAGCAATGCTTGTACCGGAGCTACAATTCCGGTCGGACAGGAGGCGCCATCGAGAGTCGCAACCATGTCGCGGTACTTGGACAATGTTCGATCACCGGCGCGACCACAGGGAGCTCCGTCCTCCGATAAAAACAACACCGACGGGACTCTCCGCCCGCCACAAATTGACAACTCGTCGGCCAGATCTCCGTGATCCTCTCGATCAAAATAACGGAATTGAAGACAGGGGGCCTGCTTCGAAAAATGGTCGAAAATCGGAACCTGCTGAATACAGTCGCCGCACCATGCACCGGCCACGACGATGACGAGCATTTCGCGGCGAAAATCCCGTAGGGTCGCCTGCTGAGAGGGCGTCAACCCGACCTTGGAGTGAAATGCGTCCCATCGACGCCGCTGTTCAGGCGTCGCATATTTGTCGAGAAACCTGTCGTAATTCAATCCGGCAGTCCAACGTGAAAGTACATCCATCCCCAGTTTCCCCAAGGTCTGAAAAAGAAATCATCAATTGATACTCGGTTTGAATTTGACTCTGATTCCGACAAGTTCGCAACCCGTACACTCACGACAACATCGTCGGCGGCATTTTCAAGGGGCCTTCCCGCTGATATAGAATGCGTCAGGCCCGCTTTTGGGAATGAACCGAGCAGACTGCAAACGATTCCCTTCACGAGCGTCAAACATCGAAATTGCGAGTGACTTTATCTTCGATATCGATTCTGAAATGAAACAGCGAATCACCCTGAACGCCACGTTCGGTGCTGAGTCAGATGCGATCCATTGTGGTTCCGATTTTCCAATTCTTGTGCGGATTCTCGTGTTTTGCCGTGACCGGTTATTTTATCCTAGGAACCTTCGGTAATGCCTGCAAATTCTGAGATTGTCGAACAGCTTCGCTGGAAGAAAATACCTGTTTTGGACGACGGCTTTGTCTGTCTCGTTGATGTCATGGGAGACGACTCGGCGGTCGTTCAAGCAGCGAGAGTCAGCTATGGTGTCGGCACGAAGAAGGTCTCCGACGACCGAACCCTGATTCGCTACTTGATGCGTCACAGACATACAACTCCACTGGAAATGGCGGAGATCAAGATCCTCGTTCGCGTCCCCATGGACTGCTGGCGTCAGTGGATCCGGCATCGAATGGCGAGTGTGAACGAATACAGTACGCGTTATTCCATGGCGATTGATTCCGCTCAGTCGACTCCCGTCGACGCGTGGCGATCCCAAGCCGACCAAAACCGCCAGGGAAGCGGCCAAGCACTTCCCAACGCGATCGGTGAAAAGCTATCCCAGGAAGAACGACAGTTGCACGAGGAAACTCGACGCATCTACGATGGCCGCTTGGCCTCAGGCGTGGCGCGTGAGCAAGCCCGCAAAGATCTTCCGCTCGCCACGTATACCGAAGCCTACTGGAAGATTGATCTCCATAATCTGTTACACTTCCTCTCACTGCGGATGGATCCCCATGCGCAGGAGGAAATTCGGCTTTATGCCACAACGATCGGGCAAGAAATTGTTCGCCCACTATTTCCCGTCGTGTGGGAAGCGTTTGAGGATTATCGTCTTGGAGGCGGAACTCTCAGCCGTCTCGAACAGAGTGTCATCCGCCGCCTCGCGCAACACGGAGCCGCATCTGGCAAGGCTCCCCCGTATTCCAACACCGATTTCATCGAAGTTCAGGATCCGACCTGGATCGAACTGACCCGCAGCCGTGAACGGGACGAATGCCGTGAAAAACTGATTGAACTGGGATTGTTATTGCCCGATTGAGATCTGCGATGACCCCGAACCGACGTTGCGAGTTTCCCTAAGCATCTTCGATCGAGTTGTCCCCGTCTGATTTTTCATTTTTTTTCGGAGTGGCACGATTTCGGATGCTTGACGGTGCTCGATCTTGAGAATGTCCTCTTTTTGGCCCGGAACTGGCTCCACGACCAACGCGTTGACTTTCATCATCCCGCTGCAGTCCCGCTTTCTCGAGTAATCCGATTGAAAAAGGATCGATTTCGACGTCGGAGACGACGTTCCGATCCGGAGTATAGTCGATCTCGAAGCGACACTTCGCAAACGCAATGGTATCGCCTGGCTGAAGGATTCCGTGGTGCACACGCTCCCCATTGACTTTCGTGCCGTTACTGCTGTGAAGATCACTCGCCTGCCAATAGCCGCTGACCATCTCCAAAAGGCAGTGCTCTGAGGAAATATTGGCAAAATTTAGCCGAATATCACAACGAGGACGGCGGCCGACGAGGAGCTTCGGCTTCCACAACGGAATGGGATCTCCACCACCCAGCGGGATTAGCTGGCCTAACATTTTTGATCGCTCCGGGTCCGCCAAGAACCGCTCGAAATCCTGACGAAACAGTATCAACTCCGCTCCATCAACCAAGGCAAAAAAACGGTTCTACATCACTAGTCTAATTGACTAAAATCCGTGCGTCAAATTCGATCGGTTGGGAGTACTCTGATTCGTTAAAAAGGCAACAAATTTTACGGGATCATTCACAAAATTCGCCAAATTCCTGCAAACAGCAAGACTCATTTAAGTGCAACCTTCGTCACCGCGTGCAATTTATTTACAAATTGTACACGCGTCGAAAACTTACTTGTGGCGATTCTCGCGCCAACGATAGAATCCCGAAGGGGGGGGTGACGTCAAATTTTTCTATCGTCAGCGGCTTTGTTAAAGTACAAAATCATGGGACTGATCGATCGATTGCGCCCTGAACAGGTTGCTATTGTCGAGTGCTTGAAGGACTCGGACCGGGTGGTTTCCCTGATATCCAAACCAACGGAAACAGGGGGGGCCACTCTGTGTTCGGCCGGATCCACAGGCTGTTTTGGTGCGACTCGGCAAAGTCACGGAAGGGCTCGCCTCCGAAGATCTCCGTGGAAGACTTGGAATCCTCCTCTGTGGAGGACATTGCATGGCGAGACCTTCCGGATCACGCCCCCCGTTCACGTCGGGAATTTATGGTCTCCACAGCCGCCGAGTGACCGACGGCAAGTAAGGGACGCCTCATCCGCTGATCCTGCCCAACTCCGAATTTGGACCGATGTTTCTGCGTGTGTTCAGGACCGACGGATTGCGGGCCGTGGCAACACAGGCCCTACTTTTTGTTGGCAGGCCGATTCGCCAAAAAATTCTGACCGCGAGTCCGGGTGAGGCATCGAGCCGCCGCCTCAAAATTCGTTTTTGAAGCTCGGAGCCTCCGTGATTGTCCGCGGCAGAGTGTGCCAAATGCGACCTGTGATATTCCTTAACGAAATTCTGCGACAATGCTGGTTCTTGAGTGGGCCGACCGCCTGTGGCAAGACCGCATTGTCGTTGACGCTGGCCAATCAATTGAATGCCGAAATCATTGCTCTGGATTCCATGACCGTTTACCGGGGAATGGATGTTGGTACGGCCAAGGCCACTCGATTTGAGCGTGATCGCGTCCCGCATCATTTGATCGACATTCTTGCACCTCACGAAGAATTTAGCCTAACGGACTATCTCGAAGCATCCGCGACGTGCTGCCTCGAGATTCTCAGTCGCGGTCGCACACCTCTCTTCGTCGGTGGGACTGGATTGTACCTGAGAAGCCTGCTCCGCGGAGTGTTTGAGGGACCAAAAGCCGACTGGGAGTTACGTCGAGAACTGGAACAGCGCGCGATTGCCGAGGGGCGTGAATCCCTACATCGCGAGTTATCTCGGATCGATCCCGTGACCGCCTCACGCCTGCATCCGAACGATCTGCGTCGCGTGGTTCGAGCCATCGAGGTCCAGCTTTTGACCGGCCGAACATTGTCGGAACAGCAAGAACAAGGCCCTCGGCCACTTTCTGAACGAACACCCCACGTCTATTGGTTGTCACCCAATCGAGACTGGTTGAATTCCAGAATCGATGCGCGGGTCGAGCAGATGTTTCAGCAGGGATTTCTGGCCGAGGTCCGGCTGTTGCGAGACTTGCCACAACCACTCAGCCGGACTGCACGTCAGGCTTTGGGATACAGAGATGTCCTCGATTGGATGGATGCCGAACCTGTGGGATGCAATGGCCGGCCCGATCTCGAGGCGTCTCCACCCCACGAATTGGTCGCCCTGATACAGACGCACACAAGACAATTTGCCAAGCGACAGTTGACTTGGTTTCGCAACTTGGAGGAGTGCATTCCGATCGAAATCGATTCGAATGAGTCAACGATCCAGTCGGTCGATCGTCTTTTGAACTCTGCTCGAACTCGTTCTTGATCACGATTCGAAGCGAACACCTGTCTCCGCTCCAACCCCGTTCGGCACTCGGGCGAACATCGCCATTCTATTCGCATAGGGGGTCAGATGCCGCAGTCAGTGATTCGGCTGGCTCACTTATTTTTGCGTTACTGCCTTCGTGCCACGATGCCATCGAGTTTGTCGAAGACCCTCTGTGCCAACCAATGACCGGTGAGACACCTGCCTTCCCCGATTAGAGTAGAGGGCCAGGAGGGCAGGAGACTGAGAACCAGAAGATTTTGAGTCCCCAAGAGGCAGTGGCGGGCCGGGAGCAGGCAACGGTCAACAGCGGCCGAATCCGGCCGTGCCGGAGAAGCCCGTACGGCGGCGATTCGACGCCGAGTACAAGGCCCGCATCCTGCGCGAGGCAGATCAGCTCACACAGCCGGAATAACTCGGCGCCCTGCTTCGTCATGAGGGCCTCGACTCGTCGCATCTGTCAGTGTGACGCAACCGGCTTGACGACGCGGCACTCGCCGGCCTCATACCCAAGCGGCGCGGGCGGAAGCCCGACCCCAATGCGCCGCTCATTGCCGAGAACCAGCGAGCCGCGAGCGGGAGAAAGCGGTGGAGGTTCGAGCGGCTCGCCAAGATGCGTGAGAATCTTACGGATTGGCCCCGGATCGGTGATGAATGCGATGAGCCGGATGTCGCCGCCGCAGGTGGGGCACGCAAGTGGAAACTCCTCCCCCACCCTCGCCATCAGCTTGGCCCAGGCAATCCGTGAGGTGTCGTGAGAACGGGGCTTGTGATGCGCGTCGCAGCAGCCTCCCGCGGCATGCTCGCCAGCCCCATGCCCGCCGGTCACGGCCTCGCGTTGCTTGCCGACATTCCCGATCGCCAGCGCCGTGACGGCGGGCCTGAGCTTGTGATTCGGGGCAAACACCCCGTGGTAGCGATGCCAGTGTTTTCGCGGTGGCGGGACGAGATCGGCGAGCCTGTCCAAAAACTCAAACGGCGTGAGCTCGACGACGCCATTGGCTCCCGGCCGCGTGGACTTCCGCCCACGACCCCGCCCGACCCAGTTGGCCGCCTTGTGCCGCGGGAGCACGTAGC